>JBOIAQ010000213.1:0-1694 GCA_050739115.1 Steroidobacteraceae bacterium | reverse complement strand
CAAGATCGCCATGCTGAAGGACACCTGCGGCAATCTCATTCAGGTCACGCAGCTGATGCGCTGATAGGGCGGACGTTCAGCAGGATCGCCGCCGGCTGGCGCAGAGCGAAGCTCTGCGTCGTAACGGTCATGGCAGTTCTCAGGATCGCAGAACTTCGTTTTGCGCCAGCCGGCGCCCTTATCCAGGCTGATGTAAGGAGAAGATAGATGACCGATCGCGAGCAGTACGCACCGGGTCCGGCCAGCGGGGCGCAGGTACGAAAGGACGGAGAGAAGTGGACGCTCATTCTCGTGAGAGAACTGTGCCACTCGCCGGAAAAAGTCTGGCAGGCGCTTACCGACCCGGCGCATCTGCGCGAGTGGGCGCCCTTTGAAACCGACGGGAACCTGGGTACGGTTGGAACCACGGTGAAGCTCACCACGGTGGGAGTGCCCACGCTGCACGTTACCGAAACCACGGTGACGCGAGCCGACGCTCCCGAGGTGCTTGAGTACAACTGGGGTAGCTTCGATATCCGGTGGGAACTCGAAGCCTCGGGTGGCGGCACGCGCCTGACGCTGTGGCACAACATCGATCGCCGCTTCATGTCGATGGGTGCTGCCGGGTGGCATATTTGCTTCGATGTTCTCGATCGCCTTCTCAGCGGAGCTCCCATCGGCCGCATCGTCGGCCCCGAGGCGATGAAGTTCGCCGGCTGGCAGCGGCTGAACGGCGAGTACGCCAAGCAGTTGGCTCAGCAACTCCGGGCCATCAAACAAGAACTTGAGAACGCGCGGCAGATGCAATTATCGATTTTGCCCAGCGAGGTCCCGAAGATTGTGGGTCTGGACATCGCGGCCCGCTATGTGCCGATGACGTCAGTGGCAGGCGACTTCTACGACTTTATCGAGGTGGACGACAAGCGTCTCGGGGTTCTGGTCGCCGATGTGTCGGGACACGGCATGCCGGCGGCGCTCATCTCATCGATGCTCAAGATTGCCTTGGCCGCGCAATCGCCGCACGCGCGAGATCCGGTGGGTGTGTTGACGGGCCTGAATCAAGCGCTGTGTGGCAAGTTCCAGGGCCGCTACATTACGGCAGCATACGCCCTCGTCGATATGGAGAAGAAGAGCATTTGTTACGCCGGCGCCGGTCATCCGCCCCTTGTTCTACGGGACGAGTCAGCAGGGAACACCCGCGAAATCACGGAGAACGGTTTGCTCCTCGGTTTTTACCCCAACGCCACGTACTCGGCCGTGGAAATACCTTTCCAGGAGGGCGACTGGGCCGTCCTTTACACGGATGGAATTCTCGAGGCGACCGCTCCCTCGCTCGAGCAGTTTGGAGCGGAGCGCCTCGCGCTCTTCGTGGAAAATGGCCGAGACCTCGGGGCCGACGCCTTTGTCGACGGATTGCTGGAGGAGCTATCACGCTGGTCGGATCACTCTTCGGGCCGCGAGCCGGAGGACGACGTCACAGTCGTGGCGATTCATTCCAACATGCGCCGGCCCGCAGTCGGCACCTGAGATCCCGTCCTTGCTGAAGCGGGTAGCAGAGGTACGCGGTTTTTGCGTTCCTCTGCGGCTCTGGGTGGGGGGAACGCGAATTCTGGATCGTCGGGTTACTCCCGAGCGTTATAATCGCGCGCATGTCGCGGCTTCGGCGCCTGGTGCTCTCGGATCGTTGGTTCTTCATCACCTACCGAATCTTGCCA
>JBOIAQ010000212.1:0-1735 GCA_050739115.1 Steroidobacteraceae bacterium | reverse complement strand
GCCTCGCTGCGCGCTCGGTACACCGCCATGGAAGAGCACGTGGCCCCAGCGCTTTCGCTTCAGTCGACGGATGATGAGCTCGTGGGTGGCGATCCAGGAGCTGAAAATCACGGCCTTGGCCTCGGGGCGCTCGAAGAGCTCCTCGAGGACCGTGGCGAGCTCGTCGGCCTTCGCGCCGTAGTCGGTACGCTTGTCGAGAAGATACGTGCTGTTGCAGGACATCCTCATGTTCTGCAGCGCGCAGGTGAGGCGGCGCTGGTCGGCGTCCGACAGAAATCCGGTCTTGCGCCAGCGGCTCACGATCCGATCCACGATCTCCGCATTCTCTTCGTGATGACGCATTTGCTCTTGGGTCATCTCGACGAAGAGCGTCTTGTCCACGCGAGATGGCAGCTGTGAGAGCACCTCGGCCTTGCGACGGCGCAGCAGGACAGGCCCCAGCGTCTTGCCGATGCGATCTAGTCCGCGGTAGCCGACGACGCGGCCCGCCTCATCCAGGGTCTGGTGTTCGTGACGCAGCCGCCAGGTGGGACCAAGGCGATAGCGATCCACGAACTGCACGATGGAGACGAGCTCTTCCAGCCGATTCTCGAGCGGCGTACCCGTCAGCACGATGGCGTACGGCGTCTCGATGCGCTTCAAGGCGCGCGCGGCGACCGTGTTCCAGTTCTTGATCCGCTGCGCCTCATCGACGATGACCACATCCGGCGACCAGTGTCCGATGAGATCGAGATCCTTCGAGAGGACATCGTAGTTGGTAATCTTGCAAAAGGACTGCTGCGCGTACTGTGCCTCCCGCACGGCACGCAGGCCGCCGATCACTTGGCTGCGCCGGTCGCTGAAGCGCGCGAGTTCCCGCTGCCACTGGTGCTTGAGCGAGGTCGGACACACGACGAGCACGCGCTCGGCGCCGAAGTGCCGCGCAAAGAGCTCTACCGCCGCGATCGCCTGGATGGTCTTGCCGAGGCCCATCTCATCGCCGATCAGACAGCGCCCGGCGCGGGCGGCGAACAGCGCGCCGTCGGCCTGGTAGGGATAGAGCTCGGTCTTCAGAAGCTTGCGCAGAGCGGAACTCGCGCCCCCCTCGGGGTAGGCGCTGTCGATGATCCGTCGCCGTTCCTCGGCATCGCGGATCTGCGCGACGAAGCCGAGCACATCCTCGTAACAGCGCACCTCACGATCGCAACGCCGGGCCTCCGCAAGGAAGCGCTGTAGTGTGCTCATCTGCGCCGCGGGCAGCACGCCGGCGGGAGGTCCGCAAAACAGACGCGCCGCACGCCGCGACAGCGACGGTGGACAATCCAGTCCCGCACGAAACCGCACATGCCGCTCCGCGCCGTACTGCAGGTAGACCTCGCTGTAGCGGGGGTTGAACCCTTGCGCGAGTGCGCGCCGGCCACCCCGCTTGCGCTCGAGTCGGCCGAGAATGAACTCGATGTGCTTGCAGATCCCGAGATCGTTGATAGAGAAGTCCGGACAGGAACAAAAGTTCTCCCCAGGCCGGATACCACGGATGGCCACCCGGTAGCGGCTGCCGCTCTGGGGATTCTCCACCGCGAACTCGGAGAAGACGGGCTCGGTGCCGAGGTTCTTCCACTTGAACGCCTGCGCGCGGCCGAACTGGCGCCGCAGACCCCGCTGCCATTCCTCGACCGCCATACCACTCGGGCGGCGCAGGTGCGAGAGCCTGGGAGCTTCCGCCGCCTGGCGGGAGCGACGTCGGCGTCGCGCCCGC
>JBOIAQ010000211.1:0-1755 GCA_050739115.1 Steroidobacteraceae bacterium | reverse complement strand
CCTCTCTCAGCGACTGAGCCAAAGAGCGCCGATGAGCTCAGCTTTGCCGGAAGCATCCGCGCGCCCCGCCGCCGACCCCTTAGAGCCCATCCGGGCGGCGCTCTTTCATCGGATCGGGGCCGATGGGGTCTATGCGCGCACCGGCCTTTACGAGGAGCTGCTGCAGCGCCTGACGGCTTTCGTCACGCGGCAGCGCGACTCGCGCGCGGAGGTGCTGCGCTTCCCGCCGGTGATGAGCCGCTCGCAACTCGAGAAGTCGGGGTATCTAAAAAGCTTTCCCAACCTCCTCGGCTGCGTGTGCGCTCTTCACGGCAGCGAGACCGAGATTCGCGCCGCCGCGGACAGCCACGAGTCCGGCGGGGATTGGACGCGCTCGCTCGCGCCCTCGGACCTCGTGCTCTCGCCCGCCGCCTGCTATCCGGTGTACCCTCTGGCCGCTGAGCGCGGCCGGGTGCCTACGGAGGGGTGGATCTTCGATGTGGCCGCGGATTGCTTCCGCCGCGAGCCCTCGCGGGCGCTCGATCGGCTGCAGTCCTTCAGGATGCGCGAGTTCGTGCGCATCGGCTCGCCCGAGGCGATCCAGGCGTTTCGCGAGGAGTGGATGGGCCGCGCGCAGCAGCTTGCCGCGGAGCTTGCGCTCCCGTGTGAGCTCGAGGTGGCGAGCGATCCTTTCTTCGGCCGCGTCGGGCAGGTGATGGCCGTCAGCCAGCGACAGCAATCGCTGAAGTTCGAGCTGTTGATTCCTTACTCCGAAGGCGCGCGACCGACCGCCTGCATGAGTTTCAACTACCATCGCGACCACTTCGGGCTCACCTGGGGACTCGAGCACGGCGACGGCACGGTGGCGCACACGAGTTGTGTCGCCTTCGGCATGGATCGACTCACCGTAGCGCTCTTTAGCGTTCATGGCCTGGAGCTCAAACGGTGGCCGGCCTCGACGAGGCAAGCACTGGGACTTTAGGGTCACATGGCTCTGGATCCGCAGGTCAGGCGCTTGCTCGAGAGAGTGGCGGTCACCGTGCCGCGCGGCGTTGCCGACCTGACCGTGGCGGAGCGCCGGGCCTCCATCGAGCGGCTGTTGGCGCTCGGGGCAGAGCCCGAGCCGGTCGAATGCATCGAGAAACGATCGCTCCCTGGGCCTGCCGGAACGCTGCGCGCGTGGGTCTACACGCCGGCGGGGGCGCGTAGTGGCCCGCTGCCGGGACTCATCTACTTTCATGGCGGCGGTTTCGTCGCCGGGAGCCTCGAGACCCATGATGGCATCTGTCGATCGCTCGCGAATGCGAGCGGCTGCCGGCTGGTGTCAGTGGATTACCGGCTGGGACCCGAGGCACGCTTCCCCGCCGCAGTGGAGGATGCCTGCGCGGCCACCCGCTGGATTGCAGGGCAGGCGAGCGCGCTCGGTCTCGATGCTCGCCGACTCGGGGTGTGCGGCGATTCCGCCGGGGCCACTCTCGCGGCTGTCGTCGCGCAGACCTTGACCCTCGAGGCGGAGCCGCGGCTGGCGATGCAGTTCCTGCTCTGTCCGATTCTGGACTACCGGGCCGAGACCGCCTCATGGCAGGCCTTCGGGTCCGGCCACCTCCTCGACCGGGCGACACTCGAGCACGATCTGCGGCACTACCTCGGAGAGGCAGCCGATCCGGCGGATCCCCGTATCTCGCCGCTGCGGACCGAGCGCCTCGAGATGCTGCCGCCCGCCTGCATCCACAGCGCCGAGTGCGACCCGCTGCGGGATGAGGCGGCGGAGTATGC
>JBOIAQ010000210.1:0-1822 GCA_050739115.1 Steroidobacteraceae bacterium | reverse complement strand
GAATTGCTCGATGAGGCGCAGCGCATCAGCGTTGAAGTAGCCATGAGGCACGGTGGGCCACCCGGGCTGCTCGCCCCGCAGATACCGACCAACATCGCGTCGGTATTCCTTGAGGAGTGTCAGGCTCTCGTACTCCGGATGGCCCTGGAAGCCGACGAAGAGACTGCGTCCGGGGAGCACGAAGAGATCAGCGCCGGACTCCTCCGAGAAGCTGAGCACCGAAAACCCGGCCGCTTCGAGCGCCTCCACCGCGAGGTCGTTCCAGCGCGAGTGCGGAGTGAGCAGGGGCGTCGCGACCCCTTGGAGCAGGAAGTGCGACGCGCGCGCGCGGTGTTCGAACACACCGAAGCGCTTCTCTGCGAGGCGCCGGCGGCGCACTCCATGGAGCGCCTGGGCCAGGGCGTGCGCCGCGAGGCATGACCAGATGCTGGTTGTGGTGTGTTGCTGTGCCCATTCGATGAGCCGCGCCAGTCGCTCCCAGTAGGCTTCCGCCTCCAGTGTCGGACACAACGGCTCCGTGCCCGTGACGATCAGCGCATCGAGGTGCTCCGATAACAGCTCATCGAGCTCCCAGTAGCTCGAGCCGATCCGTTCCCGGGCCGCCGGTCCGCGCGCGAGCTCGGGCAGGCTCGAAAAGCGCACCCGTACCGTTCGGGAGCCTGCGGCCGCGCCGAGCAAGCCGCCGAACTGCAGCTCCGTCGCCTCGAGCGCCGGGTCCGGCATATTGTTCAACAGTCCGATCACGAGGCCGTCCCGCGATGGGGCGGAAGAGCGGGTGCGTGATCCACGGTGCTCTATCTCGAGCGGCATGATTTCCTTGATGGCGTTATGTGACCCGGTGCACTGGCGGCTGGACGGGCTTTTATGCGTTAATGCGCCGTCAGGCCAGGGGAGCCTATCTATACCAGTGTCAGGAAGGAATTAGAACCCAGCGGGGATCGCTTTGTGAACGATTCGACAGTCGCAGTCTCCGCCACCGCCGCCGCTCCGAGTCTTCGTGGGGCGAGCCTTGGTGACCGTTCCGCTGCCGTTGCCGCCGTCGCCGCCCGCCATGCGGCCGAGGTCGATGCGGCGCCACGATTTCCAGCGGAGGCGTTCGCCGCCGCGAAGGCGCAGCGGCTCCTCGGGATTTTCGCGCCATCCGACCTCGGTGGCGAAAGCGCTGCCGTGCACGAGGTGGCCGACGTCTGCTACCGGTTGGGCCAGGCGTGCTCGTCGACGGCGATGATCTATGCAATGCATCAGGTGAAAGTCGCCTGCCTGGTGCGCCACGGCCGCGGGAGTGATGCGATCGAGCGCCTGCTTCGCCGACTCAGCACCGAGCAGTTGCTGTTGGCTTCCTCGACCACGGAAGGGCAGCGCGGGGGCGATGTGCGCTCGAGCGAGGCGCCGGTCGAACAGCGTGACGGGCGAATTCATCTCGAGCGCAAGGCGAGTGTCATCTCTTATGGTGCCCAGGCGGACGGGATCGTAACGACCGCCCGCAGGGCCGCCGATGCGGCAGCCTCCGATCAGGTGTTGGTTGCGTTTCTCAAGGATGATTACACGCTGACCCGGCTGCAGGGCTGGAACACGCTCGGTATGCGGGGAACGTGCAGCGACGGCTATACGTTGAAGGCCTCGGGATCACCCGGGCAGGTTCTGCCCGAGCCTTACGAGGTTATCCACGCTCGGACCATGGTGCCCTTCGCGCACCTGCTCTGGGGCTCGGTCTGGGCCGGCATCGCCGCCGGAGCGGCCGCGCGCGCCCAGGCTTTCGTGCGTCATGCCTCGCGCCAGTCAGCCGGGCAGGCTCCACCCGGGGCACCACGGCTCACCCAGG
>JBOIAQ010000209.1:0-2088 GCA_050739115.1 Steroidobacteraceae bacterium | reverse complement strand
GCTAACCTTGATCTTCGCCCGCGCGCATTCCGATAACAATTGAGCGCGCGAGAAAGCCGCCCCCAGGACGAAAGATCGCGCTTTTGCCGATGAATCCGGAGTCGCCGGGAAATCTTGGCGGTTCACGGCGTTAGCCAGTATGCGTTCTGATAATTGTCATATGGCTTTCATACATGATTAGGTCTACTGGCAGCTCATGAGCTGAAGCAGCTAAAAAAGAGCCAATCCATATAGTGACAACGGATGGATCTGTGAGGTAATATATGGCGAACGTGCATTCGGAACACCACATACGCTGACAGCCGAGACCAGCTTCTTCGAAGAGCCCGGCCATCCGCGCCAGCGACAGTACGAGGCGCTGCGGGCGTACTTCCTCGAGAAATTCCCCTCGGGCGAAGCCGCACGCCGCTTCGGCTACCAGCCCGGCTCCTTCCGCGTGCTGTGCTGGCGCTTCCGCCACCACATGGATCGGGACTTCTTCCGCGATGTGCCGCATGGGCCGAAGAGCCAACCCCACAAGGACGCGGTGCGTGAGCGCGTCATCGCGCTTCGCAAGGCAAACCTCTCCGTCTACGACATCCGCGATGAGCTCGAGCGCTCAGGTCCCGAGCCGCTCAGCGCCACGGGGATCCAGGAGCTGTTGCGCGCGGAAGGGTTCGCCCGGCTACCGCGCCGCGCCGATGAGGAACGCCCCGAGCGGGGACGTCCGCTGCGCGAGGCGGTCGCGGACGTGCGCGCCTTTGCCCTGACCGAACGGCGCTTTACCACCCACGCGGGCGGGCTGTTCTTGTTGCTGCCGCTGCTGGCCCGGGTGGACCTGGATGCCCAGCTCACCGCTTGCCAGTTTCCCGGTACCCGCATGATCCCGGCCGCCCACGCGGTGCGGGCCGCGTTGCTACTGAAGATGCTCGGCAAGTCCCGTCGCAGTCATGTGATGGACCTGCTCTTCGATGAAGGCGTCGCGCTTGCCGCCGGGCTCAATGCCATGCCGAAGGCCACCTTTCTCTCGCAATACTCCTCGCGCCTGGGGCGCAAGGCGATCGCCCGCCTGCTCGGCAGCTGGATCGGCACCTTGCGCAAGGAGCGATTGATCGATGCGAGCTCCTTCAACTTGGACTTCCACTCCATCTCCTACTTCGGCGAGGATCCCTTCGTCCAGAAGCACTACGTCCCGCGCCGCAGCCAGCGCCGCAAGGCCGTGCTCGCCTTCTTCGCTCAGGACGCAGACGGACAGGTGTTCTGCTACTCCAACGCCGATCTGCGCAAGGGCGAGGAGGCCGATGAGGTGCTGCGGTTCGTCGAGTTCTGGCAGAAAACCTACGGGGAGCGACCGCGCCACCTCGTCTTCGACTCCAAGCTCACCACCTACGCTAATCTCGGCAAGCTCGAGCAGCTCGGCATCACCTTCATTACACTGCGTCGGCGCACCCCCAAGCTCATCGCCGAGGTGGCCACTGCCGCCCGCTCGGCCTGGCGCACCGTGCACCTGGATGTGCCGCACCGAAAGTTCAAAACCCCACGGGTTATCGATCAGCGCATCACCCTGACGGGCTACCCGGGCACGCTACGCCAGCTCTTGATCCGCGATCTTGGCCATGAGCAGCCGACCATCCTGCTCACCAATGACCTGACCTCCTCGCTCAAGTCGATCATCACCCGCTACGCGCGGCGTATGCTCATCGAGAATGGTCTGGCCGACGCCGTGGACTTCTTCCACCTCGATGCATTGTCCTCCGCCGTGGCGCTCAACGTCGACTTCGATGTGCTGCTGACCGTGATCGCCAGCGGGCTGTACCGATCCTTCGCCAAAGCCCTGCACGGCTACGAGCGGGCCATGAGTCGACAGATCTTCCGCCGCTTCCTGGATACCAGCGCGCGCGTCACCGTGACCGATGAGGCCGTCACCGTGCAGCTGCCGCGCCGCGCGCACAATCCTCTGCTGATCGACGCCGGCCTGATCGGGCGGTCCACACCGATCCCCTGGTGGCGGGGTCGTCCGTTGCGCATCGAAATCTCATGACCGCGCTCCGCCGACGGCCCCGCTGCAGCAGGCGTTATCGGATTCCCTGGTGTGAAGATCCAGGCTAA
>JBOIAQ010000208.1:0-2282 GCA_050739115.1 Steroidobacteraceae bacterium | reverse complement strand
TCGCCACTGGGCCGCATCCGACGCAAATGACTTCGATGTTGAGCACGACATATACCGAGAGGACGCAGTGCTCGAGTACCCGCAATCGGGTGAGCGCATCAGGGACCGGCACAACATCCAGGCCTCTCGCACCGCACAGCCGAACCGCAAGCGCTTCACGGTGCGCCGCATCATCGGCACGGGCGACCTCTGGGTCACGGAATTCATCCTCTCCTACGACGGCCAGCCGTCCTACTCGGTGAGCGTCATGGAGTTCCTGGACGGCAAGGTGGCCCGCGAAACCCAATACTTTGGCGATCCGTTCGAGCCCGGACCTTCGCGCGCTCATTTGGTTGAGCGAATGGGATGAAATCGAGACGACAATAGCGCGCTCGCGCGTGCTGGATCGGGCAGAGATCCCCGTCGATACCGCCCAGCTCGCTCGTTTTCTCATCGGCAAAATGCTCGTGCGGGTGTTGGCCGGAGGCGTGGCGGGCGGCCGCATCGTCGAGACCGAGGCGTATGGCATCGGCGACCCCGCGGGTCATGCCTATGGCGGCATCACCGGGCGCAATCGGGCGCTTTTCCTCGAGCGCGGGCACGCATACGTCTATCTCGCCTATGGCAGTTCGTTCATGCTGAACGTCTCCAGCGAGACATCAGGCGTGGGCGCGGGCGCCTTGATCAGGGCGATCGAACCTACCGACGGCGTCACGATCATGGAACGAACTCGCGGCATCGAGCGGGTGAGAGACTTGGCACGGGGTCCGGGACGGCTGAGTGCAGCCTTGGAGATTGATCGCCGATTGGACGGGACCGACCTTTGTCAGGCCGGTCCGCTGTGGCTCGGATCTGACGGTCAAGCGTCCGGCGAAATCGGGCAGAGCAAACGGATCGGCATTACGCGTGCAGCCGACAGCCTGCTGCGATTCTACGTTCGCGGCAATCGGTTTGTCAGCGGTCCACAGGCGCTCAATCGATGAGACAGCCAACCTTACGGGTGAAGGGCGTGGCCAGCCCGTGTAGGCCGGTCATCCGCAGATCATGATCGACGCCTTTGTCCGCCGTAGCGAATGTGTTCCGTAATCTTCTCGACGGAGGTCGATGGCTGTCACCCATTGATCGACGAGCCTGGCATACTGACGAGTGCTTATATGAACGGTATCGTCGGTCCGACCTGGGAAGACGAATTCGTCGAACCTGCCGCCGCGGGGCTCAAGCCGTGCGAACATGCTGCCGCGAAGTTGCTGGAGAAGCTCGAACTGAACGAGCCTACCTTTCTTCTGCAGTACCACAATAGCGCGAGAGCGAATCCTGCCGCCACTGACAACATCGCCGATTTTGACTTTGACAACGTCGCATCCACGCAGCTTGCTGTCGATGGCGAGGTCGAACAACGCGCGATCTCATGGCCGCCGTTCGTGATCAAGCGAGAACCTGATTGCCCAAAACTGCTGCGGTTTGAGCGGGCGCTTGGCGCCAAGCTTCCGTCCGGTGTTCCATGGCTGCCGGTCCTTGGAACCTGGATCGTAAACCGAGTGTCCCATGACATCCTCCCCTTCGGCCACTATCGGCCAGTGGAATTGGGATCTCGGCTAATCACGAAACCGAAGGGGAACGGATGATTTTCGGCCGGTCAGCTTCGGGATGCGTCAACCGGAAACCGGTCGTTCGTCTTGCGGGCGGGATTGATCGAACCATCCGACACTCGGTCGCGCGTATTTGTTCCCGACCGCTATGGCGGCAGCCAGAGACGTCGTCGCGACTGGCAGCCTGGGCCACCGGGCGCGCTACGGATAAATTGCGCCTTCGAGGATGCCCGCTGGAATGCGACGTCCCCTAGAGGCGGCCGAGGTATCTTTCCGGTCAGGACGAGTGGTGGCCTTTCGAGGCCGTCCGTTTCGTCACGCTGCAACGGGTGGCCGACATGGCTGAGCAAAGCGACAAGCCAGGTTCGATCAATGCGGAACCGACGCAGAATGAAGATGCTTCGGCTGCCCGCGCCGCGAAATCGGCGCAAACGCCGCCGGAGTCCCGCGCCGTGCCGCAGGAACCCCGAAAGGCTACGCGGAAGAGAAAGCTTCTGTTCGGTGTGCTCGGCGTCGCTGTCCTGGCGACTCTCCTCGTGTTCGGCATCCCGTCGGTCGAGGAGATGCTCAACTCCGTCTCCACGGACCCGGCCAGTTCTGAAGGGGGCGGTGATCTCGGGCAGGTGCCGCCCGATCTCGACGAGACCTTTGCGTCCGTGCTCGAGGCGCAGGCGGAGCTCATTCAGGGTGCCGCCCAACTCGGCGTCCTGCACT
>JBOIAQ010000207.1:0-2361 GCA_050739115.1 Steroidobacteraceae bacterium | reverse complement strand
CCTCGAGATAGGCGAGTGCAGCGGCGGCCGTTGCCGGGCGGCCGTGGAAATCGACCATGATCTCGACCTCCGGCCCGACCGCCTGACGAAGCGCCGATGTCAGGCGCGCGACTTTCTCGACCGCCGGGAGGGCCGCATGATAATGCGTGTACGGAACGAGCACCGCCTTGAAGGCGCGGTAGCCGCGGGCCAGCAACGCCTGGGCGTGCGCCACGAGCGGTGCCTCGTCGGCGGTTTCGTAGACCGCCCGCATCTCCCCCATGCCGAGATGGGTGTAGACCTTGACGCGATCGCGCACCTTGCCGCCGAGCAGGCGCCACACCGGCACGCCGTAGAGCTTGCCGGCGATGTCCCAGAGCGCGATTTCGATGCCGGAGACGGCACTCATCCCGATCACGCCGAGCCGCCAGAACGAGTGCTTCTTCATCACGCGCACCGCCTGTTCGAGGTCGCGCGGATCGCGCCCGAGCAGGAGGGGTGCCAGGTCGGCGACCGCGCCGGCGACCGCCCGGGTCTTCCATTCGAGCGTCGCCTCACCCCAGCCGAACAGGCCGGGCTGATCGGTTTCGACCTTGACGAACACCCAGTTGCGCATCTCGGCGTTGACGACGGTCGTGGTGATGGCGGTGATCTTCATTCTCGATCACCCGCAGTTCATCATGGGCATTGGGCGCTCCTGCCGGAAGGTCCTGTCATCAACGGATTAGAGCGGATCGCGCTCGAGGCGAATCGCGGAGCGATCCCAGGGGGCCAAGGGGAGCGCGTTGATCCGCTCGGTCAGACGAAGGAGAGCGTGTTCGGTCAACCTGAACACGCTCTAGTGGCACACTTGACTCTGATCGCAAGCCACGAACCCCGGGGCTCAAAACGAGGAACCTTCGGTGTGCACCGACGAGAGGCGGCTTTGCGCTGACGGTTCGCAGGGGCCCTCGCGGGCCGGAGATTGCTTCCTCGCGCCGCGCGCATCAAGCGCGCGGCGCTCGTCGCAATGACGGCGCGAGGGGGCGTCGGAACAACCCGACATTCGAGTTGATCCGCGGTTGGCTGTGCGGCGACGTGATGATCGGGCCGGGTGCATAGCGGTTGCATGGCTCGTGCGGAGACTGCCCTGGGGATTCGGGATCGTGGCGTTTCTCAGGCATGAACCGTTACCTATGTGTCCGGTATGGACAGGAAGTGGCGGGCCACGCCCGACGAAGATGAGCGCCACGTCTGCGCCATAGCCCTCCGATTATGAGCGCGAGCGCCTTCAAAAAAGTGGCAAGGATACGAGTTGCGACGAACTGCGTCGCCGAGGTTTCGGCGACGCAGTAGCCGTTGACGCGGTTCGTTGCACAAACTCTACGCCTTCCCCGACCGCAGAATGCCAGTCTTGCCGGGGTATTGCGCCTTCGGGTTCTGCCGCCACCAGAACTCGACCGTAACCGGGATGTGCCACTTCTTGGCGAGGCGCTCCACTGCCTTCCAGCAATCCGACGCCGGCTGCCCCTGCACCGAGATTCCGAGGTCGGGGTGGTACTTGAACCCTTCTTTCTCGTACTGCTCCGCCTTGGCCGGAATCGGCAGCTCACGGACCAGCTTATCGCCCTCGAACCCCTTGGCCTTCACCTCTGCAATCATCGTCAGCAGGATAGCCGACCAGCGCGGACTGTGCAGTGACTTGCCGTTGATCGAGGCGGCCAGCGGCTTCGTGAAGGCAAGCGCCGGCGCGGTGTCAAATTGCATCGCTCCGTCGCTGGTCGACGTCACCCCGTCCTCAGGTTCGTCGTCGCGCTCCATGCCAAGCTGCTCCATCGCCTCACGTACGACGCGATCAATAGTCTCGCTGGGCGTCTTGGTGCCGAACCATGTCGCGATGGACTTCAGATCGGCAAACGTAGCGCCGTTGATTCTGACTACGGGCATCATATGCTCCTCCATCGGTTTTTTCAGAGAATATGTTACATATTCTGAGTCAAAGATCAAGAGGGATATGTTACATATTTTACTGGGGAAGGCGATGAGCGACTGGTATCTGAAATTGCCCAAGCCGACGTGACGTTTGGCATTATTGTTGACGACGGCATGGGAAAAGGCTGGCTGTCGATTGGGTGGATGTCTCTGAAGGGGTTGAGATTTTTGGCATCCCGCATAACGCCCTCTGCTGGCGCTTCCGGCCGAAAGATCAATGACATCAATGCGCTGAGCGCCATCCGCAGAGGTCAAGGGCGGTAAAGGAGGACTCAGGCAAAGGACTTGGCCAAACTCCACGGCCCCATGATAGGTTACATGTAACCCATTCGGAGAATTGTCATGGCCCCGGCATCAAAGCCCAAGCCGTCCCGCACGAAGGTGCGGCAACATCGCGAGCGGCTGCGCGCG
>JBOIAQ010000206.1:0-2420 GCA_050739115.1 Steroidobacteraceae bacterium | reverse complement strand
GATAGCGAAGGAGCATCTCCATGCTCCGCACGATAGCGAAAGTCGAAATGGAACGCAAGCCCCCCTTTCCCCGGGGGACCTCCGGCCCACGTCAGGTCACGTTACGCATACTCACCGGAAGGACACGAGTGTTCTACCTTCTTGCTCGGCTCGCGGGTAGTGCGGCTGCAGGAGGTTCAGCAGATCGCTCTCGGTCTGGTAGGCGAGCATCTTGATGAGGTCGGTCAGATGCTTGCGCTCGGTGGCGAGCTTGACCACCGCCGCAGAGCTGAGATCGCGGATCTCGACGCGCGCGGGCACGTTGCGACGCTTGTCGGTGAGCTTGTTCAGACGGGCGCGCGCGGCGCGCAATTGTTGGCCGAGCTTGCCGTGGGCGATCTTGAAGCCGCGCATGGTGGGACGATGTTGCTCAGGGTTGTCGGCAGCAGCTGCCCCGAACTGGCGCTCGAGGTCGGCGAGTTCGGTGCGGGCGGCGCGGATGCGCTTGTCGAGCGCACGCCGCTCGGGATTGGGGATCGTGCGGGTGGGGTCCTCGGACTCGATGCGGTAGTCCACGAGCGCATCGAGCAGGAACTCCTCGCGCATGTATTTGAAGTAATTCTCCTGTCGCCACCGATCGAACATGCGGTAGGCGACTTCGATGTCGCGCAGGTCCCAGCGACTGGTGATGATCTGAGTCTGATGGCCGCTCTCGCACAGGCGCGTGACCTGGCGCAGGCGGAGCTTGCCTTTGAGGAAGCGCACCGCCTGATCATGCAGGTCGTAGCTGACCCAGCATCCGTCGAGCTTGGCGCGGCGGTGCACGAAGCGCCGCGGGTCGATCTGTCGGCTCTTACCCTTTCGGTAGGTGAGGATATCGAAGCCCTGCTCGGTCATGCTGCGGAAGAGCTTTGGACTCCACCCCCCGCGATCGAAGACGATCGTCACCTGCCGCTGCCCGACGGTGGCGCGCACTTCCCGCAGCAACTCAGGGAAGGCCTTGGCGAGTGAGGCATCGAGCTCGCCGGTGATCAGCAGCAGCGGATCGCCGGCCCGGTCGTTGATCCAGTAGTCGGTGGTGGCGGGCATCGCCAGATGGCGCCGCGCCACGTAAGCCTTGGAGATCATGCGTTTCCCGTGATACGCGCGCACATGGCCGTCGATGTACAAGAACCCCATCAGCTCGCCGCGCTGCGCCACACGCACGCGCGCCAACTCCGCCCCCAGCTGCTCGGCACAGTGATGGGCCGCCATACGCCCGAGTCCTCGCCTGAGGGTCTTGACCTCGGGCGCTCGGTCCAGGCCGAGGAGTCTGCCCAGGGCGGCCGGGTCGCGCTCCTTGAGCTGCTCGGGACGCTGGATGCGCAGCAGCGCCATCAGGAACAGCGTCACGAGCGTCGTGCGTAGACCATAGAAGGCCGGGCCGATTCCTCCGTAGAGCTTGCGCGCGATGCGCAGCAGTCCGCTGTGCACCAGATACGGCACCGCGAGCAGAACGCCGACACCGGGTATCCGCTCGCCGTTGCGGAACATCGGCGCCGCATCATCAAGCAGACCCGCATGCGCGAGCTGCCGATCGAACGTCCGGTCGCCCGCATCCGCATCCAGACTCATCGGCACCGCTTCCGGCTCCACCTCGTGAGCCTCGAGCGCCGTCGAGTTCGACGCCAGCTCCTGTGACGGCACCGGCCCAACCGCACAGTCTCTCCTCGGCGCGGCGTTCAATACTGCCGCTGCCGGGTACGGCGACGGCTCGCTCACTGTCGAGCTCGCCATCGGGACCCACGCCAGTTGTTCGAGTTCTTCATCCCGGGTAGGCCCCACCAGCTTGCGGATCGCCCTCTCGTAGACTCCCAGCCGTTGCGCAATGGCTCGATTGCTCAGCCCTTGGTTCTTCAATCTCTCGATCAGACGCAGGCGCTTGCCAGAGATCCGCCGGCGACCCCGGCGCCAACCTTCCGGCCGCCCCAGCTCCACCATCCCGCCCTGGGCATAACGCTCCAGCTGCCGGCGGATCGTGCGATCGGATTTGCCGAACGCCCGCGCCACCTCCCTCTGCTGCGCAAAGCCGCTCTCCACCAACATCACCATTGCATACGCCTCGGCCACTGCATCGAGCGCGCCGTAGTGATACACCGGCAGCCCTCCGACGAGGACCACTCGCTGCTCTCCCTCCGTGCGCAACGTGCAGCGCGCATTGATGACCACGGTGTCCGACGGGGCCGCCGAAGGCAGCCCCAGGGCAAGCTGGCTGTTCATGCCCGCCAGCAGAACCGGACACGTTTCGGTACGCAACCTCGGGCCGAAAACCGCCGGCTTTTCTAGCGCCTACGTACCGCCAAGCCAAAAAAGCGGACAGGTATTGGTACGCACCCCGGGGCGGCAAAAGCCCCGGATTTCAGCCGCCGAAAGGGGCTATGTCAGGAGGTCTGAACTTGTGC
>JBOIAQ010000205.1:0-2470 GCA_050739115.1 Steroidobacteraceae bacterium | reverse complement strand
CGTCCCCTTGCCCGAGCTGGCCGGCACACTCGCCGCGCTCGGCGGCACGCTCGTTCCCTCGGCCCGGATCTTTCTCGCCCGTCTCGACCTGCTGCCTCGCGCCGCCGATTCCTGACCCGGCTTCAGACAGCGTCTCAGTTTGAATTTCCGCTTGCGACGAATGGAAAACATAGGTCCGCGATGCCGGCAGTCCCGAAGCCCGCCGTCCCGCGAATGGCATCGGGCGAATGGGTACGGGAGGGCTGGGTGGGAATCGGTCCGCCTGCGTCCGGGCATCGATGCACCGAATCCGAACTTTCAACGCCAGCGACCACCCGAGCGGGGTTGCTCGCGGCTCGTCTTGCAAAAGTCTTTCACGCCGACTATATCGTGAAAGGGAAATGCGAGATCCACCCTATGGCCCCTTCGAACGTCCACACCCTTCATCCCAGGAGCCCTCCGCTCGCCGGCTTTCTTCGCGTCGGGCATACCGGCCACCACAAGCTCGAAGCGTTGCACGCGGCTGATCGTCTCGGGTTTATCCGGCTCGTCTTCGATGCCGCATTTGCGGTGCGACAAGCTGACTTTCTCCGTAATAGCGATGCCCCACTTCATCACGCAGCGCAGCCGCCAGCTTGAGGCTCTCTCGAAGGTTCCCCCCGCGCGTCGGGCGGAGGATTTCCTCCTGCACCAACTCGATCCCGCTGTGAGATCGACCAGGCAGGCGAGCAAACTCAAATTCGGCGACGAGGGGGTTCAGAAGCTCGTCGTCGATGCGAAGTCACGATTGACGCGGCTCCGTGATGCTCTCGGCGCCCTGCACGAGGCGGATGGCGCTGCCGCACCGGCATCCGCTTCGCCATTCTATCGCGGCAATTGGCCGGGATCGGGAGGCATGTCGGTCATCCAAGGAGGGAGATCATGAGCGGCGCGGTTGCCCGCTTGGTCGAAGATCTGCGCACACGCGGCGGCCTCAAGGGGTCGGATCTCGCCAACATCACTCATGTCTCACAGGCCACCGTTTCGCGGTGGGCTGCGGGGAAGGCCGCACCGCAGCCCAAGACACAGCTCGTCATCTCCGACTTGCGCTACGTCGTTGATCGTTTGGCGGAGTTCTACAGTCCCGAGGAGACCCGCCTATGGCTGTACTCGCGCCACCCTCTGTTGGACGGTGCGCGAGCCATCGACCTGATCCACGCTGGTAACGCAGATCGTGTTCTGGCGGTGATTGACAGCCTGTCCGAGGCCACCTTCACGTAACAACGGGCACGTAACAATGGGCACGTAACAATGGGCGGCCTCTCTCGCCGGCATGATCGAGAGCTGCTGGATGCCCTGGAGTTGCGCCCTTCCGAAGCGTTCGCCGGCGAGACGTGGCGGGTGACAGCGAGGGGTCGCGATGCGCTGCGTGGATCGACTGCCGGCGGCCGTTGGAGCCCGCCCGGCGAGTTCGAGGTCCTCTACACCAGCCTTGCGCGGCAGGGCGCCCTCGACGAAATAGGCCACCGACTCTCACTGGAGCCGGTGTGGCCAAGTCGCCTCGAACACGAACTCCACCGGATCACGGCTCGAACAAAAAATTCGCTTCGCTTTGCCGACGTGAGCAGCCTCTCGACATTGGGGGTGGACGTCAGGCGTTACGCCAACTTCGAGTACTCCCTCACCCAGGCGATCGCAGCGGCCGCGTTCTTTCTCGATTTCGACGGATTGATTGTTCCGAGCGCGCGAAGCACAGGACTCAATCTGGTCATCTTCACGGAGAAGCTCGACGTTGGCGAGCTGCTGAAGGTTGAGGCTTCAGAGCGCGTCGATTGGTCCGCCTGGCGATCACAGCATCGGAAGCGGACTGCCAGGTAGATACGCGTACGAATCAGCGCTGAAGCGGGATCTCGGCCAACAGCGTCAAAGCGTCCCGATTGGGTAGTCTTGAATTCGGACCTTCGACCCCGCCTAATAGCCGTTGGCACGCGCCCGCAGGCGAACACGCTGGCGGTCGGTTGGGATGGGAGCACCGGCAAGCCGCCGTCGACACCAGGAGGGAGTCGTTCACGTCTGCTTCCGGGATCGTTGGATGACTCGCTCTGCGGCCAGCTTGGGTCGACTTAAGCCGCGAGTAGGAACGTTCGCTTGTCCACCCTGCGTATCCAAGACCAGACCGTCCGGAAAGTCCTCATATCGGAAATTCACACTGAGGCGCCATTCGCCTTCAGCGACGCTTGGCGCCGCGGGGCTGCAACTGCTATACGAGCCGCATGAGCTTCCGGTTGGAGAGCACGCGAATTAGCCGCCCGGCTGCCTGAGCAGCCGGGGTTTCGCGCGACCTTTTTCTCCCTCCACCGGAGCTTTTCCCCATGAATGCTGATGTTTCCATGGCCGCCGTCGCGGCCTCCCCGATCGTCTTCGAGGTGCTGGCAGAACTCAGCCCCGGTCTCCTGCCGCGTCTCCTCCAGCCGCTGGCGCGGCGCAACCTCGTGCCTCGCCACCTGGAGGC
>JBOIAQ010000204.1:0-2516 GCA_050739115.1 Steroidobacteraceae bacterium | reverse complement strand
CCAGGTTTGGACCCATGCGTTCGTCATTGGAGAGTTGGCTTGCGGAAATCTCGCGCAGCGAGCCAAGTTTCTCAGTTTGCTTGCCGGCCTGCCGCAAGTGCCGATGGCTGGTCACGATGAGACACTGGCGTTCGTCGCGGCCCACCGTCTAATGGGGCGAGGTCTGGGCTGGATCGATATGCACCTGCTCGCCTCAGCGAAACTGGCCAAGCTACCCTTCTGGACCATGGACAAGCGGCTCGCCGCCGTTGCCACTGACCTGCAATTGCAAAACTGAGCTCTCTCGACCCTGTGGGGTGCGAATTCCCAAATCTTAGCGTGATTGGCGCTTAACGAGCAGTCTTGCGCGGCAATACGACCCCGGTAGCCTCCCGTGATGATGCGTGCCTTGCTTCTCCTCTCGGTTCACCTGCTCGTCACCCTTGCCAAGCTCATGCGTCCCGGCGGTGTTCGCTCGGTCGTCGCCGAGTCCCTGATACTGAAGCATCAGCTGATCATCAGCCGGCGTTCGAGTCGGCGCGCCCCATCTCTGAGCACTATCGATCGATTCGTGCTCGGACTGATCGCGCTGTTCGTCAGTCCCCGACGAATCGCCAAGGTCGCCGCGCTTGTGAAGCCCTCTACGCTGTTACGATTCCACAAGGCGCTGGTCGAGCGGAAGTATCGCCGCCTTTTCTCTTCCGCAGCTGCTCGAGCTAAAGCTAAACCCGGTCCGAAGGGTCCCGCGGAGGAACTCATCGCGACGATCATCGAAATGAAGCTTCGCACCCCTTCCTTCGGCTATCAGCGCATCGCCCAGCAGATCGCTCACGCCTTCGGCGTGCAGATTGATAAGGACGTTGTGCGCCGCGCGCTTGCCAGACACTACGGCCCACGTCATCGCGGCTCCATGGGTCCCTCTTGGCTGACCTTCCTCGCGCAGAGCAAGGATAGCCTATGGAGCGTGGATCTGTTTCGCTGCGAGTCGATTCTGCTTCGCAGCCATTGGGTCCTCGTGGTCATGGATGTGTTCACCCGCCGCATCGTCGGATTCGGCATCGCCGGTGAATACGTTGACGGCCCGTCTCTATGCCGCATGTTCAACCAGGCCATCGAACGACTGATCGGGACGATCCGGCGCGAATACCTCGATCGCACGTTCTTCTGGAATTCCGTTGATCTTCATCAGAAGCTGACAGATTTCCAGAATTATTACAATCAGGCTCGTTGTCACCGCGCACTGGATGGCCCGACACGCGCAGAACACGCCCACGGACCGCCGACCCCGCGCGCCAAACTCACCAGTTACTTGTGGGAGCGGCATTGCCGAGGCTTGTTCGAGGTGCCGATCGCCGCTTGATTATCAATTCGCGCCCCACAGGTTGCTGAGGCGCTATCCAGATTGAGCCCGCCTCTGCTCGCGAGAAGTAGCCCCCCCGGCGGCCCGCTCTGCTGTTGGAGCTGAAGAAGTATTCAAGGGGCGGATCAGCGGCGGTACTTGCGTGGGGAGCTGCGCGGCGCGCGAGCGCTGTGGGGCTGATCGGGTTGTGAGCGTCCTGGTTGAAGAGGGCCGGCTGCGCCGGCCGCAGACGGCCGCATCCTGCGGCCTCGCTGCCGCCGAGCGGGTTTGACGCCGGCGTTGATATTCCCCTGATGAGGGTTGCTGACCATCTGCCCGGTGGCGGACGGGATGGCCTCTTTCGTTATGATTATCGGCAGATAAAGCGAGGGCCCGGGCTCGATACCAGTCAACCCCGGGCCCCCGGTGCTGCGGTGCGCCTGTGGGGTGCTTGCCGCAGGCCCTTTATGCCTGCCTCCCCCGGCGCTGTCCAGTGCTGCGGGGGGCGTGGGTGCAAGCTGCCTATCGGCGGTATCACTGCCGGCTCTGCGGGATCGCCGTCTGGGTCTGTCGCCCGTGCGACCGGGGTCAGGCGTACTGCCGGGGCGGCTGCAAGGAGCTGAACCGCGGGAAGCAACTGCGCCCAGGCGGCAGCCCGCTATCAGAGGAGCCGCCGCGGCGCGCGGGATCATGCGGCGCGCCAACGCCGATACCGCCAACGTCAGCGCCGCGGACTGAAGGCCGCGGCAAAAATAGTGACTCATCGTAGTTCCGCTCGCAGTGCCGCCGGCGGCACAGTGGCGGCGAGCCCCATCACGAGGGTGTCGGAGTCGGCGGATGATCCCGAGAGGAGCGATGTCACGGTCCCCGAGGCCGCCCGCATCGGCGCGAGTGCGCCGCGCGAGGAGCTGCGCTGTGACTTCTGCCATCGGCCCCTCGGTGGCGGGGACCACGGAGTAAGCGGCGGTGGAAGTGGAGCTGCACCAGCTTCTGCTGCGCTACGAGCGGCTGCGCAAGCGCCACCCGCGGGCCGAACGGACGTTGTTGGCATCGCTCGCCGAGATCGGGCAACAGACTCCGGTTGTGGTGGTCGCGGAGGCCGAGCGCTTCGTGCTCATCGACGGCTACAAGCGCGTGCGCGCCCTGAAGCGTCTCGCGCACGATGTGGTGCTCGCCACGCGCTGGGAGCTCGAGGAAG
>JBOIAQ010000203.1:0-2654 GCA_050739115.1 Steroidobacteraceae bacterium | reverse complement strand
AAATCCAGTGGCGCCTTTATGCCGAAAATCGATCCTCGACTGGCTCCATTACGCCGAAAATCCCTCGGCGCTCACTGGCTCCTTTATGCCGAACACCGACTGGCGCCTTTATGCCGAAAATTGACATCCCGTGCTGCACTGCGGCGAGAGCCTCTAGGCAACGGTGCTGCACCCAGCAATCCGGGTGGTAGAGCCAATCCGGGACGCGAGACGCGTGCGGCGGGGCCCGCTATCGAGTCCAGTCCCCCTAGCGTGCGCCAAGTGACGGACAAATGCACCTGGACTTTGGTATTGCTCGGATCGAGCGGCTTGTAGGTGGCTTCATCACCGAGAGTCCCCAGCGCGTTTCGCGGGCTACGTGAGTCGTCACCGCAACGAACTCGGAGGAACGAGAGGTTGTCGCGCCTCACATTGAGACCAAGGTAGCAGTGCACTCGCCGGTGGAGTGGCGCATCCTCAGCGACGGTAGCTCCCGAGAGGGTAGGATGCTAAGCACCCTCAAGCGCGCGCGGATAGCGAAGGGAGCCTTGACCAGGTTTCCGGGCAAATCGAGAGCGAGACAATGAGCGTACACGTCTTGAGGAATGTCTGATGGTTGCCCGCACCCTCGTATCGATCGTCGATGACGATCAATCCGTGCGAGAGTCGCTGCCGGACCTAATCAGGGAATTCGGTTTTGCGGCGCGTGCCTTTGACTCGGCGGCAGAGTTCCTGGGGTCTGGTTACGTCGGGGAGACGCGGTGCCTGATCCTCGACATCGCGATGCCCGGTATGTCCGGGCCGGAGCTGCAGCGGGAGCTGATCCATCGCGGGCAGACCATTCCGACCATCTTCATCACCGCTCAGGCGGATCAGTCCGTGCGTGCTCGCCTCCTCGAGCAAGGGGCCGTCGAGTGCTTGTTCAAGCCGTTCAGCGAGCAGGACCTGAGGGCCGCGCTTGATGCGGCGCTTCGTTGGACGTGAGCCACGACCGACGCACTTGTGCACGCGAATAATAGGGTATATACGTATGAACGCGGCCACTGTCATTGCCCCAAGGTTGAGATCGCCCTGTATGGCGGGCGCAGTCCCCATCGTGTTCGTCGTCGACGATGACGTCTCGGTGCGCGAATCGCTGCAGCCTCTGATCGTAAGTGTCGGCTTGCGAGCCGCCGTTTTCGCTACCGCGCAAGAGTTCCTCGCCAGCCCGCGGCAAGCTGTTCCAAGCTGCCTGGTACTTGATGTCAGCCTACCGGATCTTAACGGGCTCGCGCTGCAGCAGCGTATCGCGGGCGACCGGACCGACATGCCGATCATCTTCATCACGGGCCACGGGGACATCCCAATGACCGTCCAGGCCATGAAAGCGGGAGCGGTCGAGTTCCTGACGAAGCCCTTCGGTCCTGAGGTACTTTTGAGCGCAATCCAGAGCGCCATTGAGCGCAGCCGCGTTGCCCTGGCGGATGAGGCAGACCTGCACGCACTCCGGGACTGTCACGAGTCTCTAAGTCTTCGCGAGCGGGAGGTTATGGCGCTGGTGGTTCGTGGCCAGTTGAACAAACAGGTGGGAGGCGAGCTCGGAATCAGCGAGATCACGGTGAAAGCGCATCGAGGGCGGGTGATGCGAAAGATGAAGGCGGGGTCTTTCGCGGATCTTGTGAATATGGCTGCGCGCTTACGCCTTACGATAGCGGACAAAGGCTGATCAGCAAACGCGCGTCGTGCGCCGGGTTGTTCTTGCCGATCGGCCGCAGGCCACGCCGCTCCATGTGGGGGCGCACCTCACGCGCTCTTGCCGCCGCATCGGCATGGCCAGCTCATCCACGAATCATTGCGATCCCTGATCGCCGTCAATGGCGACGGTTCTGCGCGTCGTCTGTCCGCAACTCACTCATCGAATCGCGGCGTTTGAACGCCTATGGTGCCACGCGCCGATCGCGTCTGTTCAAAGACCCAGTTCGCCTCCCAGCTCGTACTGAGCGCCTCCTTCACGCATAAGGTGGGTTTTAAGAGTCACCGCTTTTCGTGAGTGGACGCGGCTACACGGCTCCCTTCGCGAGGAGGGGCAATCTCGAGGGCATCAGCCGCAAGGGGGAAATCGGTAGAGAAGGCGAGCCCCTTCTGAGCTTCCAGGGCCGAAAGACGATCCGACAGGGCCTGCTGTATCATCGTGTAGGAATCGCTGCCGAGAACGAGTCGCTTCGGCGCCGGGCTCTGATCGACGCTATCGATCATGATCTTGACCATCTTCGCCGGGTCGCCTTTCGGAAGACGGGCCGGGTCTTGGAGAACCTCGCGGATCATACCGACCGGCGTGCCTTGGTAGGCTTCCGGCACGGGTCCCATGCGCGCGCCAGCCGTGCTGCGGAAGGAGGTACGCGCACCGCCCGGCTCGACAATAGTCACGCCGATATTAAAGGGGGCAACTTCGCCGGTGATGGAGTCGAAGAAGCCTTCCAATCCCCATTTGCTCGCGTGATAGAGGGACGCTCCAGGATAGGTAGCCTGTCCGCCATAGGTTGACAGAACTAGCACACGGCCACCGCCCTGCGCGCGCAGATGGGGAAGCGCTGCGCGCAGCAGCTCGATCGGGCCAATCAGATTTGTGCTGATTTGATGCGCGATTTGCTCGCTCGACAGCCCCTCGGCGGCACCGAAGAGGGCATAGCCCGCAT
>JBOIAQ010000202.1:0-2724 GCA_050739115.1 Steroidobacteraceae bacterium | reverse complement strand
AGCCCGCAGACGCTGAAGGACATCTATGTCAGCACCTCGGGCGGAGCCCTGAGCGGCACCGAATCGAGCGCGCCGGCGACGAGCGCGTTCCAGTCCTCCGGGGGATCGACCTCGAGCACCAGCTCTTCCGCCTCGACAGCGGCCTCGAGCACCGCGGCCACATCGACCACCGCGACGAGCACCGCCGCCCAGAACTATCAGTTGAATCAGCTCACCAACAGCACCGGCAAGGCCTCGACCGGCGCGGCGTTGAGCACGAGTCAGGAGACCATGGTGCCGCTGTCGGCGTTCGCGCGCTACGGCCCGGGTACGACGCCGCTCGCCATCAACCACCAGGGGCCGTTCGTCGCCGCGACTCTCTCCTTCAACCTGGCGCCGGGCGAATCCCTCGGCACCGCGACCGCGGCCATCAAGCGCACCATGCAGGATCTGCACGTGCCGATCTCGATCCACGGCGAGTTCGCCGGCACGGCCAAGGTATTCCAGCAGACCGTGGCGGAGGAGCCGCTCCTCATTCTCGCCTCGCTGGTGGCGGTCTACATCGTGCTCGGAGTGCTCTACGAGAGCCTGACACAGCCGATCACCATTCTCTCGACGTTGCCTTCGAGCGGAGTCGGTGCGGTGCTGACGCTGCTCCTTTTCGGGCAATCCTTCACGCTCATCGCGCTCATCGCGGTGATCCTCCTCATCGGCATCGTTCTCAAGAACGCCATCATGATGGTGGATGTCGCGCTCGAGACGCAGCGCCTGCACCGGGCAAGCGCGGCCGAGGCGATCCATGCCGCCTGCCTGCTGCGCTTCCGGCCCATCATGATGACGACCCTGGCGGCGATGTTCGGCGCGCTGCCGCTCGCGATCATGACCGGGCAAGGCTCCGAGATGCGCCAGCCCCTCGGCATCGCCATCGTCGGCGGGCTTTTCATCAGTCAGATCCTGACGCTTTACACCACACCGATCGTCTACATCTACCTCGATCGCTTCCGCAACTGGGTCATGAGAACCTTCAGCCGTCGTCCGAAACAACTCCCATCCCCCGCAAGCGGAGCGCAACCGGTATGAGTCGCCGAGAGTTTGTACGCTTGAATCCGCCAACGCCGAGCGCGAGCGCGCGAGCCGCGCTCGTCGCGGCCGCCTGCGCTCTGGCGCTGGCGCTGACGCTGAGCGCCTGCGCCGTGGGCCCCAACTATCACCGCCCGGCGGCGGCGCCGTCGCCCACCTTCAAGGAGGGGCAGGGCTGGACGCCGGCGACACCGGCGCAGATCGCGAACGAGCAATGGTGGTCGATCTATGACGACCCGGTGCTCTCCTCGCTCGAGCAGCAGGTGGCGGTTTCCAATGAGAACCTCAAAGTAGCGGTCGCCAATTACTACGCCGCGCGCGAGGCGGTCGGGGTGACCCGCGGCAGCTTCTTTCCGGATATCGGCCTCGGTGCGAGCGGCACGCGTAGCGGCGGCGCGGCGAGCCGTGGCGGGGTGACCCTGCCGTCGGGCTTCGTCTCCTCCGGGGTGGGCAACCACACGGTCTACGATGCCAACGCCAACGCGAGTTGGGATCTCGACATCTGGGGCAAGATCCGCCGCGAGCTCGAGAGCGATGTCGCCAAGGCCCAGGCGAGCGCGGCCGATGTGGCCGCGGCGCGCCTCTCGGCGCAGGCCACCCTGGCGGAGGATTATTTCCAGCTGCGTGCCGCGGAGCAGCAGCTGCGGCTGCTCAAGACCTCGGTTCAGGATTACAAGGTGTCGTTGCAGATCGCCCAGAACCGCGTCAATGCGGGAGTGACGACCTTGGCCGACGTCTATACCGCGCGCACCCAGCTCGAGAACACGGTGGCGCAGGAGAACACGGTCGAGGTCACGCGCGCGAAGTTCGAGCACGCCATCGCGGTGCTGATCGGCAAGGCGCCCTCGCAGCTGACGCTGGCACAGGGTGAGTTCACCTCGACGGTGCCGGTCGTGCCGACAGGCGTCCCCTCGCAGCTGCTGCTGCGCCGGCCGGACATCGCCGCGGCGGAGCGGGACCTCGAGAGCGCGAACGCGCAGATCGGCGTCGCCGAAGCGGCGTGGTTCCCGGACCTCACGCTCTCGGGCTCCTACGGCTACGAGTCCTCGACACTTTCGACGCTGATCGGCGCGAGCAACGCACTCTGGTCCTTCGGGCCCTCGCTCTCGGAGACGCTGTTCGACGGTGGCGCGACGCTGGCGCAGATCCGAGAGAACCGCGCGCTCTACGACTCCGCCGTGGCGACCTACCGGCAGACCGTGCTCAGCGCCTTCCAGCAGGTCGAGGACGATCTCGCGACCCTCAACTTCCTGCAGACCGAATACGTGCAGGAGCAGCAGGCAGTCGTCGATGCCCAGAAATCAGAGGCGCTGACCCTCAATCAGTACAAGGCGGGCGTCGCCGACTACGCCACCCTGCTTACCGCGCAGACGGCCACCCTCAGCAGCCAGATCACCGCGCTCAACGTTCAGAGCCAGCGGCTCGTTGCGAGCGTCGATCTCATCGATTCCATGGGCGGCGGCTGGAATAGCGCGCAGCTCAACAGCCACAGCGAGGGCGTGCGCGCGACCCTCAAGAGCACGGTCGACTGAGTCCGCGGCCGAGGACAGCCGAGCGCAATGGTCGCGCCAACCCCCGGGGCTGTGCGCTGCGTGACATTTGATGCGCGATGCGCTAGCATCTGGTGCATGCGCACCACCCTCGATATCGCAGACGACGTACTCC
>JBOIAQ010000201.1:0-2726 GCA_050739115.1 Steroidobacteraceae bacterium | reverse complement strand
GGTGCGGATTCAGGCAGAGACGACGCGACGCCGGGTCTTGCCGGCAGAGGCTATGGCGTTGCGCATGAAATGCACGCGGCAGCGCCGCCAAGTGGCGCCGAGCAGCGAGATGATGGCCGCCTTCAGTCCTTGATGGGCATAGGAATCGACAGTCATCCAAGCGCTGCCCGGACCAAGCAACCTCTCGACGACCGCCCGCTATGCGCGGGTCTCGAACCGGCTGATCCCGAGGCCCTCGCCTCGCGGATCCGCGCAATGTGACGATCCGCGCTCAGGTTGCGCCAGGATATCAATGCCTTCCTCGGCCGCCGCCGCGCGCGCTCCGGTACCGTCTCGGTTTGCATTTCCGTTATGGGGACTTTCCGGACGGTCTGGTCTTGGAAACGCAGGGTGGACAAGCGGACATTCTCACTCGGGGCGCGTCCCGACCCGAAGCGGAAGTTCGCGCCATGCTGGGGCGTCTGCCATCGATCTAGTACCCTGAGTCGCTCATAGTGCCGAGTATAGCCTCTTGAGTTTGACGCGGGCGTTGGCGGTGGTGAAGTGCCAGTCGGCTTTGGTGTGGTTCTTGTTGCGGTTGGCCTGCCACGCGGCGACCTCTTTGATCAGGGTCTGTTGATCGGGGATTCGCCGATCCAGACATTGCGCGGAGAGGGTGCCGAGTTCGGATTCGGCGAGATCCAACCAGCTGCCGTGCTTGGGTGTGTAGTGCCACTCGAAGCGCTCGACGAGACGGCGCGCCTCGGGGGCGGCGAAGGCTTCGTAAAGTGATGCTGGCTTATGGGTGCTGAGATTGTCCTGCACCAGCACGATCTTGCTTGCCTCGGGGAAGTGCGTGTCAGACAGGTCCTTGAGGATCTGAGCATAATCGACGGCCGCGTGGTGCTCGGTGACCTTGACATGCCGCCAGCCCTCCAGCGGGGCGAACAGCATGAAGAGGTTGGCGACACCGTTGCGCGCATACTCGTAGTCATGCCGAGCGGGCCGGCTTGGTCGCGCTGGAATCGGCGTACGCGTCTCGCCGATGAGTTGCTTCGAGGTCTCGTCCAGGCATACGACCGGGCAGCTCGGATCATGCGGCCGCTGGTAGACTTCCAGCACATCCTCCATGCTCGCTACGAAAGCCGCATTGGCATCCGGCGGGATGACCCACTGCCTTTGAAGATGCGGCCTGAGGCGATTTTTTTTTAGCGTCCGGCCGATCCTGTTGTCGCTGGCGCGATCGACGATCTGCAACTCCACGACCGCCGCCTCCAGCAGCTTCAGTGTCCACCGCGCCCACCCTTGCGGCGGCTTGGAACAAGCCAGCGCGATCAGCTTGGCCTCGGCCGCGCCGTCGAAGATGCGCTTTCTCGCCGAGGCCGGTGAGTGCTTGCGGCTAAGGGCGGCGTCAAGCCCCTCCTCCACCAGTCGCTGACGGGTACGGGCGACGGTGTCGATGCTGGTATCCAATGCCGCGGCGATCTCGCCGTCGCTCCAGCCTTCGTTCCCCACCGCGGCGTCGGCCTTCAGCAGGATGCGCGCTTTCAGCACTTGCCGCGCCGAGCGTTTCCCTGTGCGGATCAACGTGTTGAGCCGTTCACGTTCCTCCTCGCTGAGCTCCACAACGTACTTCTCTACGACACTTTGTTTCGCGGTCACGATGCATCTCCGGTACTGCCGGCACCAGCGATTCAGAAATCGGCCGCAGAATCAAGGACGTGAGGTACTAGTAAACAGGGCGCAATCGGGTTTAGGCTCTATCGATGACGCAGGCAGACCAAATTCGGCAGTTCGCTATCGACAACTACATCGCGCCCGCGCGTCTCTCAGGTCGTTCGGAGGTTGTGATCCGCGCCGGCGACGTACACCGCGAAATGGGGCTCGCGATGGCGATACCAGCCGTTTGCAGCGCAATAGGCGCAAACAAGTTTGGCGAGCTGGCGCGGGCAAACTTAGTCAGACGAGAAGGACCGACGAACGGCGCTAATGTCTATTTTCACTTCAGCTTGGTTGGCAGCCCCGCGACGGGACCGATGAACGCAAATTCCTTTTCGCCACCAACGGCGCAGCCTCCTCGGCCGGTCTCGATGAGTGCGGGATTTGATGTCAACAGTTCGATTACTCTCATTTCGTGCGTGAAGAGCAAACTTCCCCATCCCGCCCCGGCGCGGTCCCTCTACACCTCTAGCTGGTTTCGAAAGGCCAGGGACCTCGTGGAGGGCAGCGGAGCGCGATGGTTTGTACTTTCTTCGCGATACTGCCTGGTAGCCCCAGACGCGACGATTGCGCCGTATGACTACACCTTGAACACGATCGGCGTCGCGGAGCGGAGGGAGTGGGCAAGGAAAGTCCTAGACCAGCTCCTACCGCAGCTGGATGGTGTGCGAAAGGTGGTGATGATCGCCGGGCATCGGTATCGCGAGTTCCTCGTCGAGCCACTCGAACGCAGGGGCATCGAAATCGTCGTCCCTATGGCGCACTTCTCGCGCGGCGAACAGTTGGGCTGGCTGGCGAAGCACGAATGAGCCGGCTCGAGGACACCAGACGATTTTATGGTTTGCTGGCCGACTGGGCGCCGCTTCGAGTTGGCGCGCCTTATGGCCGAACGGATAGTGACCCCCCCTCCGCGACGAGCGGCTATACGCGGCGACACGTGCCTACACGTATCGCCAGAAGATGCAGCGGTCCTTCGCCGCTGAAATGCTTAGCCCATTTGCCGCGGTGGACGTGATGTTGGACGGCGA
>JBOIAQ010000200.1:0-2730 GCA_050739115.1 Steroidobacteraceae bacterium | reverse complement strand
GCGCAGCCGGTAAAGGATCGGCCAACCCGTCTTGCGCCCGAGGGCGTTTGTTGCGCTCGCGGAGCGTGCGGAGGAGTCGCGGGGGCTTAGCCGAGGGGTTTGGCTGGGGCCGCTGTGAGCTGCGTTCGGAAGGAACGAACCAGCGGATATAGCCAGATGTCCTTGACCGGCAGGCCGTGCTGGTGGGTGACGTCCAGCTTGCCGCGACCGGTGGTCTGACCGACGTGGATCCAGTTGGCTGCCTTATAGCAGGTGCCGCGGAAGCGATCGGACTGGACGAAGGTTTCCAACAGGACGGGCCGGTAGCCGTAGCGCTGCTGCCAGTCAGCAGGCAGGCGGCGGGCGATATGGCCGAGGATTTTGGAAGCGAGTCCTTTGGAGCGCACCCAGGGCAGGATCAGAAAGCGCGCATTGTTGACGATGAGATGCCGATGGTGCTGTCGCTGCTTCTCGCTCCAGCCGATGAACTGATCCCGGGGAGCGGTCTTCCAGGCGGCGGCCCCAAAGCCCAGCAGGGCCACGAACTGCCCATCGATGGCGACGAAGTAACGCAGCTGTGCGCCTGAGAGGTGCGTGTGCCCCAGATAATGATAGCGTTGGATATATTCATTCCACAGCCGCGAGCCCTCGCGGGTGCGGGCGCTGACGGGAAGGAATTGCAGCGGCGCAAGCTGATCGACCGGAGCGGTGATCGGTGACTGCGGGTCGGTGGCGGCCGTGAGGGTGGGCGCGCCGCGGCGGCCATCGAAATTGGCTGCTCGGCGCGGCGGCAGCGCAATCAGGCCGTCGGCCTGCATGCGCAGCATCGCCACCCGACAGCTCATCTCCTTGATGCCGCCGTCGGGCTTGCGCCAGGCGAAGATCTCACACACGCGCCGCGAGAGCATGGCCCGGGAGCTCTCGGCAGAGCCCCCGATCAGTTCAGCGATGCGTTGAATCTCTGCGGCGGTAAAGGTCCGCCCGCAGTAGCGATGGCTCACGATGTATTCGCCCTCGGGATGCACGCGGCCGGCTCGCGCAGCTGCGCCAGACGGTGTGGAGTCATCGTCCAGGGCAGGAACGCGGACAGATCATGAGGAGCCCGGCCGCCGTTCTGCGCACAGGCCTCGAGATACTCCTGCAACCAGCGACGCGGGTTGATCTGCCAGCAATGCACCAGCGTCATCAGCACGGAGAATAACTGCGCGGCGAGTTCGGCCGCCCAGACGCTCCCGGAACCATAGTAGGCTTTCCTTCCGAGCACCTCATTACGCAGTGCAGCCTCGGCACGGTTATTGTCCATCCGAATTTCCGGACGCTCCACAAAAATCGTCAATCCCTCCCAATGCCGCTTGAGGCTCATGAGCACTTTACGCGCGGCCCGGTGCAGCCCCGGGTCCGCCAGAGCGCATTCGCACTCTTCGCGCATCTGCTCAAGATGCGCCCGAAGGTCCGCGTCGCGCCAAGCGAAGAGGACCGCGTCCTCACGCACTTGCAGGCGCAGCCCGTTCAGATGATACAAGGTACCGATGCGCTCGACCCAGCCCATCGCCCAGTCCCGCAGGGGCGGATAACTGCGCGCCAACTCCAGGCTGTCGCGGCGACAATGCGCCCAGCAAAACGCGAGCAGGATCCCGATAGTGCGCGCGCACTTCTTGTAGGCGCCGTAACGATCACAGACCAGAATGGTCTGCACCAGAAGCCCCGAAAAATACTCCATCGGCACCGAGGCCCCGCGGCCCGGGGACATCACATACACCATCGCGCAGTCCGTGCGGATGACCCACAGATACCATTTGTGGCCGACTTTGCCCTCGATCGCCGCGAACACCTTCCACCCGGTCTCATCGGCGTGACAGTACCCTTCGGTCAACTGCCGCCCCTGGAAGGCTTTGAGCACGGGACGGAACAGGGGGATCAGGTGCCTGAGCCCGCCGATGATCGTGCCCGAGGAAATCTTCAGACCCAGCGTCGCCCAGGACTGCAGCAGGCGGTTCAGCGGTTGCGCATACAGGTACTTCGCCAGAATCACTTCCACCCAAATCGAGATCCCGAGCTTGCCCCTGCGGATCAGGCGCGGCGGCGCTGGTGCACTCACGATCCCGGGCAACACCTCGCACCCGCACGTCGGCCGGTAGCGTCGGCGTTGAATGCGACGCCGGTACGCCTGCACCTCAATCTCCACTACCTCACTGTCGTCGCTCCCTGGGAGCCCCTCCAATGTCTTCCCGCACTTCGGGCAACACTGCGCCTCCGGGTTCAAATCGATCGGCTGTTGCTCGCGTACCGGCAGATGCGCCAGCGAGGTGCGGCCATGACCGGCAGTGTTGCGCTGCTGGCCACGCGGCCGGCGGGGGCGGGAGGTCGGTGCGCCCTGCTGCTCCGAATCAGTAGTGCCCTTCTCGCTGCGCCGTCCGAACAGACGCTGCACCAGATCGCGCACCCGTGCCTCGAGCGCCTCGATCTTCTCCTTCAGTACGCTCTCACGATGCAACGCCTGTTGGTGTCGTCCGTGCCAATACGCTGCCTCGCACTTCAGGCGGATGTGTTCTTCCTTGCTGATCGAGACGTACACTCCGGCAAAGAGCGAGCACTCCGCGCTTGCCAAGGAGCCGCCCGGTACGCACGCGTCGCTCGCAGAGGGTTCGTACAGCACGGACTGAACAATAAACCAGTCCGATTTATGTGTCCAGCCCCGCGTTCAACCTGCTCAAGGAAGGGGCGGACGAGTTCAGCCTCCTATCCGAAAGC
>JBOIAQ010000199.1:0-2842 GCA_050739115.1 Steroidobacteraceae bacterium | reverse complement strand
ATCCGGGCCTGCGCAAAAAGCCCGAACAATACCCGTCCGCGCAGACCGGCAACGACATCAGCCCGCTACCGTGCTCAGTGCTGGGTTCTAATCGTCGCCGTGCCGGAATCTAGTTGACGCTGGGCGCGCGGAGGCGATTTACCTAGTTCCTGCAGTGCCCGTGCGGGTACGGGGTAAGTAGCGGGGGATGCTGACATCCGGCAACGACCGGTCACTGAACTTGCGAAACCGCCGAACAGCGGACGTTCATAGAGGCGGAAGCCTAAGTACAACCGTCTTGCCCGTGATCGTCACGTAATGGGCGAGCGAGGGATCGAGGTCGACCGCAGTGTGAAGATTGCTCACAGCATCTGCGCGGTTACCCACGCTTGCCAACGCGTCGGCGCGAAGAAAATAGGCTGGAGCCAGCTTCGGCTCCAGTTGGATCGCCTGCGTTTCGTCTTTTATGGCACTTTGATACTTGCGCTGGCGAATGCACAGCGATCCGCGTTGGCTCCAGAATCGGGCGTTTTTAGGTTGCAAGCGGATCACCTGTGAGTAATCCGCCAACGCGCCGCTGAAATTACGTTGTGCGGCGTAGAGCTTGGCGCGTAGGAACAGTGCGGGGACGAGTTTGTCATCGAGACCAATGGCCGTATCGAGGTCCCGCAAGGCCGCGTCGGCGTCCGACTGCGTCGCAAATACGACTCCGCGATCATAGTACAGCTTCGCTTCGTGAGGATCCAGTTTGATCGCCGCGTTGTAGTCGGCGACCGCATGCTGCGGATCGCCATTGGCGAAGTACGCTTGAGCGCGCGCCGCAAATACAAAATAGCGCTCGTCGGATGCCACAAGATCGTGTCCGAGTGTCTCCGTGCAGGCCTGAACCATCCTGGGTAGCGTTTCCGCGTGATCGGGATAAAGGCATTCCGCAATCACGGTATGCTCTTCCCACTGGCGTTGATGTTCACACATGCTCATTGGTATGACGAACGCCATGATGCTGCCAGACCCAGGTTCCGGAAATCCAGCCGACATCCTGTAGCACTTCATGAATTCATCGGGCGAAAGCTTTGGCAGGGGTCGTTCGCCATGTAGCGGTTTGCCGGTGATGGTCACTCCCGGTTTCAGCGTCTCGGGCGCGGCCGGTGTCCCGCTGGATTGCGGTGGTGTCGTGCTTGCTGCGGGCGAGTTGTCCGATGGCGGAACATTCTGACTCGAACTGGGGACTTGAGCGCCCGCCGTCATTCCAGTAAGCAGTAGCAAAACTGAGACTTGCCAATAGAACAGATGCCGCATGGCCTACATCCCAGGTCTGTTATTCCAGCGCTCAACGTATCACTCAGCCCCGGCGAGTCAAGCTTCTAAATTCCCGTTAATCTCCTGTTAATGTCTCTTCATACGGGAGTGCATCCGGGCTAAGAGAAAATTGGGAGTAGGATTCGTCCCCGACCTCGGTGCGGCCGTGAGCCTGAGCGGAAAGGGACCCGGTCGAGATTGAAAGGACGACTCCAATAGCCGTCACTCGCCACGGCCGGATTGGGCACGAGCCGCCCCTTGACATACGTGTTCAAGGAGCGCTGAAGAGCGCTCCGCAGCCCGCAGTGGAATGAGCGCGGGGAGCGATTTGAGCTGTTCCTGCAATTCCCGAGGGCATCCCCGGCGGGGTATCTTCTGGTTACCGAGAAGCGGCGCTCGCCGTGGTTCAACCCGACGAGCGCTCCACCCACCCGACCCTTACCGGAGGTCCGACATGGCCGCTCGCAATTCTGGTCGCACGACGGGGTGAGGTGATCGCGTCGGTGGCAACTGTCACCGTACTCGCTCGTCCGGGTCGTTCATGAAAGGCGAGGGTGGCGCAGTATCCCAGAGAGCACGTCGCACGCGCACCAAAAGTCTTCCTGACTTGCTCGCGATTCTCGGTCGGCTCAATGATGCGTTGTCGGTCATCGTCGTCGCATACCGGGCGATCGATGATCGGGCGTCTGATCCTGAGGCTGCGATCGTTCTGGCGCAGGGTATCGCGGCGCTGAACGGCATCTACAAGGAAATCGACATCGCCGAGGGACAGCTTTACAGGGGAAGGCTGGCCAGTGGCCGTTCATCCTGACGCTTGTAGTCGCGTGATGAAGGATGGGAAACAGCCGCCTTCTCGGTGATGCGATGCGCGTGCGTCAGTCCAGACTGCGCCAGTGAGAGCCGCCGGAGTATATTGGCGAACTGCTGCAGCGGTTTCCGCAACAGGGAGGCCGTCACTGCACACCGCAGTGACGGTCGGCGCTGCAGCAACAATCCAGGTTGACACAAGTAAACTGAAGGCTGGAACTTGCGCGATGCCGGCCTGTCAGATTACTGTTCCAGGACGAGCGTCGGTGTGAATGAACATCGGTTAGCCTGGCGCAGGGCATCAGCGCCAGATCGAGCGAAGTCGTTACTTCGCCGATGCCGTACCCGCACGGCTGCCCAGGGCGCAGGTTCCTGAAAGCGCTCATCCCGAGAGGGAGGAACCATCCCAGACGCGCTCCGGTTCCCTAGCGCGCGTCGCCCCGATACCGGGGTGGAACCTGAATAGTCATCGGCAGGGCCATCTCTGCCACCGAAACGCGTCTTCACGCCGGCAATCCCCAGGCCGCAGCGCTCGGCTGCGGCCTGCCTGCGATCTTTTCATCCCCATCCTCATCTTCCAACCTCAAAGGAGGTATTCGTCCCCAGCAATCCGCTTCTGTCGTCTCTCGCCTTACTTTCCGCACATCGCGGGGGTGATTTCCGGGTAATTTCCGCCCGGCTGGCGAGGGCTATTCGGGTGCGTTGAGCTCGATGAGCCGCTGTGTGTGAACCTCCCAGGTCCGTAAGAGCTTCTTCG
>JBOIAQ010000198.1:0-2863 GCA_050739115.1 Steroidobacteraceae bacterium | reverse complement strand
TCGCCTAACCCATACCCAGCAGAAGATGGGCGGCAGCGTAGGATCAAATCGCTACGTTGTCAAGCGCCCGTTCACAGCAGCGGGAGCGGACGGGGGTGAGCAGTTACGATTCGAGAAAGCACACCCAATTCGACGTTCATCGGGTAGAGCGGGTTTAAATGCGTTGCCTGTTTTCGTGAGCAGTGCCACTGCCGTCCATGACGGCAGGCCCTCCGGCCCGGCCATCCTGGGCCGGGCGTTCGCACGCATGCACGGATGCGAGCCGCGCATCGAGCGCGGCGCGGCGGCCGCGGACATACGGCCCGGCGTCCTGGCCGAGGCCGATCGCAACTATGTCAAGCTCCTCGTCGGCCGCGAGACCTTTCACGCGCGCAGCACTTTGCAGCAGGCGGAAAAGACACTACAGTTGCAGCCCATGCTGCGCATCAGCCGCTCCTGTCTCGTCAACATAAACCACGTGCGCGAGGTCAGCCGCACGCCGCGGGGCGATTTCATCCTGGTGCTCGCCGGAGGCGCCACGGTGACGGGCAGCGAGGGTTTTCGGGATGCGGTGCGTCAGCACCTCGAGCGGTTGAAAGTCTGCTCGGCCTGAGGGCGGCCTGAAGGTGGTATAGGGCGGTGCGAGTGGAGCAGGGTAAGCGCACCGGCATCATGGCGCTCGCCATCCTGGCCGGTATCAATCTGCTCAACTATCTCGACCGCTACGTGGTCGCGGCGCTGCTGCCGGATCTCAAGCGCGCCATGCACCCCACCGATTTCGAGCTCGGCATGCTGATGAGCGGCTTCCTCGTGGTCTACATGCTGGCCGCGCCGCTGTTCGGGTGGCTCGGCGACCGTGGCGCGCGTCCGCGTCCCATCGCCATCGGCGTCTTTCTCTGGAGTCTGGCGACCGGACTTTCCGGGCTGGCCCGCAGCTATGCGCAATTGCTGATCGCTCGCGCCGTCGTCGGAATCGGCGAAGCGGCCTATGGGACCATCGCCCCTTCGCTCCTCGCTGACTTCTTTCCGCGGAGCACGCGAGGTCGGGCGTTCGCCGTATTTAACATGGCCATCCCCGTGGGCGCGGCGCTCGGTTACATCGTGGGCGGTGTCATGCGCCAGCACTTCAGCTGGCATGCGGCCTTCTATGTGGCCGGCATACCGGGCATCATCCTCGCAGCATGGATTCTCCGGCTGCCCGATCCCCCGCGTGGGGCGAAAGAGGAGTCTGAGAGCCGCCCTCGCGAAGCCGGAAGCGGTACCGAGGAACGCTCATGGGCGGTGTACCTGCGCCTTCTGCGGCAGGCGCCCTACACGCTGACCGTGCTCGGCTACGCCGCCTACACGTTTGCGCTCGGCGGTATGGCGTTCTGGATGCCGACCTTTCTCGAGCGGGTGCGCGGCATACCGGCCGAGACGGCCTCGGCGGGCTTCGGGGAGATCGTGGTCCTGACGGGATTCGTCGGCACGTTCGTCGGCGGCTGGCTCGGGGACTATTGGTTGCGATACTCCCGGCAGGCGTATCTGTGGATGTCGGGTTGGATTACGCTGCTCGCGGTGCCGGCGGTATACCTGGCGCTCGCCGAGGGTGCGCCGGCGGCTTTCTATCCCGCGCTCATCGTCGCGGAGCTGCTCCTTTTCATGTCCACCGGCCCCATCAACACGGCCATCGTCAATCTCGTGAGCCCGACGGAACGGGCCTCGGCGGTGGCACTCAGCATCCTCGTCATCCATCTCCTCGGCGATGTTCTCTCGCCCTCCATCATCGGCAAGCTCTCGGATCTGTTCTCACTCGGGACGGCGGTGATGATCGTGCCGGGCGCGGTGGCGATCTGCGCGGCGCTGTGGCTCTTCGCCGCGCGCTCGAGCGCGACGACTGCCTAGTGGCCTGCGCTGAGTGCAGCCCCCGATCTACTTAGAGACGAAGGCTCGCTCGATCACGTAATCGCCCGGTTCGCCGATGCCGGCGGAGATCTCGAACCCGCGCCCCTCGAGCAGCGCGCGCGTGTCGGTGAGCATCGCCGGGCTGCCACACACCATCACCCGGTCGCTTGCCGGATGAAGGGGCGGAAGTCCGAGGTCATAAGAGAGCCGTCCGGACTGGATCAGGATGGTCAGGCGCCCGCGGTTGGCATGCGGCTCGCGTGTGACCGTCGGGTAGTAATGCAGCTTCTCCCGTACGGACTCGCCGAGGAGCTCGTGCGCCTTCAGGCTCTCGATGCGATGCTTGACCACGGCGGTCTCCCGCGCCCAGCGCACGCCATGCACGAAGACCACGTGCTCGAAGCGCTCATAGGCTTCCGGATCCTTGATGACGCTCATGAAAGGCGCGGCCCCGGTGCCCGTTGAGAGCAGATACAGCCGTTTGCCGGGCTTGAGGTCGTGCAGTACCAACGTGCCGGTGGGCTTGCGACTCACCAGAACCTGGTCCCCCTCGCGGATATGCTGCAGGCGCGAGGTGAGGGGGCCGTCCGGCACCTTGATGCTCAGGAATTCGAGGTGCTCCTCGTGATTGGCGCTGGCTATGCTGTACGCGCGCAGCAACGGGCGGCTGTCGACATGCAGGCCGACCATGACGAACTGGCCGTTCTCGAAGCGCAGTCCCGAGTCCCGCGTGGTCGTGAAAGTGAACTGTGTATCGGTAAGGGGTATCTGCCTAGCTCCACTAAGCCATTATGCGCACCACCTGCAGCGGGTGGATCAGATTATTGTAAGTCACCGGGTCTGTGGCGACGGCTTGCTGCACGAGCCGGTAGAACAGCAGACCGCGCGAGCGGGAGCTGCGGCGGTTGAAGCGGAAGACGAACTCATCGAGATAGTCATCCAAGTGCCCCGGCTGTACCGCCCCATGATGCGTTCCGAGAATCCAGCGCTGCAGGAGCGA
>JBOIAQ010000197.1:0-2922 GCA_050739115.1 Steroidobacteraceae bacterium | reverse complement strand
GCGCGCAAGGCAGGCCACCTTCCGCTCGGAACTTTTGACCGGGATCTTGCGAAGCTGAGCGGGGTGCAACGGTTGAAATAGGTGAACGGCGCCGCTTTCCCCCGAGTGCGGGAGGTCCCGCCGCCTTGGGAGCTGCGAACGGCGGCTTCGGAGCGGCCGAGCGACGCCATCGACGTCCGCAGTTGGGCCGTTGGGTGACCGCCGCGTCTATATAGGGTTGCCCCTATGTGAAGGGGTTGAGCACTTGAACGCCTGTAGGTGCGAAGTGATCAGCATTGCGAGAGACGACGATGAGATCGTGAATCAATGCTGTCGCCGCAATTTGCTTGTCCAGGGGGTTCTCGGGATTCGGCACACGAAGCCTGCCCCACACATGGGCGGTCTCCTCATCAAGCGCTAAGATCCTGTCCGTGTATACCGCGGTAAGTTGAAGAAGCCACCGCTCCAGCCTCTGGGCCTGTGGTTTATCCCCCCGATAACGGATTCGTTCGACACCCTGGCGCAGCTCGCCGATCGTCACGACCGACAGATAGAGCTCCGCTGCGCCCTCTCTCGCACGCTCGAAGAACGCCCGGACGCCGGGATTGCTTTTCTCCTGTTTGCGAGCCTCGCTGATCACATCCGTATCGATGAGGTACATATCAGCTCCGGCGATCCGCCTGGTTGCGAGCGAAATCCTTATCCTCACCGACGTTGGGCATACCAGCGAGCACATCCGCCAGCGCCTTGCGCCGGGGACCCTGCAGTGCCGCCTTCAAGATCTCTCGATGCTCCTGTTCAGCGCTGCGGTTGCGTCTTGCTGCGCGCTGCTTCAGCGCAAGAACGAGTTCGTCAGGAAGGTTTCGTACCATTAGTTGCGCCATGGCCAGCCTCCAATCTTAATGAAAGCAATGCTAGCATTGCGGACTGCCCAATGCAAGCAATGCTAGCGCTCGACTGGGCGACCGAGTGATCCGAACGTCCGCTCCCGACAACCCCTCGAATGGGACGAACACGAGGGTCGTGGTTCGTCGGGCGGGCTCGGTATACCTCGCAGGAGATTCGTGCCGCGCTCTTTCCGCAGGAGGGTGCTGGATGTTGTGTATGAGCGCACTGCGCAGCAAATCGAGACGGCCGTAGATATGCTGCTCAACCACAAGCAACTCAGCCTTCAGGACGCCGAGGTCGTGACTGCCGACGAACGGCCGCTTCGGCGCGGACCTAGCGACGCTACCTACCTCCGTAGTCGGCCGGTAGCGGCGCTGGACCCTCAATCAGCACCCGCGAGTCAGGGCCGAGCGCGGCGCGGATTGATACAGACCCACGGTGCCACCTCCCGGGAGCTTAAATGCGAATCACACGGCCCAAGCTTGTTGAACGGCTTCTTCACGGTGTAAGCGAGCCTTACGTGACGCAATGACCTCGGGGGTTCGACGGAGCCACCTCACACGCTTTGCGAGCCACTGAACGGCAAGGTCCACGGACGAGCTATCATGCTCTCCTCGGAACGAGAATAGTGATGGCGATTGGGGGGGTGCGCGTGGGGGAGGTGCGGGATGTCGGCAACGGTTGAGGCTTCCGTTGCGATTCCGCGCTCGGCGGGCTCGCGCTGGGCGCTCACCATACTGGTCGCGGCGGCGATCTTCATCAACTACATCGATCGCGGCAATCTCGCAACCGCCGCGCCGCTCATCAAGAGCGATCTGCACTTAACCAACCTGCAGATCGGTTTACTCACCTCTGCCTTCTTCGCCGCGTACGTTCCCGCACAGATCGCGGCCGGCTGGGCGGTCGATCGGCTCGGTGGCTTCCTCGCGCTCGCGCTCGGTTTCGCGCTCTGGTCGCTCGCCACGGCACTCACCGGCCTTGCGGGCGGATTTGCGGCGCTGATCGGTCTGCGCGTGCTCCTGGGCCTCGGTGAGGCGGTGGCCTTCCCGGGAATGTCAAAACTGTTTGCCGAGAGCGTGCCTGCGGCCGAGCAGGGTCTTGCGAACAGCATCGTGCAGGCGGGACTCTCCCTGGGACCTGCAGTCGGCGTGCTCGCAGGCGGAGCATTGATCGCCGCGTTGGGCTGGCGTCCCATGTTCGTTCTATTTGGCGCTGCGGCGTTGCTGTGGCTCGTCCCGTGGAGCCTTTACGGGCGCAGCGTGCGGCGCTCGGCACCCCGCCAGCAGCTTTCCCCGCCGCCGTATCGCGAGATCCTCTCTCAGAGAGCGCTCTGGGGCGCCACGCTCGGGCACTTCTGCCAGCTCATCGGGCTTTACTTCGTTCTCTCGTGGATGCCGCTGTGGCTCGTCGCGGAGCGAGGCTTCTCGCTCATCGGGATGTCGAAGCTTCTCGCCGCCGTCTACGCCGTCGCCGCCGCTACGTCGGTGCTCTCGGGTTGGCTGTGCGATCGGCTGATTGCAGTGGGATACTCACTCAACCGAGTCCGGAAGGGGATGTCGGTGATCGCGCATATCGGAGGTGCAGCAGGACTCGCGGGGTGTGCAGCGGGAAATGCGCGCATCGTCGTCGCGAGCCTCTTCGTCAGTGCAACCTTCCTGCTCATGACCGCGCTCTGGCCCATTACGCAAACGCTTGCGGGTCCTCGCGCGGCCGGACGCTGGGTCGGCATTCAGAACTGTCTCGCCAACATCGCGGGGATCATCGGGCCTGTCGTCACGGGCTGGATCGTGGACAAGACTGGCTCGTTCAACGCTGCCTTCGTTCTTGCAGCGCTCGTCGTGATCGCGGGCGCCTTCGGCTGGGGGCTCGTAATCAAGCGCGTCGAGCCCGTGACTTGGGACGCTTGATTGATTATACAATTGAGATTGCCAAGAGCGGCAGATCTTAGTTCAGACCTCCTGACATAGCCCCTTTGGAAAATGTCCGGTTTCGGGCGGTCACGGGGTGGAAGTCGCGCCGCGGTGGGCTGGTGTGCCCGGGAAGGCCAGCCCGATG
>JBOIAQ010000196.1:0-2930 GCA_050739115.1 Steroidobacteraceae bacterium | reverse complement strand
ACCTCGTGCTCGTGCTCGTGGACTACTCGCGCAAGAGCGATAACTGGGGCGACTTCGCCCGGCCCTTGGGCGCTGGCGACTTCGAGATCATCAAGTAAGCGCGGCGCTGGGCGACAAAACGGGAATGGCCGCACGCATCGAGGCCTGAGGCAAACATCGGGCGCTCGAGGGGCGCTGCGAGTCTGGGCTTCGGCACACAGGCGCTTGTGATCATTCCCAATATGGGTGCTATAATACCCAACATGGGTATGGATGTAGAGAGCGCCCCAGCGAGTCTCGCCGGAGCGCTGTTCACCAAGGCTCAGCAGCGAGTTTTGGGGGTGCTCTTCGCAAACCCCAGCCGGAGCTTCTACGCCAACGAGGTTATTGCGCTCGCTCAGACCGGTACGGGCGCCGTGCAGCGCGAGCTCGCGCGATTGGCGGCGGCTGGATTGATCACCGTGCAACGTCGCGGGAATCAGAAGCATTACCAGGCCAACGCTGCATCGCCCGTCTTCGAGGAGCTACACGGTCTCGTCGTCAAGACCTTCGGGATCGCCGACACGCTACGGAGCGCCTTGGCTCCGCTGGCTCCACGGCTGCGAGCTGCGTTCGTCTTCGGGTCGATTGCCAAAGGGACGCAGACCGCGGGGAGCGATATCGATCTCATGGTCGTGAGTGACATCGTGAGCTACGGCGAGGTCTTCGAGGCGCTGGAAGGAGCATCGAAGAGCCTGGGTCGCACGGTCAACCCGACGGTCTATTCTTGGGGCGAGTTCGACCGTCGCCGCCGAGACGGTAAGGTTTTCGTGAAGCGAGTCCTCGAGCAGCCGAAGATCTGGCTGATCGGCAGCGAGCATGGCCTCGCCGCTTGAGAATCTGAGCGGCCCGGGCAAGCCCCTCGCGGCAGAGCCGCCGGACGCGGAGGAGTTTGCCGGGCTGAAGCGCTCCGGGTCGGTGCGGCTGAAAGACGCACGGAATCCGGCCAATGCGCTGGAGAGCCGCTTCGACCTGGCGTACAACGCGGCGCATGCCTTGTCACTGGCGGCACTTCGCTGGCACGGCTACCGGCCCAGCAAGCGCTACATTGTCTTTCAGGCGCTGCCGCACACCTTGGGGCTGGGGCCGGAGGTTTGGCGCGTTTTGTCCAAGTGTCATGACCTGCGCAACCTGGGAGAATATGAAGGCGACCTCGATGTTGATGAGCGAATCGTGGCGGATCTGATTGCCGCATGCCGGGCGGTCGCCGCAAAGGTGGACGAGCTAGCGGCGCCAGCGAGCCATCCGGAGCCCAAGAAGCACGGTTGATCGATGCAGGCAATGCTAGAGGCAAATCCGCAACGCATGTCACTGATTGGTCCGTTTGCTATTTCCGGCAGGCGTGCCGCGGCGCGCTCAGGCGCGTCGTGTCGAGGGGCAGAGTCGGGGGCAACTTTCGATTGCCGCATCGCACGGGAGCTCTACGATCAGCTACTTGCGCTGAAGATTCGATCCCCTTCCGCTCCACCATTTACCCTTCCATGGACTTCCAGCCAGCGCCAGCGAAGTCCACAAACTCCAGAATATACAGTGACTTAAGTGCCAAGGACGGCCGCAACGGACCATTGACAGCGTAGCACAGGATGGGGTATGTGGTAGGGGTATCTCGCAATCTTGCGGATCGGTACCCCTACTATGGCGACTCTCAACGAGGCCCGGATCAGGGCCGCAAAGCCCGCTGCGAAGCCCTACAAGCTGTTTGACGAGCGGGGGCTATTCCTGCTCGTCACTCCAGCAGGCGGCCGCCTGTGGCGCTTCCGCTATTGGCTCGGTGGCGTCGAGAAACTCCTAACTCTCGGCGCATACCCCGATGTGTCGCTGAAACGCGCGCGCGAGAAGCGCGATGACGCCAGGAAGCTCGTCGCCGACGGCGTCGATCCAAGCGTCAGGCGCCAGGCCGAGCGCAGCGCTGGCGCCAACACCTTCGTGGCTCTGGCGGACGAGTGGCTCATGACCAAGAAGCGGTCGCTCTCAGCCGGCACCTGGCAGAGGGATCACGATCAGCTCCACAATTGGGTGGTCCCGTATCTCGGAAACCGCCCGATAGCTGCTATCGAGGCGCCGGAGCTGCTGCAGGTATTGAAGCGAATCGAGGCGAAGGGCATCGCCGATACGGCGCACCGCACGCGCGCGGTGTGTGGCCGAGTATTCCGCTACGCGATTGCGACGGGCCGCGCTACTCGCGACATCAGTGCCGACCTTCGGGGCGCATTGGCGGCTCGCACCACGAAGAACTATGCGGCGATTACAGACCCCGCGAAAGTCGGAGAGCTGCTGAGAGCCATTGACGGCTATGACGGTCAACCCACAACCGCAGCCGCGTTGAAATTGGCGCCATATGTCTTTGTCCGCCCCGGCGAGCTCCGCGCTGCGGAGTGGTCGGAGTTTTCATTGCATGGCCTGCACGCTGAGTGGAGGATTCCGGCGGAACGCATGAAAATGGGCGAGGCGCATATCGTGCCGCTCTCCGCGCAGGCTGTAGCCATCCTCCGCGAGCTGCGGCCCATCACTGGCAATGGGCGTTTCGTATTCCCAGCAATCGGCGGCGGCGGCCGGCCTCTGAGTGAGAATACGCTCAACGGTGCGCTGCGCAGGCTAGGGTATTCGAGCGATCAGATGACGGCGCACGGCTTCCGCAGCATCGCCAGCACGCTGCTCAATGAGCGCGGCGTGAACGCCGACCTCATCGAGCTACAGCTCGCACACGCCGAGCGAAACAAAGTCCGGGCCGCTTACAACCGGGCGCAGCGCCTTGCCGAGCGGCGCGCCATGATGCAGGAGTGGGGCGATTACCTGGACAGATTGCGTGCGAGCAGGATCGTCGCACCCATCACAACAGAAGCCGCCTGAGAGATTAGCGGGGCCCGCGGTTATCCCCGTAGTCCACAGCCCGGAGCCGGCCGACGGCCCGG
>JBOIAQ010000195.1:0-2982 GCA_050739115.1 Steroidobacteraceae bacterium | reverse complement strand
GCGTTCCATTTCCGACGCTGTTACGCTGCCGGACATGGACGAATTGGTCTTCAAATATCGACAGCGCACGGTCAGCGCAGCGCAACGGATTTTTATTCAGCAACTGATCGCCGCGCATCCGCGGGCAAGTCGTCGCGAACTGTCGCGCCAATTGTGCCTGGCATGGAACTGGGTGCAGCCCAATGGGGTACTGTGCGACATGGTGTGCCGTGGCCTGATGCTGGGGATGCATCGCGCAGGGTTGATCACGCTACCGCCGGTCGCGTTCGTGCCGAATAATCCGCTGGCGGTGCACCGCGCTCCGCACCTCGTCGAGATCGAGAGACAGCCTCTGCAGGTTCGGCTCGCCGAGTTGCAACCGCTGCAAATCAACCAAGTGCGTCGTACGGGGCAGGAGGGATTGTTCAATAGCCTGATGCACCAGCACCACTATTTGGGGTACGCGCGAACCGTCGGGGAGCATCTGAAGTATGTGGTCAGCGCCCGAGGTCAGCCGATTGCCTGTCTGACATGGTGTTCGGCGGCACGGCGGCTGGGGATTCGCGACCGCTACATCGGCTGGAGCCCGGCGGCGCGGCTAAAGAACATTGCGCTGATCGCCTACAACACGAGATTTTTGATATTGCCCTGGGTGACGGTCGAACATTTAGCGTCCCACGTGCTCGGGCGCGTGATGAGGCGGCTGTCGGCGGACTGGCAGCAGGTGTACGGACATCCGCTTTACTATCTGGAGACGTTCGTCGATCGTGAGCGCTTTCGCGGCACCTGCTACCGCGCGGCGAACTGGATCTCGCTCGGGCGCACTGAGGGTCGTGGGGTCGATGCGCCGACCCGTGCCGTCACGACCTCGATCAAAGAGGTGTTTGGCTATCCGTTGGCGCGCAATTTTCGCGAGCGCCTGGGGTACGTCGCTGCAGTATGAAGAGCGAGGTGACGCCCGTGAACGTGAGTCGCGAGCAGTTAACGGCCCTGGTGGTGCGCATCGAAGGGTTGTTGCCGGCGGACGATTACCGGCTGCTCAAAGCGGTGGTGGAGACATTCATGCACGTGATGTGGCTGCTGGAGAGTCAGCGCACGACGATCCGCCGACTGTGCCGCTGGCTATTCGGTGCGTCCTCGGAGAAGACCCGCCACGTGCTGAAGCCCAAGACCGGCAGCATCGCAGTCGCCAGCGCTGTACGGGACGGGGAATCCGCCGCGACGCCCACCGTGAAGCCGCGCAAGCCCGGACACGGCCGGCATAGTGTGGAGGATTATCCGGGTGCCGAGCGGGTCAGCATCGCGCATCCGCAGTTGCGCGCTGGGGCGGCTTGTCCCGAGTGTGAGGACGGCAAAGTCTATCCCGTCGCCCCCACGGAAGTGGTGCGGGTGACCGGGCAGGCGCCCTTGCATGCGTGCATTTACGAACTGGGGAAGCTGCGCTGCCATCTGTGCGGCAAGCTCTTTACCGCGCCCGCCCCGGCGCAGATGGGCACCCAGAAGTACGATGCCAAGGCCGCGGCGATGATCGCCTCGCTCAGATACGGTAGCGGTATGCCTTCATATCGACAGGAACGCTTACAAGGCAACCTGGGTGTGCCACTGCCGGCCTCCACGCAATGGGATATCGTGGCGCCGGCGGCGCGGGAGGTGGAACCGATCCACGCAGCGTTCGTCAAGCACGCCGCTCAGGGCGAGATCATTCACAATGACGACACGCCCGCCAAGATCCTGGCGCTGATGGCCGCCACGAAGGCGGCCGCCGCGGTCGTGGTGCCCGCGAACAAGGACAAGCCACGCACCGGGATCTTCACCACCGGCATCGTGGCACTGAATGGGGAGCATAAGATCGCGCTGTTCTTTACCGGCCGTCAGCACGCCGGGGAGAACCTCGCCGATGTACTGGCCCACCGCGACGCGCAGCTGCCGGCCCCCATCCAAATGTGCGATGCGCTCTCGCGCAACCTACCGAAGAACCTGCAAGTCATTATCGCGCATTGCCTGGCCCACGCGCGACGTCTCGTGGTCGATGTGGTCCCGAGGTTTCCCGACGCGTGTGCGCGGGTGCTCACGCTGCTCGGCGAGGTCTACAAGAACGATGCCCACGCCAAAGAACACGCACTGTCGACCCAGGAGCGCCTGGCTTACCATCAGGCACACAGTGCGGGGCCGATGAGCGAGCTGCATCGCTGGTGCACCGAGCAGTTCGAGCAGCGCTTGGTCGAACCGAACTGCGGTCTCGGCAAGGCGATCAAATATCTGATCAAGCATTGGGAGCGATTGGGGTTGTTTTTAAGGGTCGGCGGCGCGCCTTTGGACAATAATGTGTGCGAACAAGCCCTCAAGCGGGCAATTTTGAGCCGCAAAAACTCGCTCTTTTATCGCACCCAGGCCGGCGCTCACGTCGGCGACGTGTTCATGAGCCTCATTCACACCTGCCATCTGAACGCAGTCAACGCCTTCGCCTATCTGACCGCGTTACTGGAACATCGCGCCGATTGGACGGGAAACGAGAAGGCCTGGATGCCGTGGAATTATGCAGCGGCGCTCAGCGCGTTGAACACCACGTGAGCCGCACGGCATCCAGGCGCGCCGCGGATCACACCGGCGCAGGGCAGTAGCGCTCGGGGGCCGGTGCCGCCGGAAGTCTGCGCCAGGCCGGTGCCGCCTTCGTCGCTCCCGGATCCCCGGCCATCAACAGCACTTGCAACTCATGCGCCTGCAGGCTCGCCGCCTGACTGGCGCTCTTCGGCCAGTACGGGAAGCGATGACTCGATAGACGCTTATGAAAAAGCCAGAACCCCTGGCCGTCATAGCATAGGGCCTTGATGGCGGTATTGCGGCGGTTGCGAAACACGAATAATCCGCCATCAAACGGATCACTGTTCAGCCGCGCTTGGCACAGTCGCGCGAGGGTATCGATGCCGGCGCGAAAATCAATTGCCTCCACCGCCACCAAGATCCGCATCTGCGCTGTCAGCTGCATCATACGCCACCCCAGAA
>JBOIAQ010000194.1:0-3024 GCA_050739115.1 Steroidobacteraceae bacterium | reverse complement strand
GAGCACAACCTTGCCAAGGTTGGGGTCGCGAGTTCGAGTCTCGTTTCCCGCTCCAAATTCAACAAGTTACAAAGCTCCGTTCGGCCATTTCCGAAAACTTGGCAAGTACTTGGCAAGTACTTGGCCTCATTTGGGTCGTTGGGATCGGGTTGATCGATGAGCTCGCGCCCGGCGAAGGCGCGTGCGGTGCGCTCATTCAGAGCATCGAATAGCAGCTCGATCCCCTCGGCAACGCTCTTCAGGTACCCCGGCCGGCGGTGGATGTAGCGCTTGCCCGTTGCTGAGCCCTCGGTCTTGTGGCCCATGAAGATATCCGCCTCGGCGTCCGGCACACCCGATCTCGGCGAGCCAGGTGCGCACGGTGTGGCGGATGACGTGCGCCGTCCCCTGGATTCGGGACGCCTCGCAGAGGCTCACGAAGAATTCGCGTGAGGCGAGCCGTCGGCCGTAATAGCTCACGACGTACTCGCTGTCGCGCTGCCAGCGGCGAAGCTCCGCAGCCAGGGTGGGACAGATCGGGACAGTCGCACGGCGCTTCTTGGTCTGCCGCCGTCCTTCGGGATTCAATCGAATGAAGCCGCACGTCTCGCCGTCCCGCTCGTCCTTCAACACGACCTGATCCCATCTAAGCTCACGCAAGGCGGCCTCGCGCGATGCGGTACCGACCGCGAGCACGAGGAAACGCCGCCAGTGGTCGCGCTCGTAGCGCGGACCTCGAAGGCCTGCGCTGATCGTGGGCGCCGGGCGGTATCGGCGCACCGCGCGGCCGTAGCGCCCCAAGGAGGGATCGCATGTCATGTTGCCGGCGGTGAGCTGATCGGTGATCGCCTTGATGAGCGGCTTGTAAGCAAGCACGAGGCCGCGAGCCCGAAGCCCTTGATCGAAGTCATCGATGGAGAAGGGATCCGGCATCTCGCGCAGCGCCGCTCTCACGAGGGCACCACCAACCCAACACCATCAATTAGCCCGATCGCATCCGGTGCGCGAATGCGCGTGCGGGATGGAACACGCGATGTCACAGTTCGGTGCCCGGTGTACTGCTACGCTGTCGCTCAGCGACGCCGGCTCGTCGCAGATGCCGCCGACGAAGGCGCGCGCTAGCTAGGTCCGCCGGCGCATGTTAGCCTAGCTAGGAGTTGGGGCGCCAGCGACCCTCCGGGGAGGGCCTGAGGGAGGGTGGGAGACAGCGATGAGCGATGAGCAAAAACCCCTCTACACGAGACGCTTCGGGCCCCAGGTGGTCCAGAGCACTTTCATGTCTTTAGACGAAGTCCGCAGCCGGGCTTCAAAGCTGAACAGAATCGTCCGCGTGCGCACGTGGATACAAGGCCCGACTCACTTGATTGCCATCGGCGCCTTCGGTGCACTGGTTTTCATGGTCTCAAATCCCATCACGCGTGTCAGTGCATGCTTGATCTGCATTGGATGGGGATACGTGTTTTACGAGATCATGTCGAGTCATGGACGAGCGCCAGCCCAATTGCCGACTGAGGGAGACGCGGCGTCCTGGGCCACGTTGTACCGATCAGCACTCGAGCGGGAGCGGGACTATCTTCGTCATGTAGCGATCTGGTTTCCACTCGTCTTCTCCGCAACCGTGGTGGTGATCCTCGTGACCTTTGTGCGAACGACTCAGTTGAAGGGAACGCCGTTCATTATAATGATGGCTGTCATTTGGGCACTGCTTGTCCCGTTCCATATCCGGCAGAACCTCGGGCGAGCGAGGAGGTTTCAACGCGAAATTGATAAGGCGAACGCGAGTCTCAGTCCAGCAGTTGGTAATTGACCGCGAGTCGAGTTTCGCCTCCCCTCGGAAGCGTGGCAGGCTGCACCAGAGGCGCACGAGGATCTCCTGGACGAGGTCGTCGATCGCTCCCGCAGCGGCATAGCACCGCGCGACTTGGCTATCCGACCCGCATGCTCGCGCATCAGCTGCTCAAAGTGGTTGGTCATGCCCTACCTGGGCGTCTGTCTCAAAATTAGCCCACCCGAGTCGCTGAGACTTACAATGAAAGTCGAATTTCGCTCCTTCGGCGACCGCGGGTTAAGTTTCGGCAGCGGCAAGGGACCAATACCCGGCATCTGTTGTATGGAGGGTGTTGAATGAAGTATGAATACAAGTCAATCGTCCTGGAATTCAAGGCGGGCATCTTTCGCCAGGGACTGCCGGACATCGCGACAGCCTTGAACACAGAAGGTCTGGAGGGCTGGCGACTGAAGCAGCTTGTCGTGCCCTCGAGCAGCTGGGGGCGCGTCGGAGTCCATCGTCGCCGTCTTGGAGCGCCCCCTATCCGGCAATGGATGATCGCACTCTTGGGCTCGCCGCAAGCCCCGATCGCTGAATGTCCGTTGTCAGGAGGGCCGGGACATCGGATCGAACGTCAGCAAATGGCCGACTGTGTGAATTCACGGCGTCGAGCCGAATGACAGCTATATCGTAGAGGTGCCACCTGCGGACGAGACTGCGCTCGGGCTCGAGCCGGCCGACCAAGCGCCGTAGCCGCGCGCGGATACGCTCCTGCTCGGCGGGCGAAAGAGATTTCCAGCGCGGCTTTTCGGCCATTCAAGGGCGGGATACGAGCGGCGCCACCTGTCGCTGGATCATACGGATCATACGCCCGTCGGATCTCGCGTCTGCGCGGTCAGCCACGAATCCGGATGTAGTGAGATCCAGGCGTCGGTCACGTCTGCGGCGGTGAGGGTGCGGTGAGCGTGGCCAAGGCGTCCGAGGCGGACCGCGCCATAGCAAGCCGGGAGTCGTGACGTTGGTGTCGAGAACGAGCCGCACGCAGTCTCCGCGCTCGTCCGGCGTGGAGTCCTTTGCTGCGGCCTGTTGCAACCGGACGCGTCGCTCGGCGCGAGCGGCCTGTATCTTTGCATCGATCTCTTCCGTCGACATCGGCGGGACTGACCCTGCGCAAGATAACCGATGCCGGAACCGCCAGAATTTGATCGCGTTAAATGAGGTTTGGAGAGCGCAGGCCCTCGCGTAAGTTGACCGATCTGGTCGAGCGGACGAGAGTC
>JBOIAQ010000193.1:0-3134 GCA_050739115.1 Steroidobacteraceae bacterium | reverse complement strand
GCGTCTTCAGCACTTGCAGTCCGAGCTTACCTACAGACTCGTCGAGATCGCACGCGAAAATGCTGTCGCGATCGTGAATGAGGTACCGGTATCGGTTCTCGTACCCGACCGCTTCGCGCAATTGCTGCCGAGTCCAGCTCGCACTCGGATGCGCCGTCACGTTGCAGTGAATCAGCCGGCGGGTCTGATGCTCAATCATCACGAATACGTACAGCAGCCGAAATGTGCTCGTTACCGCAACGAAGAAGTCGCATGCCACGATGCTTGCGCATGGTTCTTGAGGAACGTCGACCAGCGCGGGTCACCTCGCGGACCGCCGGCTGGGGCTCTTGGGAGATATTTCCGCACCGTCCGTGGTGAGACTCGAAGACCCAGTTTCAACCACAGCTCGTTGGCGATCCGCTCCTGACCCCACAGTGGATTCTCCGTAGCCATCCGTCGGATCAGCCGCCGCAACTCGATCGGAATCTGCGGTCGTCCGGGCCGAGACTTCCATCTCCAGATGAGCCCGAATCCGGCTCGGTGCCAGCGAATCAAGGTCTGCGGCCGCACGACCACCAGCGACGACTGCCATTCGAAGAACCGCGACAGCAGTGCCAGGCTCACTCGCGTCACCGCATCAATCCGTCGGGGCCGCACTCCCCTTTCCATGTACAGCGCAAGCTGTCGACGCAGGAACGGAATCTCCGTCTCGAGGGACTTGCGCGGACGAACCGCCAATCCGATCCACCCGACGAGGTCGGCTGCCAGCCGGACGAGAATGGACAGGAGGCTCACCATCTGCCCATCATGCCATACGCCCGCCGTCGGAGCCGTTCAGCGCGGTTGAATGGGGTTTTTGCGGAGCACAGCCCTTCCTACGCCGAAGTTCTGCCCGGGCTCGCCATCTGACCCGGTAACGCTGGCCGCTTTACATGGCGAAACCGGGTCTCAATCGCTGTCGGAATGTGTCAAGTCGCAAATTGTTGAAGCGCGAGCGCGGAGGAGAACAGTTGGCTGGCTGTTGCGACATTCAGCAGGCGACTTTTGCTGACAAGGACAAAACCTTTGCGAGCGCAACGTATGCACCTCTGCAGACCACTGTTAGCACGCAGGGCAACTCCAGCGGCAATCAGCGAATCGACTTGGATATCCTGTTAGGGAGAGGGCCAATCAATTTGCGGTGTGTGCATCAAGAGCAGCGGTGATTGCTGCGTGCACAAACATCGGCATTCGTCTCTCTTTCATTCGCGCCAACGAACGAAACGTATAGCCATGCCGTAATAAATTCCCGACCAGAGTCCAGCCCGCACAGTACGCCTCACTCGGCAAACCGGTAGTACCGGTGCCGAACGTAAAACGTGTAGTGTTGGCTTCATCCGATCGTCCCAGATACGGCAGCATGCCGGAAAGAATCTCTCGTTTGTGCGCGTCGCATCGCGCTAACCAGCCCGAGTCCCGCCAAGTGTAGAGACTGGTCCGCCTTCCAGGCAGAAGGGCCTGCGTGGCCCGCATCGCCAATCCTACCGTCAATACAGTTTCGCCAAGAGGAGCGGCAAATCCGTTGTGCAAGTGGTCGATGTCCATCTGCACTGCATGCACGAATTCCTGCGTCAGCGCGAATTTGATGTCATGCGTCTCTACGGGCATCACGATCATCGGCGCATCGCCCGGCGCATGCGGGGGAGCCGTGAATTCATTGCCGCTGAACTGTCCGACAAACAAAAGAAGCTTAACCGGCGCGGTGCCACGCTCTGCACTGAGCAAGCTCAAGGCGCTCGAATAAGCTCGGCGCGCCGCACGAACGGCCTCAGTCTCCTTTGTCGGTAACTCCGGTACAAGGCTCGCGTACCTTGGCCATGCTGCGTCCAGTTGTTTGCGCGCAAGAGCTTGGCCTTGCGCCGTTGGCGGTACGGCGGCAATGCCGTACTCCTCCTGCCAGAGCGCCCACCGTGCACGCTCATCGAGATGGGAATTGACGGCCACGTGATAAAAAGCGACGAAACGTGGGATCCGGTTCTCGATACGCAGACCCATCGACGAGGACGCCATGGCAACGCTGGCCCAAGGCAAGCAAGCCAAGACAACCCACACGAACTTTGTCAATTCGGCACCATCGGTTTGATCTGCAGGCTATAGTTGTTGGCGGGGACGATAAACCGCTTGCTTCTGGGGGTGAGACGCGGGTTACTGAAGCGCCGCCAGGAGCCGACGGTGACACCGGCCCACATGGGCCCACGATCGCAGCCAGACGCAGCCGCAGTGGAATCAAGAAGTTGTTTGGCGAGCTGATGAGACAGATCTGCAGAACAAGCAAGCGGCATGCCAGAAAATCGAGAAAACGCGTCGATCGCCAGAAAGAGGCGGATTTCGATCCCCATCAACAATAGTAGTCTCGCGGCCAGAGATGGGCCATGACTGCCGTGACAGAGCGGCCCTCTTGTGTGCTCATGCGCCCCTTATCGCAGCTAGTTCCTCTTGCAGGGCCGCTGGAATGAATCGCATATACGCCCGTTCGATCATCGCAATCGATGTTCCGGTTTGGTGAGCGACGGTGAGCGGATCGACGCCGTGTATCTGGAGTAGCTCGCTGATCCGAGCATGCCGGAAGCTATACGCGCTCGCGCGCTCGGGAATGCGGACCTGTGGGGTGCGAATTGATATCAAGCGGCGACCGGCACCTCGAACAAGCCTCGGCAATGCCGCTCCCACAAGTAACTGGTGAGTTTGGCGCGCGGGGGCGGCGGTGCGTGGGCACGCTCTGCGGGTGTCGTGCCGTCCAATGCGCGGTGACAACGCGTCCGATTGCAATAGATCATCCCGTTTTTCGCCTTTCCCCAGGACGTGCGGCGCATGATCTACACGACAGGCGGCGCAGTCGTGCGCTCATCAAGAACGACGTCAGCCAGGAAGATCAGGTGCAGAAACTGTTCGAGGATGTCGTGAGCGAGTTCGGCCGCATCGATATGGCTGTCAATAATGCAGGCATCTCTATTGAGACGAGGGGCGTCGAGTGAGTGAGTCGCGCTGAACGCGCGGCCGAATCGATCAGGCGACTCGAACTTCGAGACGTCGGTGGAGCGCCCCGAGAGCCGCCTCGACTTGATCGATTCGCGAGGCGTGGTGTAAGTCGAGCAGTCGGTCAACCTGCATTA
>JBOIAQ010000192.1:0-3157 GCA_050739115.1 Steroidobacteraceae bacterium | reverse complement strand
CCGATTCCGGTATCCCGCACGGTCATGCGCACAAAATCGGCTTCGTCCAGCGCCGTTCTTATTAGTAACTCCCGCGGGCGATCGGCGACGTCGATCATTGCGTCCGAGGCGTTCGCGAGCAGATTCAGAATGACCTGCTGAAGCTGAACGCGGTCGCCAGCTACAGGAGGAAGGTCGTTGTCCAGTTCTGATCGCAAGAGCACGCTGTTTCTCTGAAGGTCACTGCTACACAGGGCAATGACCTCTCGTGCGGCCTCGTTGAGGTCCACCGGTTCGGCAGCGATATCCCTCTTGGCAAACAGTGAGCGCAAGCGCGTGATTACCTCAGAGGCACGGTTGCCATCGCGAATCGTGCGACGCGCGGTTTCACGTGCACCGTCGACATTCGGAGGGTCGGCTCCGAGCATGAGCACGCACGTGGTGGCATTGGTGATGATGCCGGCCAGCGGCTGGTTGACTTCGTGCGCAATCGATGCGGTGAGTGCGCCCATAGTCGTCACGCGCGTCATATACGCGAGATCTGCTTGCGTCTTGCGCAGCTCCTCCTGCGCCTGCTTCCAATCGTGCATGTCCACAACGGTGCCGTACCATTTTAAGATGCGTCCTTGTCCATCCAACAGTGGTAGGGCGCTCGTGACGCACCATCGATACGTGTGATCTACCGCGTGAAAGGTACGAACCTCGACTCGGTAAGGGGCTCCGGTTGCGATGCAGGACTTCCAGATTTGAGCGGTTCGCTCAATGTCGTCTGGATGAAGCAGCTTGGTCCAGCCGTTCCCCAGAACTTCTTCGGCCGACAACCCGGCGTAGCTAAGCACGCGGGCGTTGCAGTAGTCTATCGCACCTTCCGCGGTGGCGCTCCAGAGCATCTCCGGAATGGTTTCGGTCATCTGGCGCAGGTGGAGTTCGCTTTCCCGCAGTTTTTCTGCGGCGAGTCTGGAGTCAGTAATGTCACGGATGAAGGCGCTGAAGGCCCAATCCTGACCGAATTTCATGGGCGCTATTTCCAATTCAATCGGGAACTCAACGCCGCTGCGGCGGATGGCCGTGACTTCGAGACGTCTTCGGAGAATGGGACCATCGCCGGTAGTCAGGAAGTGACTCAGGCCACGCTCGTGAGCCATTCGTTGGCCCTGCGGGATGATCATGTCCGCCATGCGCCGACCGATTGCTTCGACACCCGTCCATCCGAAGACAACTTCCGCTTGCTTGTTCCAGGTCGCAATCGTTCCTTGGGCATCGATAGTGATAACCGCATTCAATGCTGTGTCGATGATCGAGCGGGTTCTTGCTTCGACCCTCTCTAAGTTCTCCTGGGACTGTTTCAGATCTTCGACGTCGGTTGACGTGCCGACAAATCTGACGATATTGCCCTCCGCGTCCCGTAGCGGCACCGCGCGATTTAGATGCCAGCGGTATGTGTGGTCGCGCGCTCGCAGAAACCGCGCTTCCATCGTAAAGCCGAGTCCTGAACGGATCCCGCTCCAGTAGCTCGCCGACGCTCTTTCCCGATCCTCCGGGTGGATCGTGGCCATCCAGGCCTCGGGATGTGACTTGATGTGCTCGGGCGTCTGACCGGTGTAGTCGAACCAATTTTGATTCACGATGTCCGGCGTCCCGTCCGGTTCGACCGTCCAGGCCGCCACTGGTAGGTGCTGCAACATACCGACCCGAAGCTGCAGTTCCTCGACCGCAGCGGCGAGTTCTTTGGTTCTCTCGGCGGCGCGTTGATCGAGTTCTGCTGCCGCCCGTTTCTGCTCGCTCAGGAGCCGCGCCTCTTGTAGACCGATAGCGGCCTGATTCGCCGCAACGCTCATGAGAAGGCTTTCCGTCTGTCGCGGAAAATCTTCTCGGTAGGATCCTGCTACGATCACGCCGGCTTCATCGTGCAGTCCCAGTCGCAAAGGCACGCAGGAAATCTCGCCATTTCCAAGAGCGTTGCGTGCGACGGGAGGCCAGTTCCGTGGGTCATCTCCCATCCAGCGGTTGAGCAGCTTGCCGATCTCGGGGGACGGCGCAGGCAGGTTTAGTGACTGAGCGACCCGGAGTATTTCCATCGGCGGCCCACCATCGGGATCCTTCACCCGAGCGTAGGCGAAATCCAGGTGGAGCATACTGAGGAGCGCGTCGAGCAGGGTATGGACGAGCTGAGAGGGCTCGCTACCGGTCCACATCGCAGGAAGAGCAAGAACGCTGACCAGGTCATTGATGCAGCGCTGAAGAGATTTGATCTCTTCGGAGGCATGCCCTGCTGCCATATTAGAGCGCCGCGGTATGCCTGCCTGGTCGTTGCCGAAGCTCAGGCAGAAACTCACTCGGTGGTACAAAGAACGGATTCTGCTGAAGCACGCCGCCGATGATGACCATCGGATGTGTCCGCATGATGTCGATCACCGTGCTTCCGCCAAATTTGGCCAAATTGTAGGTGCAGATGACTGCGTCCTCGTGACGGCACCACACCTCGTTGACGCGCGACTCGAATGCGATGAGATCCTCGATGTACGGCCCGCCCTCGACGGCCCACTCCATGTGGCAGACAATGCGACTGAGGAGGAATCCGCCCTTCGTATTGCCGCTAGCCAGCTGCTCGAACACCTCGAGCATCCCATTCGGATCGAAGCAGCCATCGCGGAGATATGCTTCCGTGTTGGTCCGAATCTCGAGTTGACCGCTTCGTTGAGCGTTGTCCAAATCTATTCCGGCCTCTTGCAGCCGCTGCTGATGGTCGCCACGTTGGTCGGGATTGATGATGTGAACTGCCTTGTGACTGCACGCGAACCCGTCCTTAATGAACGGCAGCAACACGCGATACTCTTCGTCGTCGCTGTTGAAGAACGCACAGACGTGCCGTGACTCCGCAAGTTGGGAGCCGGCAAAGCGAATGGGGGCTGTGGTCTTCACGGCGATACTCTTCCCGTGCTGCACGGCGGCGAGAGCCTCTAGGCAACGGTGCTGCACCCAGCAATCCGGGTGGTAGAGCCAATCCGGGACGCGAGACGCGTGCGGCGGGGCCCGCTATCGAGTCCAGTCTCCCTAGCGTGCGCCAAGTGACGGACAAATGCACCTGGACTTTGGTATTGCTCGGATCGAGCGGCTTGTAGGTGGCTTCATCACCGAGAGTCCCCAGCGCGTTTCGCGGGCTACGTGAGTCGTCACC
>JBOIAQ010000191.1:0-3218 GCA_050739115.1 Steroidobacteraceae bacterium | reverse complement strand
GCTCCAACCCATGGGGCTTGACGAGGTTCATTGCATCAGGTCAGGAATGGCGAGAATATGGCACGGTTAACCGGAGTGGGCGTCTGGTAGCGGCGCCTCCTGCAGAGTGAGCACGGTTCACGGAGGAAGAAATGGAACAGAAGACGGATCTTTCCGAAGCTGAGATCGCCGTTCACTGGCAGGAAGAGGACTATTATCAACCGGCTGTGAGCTTCATCGCCCAGGCCAACTTAACGGATGGGGACATCTTCAAGCGCTTCGACGTTCAGAATTTTCCCGAGTGTTTTAAGGAATTTGCGGATCTCCTCACTTGGTACAAGTACTGGGAGACGACGCTCGACACGAGCAACGCCCCGTTCTGGCGCTGGTTCACGGGCGGTATGATAAATGTGTCGTACAACTGCGTTGATCGGCACTTGGCGAAGTACAGGAATAAGGCGGCAATCCACTTCGTGCCAGAACTCGAGCACGAACCGGTCCAACATGTGACCTACCAGGAACTTTACGTACGAGTGAACGAGATGGCTGCGCTCTTGCGCAACATGTGCGGGCTGAAAGCGGGTGACCGCGTCACTCTTCATATGCCGATGGTGCCAGAACTGCCGATCACCATGCTGGCCTGCGCTCGGATCGGGGTGATCCACTCTCAGGTGTTCAGCGGGTTCAGCGGCAAGGCGTGTGCGGATCGCATCATCGATTCCGGGAGCCGGGTGCTGATCACCGTGGACGGCTATAATCGCTCCGGCGTCATGCAGGATCAAAAGGAGAAGGCGGACATCGCCGTCAGGGATGCGGCGAAGGAGGGTCACAAAGTCGATACGGTGCTGATTTGGCAGCGTTATCCCGGCAAATATTCAAGCCCCCAACCGGTCGTCGAGGGGCGCGATGTGATCGTCAATGATGCGCTCAAGCAATATCGCGGGGTGCGGATTGAGCCTGAGGAGATGCCGTCGGAGGCACCGCTCTTCCTGATGTACACGAGCGGGACGACCGGCAAGCCCAAGGGGTGTCAACATTCCACGGGTGGATATCTGGCCTACGTCGCGTGGACGTCGAAATATATTCAGGACATCCATCCCGAAGATGTCTACTGGTGCATGGCCGATATTGGCTGGATTACCGGGCATTCGTACATCGTTTATGGGCCGCTTGCGCTGGCCGCGTCGAGCGTGATCTACGAGGGCGTGCCGACCTATCCGGATCCTGGCCGGCCGTGGCGGATCGCCGAGGAGCTTGGTGTGAACATCTTTCATACCTCGCCGACCGCGGTTCGAGCTCTGCGGCGCGCCGGCCCCGACGAGCCCAAAAAGTACAACTTTCACTTCAAGCACATGACGACAGTGGGGGAGCCGATCGAGCCGGAGGTCTGGCGGTGGTACTATGAGCACGTTGGCAAGGGCACCGCGGTGATCGTCGATACGTGGTGGCAGACCGAGAACGGCGGCTTTCTTTGCAGCACCGTTCCGGCACTTGATCCGATGAAACCTGGCAGCGCGGGGCCAGCGCTGCCGGGTATCTACCCGGTCATTTATGACGACGATGGCAACGAGATCCCCCGCGGGGCCAACAAGGCAGGCAATATTTGCATCCGTAACCCTTGGCCTGGAATTTTCCAGACTGTGTGGGGGGATCCGGATCGGTTCGTTCGTCAATACTACGAACGTTACAACAAGAAGAAAGGCAGCAAGGATTGGCGCGACTGGCCATATTTTGCTGGTGACGGTGCAGTCCAGCCCCCGGATGGCTACTATAGAATCCTGGGTCGCATTGACGATGTGATCAATGTCGCTGGACACAGGCTTGGTACCAAGGAAATTGAGTCCGCAGCTCTGACCGTACCGGAGGTGGCGGAGGCGGCGGTTGTACCGGTCGCAGACGAGATCAAGGGGCGCGTGCCGGATCTCTACGTGGCGCTGAAGCCCGGGATCAAGGCCAGCCGCGAACTCGAGGAACGGATATCGAACGCGGTGATTACGGAGATCAGCCCGATCGCTCGCCCGCGCAAGGTCTGGATCGTTCCCGATATGCCGAAGACGCGTTCGGGCAAGATCATGCGGCGTGTCCTCGCGGCGCTGTCCAGTGGGAAGGACGCAGGCGATGTATCGACACTTGCCAATCCAGAGGTGGTCGCGGAGATAAGGAAGATTGCGGAGCAAAGCAAGAGGTAGGAAGGTCTGAACAGCGAGTCGACGAGCGGAGTTGCCATTGGATGGCCGGACGGGGTGCGGTTGTTATGGGCGATTCGCGGCCGTAGGTAACGGATGACCGGGGCGCAGGCATTGTCGAACGACGCCTCCTCGGTCGTCCCAGCGCGCTAAGCTTCAGCCGGTTTAGCATCCCGATCAGGGACTGTCCGAATTTCTGTGTGTGAGGCGTGGTTCAGTCTCGCCCACCATTGGGTGATCGACCCACTGCATGCCGACACGATCCGGCTGATCTATGGGCTCGCCTTGGAGGGCGACGGGATGAGCGGACCGATGGGTGTCGGTGACATCGCGGCCTATCTCATCCAGTGGCCCATCTTTACCCGCGACGGCGGGCGCTGGGACGTCGGCCCGGTCCGTCGCATCCTGGCGCGGCCGGCCCATGTCGTCAGGCATGAGATTAACAAGCGCGCCAAGAACAAGACGCTCAAGCCCAACAGCGAGATCGTCACTGTCGACGTGCCGCCGCTGATCGATCAGGCGACGTTCGAGACGGTGCAGGAGCATCTGCGCGTCCGCAATGCGAAGGTCACGCCGGCGCATCTCGTGAGCGGCCCAACCCACCTTACCAGCATCTGCTTCGGTGCCGGCTGCGGCGGCGCCACGACGCTCAGGGCCGGAAAGGGAGGGCGGTATCGCTGCCACACCTGCGCGATCAGTGCGCGGCAGGGCGAGGCCCGCTGCAATGGCCGTTCGATCCCAATTGAGAGGCTCGATAACCTCGTCGCGGAGCGCATCGTCGGCCCGAAGGCTATCTGCGACCAGGCGCAAGCCGACGCTCAGCGTGCGACAGCCGCGATGGAGTTGTCAGCTCAGCAAACCATCACACCGGCGATGGTCCAGATGTTTGCCAGGGCGGCGCAGGAACGCATCCGGATCGATGGTGGCGGCTACCGCCGTGATGATCTCCGCGCGCTCGCCCGGCGCGCGTCGAGGTCGCGGACAAAGAGGTCTGCATCATTGGATCGAAAGGCGATCTGCGTGGAGCCCTTGCCGCCGCCGCGGGCGTAAAGC
>JBOIAQ010000190.1:0-3233 GCA_050739115.1 Steroidobacteraceae bacterium | reverse complement strand
TCGCACGAGTGCTGCGCTTGCGGTACGACGACGATCGACCCGCGGATTTTGTAGCCGGCGTCAATCTCGTCAGTCGCCGTCATTTCGTCATGCAGCCGGAACTGCGTGAGACGATCACCCGATCCGTTGCCCTCGGCTGAGGGCTGCGCTTGTGGGATGGCGATCCTCTCGCGGATCGCTGGTATGAGCTGTACATGAACCTCTGCTCAGCCGAGCGCGAGGCGCTCTGGCCAGCCGGGCCCGCCTAGTGTAGAATTCCAACACGCCCTATCTGGAAATTCGCCTGAGTTTGGCTCCGCTGCGTGCGCGTACGCGAGCCTTGCCCGCAGCGGCTGCAGTGGAAGTGTCCGAAAGCTCAAGACCCAATCGCCTGCCTGATGAAGCCGATTCCCCAGCGGAGTCGCCGCGCGCGGCAGCGGAGTCGCCGCCCGCGGAACGCATACCCGAGCCGCAAGACGAGTCTGACGGGTCAGTCGGGAGCCACATTGAGCCGCCCAGTCGGGCGTCATTTCAGGAGTTCAATTGGCGCAAGGTGAGCACGCGCTCACGGCGGCTCTTTTTGCAGGTGGGATTGCCCTGGGGCGCGGCACTGCTCGTCGGCCTCGTGTCGGTGCTCTACACCGATTGGAGCAACGACGCCTACTACGGTTTTATCCGCATGATCGCGGGCCGCTCATGGCTCGCCTTCGTGATCACGCCCGCAATGACCGTCCTAGCGGTATTTCTGACCCGACGTTGGTTCACGGGAAGCGAGGGCAGTGGCATTCCGCAGGTCATCGCCGCGCTGCATGCGCCGGGGGCGCAACAGGAAGACACGCTGATGCGCCGACTCTTCGGCCTGCGCGTGATCGTCGGCAAAATCGTCGTCTCGCTGTTGGGTCTCCTGGGTGGTCTTACGATCGGCCGCGAAGGGCCGACGGTGCACATCGGCGCGGCGATCATGGCGGAAACCCGACGCTTCTATCCGCATCGCAACGCGCAGCTCGAGCGGCGACTGCTGCTCGCCGGCGCGGCGGCAGGACTCTCGGCGGCGTTCAATACGCCACTCGCCGGCATCATCTTCGCCATCGAGGAGCTGGCGCGCGATTTCGAGAGCCGCACCAACGGCATCATGATCACGGCGGTGGTGTTCTCAGGCCTCACATCGCTTGCGCTCGCGGGCAACTATCTCTACTTCGGCCAGATCAACGTGCCGGAGAACCTGGGCGGGGCCTTCGTGCTGCCGGTGGTGCTGTCGGCCGCCCTCTGTGGGCTTGCCGGCGCGGCCTTCAATCTGTCGCTGCTCAAGTGGCGCATCTGGATGCCGGGCTGGCTGATCATGCTGCGCACGCGCAAACCCGTGCTCTTTGCGCTGCTGATCGGGATCGTCATTGCGGCCATCGGAGTCGGCACCCACGGGGAGACCTGGGGCAGTGGCTACGATCAGGCCCGTCACCTGTTGGAGGGCTCCGAGCCATTGAGCGAGGGCTACGCGATCACCAAATGGGGCGCGCTGGTGGTGAGCTACATCGCAGGCATTCCCGGTGGGCTCTTCTCACCTTCGCTGTCGATCGGGGCGGGGCTCGCGCAGTGGGTGCACGCCGCCTTTTCCTGGGCGCCGATGGCGGCCGTGATCGCGCTTTGCATGACGGGGTATATGGCAGCGGTGACGCAATCGCCGATCACATCCTTCGTCATCGTGATGGAGATGACCAACGGCACCGGCATGGTCATTCCGATGATGGCGACCGCGCTCGTCGCCTCGCGCATCTCGGGATTCTTCACGCCGCCGCTTTACGAAGCGCTGGCGGAGAGCAATTACTTTCATGTAGTGGCTCTGCCCACCGGGGACTTCCTGCAAAAGAAGCCGGTGCCGCCGCCGGGCGCGTGACACGGGTGCCGGCCGGCGAGGTCATGAAATTTGCAGTACAGTCGAGCGGCTTGGTTAGTTCAGCACAGCATACTTAGCTAACCTAGGCGGATGAGCGGGAAACCCGTCAATATCCATGACGCCAAAACCCGGCTTTCGCGCCTTATTGCCCGCGTAGAGCGTGGGGAGCGGATCGTGATCGCCCGGGCTGGCAAGCCCGTCGCGGAGCTCCGGCCCGTACGGAAGGCGAAGAGTCGGTCCCGGCCCCTCGACGATCCGCTTTTGCGTGTGTAGGAGTATTGCTACGACGGTCCCATCGGACCGACGGCCAATGAGGACATTGACCGTACCGTCTATGACCTAACTATTGCACACATCTTGACCCCTCAGCCACGGGCGATGCGAGGCGTACAGAAAGTGCTGGACACAAAATTCTGCACCTGATAGGGTTGTCGATGTCGCGAAGTGCGGCGAAACCGGCGGGGCAGCGTGCCGAGAGCATCGCGGCTGGAATACACTGACGTGCAGGAGGTGGTCGATGCCGGCGGGCACGAGGTGGAGTGGTTGAGTGAGGAGTTGAGCGGTGCGGATTTGTCCGACGCACGGTTGGATCGACGCCTGCTGAGCAGCGCGCAGCAATTGGCGCGCTCGCCGGTCTCGCCGATCAACGAGGCGTGCGGGGATTGGGCGAGCACGCAGGCGACGTATCGGCTGTTCAACAACCCGAAGGCGAGTCCGCGCGCGATTCTCAAGCCGCATCGGCAGGCGACCCTCAAGCGCATGGTGGCGGCAGGCGGTCCAGTGCTGTGCGTCCAGGACACGGTATACATCTCCTATCTGCAGCATTCGAAGACCAAAGGTCTCGGTCCTGTGGGCAAGAGCAACAGCGCCACCGAGCGTGGGCTGATCATGCACAACGCGTTGGCGTTCACGACCGCGGGGGTGCCCTTGGGGGTGCTCAGTCAAAGCGTCTGGGCGCGCGAGGAGGTTCCCGAGGAGGGGTATCAGGAGAAGATCGAGCGCCTGCAGGTCACCCCGATTGAGCAGAAGGAGAGCTTCAAGTGGCTCGTGGCGCTCAAGGAAACGCTCGAGCACACCCCGCCGGGAGTTGAGGTCATCACGGTGGCCGATCGGGAGTCGGACTTCTTTGAGTTCATCACGGAAGCGGCGGAACTTCGCGCGCACTTTCTCATCCGCGCGCGCAGCAATCGCGACCTTGTGCCCGAAGAGAGCGAGGGTTTTGCCAGTATCCTCGAAGCGCTCGGTGCCGTCCCGGTGCTGGGCGATTTGACGGTGGATATCCCGAGCAACGGCAAACGCAAAGCGCGCACCGCGAACGTCTCGGTGCGGGTCGCGCCCGTCACGCTCAAGGCGCCGCGGCGCC
>JBOIAQ010000189.1:0-3238 GCA_050739115.1 Steroidobacteraceae bacterium | reverse complement strand
CTTCCGCCCAGCGTCAACTAGATTCCGGCACGGCGACAACTAGAACCCATCACTGAGCATGGTGGCGGACCGAGGTCGTTGCCGGTCTGCGCGGACGGTAATGTTCGGGCTTTTTGCGCAGGCCCGGATGATCACCGAACGGCAATACCAAAAACTCATGAAGACCTTCCAAGAGAACGGCGGCAACGTCAGTGACGCGGCCCTGCGCGCCGGCGTGAGCCGCGAGACCGCGGCGGATTACCTCAAGGACCCTCGCAGTCCCGAAGAGCGCCGAGGGATGCGCGAACCGCGGGACTATCGGACCCGGCCTGACCCGCTGATTGGGCTGTGGCCGCTATCGGTGAGCTGGCTCGAGCAGACCCCGGAACTCGATGCCAAGGCGCTCTTCGAGCATCTGCTGGGCGAGCACCCGCAGTGGATTATCCAGGCCGGCGGATCGTTGCGCACGTTCCAGCGGCGAGTGCAGGTGTGGCGCATGAAGCACGGGCCGGCCAGAGAGATCTTCTTCCCTCAGGTGCGCGAGCCCGGTCAGAGCATGCAGTTCGATTGGACGCATGCGCGGGAGCTTGGGGTGACGATCGCCGGGGCGGCGTTTGACCATTTACTCACCCACGCGGTGCTGCCGTATTCGAACTGGGAGTGGGCGGTACCGTGCCTGTCGGAGTCGGTGCTCTCGCTCAAGCGCGGCGCCCAGGAGGCGCTGTGGGCGCTCGGCGGGGTACCGCCGCAGTTTCAGACCGACCAGAGCTCCACCGCCACTCACACCCTCAAGCGCGGCCAGGCCAAACGAGGTTTCAACGAGGAGTACCTGGCCCTGTGCAGGCATCTGGGGACGCAGCCGTGCACGATCCAGGTCCGCTGCCCGGACCAGAACGGGGACGTCGAGTCCGCCCACGCCCACCTGAAGCGCCGGCTGCGTAATCACCTGATCCTGCGCGGCTCGCGTGATTTTGGCACCGAGGCGGACTACGCCGCATTCGTCGCCAAGATCTGCACCGGGGCAAACGCGCTGCGGCAGGGCAAGCTCGAGGAGGAGCGGCCACATCTGAAGGCGCTGCCACCGCAACGCTTCCCGGAGTTTCAGGAGGTGAACGCGCGCGTCTCCGGCGCCGGCCTGATGCGCATCAAGGAGGCGCCGTATTCGGTCCCCTCACAGCTGGTGGGGACGATCCTGCGCGCTTGCGTGACCGAGAACGAAGTGGCCATATTCCGCGGCAGTGACTTTGTCGTGCGCCATCCGCGGGCGATCGGCAAAACCCCACGAGTGGACTATCGGCACGTGGTGCACTCCCTGGTACGCAAGCCCGGCGCGTTTCGGCACTGCGTCTATCGGGAGCAGCTCTTTCCGGATCTTGTGTTTCGCCAGGCATATGAGCGACTCAAGGCGCACGAGGAACGCCGCGCTGATGCCCGCTACCTCCAGGTCCTGCTGCTTGCCGCCGAGCGCGGAGAAGCGGCGGTGAGCGCCATCCTCGCCGAGTGTCTGCGCACGGGCGAGCTCCCCCTGCCCGAGCATGTGCAGACGGCTTTGTCCGGGGCGGGCACGGCGGTGGTACCCATGGCGATCGCCCCCTTCACTCCGCAGCTCAGTGCCTATGATCGGCTGCTGGGGGTGCACCCATGAGCGCGGCCCTTGCCGAGGCCGAGGGGCTGCCGATCGTGCTGCGAGCACTGGGGATGACCTGCATGCTGCGCGAGTTCGAAACGGCAATCACCCAGGCGGAGGCCGAGAACTGGGGCTACCGGCGGTTCCTCTACAGGCTCGCGGAGCTGGAGGCGAGCGAGCGTTTGCAGCGCAAGATCGAGCGCCTTTCGAAGGACTCCGATCTCCCCCGGGGGATCTCTCTGATGCAGCTCGATCGAAGCAAGGTGCCGGAGAAGGCGCGCCGACAACTTCCAACACTGATGTCAGGCGACTTCGTGCGCCGAGGCGACAATCTGCTCTGTTTCGGGCTGCCGGGCCGCGGCAAGTCATTCTTCGTGACAGCACTCGCCCGCGCACTGATCGAGCAGCATCAGCTGAAGGTCTGGTTTGTGCCGACGTTCCGCTTGGTCACGCAGCTGATCGCGGCCAAGCGGGATTTGAAGCTGCCAGCTTTCCTCGATCGCCTCAACCGCTACGATGCCATCGTGTTGGACGACGTCGGTTACGTCCATCAGGTGGCCGAGGAGATGGAGGTCCTGTTCACCTTCTTTGCACACCGCTACGAGCAGCAGAGGAGCTTGCTGATTACGTCGAACTTGGTCTTTTCCGAATGGGACAAGATCTTCAGAAATCCGATGACCACGATGGCGGTGGTGGACCGTCTCGTTCACCGCGCGATCATCCTCGAGTTCCGAGCGGATCGCAGCATCCGCGAGGAAATGGCCGCCGCCCGCCAGGGCGACTGAGCTGCACTGCTGCCCGGCGGCCGCGAGGTCGCCGGGCACTTCCGCCTCCAGCACCCCGATCGCTCCTGCGCATCGCCCCCTTCAGCGACGGCCACCAACCCTTCCCCCGCGCCCCCTACCTTCGGAGGGCCGTGCCACCGGAAAGCCAGTCACTCCGCACCGCAGTCACTGCCATCGGAAGGATTTGGCCTCCTGCGGCTTGCTCGGCGCATCCCTGCCCCGAGCCTGCCTTGCGCTCTCCGTCTGACCGCCTCGAACCCCTTCAGAACTGCCGGAATCTAATTGTCGTCACTGCCGGGTTCTAATTGTCGTTGACGGCCCTTCCTACCTTCCCCGCCATTGCCGCCCATCTTGCGCCCCGGCCCTTTCGGCCATCGGCTCCGGTGAGCGCGACCTGAGGAAACGGACCTCACCGTCGTCAAGCTGACTGAGCGGCTACCGATGGAGACTGGCGATGGCCTTTTCTCGAGCGATCGGAATTTCGGGGATCTCTACGTCCACGGGTCAGGGTAGGCCTGGCGGGCAGTGGCTGCTGGCAGCATGTGCGCTCGTCCTGGGTTACCCGGGCATCGCCCTTGCGCAGCTCGCGCCGCAGGCGCTTTCGCAGGTGACGGTGCAGGCCACCCGGATTCTGAGCCCGCAGTTGTCCCCCGGGGTGAGCAACGACTATCGGCTCAGCAGTGAGGACATCACCAATCTTCCAGCCGGCGACAACACGGTTCTCACCGATGTGCTCGCACAAATGCCCGGGGTCGGGATCGATCAGAATCAGCAGGTTCATATCCGAAATACCGAGGGCTCGGGATTTCAGTACGATATCAACGATGCGCTGGTCCCGCTCGACATC
>JBOIAQ010000188.1:0-3243 GCA_050739115.1 Steroidobacteraceae bacterium | reverse complement strand
GCGCTTGAGATGGCCGAGGGTGTAGCGCCGATAGCCGGCGGCGCTGCGCGCCGGCTCCGGCATGATGCCGATTTTCTCGTAATAGCGGATCGTCTCTACTTTGACACCGCTCTTGGCGGCGAGCGCTCCGATCGCAAAGTCGCCGTGCCTTACCGCTGATCCAACCATGAGTGCGCCTCTGTCGTCGCTACAGGGTTCGGGGGCAGGCTATCCGCCGGGGATGGCGGGCGCAACACGGCGGGCCTGCCCCGCTCGCGTCCATTGTCGCCGCCAAGCGGCTTGCGTCTGTAGCGACTACAGGGTTTAAGGTATGAGCCGACCCTCGTGACAGGGGTGACAGCATCGAGGTCGGGAGGTTGGAGATGAGTGAGAAGCCGAAAGCTCTCGGCGCCGCCGGGAGTGCAGTGGGCTTGAGCGCCCTGGCGCTCGCATTGGGTGCCTGCTGCGTCGCGCCCTGGGCGGTGGCGCTCCTCGGGGTGGCAGGCGCGGTGATGCTCGCGAGGCTTGCCGTTCTGCAGCCTTACGTGGTCGCGGTGACGCTCGTGCTGTCCGGCCTCGCGTTCTGGTATGCCTATCGCAAGCAGCCGGCCGTGGCGGTTGCGAGCTGTCCGGCCGGGAGCCGCAGGGGGTTGCGCGTGGTGGTATGGGTCGGGGCGCTGATTGTCGTGCTCGTCGATGCGGCCTCCTACTTGGCGCCGCGCTCGTCCTCGTTCTGGTGAAGGAGCGGTCGATGTCACCGAAGCTCCTGCCTGCCGTCCTCACCAGCGTCGGCATGCTGCTACTCACCGGTTGCGATCGCGTTACGCGTACCGCTGCGACCACCAATATCCACTATGCCGCCCTCGGGGCCGGCGATCAGCCACTGCGCGGGGACTTCAATCGCGCTCGCGGCGATGTGAGGCTGATGTTCCTCGTGGACCCCATCTGCCCGGGATGCCTGCGCGGTCTGGCGGACCTGGGCGATGATCTGCTCTCGAGACTGCCGAAGGACGCACATGTGAAGGTGTATGTGATATTCGAGCCCGTCATCGGCGGTGAGGCCAAGAACATTTCGGGCGCGGCGGCGCTGCTGAAGTCATCGACACCGAAGCTCTACTGGAATCCGACGGGTGACTTCGGCCGGCAGATGTCCCACGTGCTCGGATACTGGAACGGCAAGCGCTGGGTCTATGCCTGGGATACCTGGCTCATCTATCCGCCCGAGGCGGCGTGGAACGGCGCGGCACCGCCGAAGCCGGTCTTTCTGATGGACCAGCTTGGCGGGCTCCCGCACGATCAGAGGTTCCCGCACCTCGATGCGCGGGTGTTCGCGGCCAAAGTGCGCGCGATGTTGACCGATCCCGCTCGGACGAGCGCCTCCCGATGACCTCCGCGGACCAATCCACCGTGCCTCTGACGATGTGCGAGTTGACCTGCCCATCCTGTGGCGCGCGCCACACGCAGACTATGCCCACCGACGCCTGCATCTACTACTTCGAGTGCACGGCCTGCGGCACGATGCTGAAGCCAAAGCCCGGAGATTGCTGCGTGTTCTGCTCCTATGGCTCGCTGCCGTGCCCCCCCATTCAGATGGCGCGTGCCGGTGGCGATACCGGCACGAGCTGCTGTGGCTAACCTCGATCGGAGGAGGAACCCATGATCGCATCGTCAACCGCCAATGGATCAAGAGACTGGGTGAGGATTGCGCCCCCTATCGGGCGCATACTGCGCGGCTTGCTCGGTCTGTGGTGTTTGTACGTGGTGGCCATAAACGTTCGATCGGCGAGTTGGGAACTGGCGCTCGCCCTGGTCACGATTGTGACGAGTTTCGTCGTGCTTTATAGTGCCATGCACCTTCTCGTGGTCCGGTACCTGCGGCGTCTCAATCGCTGGGTCGGCGCCGTCCTGGCCGTCCTCCCGGCTGCAGTGGTTTTCCTGCTCGGCAACGACACGGCCAAACTCGGTGCGCTGCTTTTCTTCGGACTCTCGCTGTCTTTGGCTGCGATCCGCGGAGATCCGGGCTGTGAAGTGATGTCCATACCGGTCCTGTTGTTCAGGCGTCGTACACAGCTCGTGTGTCTTTTATTCTCGCCGTTAGACTGGCTTGAAGAGACGACCTACCAGTTTCTCGGAAATCGTCCCAAAGACCGACCGTGACCGCCCCCCAACAGCGGGGACGTTGCCGCCTCGGGAGGTTCCGCTACCTGGCGAAAATCATCACCGGTGTGCGATTCAGCGATGGCGTCGCAGACCTGGAGAGCAATTTACCGGATAGCGGTGGGCGACGCTCCTTCTCTTCAAAGAAGCTCTGGTCCACGGGGCGGACTTTTCCATCGAAGCAATCAGGAAGTACGTCGGTGGAGGGGGTACCGAAGGTGCGCCGCTCAAGTAATTAATGGCTTACAAAAGAGCAATCGGTTCAGCCGGCTTCGGTTGCGTTCCCGCCGGGGGGATCGGCTCTATCAGCCTTGTGCTTGAGCGTGCCGCGCCCATGGAATTCGTGGCAGCCGCACGGAATACCTCCAGAGGCTCCTGCACGTCGGCAGCGCCCGCGCGAAGCGTATGTATGTGATCTACTTCATCAACTCCGCTCATAACCATCCCGGACCCAAAGACTGCATCAGGTGAGGTGATCCGTCAACGGACCAAAACTCGCAAGCGGTGATGCGTCATCGCCCACGACCAACGGCGCCGACGGGCTACTTCCGGTGAGCAAAGGCGGGCTCGATAATACAATGTCGCACGGGTGCTGCATGACCGCGAGCTCCCACGGTGGTTTTCCCCACGCCGTGCGTGAATGGTCGGCGCTCGCAGCCGCTTCGGACATGGCGCGCTCCCTCCGGTGCATGCCTTCGAGAGAATCGCAAGCGGGAAGCGGGCGAAGGTGTTCCCCGTGTTGGGGCGCCCAGGCATGTCGAACGCCAATACGGCAGCTCTCGGCCGCGAACGCCGCCGCTCAGGCGTGCGCGGACGCGAGGCGCCGACCGGCCCTGCGGCCGCTCCTCGCCTGCACCGTCAGGCGCAGACCAAAGGCCTTCAGGATCGCCGCAAGCGTGTCGAGGCGCGGATTGCCGCGCGCAGAAAGCGTGCGGTACAGCGTCTCCCGGGATAGTCCCGTCTTGCGCGCAAGCGCCGCCATGCCGCCTACTGAGAGCGGTCAGGGTATTTGAGGGACTGGTTTTCACGGACTGTGATGGACACGCGGTGTAAGTGATCGTGACGGCGGCACGGTCGGCGGTGGATCAGAAGGGAGGGTCGTCGAGT
>JBOIAQ010000187.1:0-3280 GCA_050739115.1 Steroidobacteraceae bacterium | reverse complement strand
GCAGCATAGGTTCAGGCCCCTATGTTGTCAAGCGCCTCCCTCTCCAGGAGCTATACGGGTCAGCGGTTCCCCCGCCTTGGCCTTCGATGCCAGCGAAATATTTCAGACCGCTAAAGTGACACAAAATGCTTTGATTGGCGCGGATCCGCGGTACTTCAGCTACGCAAGCTGCAGCAGCCGCGTCATGCGATTGTTTTCTCGATGTAGCGCTTCGCGCTCCAGTAACAACGCGAGCCGTTCCTACTCGAGCGGCAAGACCGAAGTCAACCCCGACGCTTCGCACACTTTCCTCTGTCGCCATTGTGGAGCGCCCATGATCGTCCTTTGCACGCTGCCGCCGCAGCCGCCGATCCGCGCACCGCCGAGCTCGCCATGCTCCTCCTTAACGCCCTACAGCCTCGTCCACCCCGGCCGGCGCACGCCCTGTGCATGCTGGCACGCCGACCCGTTGTCCCGCTCGCGCCTGCCCGCCACGAGGATCGCCGCAAGGTTGCACCCGAGGCCGCATCCGCGTGTCGCTGCAAGCGTCAAGTCAACCCATCTCCCTCGGCACTGCACATACGCTGCACGATCCCCGCCATCGCGCCTCTTCAAATCCCCATAGCGCATCACCCTGACTGAGGCGCGCCTTCTCTTCCCGCGGTTTCCTCCCTTGGGCGTTGTCCGACGCCCACCCGTCATGTCATGCCTCAACCGGATATCGCAGCCCACGGGGCAGGCGTCGGACAACGCTTAACATTCAAGCCCCCGCTGAGGCATATATCGACGGGCCAGACCTCGTATCCCCACGCCCTGAAGAGTGGTCCCCAAGCGGTGAGAATTGCCTCCGTGCCCTCCGGTGAAACTGCAAACTCGTTCGTCCGGTAACCGCGGAGACCGGCGAGATAACGCTCAACCTGAGGACGACTGACAGCGAACTCCCCAAGCCCAATCTCCCGATAGCATCGCTCGAGCGTTATAAGGGGGTCCCGCACGAGATCCTCGTACCGCATCTGGTAAAATTGTCCCGGCGACACGGCAGCTCGGTCGCGCTCGAAATTTCGGTACATCTCCAGCAGCGTTTCAAGCACCCCCCGCTCGAGTTGCGCCTCGGTCCAAGGTGCGAGAGCGTTTACCGCTCGATTCTCCCGCCACAGTCTCACGGTGGAGGCGAACCCGGCGACGGGTTCACGGACGAGGTGGATGAAACGTGCACGCGGAAACAATTGAGCCAGTAAAGCGAGCCGCGCGGTGTGAGGCGGGGACTTCAAAACGTGCGCTTTGCCGGGGCGGCGGAAGCTAACCAAGCGTAGAAAGTGAAGGAAGCGTTTCGCCCAATGCGCCCGGTCTCTCTCGGAGACATCGGTTAGGGTGAGGTATCTGAGCGTTCTGAATCAGTTCGCAGGGTTACGACGTCGTTGCCTGGTCCTGGTTGGATGCCGATCGCTGGTCAATGCTCGACGCCCGTTAACAGATATTGACTTTCGGATCGCACGCCCGGTACCGTAGATGCCCCGCGCAGGAGACGCAAAAATGACACGAATTCCTCGGGTACTCCGCGCCTCAATGGTGCCCGTGCTGTCGAGCGGTGCAGACGGGGAACCGAGCACGTCGGGTGCCCGTACTTCACAAGTGTCTCTCCGGCGTATGTTCGTTGCGGCAGCGCTTTCAGCCATGTTCGCCCCGCCTATTTGGGCCCGCGCGCCGTTGGCGCCCGATGCCGCGATGCTGAAACCCATCCGGGAATGGATCACGGCCTATAACGCCGGCACGGCGCCGCTGCCCGAGGAAATCTTCACCCAAGACGTGGTAATTACCGACGAGTTCGAGCCGTTCACGTGGACAGGCATTTCTGGCGAGCATCGTTGGGCCAAAGCAATCGACTCATTCATAAAACCGGGGCAACAGCGCGCCTCGGCGGGAGCTGCGCGCCACTTCCAAAGCACGAAAAGCGGTGATCGCGTGTCTTTCGTTCTACCTGCAACCTTGACGATCTCTCGCCGCAAGAGAACGTTCACCGAGCGCGCGCTCTGGTTTTACGTGCTGGTGAAGACCCCGAACGGCTGGAAGATCGCAGCGGACACCTGGACACCTATAGGGAAATAGCCGAACGTCACGCGCCGACAGGCAGGCAAACGTCGCGATCGCGCCGCGACACCGACGGCTCAGAACATTGGGGTTGGATGCCGGACCCGTCGGGTCAGGCGAGGCGGTGACTCGACGGCAGGTCATGGGCGATCTGCCGCTCGGTGCCGCAGTTGCCGGGTCGTAGTGTCCAAAATTCAAATGACACCGGAGATGCGGCTGGGCAGCGTGGACCCATGAGTCGTCCGATATAATCCACCACGATGTCCCACTCGTATGCACCCCTCAAAGTTCTGATCCTAATGTTTGCGGGCTGGATCGGCCGCCATCAGCTGGATGTGATCGAGTATCTTCAGGAAGAGAACCGAGTGCTCAAGGAACGGTTGGGTGGGAGGCGCCTTCGGTTCACCGATGCCGAGCGTCGTCGACTTGCCAGGAAAGTCCGGGCGCTCGGGCGAAAAGTATTGAATGAGCTTGAAACACTGGTTACCTCCGATACGTTATTGCGATGGTATCGGGAGCTGGTGGCGTGCAAGTGGAACTTCAGCGACCGGCGCGGTCCAGGCCGGCCTCGCCTCACGAAAACGATCGTCGATCTCATTCTACGCATGGCGCTTGAAAATCCTTCGTGGGGATACACTCGGATCCGAGGGGCACTCGCCAATCTGGGACATGAGGTTGGACGCGGCACAATCGCCAGTATCCTCAAAGAGGGTGGAATCGAGCTCGCTCCCGAGCGTGGCAAGCATACCCGATGGTCGACGTTCTTGAAGGCTCACTGGGAGTGCTTGACGGCGACGGACTTCCTGCAAGCGCTTCCGTTAAACGGCGCGCGCGACTCGGCGGAATGCTCAGCTACTATCATCGCCAAGCCGCTTGACCACCGCCGACGGAATTCCTGGACACTACGGGTCAGCCGCGACGAGAGACTTCACCCTCGTCACATGGCCGTGCTGACATTACCTCGTACTCGAGAGGTCCCGATTATTCCGCCCTGAATTGCCCGGGTTTGCCGGAGGCCCCGATTCCTGAGAGATCCCATGGGGCGTGGATAGCGCCGCGAGCGTTTGCGCCTTTGCGCTGACAACCTGTGGGGCGCGTTAAGCCCCGATCGTGGCAAGTTCGCTGCTCGGGTGAAAGCGTTTCACCAGGTGCAGCGTGTTCCTGTCCGTGTGGTCCATTTCCTTGCCGCCCAATGCTGCAAGTTTCAGGACTA
>JBOIAQ010000186.1:0-3390 GCA_050739115.1 Steroidobacteraceae bacterium | reverse complement strand
GGGCTATGGACTGTCGGATTCACCGGTCGGCTTAGCCGCCCGGATTTACGCCAAATTCGCCCAATGGACTTACAGTGGCGGCGAGCTCGAGCGATCCCTCGCCAAGGACGAGATGCTCGACGACATCACCCTTTACTGGCTCACCAATACCGCGATCTCGTCTGCCCGGCTCTACTGGGAGAATAACGCCCACAACTTCAACGCCGTCGACATCTCCATCCCCGCCGCGGTGACGGTTTTCCCCAGCGAGGTCGAGCGCAGACCGCGCAGCTGCTCCGAGCGTAGTTATCACGAGCTGATCTATTTCGACGCGGGCGGTAAGGGCGGTCACTTCGTGGCCTGGGATCAGCCGGAACTCTTCAGTAACGAGCCCGGAGCGGTGTCCAGATCGCTACGTCAATCGGTTTGAAACGGGCGGTGCGCGCATGCGGCGCGCGCCGCCTTCCGCCACGTGGTCAAAACAGGGAGACCCATCATGGACGAGATCAAGACGCTCAAGACAGCCGGCCAGCATCGTCGCAGTTTTTTGAGTACTGCAGCCGCGACTCTGGCTGCGGTGCCGTTCGCCACGATCGGTTCCGTGGCGGCGCAATCCGCTAACACCGAACCAGCGGTGTTGCCGGCAGTCAAGCCTGGGGCGCACACGTCGTTCGCCTCGCTGAAGCAGATCGATGCCGGCGTCCTGAACAACGGATACGCTGAAGTTGGCCCTGCCGAGGGTCCTGCCGTCATTCTTCTGCACGGCTGGCCCTACGATATCCACAGCTATGTCGAGGTCGCACCGATGCTCGCATCGGCGGGCTACCGGGTGATCGTCCCGTACGTGCGCGGCTGCGGCACGACGCGCTTCCTTTCGAGCGCCACGTTCCGGAATGGCCAGCAAGCGGCAGTTGCTGTCGATCTCATCGCCTTGATGGATGCTCTCAAGATCGAGAAGGCGATCCTCGGTGGTTATGACTGGGGAGCGCGTACGGCTGACATCGTCGCGGCACTCTGGCCAGAGCGCTGCAGAGCCCTGGTCGCTGTGAGCGGTTATCTGATCGGCAGCCCTCAGGCAAACAAGCTGCCGTTGCCGCCAGAGGCCGAGTATCAATGGTGGTACCAATACTATTTTGCCACCGAACGCGGCGTGCGCGGCTATACGAAATACCGGCCCGATTTCGGGAAGCTCATTTGGCGGATCGCTTCGCCGAAGTGGAACTTCAACGACGCCACGTTTGATCTCACCGCGGCCTCGTACAACAACCCGGACTACGTTGCCATCGTGATTCATAACTACCGCTGGCGGCTTGGCCTGGCTGACGGCGAGCGGAAATACGACGGTTTGGAAAAGCGGCTTGCGGAAGGCCCGGTCATTACCGTGCCGACGATCACCCTTGAAGGTGACGCCAACGGTGCACCGCATCCGCCCCCGGACGCCTATCGCAAGAGGTTCTCGGGTAAGTATGTGCACCGGCTCATCACAGGGGGCATCGGGCACAATCTGCCTCAGGAAGCCCCGCAAGCCTTTGCCGAAGCGATAGTCAACGTTGCCACACTTTGACCGGCCTCAGCGTAACTCCGCGAACTGACCGGCACAGACCGCACCATCGGAACCAGACGTATGCGCTGCCGGCGCAACGAACAACAGGAGAAGAAAGATGTCTACTTCGGCAAAAGGCACCTCGCTCGTGACAGGTGCGTCCTCAGGCGTTGGCGCGATCTATGCCGACCGGCTGGCGCGCCGCGGCTACGATTTGATCCTCGTGGCACGTAACGGTGAGCAGCTTGACCGTTTGTCCAGGCGTCTCAGGGACCAGACCGGTCGGGCCGTCCAGGCCGTCCTGGCCGATCTCCAGGACAAGGTGGATCTCGGTCGGATCGAAACGCTGCTGCGCACGGGCCCCGGCATCACAATGCTGGTCAACAATGCGGGTGTCGGGGCGATGGAGCCGCTGCTGGCGTCCGACATCGACAAAATGGACGACATGATCGCGCTCAATGTTACCGCCCTTACCCGGCTGACCTATGCCATTGCTCCTGGATTCGCGGCCCGTGGCGGCGGCACGATCATCAACATCGCTTCCGCTGTCGCCATTTATCCCGAAATCCTGAACGGCGTCTATGGCGGAACGAAGGCGTTCGTCCTGGCCTTGAGCCTGTCGCTCCACAAGGAGCTCGCCGAGAAGAACGTGCGTATCCAGGCCGTTCTGCCTGGCGCAATGGCCACGAATTTCTGGCACGCGGCCGGCCGTTCGGTCGAGTATCTGCCGAGCGAAATGGTGATGCGCGCGGACGATATGGTCGACGCTGCTCTGGTCGGTCTCGATCGGGGTGAGCTCGTCACCATCCCGTCTCTTCCGGATGCCGTCGATTGGCAGGCCTATGAGGCGGCCCGACAGAGGCTCATTCCAAACCTGTCACTCAAGGTCCCGGCGGCGCGTTATCGACTCGCCGTCGCGGCCTAGATTGAAACTGACCGGAACCACTGAACCGTCTTGGTTACGACCCCGCCATGATCCAACTCGCGAAGGAACGCGCTATGACCCCACTTGCAATGGAACGCACTGCACCACAAACCGGGAAAGTACTGTACGTCGCTAAAACCCACACTACTGGTGGGCGGGACGGCGGCGCGTCCCGCAGTTCCGACGGCCGCCTTGACGTGAAACTTTCGAGCCCCGGTGCCGTGGGTAACGGCACCAATCCGGAGCAGCTGTTCGCCGCCGGCTGGTCAGCCTGTTTCGAAAGTGCGATGGGCCTGGCCGCCCGCAAGAGGAAAATTGCTCTGCCACCTGGCTTGGCCATCGACGCCGAAGTCGACCTGAAGCTGGCAGACGGTGGCCACTTCATTGGCGTTCGTCTCAACGTCAATCTGCCAGGGGTCGCGCCCGAAGTCGCCCAGTCGCTGGTGGACGAAGCACACCAGGGCTGTCCTTACTCAAAGGCCACGCGCGGCAATATCGACGTCGTGATCAACCTGGTGTGATCCAGGCATGGAGATGACTATGAACGCCCGCCGAGTGCACCGGCTTTCAATCGGCCGGCACCGGCGCGGCGTGGGGACCATGACGAGCAGCAACCCGCCGATCAACCGCTCGACCAGGAACTCTTGGAGGAGCTGGAAGGGTTCTGTCGCAATACTGTGCGCTCTTCCATGCCCGCGCACATGATCGTGGGCGGACTGACGGTGCGGAGGCCGACGGTGATCGACTTCGAGGGCGGTCACTTTGAGCGGGAGATCGCCCTCTGGGGCGTGCGTTGGTATGTGGCGTATCCGATCGGCTACCGAGAGCTCGAGGAAATGATGGCAGAGCGGGGCGTGGAGGTGGACCATTCCGGTCTCAATCGCCGGGTGCTCAAGTATGTGCCTCTGCTGGACCAGACCTTTCGCATGCGCAACCGCCGGGT
>JBOIAQ010000185.1:0-3424 GCA_050739115.1 Steroidobacteraceae bacterium | reverse complement strand
GTGTTCAAGGAGGCGCCGACATTGACGAGGCACTCCACGATGATGGGGTTGGATCTCTTGGCGATTCTGACGGTGGATCGGCCATGCAGGTCATTCCCCGCGCCAGTGAGTATCCTCAGGGAAAAAGCACCGGCGGGCCGAGCCCGGCCCGCCGGCGAGCAACACGAAGCACGAGCAATTGGGGGAGGTTGCTTGTGCTCCGCCGCAGGCCTCAGGGCCCGCGCTGTCCAGCATCGTCGTAGTTCGCAGAACGTGTTCGTTCAGCGCGCGGCGCTGTCGGTGCGCTGGGAGCTGACGGAAATAGACTCAAAGCTGGGTCAGCCCGCCATCGACGGCAAGCTCGATGCCCGTGATGTAAGAGGCGTCCGAAGACGCGAGAAACGCCACAGCCATTGCGATCTCCTCGGGAGAGCCAAACCGCCTGAAGGGGATCCTCTCCTGCAGCGAGCTGCCGATCTGTTCAACGACCTCCTTCGAAACACCAAGTCTGCCGAAGATGGGGGTCGTTATGACGCCGGGGCTGATTGCGTTGACACGGATTTTGCGCGGCAGTAGTTCGCTCGCCAGGGTCCTTGTCAGCGAACGCACCGCGGCCTTTGTCGCGGAGACGACAGAGGTGCCGGCCATACCAAATTCGTCGAAGTAGGAGGATGTGAAAATTATCGCGCCACCATCACTGAGAAGAGGCAGGGCCTTCTGCGCTGTGAAATAAGCTCCACGAAAGTTCGTGCCCGAAATCTCGTCGAAGAGCTCTTCAGTCGTGTCTGCGACCGAGGCGAGCTTCGCTCCGCCCGCGTTCACGAAAAGCACGTCGATCTTACCGCAGCTCTCTCGCACCGTGGTCATTAAGTCGTCGAGGTCGGTGGCCTTCGTGACGTCCGCCCGTACCGCCAGTGCGTGCGCCCCAAGCAGCTTCGCGGCGGCTTGCAGGGTAGCTGGATCGCGGCCTGTTACCACAACACGGGCGCCCTCCGCAGAAAACTGCCGCGCAGTCGCGAGGCCTATGCCGCTGTTGCCACCTGTGATCACTACCACCTTCCCAATGAATCTGCTCATAAAAACGCTCCTCAAAGTGTTGATGCCAAGTGCCTTCGGTCCAGCCTCGCCTCTGCGGATCTCGCGATAACCACTAAACACGTGAGGCGGCCGGAGCGACTTAAAACTGGGCCTGGCAGCTCACCCGCGGACGGCGTGTGCCCCGCCGTAGACGTGGAACATTTCTCTGCGTTGGCCATACTTACTCCGTCTGAAAAAGGCGGAACGAATGTCAGGGGGAAGTAGACCTAGAGTGTGGAGAGGAAGCCATTGGACGATGGTATCGACGCCTGCAGGCGGATTGATTGCACGATGGTATTGGCCGATGCGTTCAGTTAGCAGGGATCCGCATGGGACCCGCCTCCACATCAAGCTCGCCGCTCACGCGCCCGACGAATTGCGGCCGGTGGCCGGTATTGGTCGACACCATCGTGCAATCGACGCGCACGGGTGCGTCTGGTGTGATAGCGCGATCATGAAGCGACAACTCCTTTCCGGTAGTTGCGGGCCGGATGCGTTCCAGAGACAACTGCGCGCGTACGCGGGACTGGACTCGCAGCCGAACTCGGCGAGGAAGAGCGCACCGGGATTGACGGTCCTGAGCTGCGAGGGTCGGGCCATCGCACTGCGACGGTTATCCGGCTTCTGGGCGAGTCCCGACACAACCGCGCACGGACGGAACCTCCTATGCGGGGAAGCTTTCGGGCAGACACGCGCACCGAATCATCAAGGGCCCCGGTCGGAAGTTGCCGCAGGAAGCTGCGGGAGCATCTGCGGAGGCGGTGATAGAGCTGATGAAAGGAGGGTGACCTGAAAATGACCGATGTCGGCCAGTTCGCGGCGGCAGTCATGGCGGCGGCCGTGCTTTGCGGGTTTCCGTCGGGGACCTCGGCGGGGGAACAAGGCGTGGTGTCGCCAGAGTCGGTCCGACTACCCATTGAGGGTCAGCTCCCTTCTCTTCGAGGCGCGACTGAGTGGCTCAACTCACCGCCACTGACGGTGGCCGGCTTGCGAGGGAAAGTCGTTCTCGTCGACTTCTGGACCTATTCCTGCATCAATTGGCGACGCTCATTTCCTTACGTTCACGCGTGGGCCGAGAAATACAAGGATCAAGGATTGGTAGTGATCGGCGTGCACACGCCCGAGTTCGAGTTCGAGAAGGACCTCGATAACGTTCGCCGAGCCGCAAAGGAGATCGGGGTTGATTATCCCATAGCGATCGACAACGACCACGCGATATGGGGTGCGTTTGGCAACCAGTATTGGCCGGCACTCTATTTCATCGATGCGCAGGGCCATATTCGACACCATCAATTCGGCGAGGGCGAGTACGAGCGGTCGGAATTGGTCATTCAACAGCTGCTGGCTGAGGCTGGAAGGCGCGGCATTGATCATCAACTGGTTTCGGTCCATGCCGGGGGTGTGGAGGCTGCCGCAAATTGGAACGATTTGAAGTCTCCGGAAAACTATGTTGGCTACGCCCGCACGGAGAACTTTGCGTCTCCTGGGGGTGCAGTATTGAACAAAGAGCGCGTCTATGCGCTCCCTGCGCGCATGACCCTCAATCAGTGGGCGCTCTCCGGTGATTGGACGGTGCAGAATCAGGCCATTGTGCTGAACAAGCCCAACGGGTGGATTGTCTATCGCTTTCATGCGCGGGATCTTCATCTCGTCATGGGAGCGGTAGCGCCAGGAACATCCGTACGATTTCGCGTGCTAATCGAGGGACGGGCACCGGGCGCGGCGCACGGTACGGACGTTGACGAGCACGGGAACGGCAAGGTTATTGAGCAACGGCTGTATCAGCTAATCCGACAGCCGATTCCCATCACTGATCGAGAGGTCGAAATCGAGTTTCTTGATCCGGGCGTGGAGGCGTTTTCCTTTACGTTCGGCTGATAGATAGAGAAACGATAGCTTTAGCGCTTACGGCCAGGTTAGCGGGAAGCCATCCCTCGAGATGCCGCCCGCGGCAACAGGCGTCAACCATCACGATCCGGGCGCGCGCATTCCGTCAGCGCGCGCGGCCCCAGAGCTGACCCCGCGTATTGGTGTGCTCTTGCGCACGCGGCGGAGACTCGGGCCCGCGCGGGATGGAGAATGAAAAAGTGGCTCCGGGACCATCATTTGATGCGGCCCATAGGCGGCCATGATGACTCTCGATAATAGAGCGACTCACGGATAGCCCAACCCCCATGCCGCTACGCTTGGTCGTGTAGAACGCTGTGAAGAGTCTCTCCGCATCTTGAGGGTTGAAACCGACTCCGGTATCCCGCACGGTCATGCGCACAAAATCGGCTTCGTCCAGCGCCGTTCTTATTAGTAACTCCCGCGGGCGATCGGCGACGTCGATCATTGCGTCCGAGGCGTTCGCGAGCAGATTCAGAAT
>JBOIAQ010000184.1:0-3577 GCA_050739115.1 Steroidobacteraceae bacterium | reverse complement strand
CGACCAGTCCCCGGTCCCGGGCGGCCTCGAGCATCGGCAGGTGCGCGGACCAGGCCACCAGGTTATGGATCTGCATCAGGTCGACCCGGCCGCCGTACCAGTCCACCGCGCGGGCCAGTTGCGCCACGCCCTCCTCTGCCGATGGAGTCCAGACCTTGTCGGCGATGATGACCTGGTCCCGTTTGACGCCGAGTCCGTCGGCCAGCAGGCGCTCGGCGTCGCCGTACATCGGTGAGGTGTCGATGAGCCGGATGCCAACCGCGACGGCAGTGTTGAGGAGTTCGCGGTGCTGGCCGGAGGCAGCGGCGGCCTCGAGTCGTTGCCAGGTGCCCAGGCCGACCACCGGCACGCTGACCCGGCCGCGGCCCAGGCTCCGGTTCTCCATACTCGCCATCTTCTCAATGGCGGCTCCCGGATATCGACCATCGCCGGAAGCATCTGGTCTGCGTTAGGCCGTCCGTGACTCTCGCGTCGCCGTCGTCGCCACCGGCCCCATAGCGCGAAAGGCCACCAGTAGGGTCTTGATACAGCCCCGGGCTGCAGAACTCGGTGGAGCTGAGGGGATTCGAACCCCTGACCCCCTCCATGCCATAGGGATTTCGACCGTCGCCCGGCGTGTCTGACTGTGGCTGGATGCCAGGTCAAACGGCATTACCAAACGCTCAGTGAGTCTCTGTGTGTCTACGTGTCGGCCGAACATGGCTCCACACTTGGCTCCACACTTACGGAAAAAGGGTCCGGGAAGGCTGCTGTTCGAGAAACCCCCGCGACGCTGCGGTCTAGCAGCCGCGCGCTGCGATCGCCGATTGGGGACCAGCGGCGGCGGACACCCCAGTGTCAGACCGGAATGGCATGCTCGGAACGTGCCACGCACTCAGGCTGTTTACTATCGCGACGCGAACGGCACCGAGCCGGTCGACGAGTTCATCCAAGCCCTGGCCCCCAGGCGTGCCGCGAAGATCGACGCCTTCGTCGAGGAGTACTTGAACGGCCAGCCGCCGGAGGCGCCGCCCCCGCCGTTCCCGGTCACCTCGCAGATCGACGGCGAGCTGCGCGAGCTCCGGATCCGGTTCGCCGACACCCGCTACCGCATCCTGTACCAGCGCTCGGAGAACCTGGTCGTGCTCCTGCACGCGCTGGAGAAGGACACCGAAGCGGTCCCTCACGCAGACATCGAGCTGGCCAAGCAACGGATGGCCGACTTCAAGCGCCGGATGGATGCCCTCCGACGCAGGCCGCCGCGGGCCGCCGGCAAAGACGCGCCGCCCACGAGCAGGCCTGTATCTTCTTATCGAAATGGATAAACTAGTGTCCGTGACCGTTCCAGACAGCGACCTCAGCCCTCAAGGCCGGACCGCGGCCCAGGCGGCGAGGAGCCGCGCCCGGCGCAGCCCGGAGTATCGAGTGGCCCGCGAGGAGTACGCGGCGATCCGGGCGCTGCGGGAGAAGAACTGGATCGCCGCCCACATCCGCGAGCGGCGCTACGAGCTGGACCTGACCCAGCAGGAGGTCGCCCAGCGCGCCGGCACCTCGCATTCGTTCATCTCCAAGCTGGAAAGCGGCGAGCACATCCCGACCATCCCGGTACTCACCCGCATCCTGGCGGTACTCGATGAGCAACTGCTGATCGGCATAGAGCGCAAGGCTCCCGGCCAAGAGCCCGAGCGCGAGGTCGCCCCAGCACCGCAATCCATGCGCGCCTGACAGTACCCGTCGTTTCAGCAAAAGCCCCACATCGCACCTGGTGAACAAGCTCTTCTGCCGAAATGAGGATGCTACTCTCCGCACATGACTTTTGCTGTGGCATCAGCGTACGGCCTGTAAGAATCGTCAAACCGCGTACGATTTCCTTACCCCATCTTGCGGGGGATTTGGGTTCGCGAATTCAAAATAGCGTCTTTGAGTTGACGCCGGGTCAGACCTTTCGCTTGCCGGAGGTCAGCGTCGCCAAGGTATGCGCCGGCAAGGTATGCGCCGGCAAAGTTAGCCCCTGTTAGATCAGCGCCATGAAATATGGCACCTTCAAGATGGGCTCCAGAGAAGTTCGCTCCGTTTAGTTGAGAGTGTGAAAAATCGACTCCTTGCAGTAGTGACTCAGTGAACCATGCGTCCTGCAGCTGAGCATATCGGATCCATGATTGCCGCCAATCCGCGTTAGCAAGGTACGCGCGACGCATTGAAGTGCCATCAAGGCTCGCTTCACGAGCAACAATACCCCACATGTATGCACCATCCAAACGCGCTCCCGCGAGCTGGAGGGAAAGGGGCGGGAGGCGCGTGCTGAGCTTGGCGGCGACACTCGCTGCCGTTTGTATATCCTTACGTTGTTGAAGGCTAAGCAGCCCTGATTCAGGGTCAGCCGATTTCCGAAGAGGACGCGTTGCGAAGCGCTGTGCGAGTGACGGGAACTGCCGCAAGGAGCTCAGCGGCGATCTGCTCTCTCCCACTACATAAGCGCAGAGTATGGCCACTACGGCCGAAGCGTCACGCGGAGAATCTTGCGCGATGCGCCTTAGCGCATAAATTCCTCCCAGTCGTATCGCAGGCGACGAATTCCCCAATTGGGATACAGCATTCGTAATGCGGTCTGTGACGTGAGACTCTCTGCCCAGAAAGTAGCTGCGTGCAGTAAATATGAAGGTACCCATGGCACCCAATGCGAGTAGCAATGCAACCAGGGTTGTCCTCGCGTCATTCTCTGCGGACGCTTGCGCACTCCCGATTAGATGCAATCCACCGACAAGCGCCCATGGACCCAGCCAGAGAAGCGCGGCAATCAAGATAAATATCGCAAAGGACAAAAGCGCATATCTTACTACTTTCGCTCGAAAAGGTGCGTCAGTACGCTTCCGGAAGCGTACCAAGGCACCGTCCATGCCGACGGAGCTTACTTCGTACCCAGCTCTCAGCCAGGCGCTCGGGTAGCCGGGGAATCCAAATCTATTCTTGGCCGTCCACCAGCTGCTTGTCTGACGAGCGCGGGCCGGGAGGTGTGCACCAATTAGTGACTCGACCTCATCAAAGTTTAGATCCACTCTAATGAGCCCCGATTTTGAAAGATGCCTTCGCAGATTCCTATATTTAGGCCTCACGACTGCCGCCCTCCGTAGACCACCCAGCTAAGCCGCGTTGTATCTTCATGGCTCGCAGGACAAAAGCAGTGATCGCAGACTATCAGGATCACATAACTCGCCCATCTTCCAGCTGTCGTCGGAATCTTGGCAAATCACGGTCACGAGCGTGGGCAGCTCACATACAGAGGAAAGCGTGCAGCAGACTGCTCGGCCTACGCACCTCAGTCTGTATTGCCGTAGTATATAGCTTCCAGGTTGACAAGTTGGTGTGCGCTTGCCCGGAGTTCTCACGTCCTTTGGCAGCACGGCGGCCCGATCTGTTTGTCGTTCGGAATGACGAGTCCGTGTTCCTCTGCGTGGTCGCATTGGAACGCTCGTAGTACAGTCGCGGTTTCACGGTGAGAGATCTTCGCGCCGCGTTTTGTGACGTGATCGTTCTGGTTCTCTGGTTGCAATGGGTCACCTCCTTCCGGTCGCCGTTCGTCACGTGGCGGCTGCGGCGA
>JBOIAQ010000183.1:0-3588 GCA_050739115.1 Steroidobacteraceae bacterium | reverse complement strand
TCATCGCGCCCTTTCCGACCCGCAGCTGGCGCAGCCGGCCAGAAAGGTGCTCGAGAGCATGCAGCGACACTGGGCCGGCCTTAGGGAGTTCATCCGCCACCGCGACGTGCGCCCCGACAATAACGCGGCTGAGCGGGCGCTGCGGATGGCGGTCGTCGGCAGAAAGAACTTCTACGGCTCCGGGAGCGAGTGGTCCGGGCAGCTCGCCGCGATGATGTTCAGCCTGCTTGCGAGCATGAAGTGCTGGCAGATCAATCCGCGCACTTGGCTGACCGACTACCTCAATGCCTGCGCGATCGCGGGCAACCGCGCCCCGAGGGACTTAAGGCCGTATCTGCCCTGGAGCATGGACGCGCAGCGTCTGGCGCAGATGCGTCGCTGCCTGCGGGAGAATGCCCCAAGTAAAACGGCGCACACCACGGTGGACACCTCGTGAGGGTGTATTGCGGACGGCCCTTCAGTGCCGAGGACTTGACAGCGATCCGCGAGCTGATCGAGCAGCATCCGACTCTCAAGCGTACCCCACTCTCACGCAAGGTCTGCGAGCTGCTTCAGTGGCGGCAACCGAACGGAGCGCTGAAAGCGATGGGCTGTCGGGTCGCGCTGCTGCGCATGCAGGCGGACGGTTTGATCCGCCTGCCGCCCTCGCAGAATCCGAAGAACGGGCGCCGCCCGCCCGTGCCGCTCACGAGCGCCTCCGATCCGCAGTCACCCCTTCTCCGCCCGGTACACGAGCTGCCGCCCCTGAGGGTGCTGCCGATCAACACTCCCGCCGCAGCCCGGCTGTGGAATGAATACATCGCCCGCTATCACTACCTGGGCTACACCCCACTCTCCGGCAGCCAGATGCGCTACGAGATCTTCGCCGCTGAGCAACGCCTGGCGTTGATCAGCTTCGGGGCGAGTGCCTGGAAGCTCGCTGCGCGCGAGCGCTTCATCGGGTGGGATGAGCCCCAGCGACGTCGCAATCTGCAGCTGGTGATCAACAACGCGCGCTTCCTCGTGCTGCCGTGGATCCAATCCAAGGGCCTCGCCTCGAAGATCCTCTCCCTCATCGCCCGGCAACTTCCCCACGAGTGGCAGCAGCGCTACGGTTACCGCCCCGTCCTGCTCGAAACCTTCGTCGAGACCCCACGCCATCGGGGCACCTGCTACAAGGCGGCCAACTGGATCCACGTCGGTGAGACCACAGGGCGCGGCAAGCTCGACGTGACCCACCAGCACGCCCTGCCGCTCAAGGACATCTGGCTCTACCCGCTCTCCAAGCACTTCCGCGCCGTACTCTGCAGATAGCGGAAAGCACCCCACGGGTTCACCGAATATTTACCGCGTTGACGCCTCGGATTGCTGCAATCCGCTGAAAATAATAGGAAAGAGGACCTTCGGCTCATTCATTGCGTGTGAAGCCTTGAATGACAGCATTGGCTCCATCAGCCCTGAGGGGGGAGACCAAGAAAACCCGTAACCGAGATCCCAAGAGGGGGGCGAATGAAATTCCGGTACCAGTTTCTGGCGGCAATCGCGTTTGCGTTCGCGGGCTTCGTTGCCCAAGCCGCCCCCATTGTGACCTTTACGACCAGCGGCAGCGCCGACGATTGGACATTGAATTTTTCCGTGACGGACAATCTCGGCAATACCAACGACATCTACTTCTTTGGGGTCCTGGCCCAGGACGGAACCATCTCAGGATCTCCATCATCGGCCTGGAGCGCGACCACATGGCCGACGTGGAACAACAGCGGATATGGCGGGTCCAGCACCGTCTATAACAATAATTGGATCGATTTTTCCACTAACGGAATTTTGCCCGGCGATACGCTGAACGGCTTCACCATACTCGACACGAGCGCTGCTGCCCCACCAGCTTGCAATGGTTCGCGTACGCAATTGGGGGTACCTATACGGGAGGGGACAGCTTCAATTCTCCAGCCAACCCTGGATTTGAAGGCCTCGCGACTTCCGGTACGACGGCTGTCCCGGAGCCCGCAACACTCGCACTGCTCGCCCTCGGGCTGATCGGCGTTGCCTGGTCGCGGCGCAGGCGAAGAAACGCCTGACAACAGTCCAGCCAAGGGCTTGATATGAAGACGCCCGCAACGCCGCGGGCGTCTTTATTTGAGTTACTTCGCCCCAGGCGTTGAGTTCCGCTCCAATAAGTCGTAAAGCGTCGGCCGAGTCACCCCTAGGAGTTCGGCCGCCTTTGAGATGTTGCCACCTGCGATCGCCAAAGCCCGCTGAATGGCCATGGTCTCGGCGCGCTGGCGAGCGTCGCGTAGCGACAGGATTTCCGCTTCGGACGCCGCCGGCGACTGCAGATTGAGGTCCGCCGCGGTGACCAGCTTCCCCTCGGCCATGATGGCCGCGGAGTTCACTCGGTTTTCCAGCTCGCGCACATTGCCCGGCCAAGGGTATTTCTCGATGGCCGCGATTGCATCGGGCGAGAGCTTGAGGAGCGGCTTGCCGTTTTGCCGGCAGGCCCGGTGTAGCAAGTAGTTAGCGATCAGCAGCGCATCCGAGCACCGCTCGCGCAGCGGCGGAATGGTGACTGAGACCTCACTGACGCGATAGAAGAGATCCTCACGGAACGTTTTCTGCTCGATCGCCGCCTTCAAGTCCTGGTTGGTGGCCGCGATGATACGCACGTCGACCTGAATCAGCTCGCGGCCTCCGATGCGCTCGAGCGAGCGCTCCTGCAGGAAGCGCAGCAGCTTCGCTTGCAGCGCGAGTGGCATGTCGCCAATCTCGTCGAGAAAGAGCGTGCCCCCGTCGGCGGTCTCGATCTTGCCGACCGTCCGTTTGACCGCGCCGGTGAAGGCGCCGCGCTCGTAGCCGAAGAGCTCGCTCTCGAGCAGCGTCTCCGGAATTGCCGCGCAGTTGATGGCGACCAGAGTCTTTGACGCCCGCTCGCTCAGGCCGTGAAGCGCCTGCGCAAGGCGCTCCTTGCCGGTGCCGCTCTCCCCGAGCAGCAGCACCGTCGCCTGGGTAGGAGCGAGCTTTTGAATGAGGCGGCACACTTTGAGCATCGACTCGCTCGCAGCGATCACACCGTCGAGCGCTTCCGAGGAGCGCGCCTCCGCGAGACGCTGGTTCTCGGCCTCGAGCTCGTAGATCCGATGCGCCCGGTCGACGATGAGCGAGAGCATCTGAGTATCGACGGGCTTCTGGCAGAAGTCGTACGCGCCCAGACGAATGGCGCGCAAAGCGTGCTCGCGTCCCTCCCGCCCCGTGACGACGATGATCTTGGTGCGCGGCGCGACACTCAGGATCTCGCTGATGGTGGCGAAGCCCTCCTCCACGCCGTCCGGATCCGGCGGCAAGCCGAGATCCTGCAGCACGATCGCCGGCTCGAACCGGCGCAGCGCACTCACCGCCTCCGCGCGCGTCGTCGCGCAGTCGACCTCGAAATCATCCAGAGCCCATTTGAGCTGGCGCTGCAGGCCGGGATCGTCTTCGACGACGAGGAGTCTAGTTCGCTTGGAGCTCATGCTCTTGGACACCTCCCGCTGCCGCGAGCGCCGGCGCCAATGGGATCCGTAGGACGAATCGAGTGCCTTTGCCAGGCGCGCTCTCGATCTCGACGCCCCCGCC
>JBOIAQ010000182.1:0-3597 GCA_050739115.1 Steroidobacteraceae bacterium | reverse complement strand
CGACTATGCGTACGTGCATCAGGAGCTCAAGCGCAAAGGGGTGACGCTGCAGCTGCTGTGGGAGGAGTACCACGCCGCCCAGGGCGAGCGGGCCTACCGGTACAGCCAGTTTTGCTGGCACTACCAGCGCTTCCACGACAGCCTCGCCCGCTCGATGCGCCAGACCCATCGGGCCGGGGAGAAGCTCTTCATCGACTATAGCGGTGCCACCATGGCGGTCATCAACGTCGTGACCGGCGAGATCCTGCGGGCGCAGATCTTCATCGCCTCGATGGGGGCGAGCAAGTACACCTATGCGGAGGCGACCTGGACGCAGCAGCTGCCCGACTGGATCGCCTCGCACGTGCGGATGTTCGAGCACCTGGGATGCGTGCCCGAGATCCTGACACCTGACTGCTTGAAGAGCGCGATCAAGAAGGCAGCGGTCAAGCTCCTCGGTAAAGGCAACAAATATCGCGTCTGTCCCCTTTGGCCGGAAACCCTTCAGGCGCTTGAGCCTTTTGCGCGAGATCGTCCCGAGCAGGCACGCGTCTTCTTGAACCGCCGCAACGAATCCCTGACTCGTTCCGGTATCTACAAACTAGTGCAGCGTACTGCAGCACGTGCTGCGGGCGGACAACCTTCGATCAAATCCAAGCGTATAGGGCCGCATTGTTTGAGGCATTCTTGCGCCACGCACCTGTTGCGGCAAGGGGTTGATATCAACACCATCCGTGGCTGGTTAGGACACGTATCGATCGATACCACCAACGTCTATGCCGAAGTCGATCTTCAGATGAAAGCGAAAGCACTCGCCAAGTGTGACGTGCCGGGCAATGCCAACATCAAGCGCTGGCGCAAGGACCCTGGCGTTGTCACATTTCTCAAGAGCCTTTGAAGCGCCTGGAAGGCGCAAAAAATGTGCCCTTCAGAATATCGGCCCCCCGAGAAAACGCCGGATCGCGGGTCGATCGGCACATTTTTGTGAAGGGCACATTTCCCCGCCAACACTCAACGGACGAATAGCTTTAGCGGTCGCTCATTCTCGAAACAGCGGACATACGCGCCCCACCGACCTTGCGATGCGCAATGAGCATTTCGGGCCCTACCGGGAGCGCGTGATGGGCGCCGCCGAGGGGCGTGTTCTCGAGATCGGCGTCGGCTCCGGGCTCAACCTTGCCCGCTAACCGCCCGCGGTTCGCGACTGCCGCGCCCTGCCGATCAAATTCGATCCGGTTCGAGCGCCAAGAGCGGCCGAGAGAGCCTCGGATACGCGCCCGATGGACAGCAGCAAGCCCTTTGCCCAGGCGAAGTTGACACCATACCCACCGGTCGGTACTATACCCATAGGGGAGCCCATGCTGCGACCTTTATCCAGCCCCTAGCGAGTGCTCAGCGCTCTATTCGCCGACATGTGCAAGGGCACAAGGCTCGCCTTTTTGCTCTCAAACGTTCAGGGGGAGGAAATATGAATACCCTTAAACACGCGCGGAATCTCTGGCTACCTTTGCTTACGACGATGGCTCTGGTCTGCTTCGGCGATGCGGTCGCTCACGTCAGGTACAGCGTTACCGACTTGGGCAGTGAGGGGAACGACGATCTGGGTTGTGCGATGTCCCTCAATGATCAAGGCTGGACCGAGATCATGGCTGGGATGCTTGCACCGTCGCAGGTGGATTTCACGGGTGGGCAACTTCTAAGTGGACGCGCACTGATAGATGCTGACGGAGTGAAGACCGACCTCGGCACGCTCGGAGGACTGAACAGTTGGATGATGTGGGGTGAGATCAACGACTGGGGGCAGATAGTAGGCGATTCCGAAACGGCTGCCCCGGATCCGAACGGCGAAGACGTTTGCGGCTTCGGTACACACCTTACGTGTCGCCCGTTTCTTTGGCAACCCGTCAAATTCAGCACTCGCCCGACACTCGGCAAAATGAGCGCTTTGCCGACACTCGGTGGAAATAACGGGCAGGCGAGCGCGATCAATAACTGGGGACAAATCGTAGGATTCGCGGAAGACGGTACCGTGGATTCCACGTGCCCGGTTAACACAACCAACAATAGGACTGATCTGCCGGTGTTGTGGGAAAACGGCCACGTTCACGCTCTTCCTAGGGTGGATAACAATCCAGACGGGGTCGCATATTGGATCAACGATCAAGGCGAAGCCGTAGGCTACTCGGGAACGTGCACCACAGCGCTTCACGCCGTATCATGGAAAGCCGTATCATGGAAAGAAGACACTGCCTCCGTGCTTCCTGACCTCGGGACTGGCGCTATCGCTTATGGCATTAACAACCGGGGACAAATTGTTGGGGCAGTCGGCAGCGCCGACGGCACAACCCAGTCTGGCGCGATCTGGCAGAATGGCAGACTCACAAGCATCAGCCTTCTGCCGGGAGATTTTGGCGGATTAGCCACCGGCATCAACGACAAGGGCCAGGTGGTGGGAAGCAACTATGACTCCAACGGCAACTGGTCCCATGCCTTCATCTGGCAGGACAACGTGACGACCGACCTCAACACGCTGTTTCCAGCCAAACCTCTTTGCAGTCATGGCTAACAAGATCAACGACCGCGGACAAATCTCGGGCATGGCAATCGTACTCAGCGGGCCGGATGAGGGCAGCATCCACGCCTTTCTGGCAACGCCTATCGGGGAATGGACGGGTAAATCAGTTTCAGACGTCGCACCTACGCGCCCGAAGTCCAATTTGCCCGCGAATGCTGCCAAACAGCTTTTGCATCGATTCGTACGCGGCCGGGTCAGGCAATAAAGCCATTTCGCTCCCCCCTGTGCATGGCCCTGATCTCTGCTCGGCTTGACTTCGCAGACGCAACGGCGCGCACGGCCTGGAACACGAACCCGTGAGGCGTGATAAACGGCATGCCGCACGGGTTCGTTTAACCATCGAAAGCTCTTGTCGGTGAGCCGCTCCAGCATCTTCTGCCTTAAGGTTAGAGAATATGGCCTGGCCATGTCCGGCTGCCCCGCGTGACGAACAGGTAGGTTTGCTCTTCAGACCTTCTGCCGCCGTTCGGCGGCAGACTGCACACGGTGGATGTCAGCACTTACGGAGCGTGCACCAAGATCTACCCGTATGACGCCGCAATGCATCAGGACGGAGCAGTGGGACGATTCTTCATCGTGGCGGTGACATACGAGTTTTTGATACCGCGGACTCTCCTCCCGCGGATATCCCTCGAGTCGGCCCCTCAGGGGGCCCGACTCTTCCTTTTCTCAGGGTTACGCCGTCAGCGCTTTTGGGAAGGGGGACGGCCAGTTCGACGCCTGGGTCCCTGGCCGAACAACAGCTCGATGTACCGGCGCAGATGATCGAGACATTCGGCTGCGACCGCAGCGCTTCCATCCGCTTTCGCCAGGATGAAGCCGCCTTGAAGCACCGCCAGGATGTGCTGCGCAAGGCCTTCCGCTGTCCAGCTTCCGCGAATACCGCGAGCGCGCATCGCTTCGTGGATCTCGGCTTCCAGCCACTTGGCCTGGCCGGTGATGCTGCGCGCGCAGGCGCGACTCACATCCGCATGGGTCCGATACGCCTCCTGGATGATCGTGCCGGCAAAGCAGGTGAAATCAGGCAAGTCGCCCGTCAGGAT
>JBOIAQ010000181.1:0-3665 GCA_050739115.1 Steroidobacteraceae bacterium | reverse complement strand
AGGCTTGCCTGATCAGCGCGCATCAGCGGCGCGCGCTCGCGCAGGCACAGGTCGACCGCAATCGCCTTGTGGAACAAGTCACCACTGGACAGCGGCGGCTGCAGTTTGCGCTGGAGTCCGCGGGTTTGGTCGCCTGGGAGGCCAACCTCGGGACCGGTCAGCTTTATCTTTCGTCGAATGCTGCCGAAGTGTTCGGCATTCGATGGACCACGGTGTCCCAAGCCATTGCTGCAGCCAACCCCGCCGACGTGTCGCGGGCAAGAGCGGTGTACGAGTCTGCGCTTAAAACGGGGGGCGCCTTTACGTGCGAGTTGCGCTTGACCCGCACCCAGGATGAAAGGCAAACCTGGCTCGAGATCCGTGGACAGCCGCTCCGCGGGGCAAGCGGGTCGGTCGCGCTGGTCGCGGGCGTTGCTGTGGATATTACGGATCGGCGCGCGGCGGAGCGCGATCGCGCGCAACTGGCAGCCGTCGTGCTGTCCTCCGATGATGCCATCATCAGCATGACCCCGGATGGTTTCGTCTCGTCCTGGAACGACGGGGCAGCTTGCCTACTCGGCTACTCCAGCAAAGAGATGTATGGGGAATCCATCGACAAGGTCACCCCGCCGGAGGCACGGGAGGAGGGAGCGCTTTTCCGGGAACGCATCGCGAGTGGCGAACGCGTGGACCACTATGAGAGCGTCAGACTAGCCAAGGATGGCCGGGTCATTCCCGTCTCCATTCGGCTGTCCCCGATATTGGATCGCGCCGGCCGGATCATCGGCATCTCCAAGATCGCGCGGGACATTACCGCGCGCAAACGCGCTGAGGAAGCGCAGCGCCTCGCCGACCAGCGCAAGGATGCGTTTCTCGCGACCCTTGCCCACGAGCTGCGCAACCCGCTCGCGCCGATCCGCTACGCGACGCGGCTGCTCGAGCCGGGCGTTCCGCTGCAGATGGCGAGCGATGCAAAAAACATGATCGATCGGCAACTCGCACACATGGCGCGCCTGCTCGATGACCTTCTTGATGTGTCGCGCGTCACGCGAGGAACGCTCGAGATTCGCCGCGAGCAGCTCGACCTGCGCGAAGTCATCCAGGGCGCCGTTTCATCGACGCGGCCGCTCGCCGACGCCGCACATCAGGAGCTTGCGGTCAGCGTACCTGCTGAGCCGCTCTCCGTGAGCGGCGATGACGTGCGCCTCGCGCAGATGGTCGGGAATCTCCTTCACAATGCGACGAAGTACACACCAGAGGGTGGGCACATCACGGTAGCCGCCTGGCTGGCCGGCGACGAAGTGATCGTCAGCGTGAAGGACGACGGGATCGGCATCGCGCCCGAAGCGCTTCCGACCCTTTTCGAACCCTTCGTTCAGTCCGATCGGACGGGCGCGCGAGCATCGGGTGGGCTTGGAATCGGCCTATCATTCGCGAGAGACCTCGTGAGGCTCCATGGGGGACAGATCGAGGCCCGTAGCGCGGGACACGGATTGGGCAGCGAGTTCATCGTTCACCTACCTCGCGCAGAGGAGAAGCCGGCGCTCGCTGAGCCGGTCGCGGCGCCTGAGAAGGTGACCGCGCTCGGCGCTTCCGGTATTCGCGTGCTCGTCGTCGATGATAATGTCGATGCGGCGACTTCGCTCTCCTACGTACTCAGCCTCGCGGGTTATCAAGTCACCGTCGCCCATGATGGAATTCAGGCGCTCGAGATCGCGCAAGAGCTGCATCCGGATATCGTGCTGCTCGACATCGGGCTACCCGGGATGTCCGGACACGAGGTCGCCCGGCGCCTTCGGGGAGAGCCATGGGCCAAGGACGTGCAGTTGATCGCCGTTACGGGATGGGGGCAGGAGGGTGATCGGACGAAGAGCCTGGAGGCTGGATTCGACGAACACCTCACGAAGCCGATCGACCCGGAGGTGCTGCTTCGGCGCATCGCGCGCACGGCGCGAGACGTAGCGTAGCGCTTTCGCACCGTCACGCTTCTTCGCTCGAACGTACGGTGCCGAGGGTCATCCTGATCGCCTTCGGCTGTGAACGATTGCCTTTCACCTGCCGAGGTAGTGGGTAGTGACGCCCTCTCGGCTGTGTCCCAGCTCTTCCGCGACAACCTGTCGGGCAGCTTGGTCCGACTCGCGATCCACGGCGCCTCCGCCGCGGATCGGCGAATCAGATCCAGTCAGATCTCGATAGCGCTCGTTGGCATACTCGTGACGGAGCCCATGGCTTGTGAACCCGTCCTTGCGCGTAATCCCGCAGGATCGCACGACGTGGTAGTAATGATTTTTCCATTGCGATAGTTTCCGCTGAGGGTCGCTGGTGCTCGACGACCGCGTTGCACAGAATGTCTTGGCGAGTTCCAGCAATGCGCGCTGTTCCGACGTGCGGATTGGCTCGACCCGGTCTCGCCCGCCCTTCGTGCCGTGCGTGACGCTGAGGTATGTCCCCTTGTCGGCAAGATGGGGCCGAAGCTGCATGGCCTCCCGGGCTCGGAGACCGAAGGCGAGCTGCAATTGGAGCTGTAGCGCGATGCGCTCATCCTTCTGGCGGACCTGCTCGAGCTTCGCCGCGACATTGACGTCGCGCCCGGACCAGGTCTTATCCTCGCGAGCGATCGAGGAGCGGGCGGTCGTCCCTGACCCCAGATAATGGTCGACCCCTCGAACCATACCCGCCTTACCGATCCACTCCGCAAACATGCGGAAGATCGAGAGATTATTATGCAAGGTGGAAGCGGAGAACCCCCGCGCATGCCAGTCCTTGGCCAATGCATCGATGTGCTTTCCGCGCAGGCTCGTCACTGCCTCCATGCGGAAATTGAGCTCGTGCAGCCGCTTGAAGCCGGCGTACAACACATCGGCGCGCTTGTCCTGGGTGGCGAAGCTCGCCACCGCCCCGTCGTGTCGCGCGCCGTTGTGTGCTTTCAGTACGGCGGCGAGGGACGCTTTCCACCCACCAGTGCCGCCGGAGTTCTGGCGGCCGGCACCGCGATCTCTCGTCATATCATCGATCTCCTCTGCTGGCGCAATACCCATCGATCTGCTGGGCGCTTGTGGAGTCCATGGAGTACTCCGCGGCATAACTTGAGCGTTTACCTGCTTTGCCGGATGCTGTTTCCAGACATACCGACGAACCGCTCTTGGAGAGCGGACGGTGTTGCACCGTGCCCGTCCCGTCGGACGGTTTTGTGGGGGAAGACCCACTAAGAAGCTCCTGATACCCCCTGGCCTGCCAACGGCCAGAATCAGGAGGGCGCCCGAGAGCTACGGGTGTCGGCCGTGAAACGGTCGCACACCCGAGCGGCTTACGCGTAGGCGCACATAGGCTCACCAGGGGAAAAGGGATGGCGATAGGAGGAGGAAGGAGCCTTGGATGGCTCGTATGTGCATCGGCCGGCACCCCGACCCCCAGGGGGGGTCGCAGCCGTGCTTCCGGGTGCTCGACGGCTTTTGGGTTACGGCGTTACGCACGTCGTCAGCGTTGGTGATTGCTTCACCGGTGAGTCCGGTGCGTTATGCGCCAGTTGCCGCGCGTTGTCGAGAGAATGTTGAAGCAGCGAATGTGTTAGTTCAACTTTTGCGTCACCCCCCAGGTAACTGTTTGTGGTCTGCGCCAGTGCCCTACTGGCTCAAAGAGTTGCCGCAGGACTCGGCGCACTCTCTTTTGGCCCACGGCCAAAAGAG
>JBOIAQ010000180.1:0-3682 GCA_050739115.1 Steroidobacteraceae bacterium | reverse complement strand
CGCCCGCGCCCGCGCTGCGCGCCGTCACGGGGCGCGCAATCCCAAAACGTTACCACTCGAGCCCGCTCCCACGGGGCATCTGAGTCCTGCGTGTTGGCGCTGGCGCGGAAGCGCGCGATTTTGAGGATGAGGCGCGGATTTCGTCTGGATTGGGGTCGGTGCTGCCGGCGGCTACGGTCGCGCAGTGATGGGGAGCTGCGCAGTGGGATTCAGAACGGATCGTCGTCGGCTGGATCAGTGATCGGTGGCTGTGCCGGAGAAGGTGTCGGGTGGTGCTGGTGATGGTAGCGCAGCAGCTGCCCGGTGTAGTGGCGCTCGAGCGCTTCGGTGAGCGTATAGAGGAAGTCGATGAGCGTGGCGGCCGCCTCGTCGGAGAGTTCCAACGGCAAGCAAACGATCGGCAGGTCGTTCGGTTCCATCGTCATCGGCTCGCGGCGCGGGTTTTCCTGGCGGCAGCGCGCTGGGCAGCCCCACGCGCGGCACGCTCCTTTGCTTCCTTGAGCCTGTAGCTGTCCCCATCGATCGGGAGGATTTCGGAGCGGTGCACGAGCCGATCGACGAGCGCGACCACGCAGGTGGCGTTGGGGAAGACTTCGTTCCATGCACCGAAGGCCTTGTTGGTAGTGAGAACGAGGGGGCGGCGCAGCTGATAGCGCCGGGTGATGACCTCAAAGAGTAGGTCCGCGTAGCGCGTGTCGTAGGCGAGGTAGCCGACCTCGTCCACGCAGAGCAGACTCGGGGCGGTGTAGCGGCGCAGCCGCCGGGCCAGTGCCATGGAGCTGTCCTGGGCGGCCAGGTCGTGGAGCATGTCGGAGGCGGCGGTGAAGCGCGCGCTGCATCCGCGCAGCACCGCTTGATGCAGCAGGTTCTTCGCAATCATGGTCTTGCCCAGACCGTTTGGGCCGACGATCACGACGTTGGCGGCCTGCTCGAGGAAGCCGAAGCTGAAGAGCTCATCGAGCAGGATGCGGTCGAGTTCTTTGGGCCAGTCGTAGTTGAAGTCAGCCATGGGTTTGAAGGTGCCGAGCCGAGCGTTATCGATGCGGCGCTTGAAGCTGCGCCGCAGCCGCTCGCTCTCCTCGATCTCGAGCACGCGGGCGAGCCAGGGCTCGCTGGCGAGCTGCTCGGCGTGGGCGAGCAGCCCGTAGAGGTTCAGCCGCCGCAGGCGGTGCTTGAGCTCATCGAGCGGCAGGTTCGCCGCCGCTGCCGTAGCCACTGGGGTTGTTGTCATCGTCGTCACCGCGCTGGGCGAGGGCGGCCTCAGGGGGAGCGTCTGTGCGTTCATCGGGTATCTCCGGGGAGAGTTTTTCGTAGTCGGCCAGGTTGTGTGGTCGGACCGCCAGGGCGCGCACGCGCGGGTCATCGGGCAAGGTGACCGGGATCGGTGGGGACTGGCCGCGTTGGGCGCGGTGCAGGTCGATGAAGTGGCGCACGGCGGCAAGATGTGTGGCGTCTTCGCCCAGTGCGGCGGCGAGGGCTGCTTCCAGTGCGGCGGCCCCGTGCGCATCGAGCAGCTCGATGAGACCACGGGTGAGGGAGCCCATGTGCGCGCCGCGCGAGGCGGCCAAGCGGAAGAACTGCTGCGCGCTGGGTGCGGCATAGTGCAGCCTGTCGATCGCGCGATGCGCACGCCCGGCGCGTTTTTCGGCCTCGAGCGCCTCGATGTGAGCGGGTAACTCGACCTGCTCGTCCCGATCGAAGCTTCTGGGGTGGGTGGCGATGACGGTGCTGCCATCGAGGATACGCACCGTCTGGACGGTGGCGAGCACCTCGAGCGTGCGACGCACATGAGTATGGGGGACGGAGTAGTCGTTCAGATCAAAGCGCACGTACGGGGTCTTATGGGTGCGCCCGAGCACGCGCTCCTCGGCCGGGAAGGGCTCATCGGGCAAGGCCAGCAGGTGAGCGCGCTCGGCCTGGAAGCATTCGCGCACCGTGCGACTGCGATCCTCCGGGCATGGCCGCTCGGCGGCCTGCCCGCTGCACCAGGCGAGCGCTTGGGCGTTCAGATCGTCCAGGTCGGTAAAGCGCCGCGCGGCGAAGAAGCCCTCGCGTACGAACCGGATCGCTCGCTCGACGCGTCCCTTCTCGTTACCGCGCGCGACGGCCACCGGGCGAGGTGCGAACCGATACCAGGCCGACAGCTCCAACAATGTTGGATGGAAACGGATCGCATCGGGGGCACGCTCGAGGTGCACACGCTCGAGCACCGCCGAGCGTAAATTGTCATAGAGCAGGGTACGGACAACGCCATTGAAGTAGGTGAAGGCGCGCACGTGTCCATCCAGGAAGCTGCTCATCGCAGCTCCCAGATAAAAGCGCAGGAACAGGTGCCGCGAGTACGACAGCACCATCACGAAGGCCATCAGCGGCCGCAGTGCTTTGCCCACGGCGAGCTTGCCGAAGTGCGCCCAGTCCACTTGTCCCTGGTCCGCCTGCAAGGTGCGCAACCGCAGATACGCCTCGGCAACCGGCCGCGGCCGGTGGCGGGCCACGATCGCGCGGAAGTGACTGGGCCGGCCCGGATAGCCGCGCTCGCGCACCATGTGATACAGCCGACTGGCACGCAGGCTCGGGTAATGGGCGAGGGTCTCCTGGATGAACGGCACGAAGGCATCGGCCATCGAGCCCCGTGTGGACTGTGCTGCGGCAGGGATGCCCGCCTGCTTGAGCACGCGCCGCACGGTGCCGTGGTGCACGTGTAGTTGCCGGGCGATGGTGCCGATGCACCAGTGCTCAGCGCGGTAGAGCCGCAGGATCTCGGCCTCCAGTTCGCGCGAGATCATCGTGGCAACCTTGAGCCGCGCCCAGTACGGCTCTCATCCGCTCCAGCGCCAGGGATGAAGCCGGGCAAAGGCGGGCAACGGCACCCCGCAGAACGCACAGCGGGTCTGCAGCAGGCGGATGGGACGCTGGACAGGGGCTTGGTAGTCAACATCGATCGACTCACTCGCGGTGATCGGGTGCACCGATAGGCTGCACTGCGAGCTCGTGAGGGCCAAGCGGTGATGCGTCACTTCACGCTTTTGTCGCTCGCGATAGCGCCGTTGTCGTTCGGCGTGTCGGCACGCTCCACGCAAGGTGCGCTGGTAGCGCGCGCCGGCGCGGCGCACCGACTCCCGGCGAGCCCGCTCGGCGCACTCCCCCGGGCAGTAGAGATTCCCGCAATCGCATTGCGCGCAGATGCAAACTTGCATCCCGCAGCGGCGGCAGTGGTAGAGCCGATAGGTCGCCGGCTCCTCGAGCAGCCCCAAGACCCCTCCCGCAACGGCACTGGACAGCGCCGGGGCGGCGAGGCATAAAGGCTCTGCAAAGCCGCCCCCGAAGGCGCTAAGCACCGAGGGCCCGGGGTCTGACGCCAATCAAACGTCCCGGGCCTTCGTCTTATTCGCTTCTCTCAACTTTGAGCATAACGGAACCGGGCACGACCGCGGTCGGCGCACACACCGGCGCCACGCAGACTCATTCCCTGTGCAGGGGCTTCTGCCCGGCCTGCCGGCCGGTCAGACCGCGTGACGGCTTCGCCGTTGCACCCAAGAAGACGATAGAAAGGGGGATCGGAAGAACCCGATGAAATCGGCCCCGGCGGCCTCCGTCGCCTTGGCGGTCAGCTCAAGAACCGCAGGCAATCCTCAGAATCAGGCGGTTTCTGACCGTCATCTACACCTGCGCTATCCCGGCA
>JBOIAQ010000179.1:0-3716 GCA_050739115.1 Steroidobacteraceae bacterium | reverse complement strand
GCGACGGCGAGGTGTTGCGCACGTTTGGAGTCGGCGCGCAGATACTGAAGGACCTTGGCGTGCGGCGGATGCGGGTGCTGTCGGCACCGAAGCAGATTCACGGCATCGCCGCCTTCGGTCTCGAGATCGACAGCTACGTCGGAGAGGACGTTTGAGCGCACTGCGCATCCTCGAAGGCGAGCTCACCGCGCGCGGCCGCCGGGTCGCCATCGTCGCCGCGAGATTCAACGACTTCATCGTCGCGAGTCTCCTCAAGGGCGCGACCGCGGCCTGGCTGGAGCGCGGTGGCCCCGCCGAGGACTTGGCTGTTGCCCGCGTGCCGGGCGCATTCGAGCTGCCGGTTGCGGCCCGGAAGCTCGCAGTCTCGGGGCGTTATGACGCCATCGTCGCACTCGGGTGTGTCATCCGGGGAGATACGCCGCATTTCGAGCACGTGGCGGGTGAGTGCGCGCGCGGACTGCAGCTTGCGAGCCTCGAGACCGGTGTGCCGATCATCTTCGGCGTCCTCACCGTCGAGACCGTGGAGCAGGCCATCGAGCGCGCGGCCACCACCGCCGGCAACAAGGGCGGAGAAGCCATGGCGGCGGCGCTCGAGATGGCGAGCCTCATGGCGCGCCTCTCATCCTGAGCCTCCGATGTCCGAGCCCTCCGCCCGCACGCTCTCCAGCCAGCGCTCGGTGGCGCGCAAGCTCGCGCTGCAGGCGCTCTATCGCTGGCAGCTCAACGAATGTCCCTGGCAGGACCTCATCCAGGAGTTCGGCGATGCCGATGACATGCCGCGGGCGGATCGCGAGTATTTCCGCGAGCTGGTCGAGGGAGTGTGGCGCTCGCGCGAGGCGCTCGATGCGCAGCTCTCCTCGTGGGCGGATCGCGGCCCCTCGCTCCTCGATCCGATCGAGCATGCCATCCTGTTGATCGGCCTCTATGAGCTGCGTCATCGGCAGGACGTGCCATATCGCGTGGCGATCAACGAGGCGGTGACCCTCGCCAAGCGCTTCGGGGCCACCGACGGGCACAAGTACGTCAATGCGGTGTTGGATCGCGCGGCGCGTGTCCTCCGTCCCGACGAGCACTGAACGCGTGCCGCTGTCGGAATTCGATCTCATCGAGCGATACTTTCGCAATTGCGGCGCCAGGCGCGCCGACGTCCGGCTCGGCGTGGGAGATGACGCCGCGATTCTCGAGTGTCCGGCCGGCGCGGAGCTCGTGGCCGCCGTCGACAGCCTGGTCGATGGCGTGCATTTCCCTCACGGCTCCCCGCCCGCCTCGATCGGCCACCGGGCTCTCGCCGTCAACTTGAGCGATCTGGCCGCGATGGGGGCGCGCCCGGCGTGGGCCCTGCTCGCGCTCACCTTGCCGCGGGCTGACGAGACATGGTTGTCGGAGTTCGCCGCCGGCATGGCCGCGCTGGCGCGCGCTCACGAGGTCGCGATCGTGGGCGGAGATACGACCTCCGGGCCGCTCTGCGTGACAGTGGAGGCGCTCGGACACGTGCCGCGCTCCTGCGCTCTGCTGCGCTCGGGCGGTCGGGCCGGCGATCCGCTCTTCGTCTCGGGAACTCCGGGCGATGCGGCCGCGGGACTCGCTATCGAGCAGGGCAAACTCGCGGCCGTTGGAGAAACGGCGGCGTACCTGCGCGAGCGCTTTCTCTACCCCGCGCCGCGGGTCGCGCTCGGGGAATGCCTGCGCCGTTACGCCAGCGCCTGCATCGACGTCTCGGACGGCCTGCTGGGAGATGCGGCCAAGTTGGCGCGCGCGAGCGGCTGCGGCGTGGAGATCGAGTACGAGCAGCTGCCGCTCTCCGCGGCGCTCGTGCGCGCGCTCGGCGCGGATCGCGCGCGCGAGCTCGCGCTCGCCGGCGGCGATGACTACGAGCTTCTCTTCAGCGTGCGTCCCCCACGGATCGGGAGACTCCTCGCGGAGCTGCCGCCGGAGCGCTGGGGCTACGCGCGTATCGGCACGTTGCGCGAAAATCCCGGCGTGGATGTTCTGCGCGACGGCGCCGTGATGAGCTTCTCGCATTCCGGCTACGATCATTTCAATCCCGCCTGATGTGACTTCACATAACGAGTTCAAAAGCAACATAACGCGGTGAATAGCCGGCCGCTCACACAATCGCCGGGAGCGATTTTGGACGGCGCGAGCCGGTCCCGGAGGGACCAGCTCCAGGGGAGCCCCCTCAGACCCGTGTTCGCGAGAATGCAGGTGTCGGCAAACGGCCGAGCCAGGCGCCGCAGGCGACTTTGAGCCAATCGTCACAGTCGCGCTGCGCCTCTGTCCGTATCCTGTCGGTCGTTCCACGACCTGTCGCTGCGACTCAATGCCCGCACCAGCCAAAGGACCCACGTCTTTGCCCAAGACCGCTCCGCGCGGCATCCCGGAGAGGATCGGCAAGTACATGGTCATCAAGGAGGTGGGTCGCGGCAGCACCGGCGTGGTGTATCTCTCGCACGACGCCTACTACGGCCGCGACGTCGCGATCAAGGTTTACAACATGGACCCCGGCGCGGACGCGGAGCGCTCGCGCACGGCGCGCAAGATGTTTCTTTCCGAGGCGCACCTCGTCGGGATGTTGCAGCACCCGCACATCCTGCCGATCTACGACGCGGGCGAGGAGAACGGACACTGCTACATCGTCACGGAGCACGTCCACGGGGCGCGCACCCTGGCCGCCTATTGCCGCCCCGACAATCTGCTGCGGATCGACGATACCGTCGAGATCATCTTCAAGTGCGCCAAGGCGCTGCACTACGCGCATACCCGTGGAGTCATCCACCGCGACGTCAAGCCTTCCAACATCATGCTCACGCAGGACAGCGACGTGCGCATCATCGACTTCGGCATCGCGCTGGTGGCGGATTCGGAGGTCTCGCGGATCGAGGGCATCGCCGGCAGCCCTTCGTACATGTCGCCCGAGCAGGTGCAGAGCCTGGAGCTCACCAACCGCTCGGACCTCTATTCGCTCGGCGCGGTGATGTACGAGCTGCTGACGGGCTCGCGACCGTTCCGCGCCGGCAACCTGCAGAAGCTGCTGCACCAGATCGTCTACGCCACGCCGCCGCCGATTCATACGCTGCGCAAGGACGTACCCGAGGAGCTCGAGAACGTGGCGGCGACCGCGCTGCAGAAGGATCCGGCGAAGCGCCACAAGAGCGGCCTCGACTTCGCCGCGGAGCTGACTCGAGTGCATCAGCGCCTGCGCGAGGCCAACGCGCGCATCGACCGGCAGGAGCAGTTCGGGGTGCTGCGGCGCCTGAAGTTCTTCCACGAATTCTCGCACGCCGAGATCTGGGAGGTGCTGCGCGCGAGCAACTGGCAGGACTACACGCCGGGCGAGGAGATCGTCAAGGAAGGAGAGATGGACGACCGGTTCTACATCCTCGTCTCCGGCGGCTGCGCCGTCGAGCGGCACGGGCGGCGTATCGGTGCGCTCGATACCGGCGACTGCTTCGGTGAAGCGAGCTACGTGCCCGGGGCGAAGCGCACCGCCACCATTCGCGCGGCGAATGCCGTCACGGTGCTCAAGGTGAGCTCGACGCTTCTCGAGCAGGTCTCCGCGTCCTGCCAGCTGCGCTTCAACCGGGTCTTTCTGCGCACGCTCATCGGACGACTTCAGGGCGTTGAGCAGCAGAGCACCGCGTCCGCGACCGCCTAAGGGCGTCGGTTTCCAGGCACAGGCCTGTGCCCCGCCGCCGCAGGTGGCGGCGGGGGGGGGG
>JBOIAQ010000178.1:0-3735 GCA_050739115.1 Steroidobacteraceae bacterium | reverse complement strand
AGTTGTATGGAACCGGCTTCGGCGGCCCCAGCAAGTGCAATATGCTCACAGGCACGAGCCAAAGCATCTCACCCCTCCTGGCCTATCCGGGCGAAGTCTTCCGACATGATTGGACGATACCTGTCGCGTTTTCGCTGGCGAACAAGCACGCGTTTTACTTCGCGAACCAGTACTTGTGGCAGACCACCGATGGCGGAGAAACATGGGAGAAAATCAGCCCTGATCTCAGCCGTGAACATCCCGGCATACCGTCCAATCTGGATCCGACCACGGCGGCGGACACTACGTACGACGAGCAGACGGCCGGCCCGCGCTGGGGCGTGATTTACACCATCGCGCCTTCACCCTTGCAGGCCGACACTCTCTGGGCGGGTACCGACGATGGGCTGATTTGGGTCACGCGCGATGACGGAAAGCACTGGCGCAACGTCACGCCGGAATCAGTGACGCCATGGAGCAAGGTCATCATGGTGGACGCTTCGCACTTTGATGCGAACATCGCATATGCCGCCATCGACCGTCACCGTTTGAACGACTACAAACCGCACCTCCTGCGCACCCGTGACGGCGGAAAGACGTGGCACGAGGTGGATGAGGGCTTGCCTTCGGATGCCTACGTCCAGGCGATCAAGCAGGATCCCGGCCGCAAAGGCATGCTGTGGGCCGGAACCTCGATTGGCGTGTATGTGTCATTTGACCGGGGCGATCACTGGCAATCACTGTGGCTCAACATGCCGCCGGTGGAGATCCGCGATTTTGCCTTCCACAACAACTCGGTGGCCATTGCCACGTTTGGTCGCGGGCTGTGGGTACTGGACGATCTGAACTCACTGCATCAGATGGATGAGAAGATTGCCGATTCGTCTGCGTATTTGTTCAAGCCCGAACCCGCAACACTTCAGGTTCGTGGGCGCGGTTTCGATCGTGGCGCCGGGTTGGCAGCGGCCACGGACATGGACCCCATTGAAGTATGGTCTGGCGAGCCACGCATGAAAGGGGCGATCATCGACTATTACCTGAAATCCGAGGCCGGCGGCCCGATTACGCTCGATATACTGGATGCTGCCGACAAGGTGGTTCGCCACTATTCAAGCGGCACAAAATTTCCCGAGGAGAACCCCAAAAAAATGGATGTGCCCGCGGTATGGCGTTCAACACCTGCGATGCTGCCGTCCACGGCCGGGATGCATAGATTCGCCTGGGATCTGCGCGATGTTCCGCCCGACGCTCCCAAGCTAACTGGTATTGCAGCGTTCTTTGGCGGCCGTGCCGCGCTGCCCGGACAATACACGGTAAGGCTCACCGTGCGCGGGACAACATACAGCCAGCCGCTGACGGTGAACGTGCCGTCGGTCGTGAAGTACGACCAAGCCAATAGGGAAGCGCAGGTGCAGGTGCTTGGCCGCATTCAAGCTTTGCAGATCAAGGTTGAAGCGGCGGAGCACGAAGCCGAGCAGGTGCACAAGGAGCTCGCGTCGCTCGGAACACGTGCTCGGGGCTCTGTGGCAAGCTCGATCAGGACCGCGGAGAAGAAAGTTCGTGATATTCAGGGCTATGCGGCACCGCCAGGCCCGGACACTTCCGGTGAAGGGGCAGCGACGCCGGCTTACAGCAGCCTGGAAGGATTGGGCGCGACGCTCGCCACAATGTCCTTGGCTGCTCAACAGGGAGGTATGGGTCCTCCCAAGCAGGCTTTGCGGACCGGCGTCGACAAGACCGAGAAGACTGCCGACGTTGCGCTCGCTGCATGGGGAAACTTCAAGTCCCGCGACCTCGAACGACTTGACGCGCGGCTCCGCGAGGCACATTTGCCGGAGATGAAGCTTTGAACACATGGCCTGTAAATGGGTTGGTACTGGCAGTCGCGTTCGCCGCCGCGGCCGTGGCGGCACGGTAAACTTTGTAAATGGAAATTGGGACGAGCGATACGAGGTCGGCGAGACGCCGTGGGACACCGGAGAGCCGGATGCGTATCTCATCGAGTTTTTGCGCTGCACCCTATCGAGCGCGGGCGAGCGCTAGATGTCGGCTGTGGCACGGGTACGAACGCGCTGTGGCTTGCCGGTCAAGGGTTTGCGGTGCTCGGGATAGGCATCTCATCGGCCGCGATCGAGAGGGCTCGCGCGAAGGCGGGCAAGGGAGTGCCCCACGGTCATACCGCGACAGTGGATTTTCTTAGCGACGCCATTTCCGATGGTCCATTCGATCTCATCTTCGATCGCGGCTGCTTTCACGTATTCGACAAGGCCGAGGAACGCGCGCGTTTTGCCCAACGCGTGGCCTCGCTCCTAAAGCGAGACGGCAGTTGGCTGAGTCTCATCGCAAGCACTGAGGGGCCCGAGCGGGAGGTCGGGCCGCCGCGCCACTCCGCCCGTGAGGTGGTGAGCGCGATTGAGCGGGAGCTAGAGATAATCGAGCTCCGCTCGATTCAGTTCGGGGCAAACCTCCCGCAACCCGTTGCGGCCTGGCGGTGCCTTTCCAGGCCCCGTGTGGTTCCAGCCCAACCGTCAACGCAGCGAGATTAGATGACTTTCTGGGCTTCGTGCGCGTCCGAGGTCGAACGACATTCCTAAGATCCATACGCGGGCCCGGCGCTCGATGGGCAGATTCAGCTCACCGGAATGTTTTGAGGATGACTGCCGCCTGGAGGGGGACCAGATCCGCGCTGTGTGAGACTCAGCGCTGCATTCTGTTTCCGGGCCGGAAAATCCGAGGACTCGCGCCAGTACGCCGCTAACGGGCAGCGCGAAATGATGCGAACTGGAAGGGGCTGCGGCTCGGGCCGGATATGGTGACAAGATGGTTTTCCGTATTGGCAGTGATTTGTTGGGTACTGCCATTTGGCACCCGGGAGGCAGTGGCGACCGATGCCCGACCGGCGCATCGTATTCTCATGACATACTGGTCGGACAATGTCTCCAGATTCGCGGCTTATCCCATGCCCGGCAGCAAGGCTTCATCGGGAGCCATGCAGACGAATCCGCAACTGCGGCGCCAACTCGATGCCATCAACGTTCTCGCCTATGCGTTTCTTCAGGTCGACGCCGCAGGGCAGGTATACTTCGCTGATCCAGCCGTCGACCTGTCTGCCGCCGATCTACGACACTTTTGCCTTCGGCATCCAACCGCCTGCCCGAATCGCGCCTTCGCTTCGACGGGAAGCTTCTTCGCCTTTGCGCGCCTGACGAACCGATATCATTCGCTGCTGAAGGTTGTTTCCACGGCATCATAGCGATGAAGTTATACGCAGCGGGCAGTCCGGAAACGTCGATTATTCGGGCTTGGGTAGGGCCGATCCAGGCTTCAAGCTGATAGACTTTCCGGTGCGGCAATTTCAGAAAATCTTCGAGCAAGCCGAGTTCTTGCATGATGCGTAGCGTCGACGGGTGAACCGTATCGCCACGAAAGTCGCGCAGAAAGTCCCCGTGCTTCTCCAGCACAATCACATCGACGCCAGCGCGCGCTAGCAGGTAACCGAGCATGATCCCCGCTGGGCCGCCGCCAGCAACACAGCATTGCGTGGTCAGTTCGTTTGAGGGCATAGACGGGCCTACGACGAGTACTGCGTCATGTCATACAGTGGTCAATGATGCCGCCCGTCCTGATCACTGAGAGTGCTCACGATATTTGATGGCCTGATGTTCGCGCTATTTGAGGCCGACTTCCCGTTCCGCTTCCCGCACGCTGTAAGAGAGAGCGGGAAGCGCAAGTGGGAACTGGATGGGCGGGGACTGG
>JBOIAQ010000177.1:0-3778 GCA_050739115.1 Steroidobacteraceae bacterium | reverse complement strand
CAGTCCCCGCCCATCCAGTTCCCACTTGCGCTTCCCGCTCTCTCTTACAGCGTGCGGGAAGCGGAACGGGAAGTCGGCCTCAAATAGCGCGAACATCAGGCCATCAAATATCGTGAGCACTCTCAGCGCCGGCGGCCTCGAGCGCGGGTACGAATGCAGAGGGCGAAACAACCGTTTCATGGGGCCTTCTGCTCCGGAGCCTCGAGTATCAGTCGGCCGGCGTGTCGCTCGCGTTGCAGGAAATCCCCGGGCTTGAGCACCGGCAGACCGTAGAAGCTCTGACCGAGAAGCTCGACGAAGTCCGCGCGGTCCAGGGTCAGCAGGATGTCCGCCCAGGCGAGGGCGCTGAAGAGAATCGGACGGTCTTTAGCCGGCGAAAACACCGCCGGCCGATCGATCGTCAATATGTCGTCGAAGATGAGCAGATCCTTGCGCAGCTTAGGCCAATCGGCGGCCGCCGCGGGCCCAAGCTCCCCGATGTTGGTCAACACCTCCTCGATCACATACGGGGTGGCAATCAGCGACCACCGTTGGTTTGCCCCGAGCCGGAAGATCTCTCGCGAAGCCCCTCGCGCCGAGCCGCTCGCAGCGAGCAGGACGCTCGTGTCGAGAAAGAGTCTCAAGGAGTTCGGCGCAACCGCTCGAGATCCGCCTCATCCTCAGCGATCCATCCGCCCATCTGCTCGCCCGTAAAGCGTCGCGGGGGCGGGATGCTTTGTCGCTCACGACGCAGGCAGGTGGCGAGAAATAGCAGCAGCTCCTGCTTCTCCGAAGCAGAGAGCGATTCTGTGGCAGCTTCGATCTCGGCAAGAGTAGTCATGCACGTAGCGTACCACCACCTGCTCGGAAACCGAAAATCGGCTAAGCAGGTGCGGGGCTGCGGTCGCCCGGACTTGGGGCAGCGCGGCGCAGAGGTTCGATCGTCACACCGAGGCGCTCGGATGGAGCTGCACGTCAGCGACGACCGCATCGCGGGCGCGTCGTGCGGCGCGAGCTGCCTCGATCTCGGTTTGCACTTCTTCCGGCGACATCGGAGGCTCGTCTAGAGCATTGAGTTTGGCGAAAGCCTCTCCGAGCCGGCGAGCTGCCTCATCGCGAGCGCGCTCGCGCCGGGTCTTGAGGAAATCGATAAAATCCTCGACCTCGGCGCGCTGCTCGGGCGGGAGCGAGCGCAGCTTCGCGATGAGCACTTCGTCACGGCGTACGTTCATAGATTCAGTATGCCCGATTCCCAGCTCAGCGGGACCGGTGCGCTCGACGGGGCCGGTGCCGGCGAGCGGCGGTAGACTGGCTTGGCAAGGTCATCTATCGAGAATGGATCCGGCATCTCGCGCAGCGCGGCTCTCACGACGGCCATCGCGTGACCGTAGGAACCGGCCGGAAGAATCGGATCCGGCGCCGGGACGCGCCTCCGTGCAGGCATCGAAGAGCGCGGCGAGCTCCTCCAGGGTGAAGGTGCGGTCGCTGTCCTCGAGCGACGGTTTCCAATCCGCTGCCGTGATCGGCTCCGGGACGATGTGCTCGGCGTTGTCGCGCCGGTGCGAATTCATCATCGCCCACACGCGCGCGAGACGCGTGCTGATCGTCCAGTCGGAAGGTCCCCGTGCACGTAACGCCGTGACGAACTCGAGTTGTCTCCTGCGGTCGAACTCGCGTACGGTGTCGCCGCAGATCTCGAGCGCATCGCGCTGCGCGGCGCGGTGCGTGTCGGCACTGGGGAGATGGCGTGCGTACTGCATCCAGCAGGTCTGCATCACGCGTCGCGGGCGTCCGATTATTGCGGGCTGTAATCTCGCGCATTGATCGATTTCACGCCAGCCGCTCCCCAATGCATTGTGAATACGGCCAGCGGAGCCAGTCGCTCGCTGCCAGCGCGGGGAGCTTGCAACAAAAAGAAGAGCGAACCCGAACTCGGGTATACCTTATCAGCGAGGGCGGCGACATACAGCTTGCCGTTCAGCCGCAGCGGAAAGTAATACGCATCCGAACGATTCAGGTCACGGAGCCACGCCGGATTCGCGCCACTTCCCGAAGCGGCAGTTTCCGGCATCCCCAGGCGCCGCGCGCGCGCTACAAGCGCCCGCTCCTCAGGACTGCGCGCAGCGCCGTAATGGAATTTTGGAGCTGGCAGCCAGGGCGTCTCATTGAACCAGGACGTGAAACTGGTAGACCAGGCGTGGTAGGGACGCTCTACCTCGGCAGCAGCTTCTCGTGCTGCCGTGCAGAGCGCCTGCGTCGCACCGCAGTATTGCTGTGTAGCACTGGTCTGATATGTGTAGCGAATCGACACATAACACGGCTGGCCCCAGTTACCGCTTAGCGACGGCGCAATGCTCAGTAAGGAATCGATACCGCTCGGATCGAGCGATGCGGATTGCATATATACCGGACGGCCCAACACGATTGCCAAGCCGCCCCAGCTCCCAAGGCGCGCGCACGCATCCGCGTCGATCTGCGGATCGTGGAGCATGCGCGGAATGCCACCCCGCCTCCATTCGATGAACATGTATTGCAGGCAGTGCCCCGAGCCAGCAATCGTGCGGGCCATGTAGAGGTCTGTCCCGGGCAGAGTCTGGATGGTCTTGTCCGGCCAGGGGCCCAGTCGCTTCCGCCATATTGCCGCGATGTGGTTGTACACTTCCTCGCTTTCGGCAGGCTGTGATTTGGCAGGTATAACCCACGGCGAGAAACCCGACGAAGGCATCGCGGTGGCATCCTTCAGCACGGTCGCGGGCGATTCCCGCATCCGTGTCGCGAGCTGCTCGCAAAGTGACGGCGGAGAGGCAGAGCTTGCCCCGGCGTACGAACAAGCCGCTGCGACCGCCGCGATGCTCCAGAGCCTTAAGGACACGGCAAGGGGACGTCTGTTCATCTGCGCAAACTCTTCGGACAGCTGAGCGGCTGACGCCACCCCGCGGCGATCTCGTTGAGCTCGGTGTGACGGGGTACGGCTGACACTTTCCGACAGGCGCGATTCACATAAACCGAGTGTCTGCCGCCCTCCCGTAGTAGTTCGCAGCCATTCCGTTCGAGATGACGGATCAGATCGCGCCGCTTCACGGGGTGCTCCCTAGCCCAGAGGTGGGAGCGGCTCTTTGATGACTGCGTGTCCTTTGATGGATTCTTCAGCCAACAGGCGGTTGGCCTCGAGGACGAGCCTGACTGCCTCCTTCAGGTTCTCGCGCGCTTCTTCCAGCGACGCACCTTGCGTGTTGGCTCCCGGAAGCTCCTCGACGAAAGCGATGTACCCCTCGGGCACTTCTTCAAATACGGCGGTCAATTCCATAGATAGCACACCCGGTAGAATATCGACCTATGCTATCGTAGCCAGCCAGCGTCCCGTGCCGAGCCAAGCGCGTCCGGTGGGCTGCAGGTCACGTGGGATCGACGAGCGGCGGCATGAGGGCGGCTTGGCAAGGCCTTGGCAAGCTCGCCGTGGCAAGCTGTTGATTCTGTTGACACGCTATGTCATGTTCCGTCCGGCTAAGTGTCTGATTTCTCATCAGAATCTTGTCTTGCCAAGGTTGGGGTCGCGAGTTCGAGTCTCGTTTCCCGCTCCAGATTTCCTTCAAATACCGCTACTTAGGCCGCGACGCGCTTTTGCGTCAGGAAATTCTCAGGAAATATTTCCTGAGACTCAGGCGATGCACTGTAAGGACTCCGGGAACCCCGTTCTTGTAGCGAACAGCACCCCAGCGTAGGGGCCAAGAGGCCAGCCGGCATCTATCGCGGGCGAACGCGTGGAATAAGGGCACCCGGGACCCGGGTGTCTGGGGGA
>JBOIAQ010000176.1:0-3792 GCA_050739115.1 Steroidobacteraceae bacterium | reverse complement strand
AGTGGGTCTGAAGCTGGATGCGATCACGGCGGCGATCATCGCGTACGTCGTCAACCTCGGTGCTTACGCGACGGAAATCGTGCGGGCTGGTGTGGAGGCCGTCCCGAGAGGGCAAACGGAAGCAGCGAGAGCCCTTGGCCTCAACGGCTGGCAGGTGTTTCGGCTGGTCGTTCTGAAGCCGGCAATCAAGACGATGTTCCCCGCCCTCGCCAGCCAGTTTACCCTCCTGATGCTGGCGACAAGCCTCGTCAGCCAGATTGGCGTCCACGATCTCTTTTACATGGCGACGCTCATTGACTCGATCACATATCGAAGCTTTGAGGTCTATGTGGTGGTATGCGGATTTTATCTTGCGTTGGCGATCTGCTTCCGCGTGTTGTTCGGGCTGCTGTATCGGCTCCTGTTCCGGGATGGCATTCCAGCGGAGCCCGCGCGCAGGAGTGCGGCATGATTTTCCGCAACTTCGGCTTCAATGATTTCGTTATCCTCGTCGAGGGGTTGAGGTGGACGCTGGCCCTGACCGCCGTTGCGTTCCTCGGCAGCGGCGTCCTCGGGATTGTGCTCTTGATGCTGCGGACGGGCCTGGCGAAGCCGGTGCGGTTGGCAACGATGCTCTGGATTCAGGCTCTACAGGGCATACCGCTGCTGGGAGTGCTTTTCGTTGCGTATTTCGGCGTCGCATTGTTCGGCATCAATGTACCGCGTTGGCTGGCGGCGGCGTTCGCACTGTCCGTCTACGGGAGCGCTTTTCTGGCGGAGATCTGGCGCGGGGCGCTCGAAGCGGTGCCCCGTGGCCAGTGGGAGGCCGCGGCTGCGCTCGGTTTGGCGCGTCTTGCCACTCTTAAACTGGTCATCCTGCCTCAGGCGCTCATCATTGCGGTTCCAGCCACCGCGGGATTTCTCGTCCAGCTGATCAAGGATACATCGCTCGCCTCAATCATCGGGGCCATAGACCTGATGCGTGAGGCACAGCTGGTCAACAGTGTTACCTACGCGCCGTTCGCCGTCTATGCCTGCGTTGCCGCTCTCTATTTCGGACTGTGCTTTCCGCTCACTCGGTGGAGCAGACACCTGGAGCACCAACGGGCGCTGGCGCGCTGAGCGCGCTTGACGGGTTGTGCAACGCTGCCTAATGTCATTACTTGAAAGTTCCTTGGCGCGAAGGGGGAAACGGTGAAACGTATCGTAGTTGCGTGCATCGCAATCGTGCTCACCGCGATGATAGCGCTGCAACCGGCGCATGCGGATTTGAAGGAAATCCTTGCTCGTGGCGTGCTTCGCGTCGGCACCCAACTCGACGCTCCGCCATTCGGCCTGATTGATGCCAATGGGAAACCAGCCGGGATGGACATCGAATTGGGGGCGATGATCGCCAAAGCGCTCGGAGTAAAATACGAGCTCGTTCAGGATACGGGAGCCAACCGTATCCCGTACCTGCTGACCAAAAAAGTCGATATACTCATTTCGGCGATCGGGGTCACGCCACAACGGGCAACTCAGATCATGTACACGGACCCTTACGCCGATGTCTACATTGGCGTGTTCGGCCCTGCGAAATTCAAGGTGACGGATCCGGCGCAGCTCGGATCGTTCAGCATCGCATGTACACAGGGAACAACACAGGACATTTGGCTCACGCGCCTGGCGCCGCATGCCCATATCGTTCACTTTCAGGATGACGCGACGTCCGGTTCCGCATTCATGAGCGGCCAGACCGACCTGATTGCAACCCTGAACACGGTGGCCGCCGCGTTTGCCAGCAAGGATCCCGCTCGCGGAATCGACATCAAGTTCAAGCTGCGGGACTCGCCTGCGCACATTGCGGTCCGGCAGGGAGATTTCGCTCTGCTGCAGTGGCTCAACACCTACCTTTTCTATATCAAGATCGACGGGGAGTTGCAGCAGCTCGGTCTGACGTGGCTTGGCAAGAGTCAGGCGGAGAACCTGCGCGGTCTCCCGACGTTCTGAAAAGAAACTGGAAGGTAACCCCACCACACCCAACCCTCTCCCCCCCAAAAAGGGGCGGAGAGGGTTTTCGCAATCCGTCGTTGGGGAAGCCTTGTGGCCGGCTCGCGATGACGAGTCCGTTTCATGCACAGCGGGTCGGCGGCACCGGTGGGGAACCAGTACCAGGAATCATTCCTGGCTGACACACGAAATCCCTCGCCCCCGCGCTCAGAGTAGCGGCCCCCACCTCACCCGGCCCGCTCCGCCCCCCCAATGGGACCAAGGGGAGCGGAGCGGGCGTTCATTTCGATGAGTGAAGCTTTCCCGGGCCGTTTGGGTTTATCACGCATGAATGAAAGCGGGTACGCGGGAGGGCCGAAGGAAACCCGGGGTTCCGTCAAACCACGACCAATTCGCGCGGCTGTTTCGAGAGGACCTCGGCCCAGTGATCGTGGACGATGAGGCAATCAATCAGTCGGGCCCCGATATGTTCGGCGTGGATCAATATCGGCGGTTCAACGGAAATCACCATTCCCTCTTGAAGTGTGCAAGAGCCTTCGTCGAAGACGCTCATGCTCTCGCCCCACCCCGGTGGAAACCCGGGCGCAATCCCGTAACCCGATTCATGGAGACTGAACTCGGCAAATCCTGCCTTGGCAATTACTTGAGCCGCGGCGCGATGCGGGCGGGCGAAAGATACCCCTGCCTTCACGGAGCCGATGTATGCGTCACATGCGTCGCTGGTTACCTCGTGGAGCTCCTTCGCGCGCGCTGAAGGTGGGCCGAGAGAAAAATGGCGCCCCAGCGTCGCGCAGTACCGACGGAACTGTCCGCCCCATTCAGCATGCACAAAATCCCCATGACGCATCACGCGGTCTGTCGGCCGCCCGTGGCCGTAGCACGTGCGCTCCCCCGATACGAAATTCATCGGGCTCGGCGGGCTTTCTCCGCCCGTCGACATCATCGCGCTGTGCGCTGCGGCAGCGACTTCGAGTTCATTGAGGCCGACCGCAAGTGTGTCGGCGATCGCCTCAAGGCCAACATCGGCGATTCCCGCTGCTGCCCTTACGTAGCGGAGCTCGGCAGGGGATTTAACGACCCTGATTTCCTCGATCAGGTGCGTGGCTTCAACAACAGGCGCCTCGCCGAGAACGGCCTTCATCTTCAGATAATCCGTCACACTCAAGTAGTACGACGGAGTTTCCAGGCCGATGCGCTTATTTAGCCAGCCCTTTTCGCGGAGGATTGAACGGAAAACTTCAAGCGGATCTTCGTAACATCGTCCGTTCCATCCGCGCACGTCCTGCACGAGGCTGACATCAAGCGCCTCTGCTACGTCCGAAAGCCTTAAAAGCAGCAGGTTCGGGCGTGGCTCCTCCAGCGGGAAGAACAGACATTGGAAGGCCTGATAAGCCTTCGTCGCAGAACCCACGAGATAGTGAATGTTGATTGGTGAGATCACGAGCAACAACTCGATCCCACGTTTTTGCATCACCCTGCGTACGCGGTTTTGCCGCTCGTCGAATTCGGCACGCGAAAAAAACAATTCAGACATCAAGCGGCCCATCGGATAGCAGAAATCTTCGCGTTTCGTGAGAGGATGGCGCCCGCAGGGACGCGGTCGCGGGGCTTGCCAATGGAGACGGAGCGGTGGCCGGCTTCGATCAGGCGATGGCCCCAGGAGGGAACGCTGCCGTCGTAGGGCGTCGCGTTGTCCCAGAAGCGAATGTCGTGGACATAACGGCCGGTGGCGAAGCTGGCGCGCGACGGCACGCAGATCGGGCAATTGCAATAGGCGTCGCTGAAGCGGACGCCCCGGGCGGCGAGACGGTCGAGATGCGGCGT
>JBOIAQ010000175.1:0-3833 GCA_050739115.1 Steroidobacteraceae bacterium | reverse complement strand
GGCCCGTGAGCAGCACGAAGCGACGGCCGTAAAGATCGAGCGACGAGAGGCGCTGACCTTGCCTTTCCAACCAAAAATGTGGCGCGCGTGTTCCGGGGCGAGCGCGCGACTCGCGCGGGCTCATGTGAGCTGCACCGTCGTCCGGCTCTTCTTCCACGATTGCGCGGGAACGGTACACATATCCGAGCTCGATATCGAGATCGCTCACCAGGGATTCGCACCGCTCGGGACCGAGGCTCGGATCTGTGCGTAGAACGTAGCGCGTGCGGGCCTGCTCGACGGAGAGCATCGCGACGGGGCGGCGCTCGGCCTCGTACGTAGTCAGCAGCGCGCGCGGCACCTCGGCTTTCAGGACACGCGCCAGCTTCCAGGCCAGGTTATGGGCGTCCTGAACGCCCGTGTTGCCTCCGAAACCGCCCGTCGGCGGCATCACGTGCGCCGCATCCCCGGCGATGAACACGCGATCGGTCTGCAACCTCTCGGCCACCTGAGCAGCGGCCTCCCAATGCATGATGCTGTCGATTGTCACCGGGATGTCTCCCGAGCCGAGCGCGTACGCCACGAAGTTGCGCGCGCGCTCCGGGGTGAGACGTGACGAGACGTCCGTTACCGGATGAGCTTTGTCCCCTTCGGTGTTGACAACCAGAAAGGCGCTGTCGAAGGGCTTCTCGAACCGGAAGAATCCCCGCAGGCGGGGATTGTTCACGTATACGACCGCCCACTGCCTGCCGGCGAGCAGCGAGCGCAGGTCGGCGCGGAAATAGACAGTGATGCTCTTGGAAAATGGGGGCTGTCCCTGCATCCCTATCCCCAACCGCTGCCGCACTGTGCTGTGCGCGCCGTCGGCAGCGATGAGGTAGGGCGAGCGCACCGTGGAGGTCGCTCCGCTCTTCCGATCGCGCAGCAGCGTCGTGACACCTGTCGAATCTTCGTCAATCGACATCACCTCGGTCGAGAACCTCACCTCTGCGCCGAGCTGTCGCGCGCGCTCCATAATGAGCGGCTCGAGGGAGTTCTGCGAAAGAAATACGCGCTCGCACGGGCTCACGTCCCGGATGCCGGCGTTCAGGTCAGCGATGAACTGTCTCGTCGCCCCGCCGACCAGCGTCTCGACCTCTACGACTCCGCCGTCCTGGACGAATTGTTCGGCGGAACGCTCGCGGATGCCCGTCTCAAGGTCGGCCGAACGGAAGATTTCCATGGTCCGCTGAGTGGCGTGCGCCGCACGTGGATGAATTGCGGTGCCCGAGTGCCGCTCGATTACGAGTGAGCGCACTCCCTGCTGCGCCAGCAGCAGGCTCGCCGACAGGCCGACGAGGCTGCCACCGACGATCGTGACGGGGACCTCGATGTTGGTCACATTTCCCTCGGCTGCGGAACGCAGACAATCGATGCAGGCGGAGTCCGATATGCGAATACGAGTACGAGTAGCGAAGGATAGCTTGACGCAGATCCGCAGCGGAAAGATGTCCCCTGTACGAAGTGGTAAAGCTGTTCGACGGCTACCGCGTCAAAGTACGGCCTGCGCCGAAAGTGTGAACCGGCGTCGAAGGTTGACCAGCTTTCAGCAGAAACCGACGTCGAACGGTGACCGGGGGGTGCGATAAGCTTTTTAAGTCGGATCGCAGGGTTACGACGCCGTTGCCTGGTCCCGGTTGGACGCCGACCGCTGGTCAATGTTCGAAGCCCGTTAACAGGCTTGTGCGCCTGGCGCCTCTCACCCAGACCCGTCCGTGGGCGACCGCATGATGTCTTGTCCGAGAGCCGGATGCGGGAGAACCGCATGTCCGGTTCGATGAGCGGGGACTGGAAACGGGGGCCGATCAACGGCTTACCGCGCCAGTCCTCGACTCTACTCAACAGTATTTGAAACTGGTGCCCGGGAGAGGCATCGAACCTACCGAGAAAATCCTTTGCGAACAGTTAGTTGGGTAGCCCTGCCCCTCGAGTTACCCTCAGAGTTACCCAGCCGGCCAGCCGACGGCTTGATACGCGATGATATGGGCTGATCGGTCGACTCGACCACGAGCTTCAGTTTTGGATGCAGCCCAGCGCGTGCGGCAATGCGGACCAGTAGATCAAGACTGAACTGACCGATCTTCCCCCGCTTGATGTCAGAGACCCTTGCCTGGGTGACGCCGAGGGCCTCGGCTGCCTTTACTTGAGTCATGCCGCTGTTCGCCAGCCAATGCTCGAGCCCATGCAGCAGCGTCGAGCGAATCTCGAGCGCCGCCGCTTCCGCAGCGGGGAACAGATCATGGAAGACGCTGCGCCCAGGCGGCGTCACGGCCCTGACCGCGTGCTCGTCACCGCTTCTGCGCTTTCTTGCCTTCATGTTCATCTTTGACCTCCTTGGAACCTAACGGATTGCTTTAAACCGGGCTCGCCCAAGCTCGATGTCTCTTTGGCTGGTCTTTTCAGCTTTCTTCGGGAAGCAGTGAAGAACGTATACGCCCTCCGGCCGCGTCGCCAGATAAAACACTCGGAAAGCGCCCTCAGATTCATGGACCCTGATTTCTCGAACACCCGCACCCACTGTGCGCATCGGCTTCCAATCCGTCGGGTCCTCGCCGCGCTGTACCTTCTCGAGCTGATAACCAGCCTCTCGGCGCGCTTCGACAGGGAAGCCCCGCAGGTCATCCTTGCTGCTTCCCATCCAGAAGACCGCCTTCATGAAGCCAGTATGCGGGATTTGAGATAATCATGCAAGAACTGGCATAATGACGTCAGCCCGACCGTCGCGCCGCTCCCGGCCCAAGAGCGGACCTTCTGGCTCTACAGCTGCTCGCTCCTAAGCTGCCGTTTGGTCAGCGACCGCAAATTATGCAACCTCCTGGGTTGCGCAATCGGAACGTAATAGGTTACACTCACCTATCAGATGATCAGGAGCTTCAGCCACAAGGGGCTCGCCGAGCTCCATGAATCAGGAAGCGCCCGCAAGGTGCAGGCGAAGCATGCCGCGCGACTCAAGCTAATTCTGACCATGCTGAATGCGGCTACGCACGCGGGGCAGATGAATGCCCCGGGCCTTCGTCTTCACCCGCTCAAGGGTAAGGCTGCACGGCGATACGCAGTCTGGGTGGACGAGAACTTTCGGGTGACCTTCCGTTTTGAGGCAGGACACGCACTGGAGGTGGACTATGGCGACTATCACTAAGGCGAAGGCGACGATGCACAGCCCGGCGCATCCTGGGGAGGTTCTGCGGGAGATGTACCTGAAGCCAATGAGGGTCTCCGTTACCGAAGCCGCGGACGCTCTCGGTGTCAGCCGAAAGCATGTTTCGGCGATTGTTAACGGCCGCGCGCCGGTGACGCCTGATATGGCCCTGCGTCTCGCAGCAGTCTTCGCGACGGAGGCCCAGTTCTGGGTAAATCTTCAGGCGCAACATGATTTGTGGGTGGTAAGCCGGAGGATACCGCCGAAGGTACGCCCGCTGCACAAAGCGGCGTGATAGAGGGCAATAGGGCAAACATACACTGCTGATTCGCTGGTGCTACCGGCCAACTGGGAACATTCGACCGCGGGACTTCCATTCTCCAAAGCGGCCATTGTGCGTGCAGCGAAGACTGGGGCGTCTAAGGGGAGGGAGTCCCACGGGGCAACAGTCGGAACCCCCCAGTCCGGATAATGGACTCCGCGGCGGAAGGATTGCCAGCTACGCTGTTTCAAGATCGATGTCTGGCGCCGGCGGGCTGCCTGGTAGCGACGTTGAGCCGGTTCCAGGCATTGATCGTTGCAATGGAGATGATCAGGGCCGCGAGCCCCTGCTCGTCGTAATGGCGCGCCGCCTCCTGCCAGATCCGATCGGGTACGGGATCCTCCCGGTCGCTTA
>JBOIAQ010000174.1:0-3837 GCA_050739115.1 Steroidobacteraceae bacterium | reverse complement strand
TCCCAACTCTTGAGCTGGGCTCGTTCAGACGGCGACAACTTGATCGACAAACCGGCATTTGGCATGGGCGCATGGTAGCAATTCCCGGGAATATCTGCATGCCTATTTGTGCGACACTACACTAGCGCGTTCTCCATGAACACACTTGCCCCCATTCCCACCACTAGCAAGCTGACCAGCAGCGCCGGGTGATCCAGATTTACCAGCGCCACCGGCGTTAGCACGGCCGCGATGATCGTGCCCGCGACGGCGTAGGTCCGACGGGTGAAGCGCACGTCGAGAATCGGACAGATCACGAACGCCCAGAAAAGCGGCGAGAACGCCAGCGCGGTCAGCGACGCGATCTCGCCTTCGGGAACGTGGCGTTCGGCTAGCACCTGCGGCACGACAACGGCGATGAGGAAGCCGATCATCCCGAACGGCAGCGCTGTCATGCCCATCAGCCATATCGGCGCGCGCGAACTGGGTTTCATGCGATTTCCCGTTTCCACAGAGGCGACGCCGGGGTGGCTTCGGCGAAGTGTGATCCGCGCGCCTTGGACGCGCAATCGACTCGCGCATGAAGTCGTGCTCGCCTTCAGGGCATCACGCGGGTCTTGCAAGAATCGGTCTTGGCTGGCGCGCCAGCAACAATGTCACTGTCGATGCCAATTGCGAAGGGCTGTGGGGGTAGAGGCCGAAGGACAATGCCGCCAAGCTCAGCGTGAACGTGGCGTTCTGACCGACGCGCGTCCCGCGCGAACACAAGTGGGGAGTGGCAGTACACGCTGCCGCTCCCCGTGTGGATCACGCACACCCTGTTCACGCGTGCGTTTGGATCAGTCTCCCCGCAAGCGGACCGTCGCGACCGGCAACAAAGGTTAAGGATTGATCCGACGCCTGCCCCAATGCGCAACGTCATCCGGGCCCGATAGGGCTGGCGGCCAGGCGTTGAATAATCCTCCAGCGAGGAAACCGCGAAGGCGTGCTGATGCGGGTCAGTCGAGGCGATGGGTTATGGGGATTTGAGCGATTGCGAGGTGGCGGGCGGGGCTGAGTATGGCGGTGGATCCAACGAAGATAGCGCAATAGGCAGGGCTATCGGATCGGTAACGTGCGCTCAAATATTGGAAGTCTCAATAAACACACTCGCCGATCTGCTCGCGCACGTTGCCACGTCAGCCCGGCGGCTTCGCCCATGACTCGTGGCCATAGACGATCCGCCAGCCCTGCGGCAGGCGCTGCCAGACGTAGGTGACGACGAAGGCACTGGTGCTGGTTTTACCACCGGGCAATGTGCCACTTGCAGTAAACGGCCAGGTTACGATCTCGACATCGGGGCCGAGCGCCATGAATCCGGGTGCTCCATCCTGCGTGTACTTCCAATCGCTCTTGCCGTTGCTCCACCACTTCAATTGCTGCGCGTGCAGCGCATCCCAGCCGCGGATCACCTCGCCGTTGATCGCAAACACCAGGCTCGGTTCGCGTACCATCGGCACCATGAAGGCGTCGGTGTCGTGTGCCCTGGCGGCCACCAGCATCTTCGCCATGACCGGTAGAATGGCCTGCTTCGGTGTCGCCGGGGTAGTTTGAGCGCGAACGCCGCCGGCACACAGAAGGGCGGCCACGGTGGCCGCCAACGTGGAGAACTCCTTCATGGGGATACCTCTTTGGGGAATGAACCAGCGCTTGAAAGCGATTCCTGATGGTCAGGGGCAGGGTGCCGCCCCTCTCCGCGTCCGGCGGAGAAAGGGACTATACGCTCTAAAGCAGCCGCTCCCATTTGACGGCCGCAGGCACGGCTGGGACCGCCGTGGTGCGGGTCTCCCACCGGGTCTTACCGGCCAAGTCCGGTCCTTCACTATCGTCCGTAAAGTTTCCAGTAAGCGGTCATTGCACCGCCTGCGCGGCGCGTCGACCGCTCAACACCCAGCGCACATGGTACTGATGAGGGGTGCTCTTGACACCCCAATGACCGTAGCGTTTAACTACTATAACTCTCGTACTTGAGCAATCAAGCGTGTTGGCGCGGCTGACCGGTCGGGAAGCGGATTTGATGAACGTGCTCTGGGAGCATGGGCCGTCGACCGTCGCCGAAGTGCACGGGCGTCTGGGTAAGGCGCTCGCATACACGACGGTCCTCAGTGTGCTGCGCACGCTCGAGAGCAAGGGGGCCGTGACGCGAACGAAGGAGGGGCGCGCCCATCGCTATGCGGCGCGCGTACCCCGCCAGCTTGCGCGTCAGCGCGCGCTCGCGGCGATCGCGGCAGCGGCGGTCTTGGGATGGCCGTGGCTGGCTGACGAGCGGTTCGTGCACGGCAAATTCTTGCTGTCGGCGAAGGCTCGTCTGGCTGCCGCCCGACGGTTCGCCTGGCTCGCGCGCGCGGTGACCGAAGCTCCGAGTCGAGCGGATTTGGTAATGTTGGAAAAGAGCTTCTGTCAGCAGTGGATCGCGCACTGTGACGTCGCGGCGCTGGATGAGCGACTGCGGACTCTGGATCCGGATAACGGCGCAGCGTGGCTCGATGCGCTAGCCGCGGCGGCGAAGGCGAAAGATCCGGCAGGAGTTGATGCGGCGTTGGCTGCCATCGGGCGCACGAAGCGCGTCGATACGTACGGCAATCATCTCGTCGCGCACCTCGGTGAGGCGCTGCACCAGATCGGCGGGCTCAGTTTCAAAGATGGCTCCTCGGAGATCAATCTTCTCCGTACTGATTACGGGACACCGCTCGATGCGATGATCGCATTGTATGCCGCGTGCAATTGGAATGCCCAACAGCTGACGGCACCACGCTTGGTTCTCTGCCGCAAGGCCAGTACTGCCTTCGCGCATGGCGACACCTTCTTGGCCAGCGTGAGCGGCAGCGAGATTGCGCTGCGCCTGTGGCCCGTCGGCACCGCCAAACACCGCCACGCCGTCGCCCTGCACCGCCGTCTGGAGTACATGGAGGAGCAGGCGCAATGGTTGATCTGGCCGCCCGGCCATCGGCTGCAGTCACTCCTCGCATTGTTAGATGGCGAGTTTTGGGCACAGGGGGTCCAGTTGGCAGCGCAATACCCGAGCGAGCGGGACGTGCTGCGCGCGCAGTTGATGCGTGTCGGATTGCGCGTCAATCCGCCGCCGAGCTGGAGAGACCCCTCCCCGTAGCGGGTGTGGGCGTCACGATTGCCGTTACGGCGGACCAATCGGTCCGATCGCGTCGCTTCAAGGGCGGAATTGACCAGACCAGAACCAGACCACCGAAGCCGGCCATGACTGGTCACTGAACTTACGAAACCCATCGCCGCACAGCGGACGTTCATAAAGGCGGCAGCTCAAGTACAACCGTCTTGCCCTTGATCGTCACGTAAGTGGCTAGCGAAGGGTCGAGACCGACTGCTGTGCGAAGATCTCTAATGGCCTTTACGCGGTCACCAGAATCTCCGAAGGCCACGCTACGGAGGTAATAGGCCGAAGCCAGCTTTGGATCAAGCTGGATCGCGTGGGCTTCGTCTTTTATGGCGCTTTCATACTCATGTTGACCCAAGTCCAACCGGCCTCGATCGCTCCATAACGCAGCAGTTTTCGGCTGTAACCGGATAGCCTCTGAATAATCCCCCAGTGCACCCGTGAAATTACCCCGAACCGCGTAGATTTTGGCGCGCTGACGCAGCGCGGGGACAAACCTGGAGTCGAACTCCAAGGCGGTGTCGAAGTCCTGCAAGGCCGCCTCATAATTAGCTTGCGCAGCGGTAACTGCTCACCCCCGTCCGCTCCCGCTGCTGTGAACGGGCGCTTGACAACGTAGCGATTTGATCCTACGCTGCCGCCCATCTTCTGCTGGGTATGGGTTAGGCGACGGTGGGAGCATATTTCGG
>JBOIAQ010000173.1:0-3863 GCA_050739115.1 Steroidobacteraceae bacterium | reverse complement strand
ATAAATGCAAGTATTTAGTGACTACATTTAGACACCAAAAGATGATCGCCCTATCGCAGGAAACCAGGGAAAAGTCAGTCTCTGCTGACTACCGCGCGCCTCGGCGACCGGGCGAACTTCCGCTTAGCGGATCCGTCCTTATAGGAGGCCCTGCGCGCCCCTCAAGCGGTTGCGCTCGCACTAATACTTTGTTGACCGTACAACAAATCTGCGATATATATAGCCCGTTCGATCAGCATCCTTGGGGGGAGACTCGATGGCCAAGCGGGAGGAGCTGAAGCTACTGACCGAGCCGACGCTCGTGCGGCGCGCCGGGGTACCACACACCCTCTGGGGCGACGACGAATCAGGATACGTCAACGATCTCTTTTACGTGATGAGCGCGCAAATGATGCTCATCGGCTTGACGATGCCGCCCGGCGGGCGATGGCGATCCTCCGACGAGTGCCGCGCCTACTACGAGACTCACGAATGCGTTTACGTCGTCAAGGGCCAGTACACCTGTCAGGACCCGACGACCGGCGAGGTCCGCACCGTCCAAGCAGGTGAGATGCTGTCAATGGCGGAGAAGAGCTGGCACTACGGCTACAACTTCGGCACTGGGGATCTGCACGCGCTCGAGTTCATCGCCCCCCCCGCTGCGCAGGCCGCCCTCGCCGATGTCCCTCGTCCACGCGAGCTCGTCGGCTGGGATACAGTCGCGCTCCGCAATTGGCCGCGGGAGAGAAAGCGCGGCGCCGACAATCTCCGGGTATGCCGCCTCGATGATGCGATCGATGCGATCATCGGCGATGCGAATCCGGTGCTCTGCCGGGTGCTCTCCTGCACCGATCAAGTGTTCCTGGGCGTCGCGACGATTTGCCCGGGGTCGCGGAGCGATGCTCTGACGTTCCCGTTCGATGTCTGTTACTACGGAGAGGCCGGCGAGGTCATGCTGCACGTACCTGAGCGCGGGACCTACTTCGCGATCCAAGAGGCCGACGTCGCCTTCATGCCAGCGGGCACCACGCACCGTCTCTTCAATCATACGAGCGTGACGCGACGAGTCCTCGTGGGCGGCGCGGGCAACTTCTCGCGTCTCGTCGTGGGCACCCGATGACTCGCGGCGGACGATCAGGGGAAGGCAAATGAACTCCAAGTTATCGATCGCCATCGCGGCGATCCTCTGGGGCGTATCGTCCGCAACTGCTTTCGCTGACACGGCCGCCAGCACCGACACGGCCGCCAGCACCGACACGGTCCCCAGCACTGACACCGTCGCTGCCGCCGACGTCGCTCCCGCCGCGCTGCAGGAAGTCACGGTGACCGCGCAGCGCCGCACGCAGAACATGCAGGACGTGCCGATTACGATGCAGGCGCTGACCTCGGAAGAGCTGCAACAGCTGAATGCATCGACCTTCGACGATTTTGTGAAGTATTTGCCGGGTGTCACAGCCGCGAACAACGGCCCCGGGCAGAGCGTTATCTTCATGCGCGGGCTGTCGACCACGATACCCGGCACGCAAGGGTCCGGCGGTATCGGCAGCTTCCCAGGCGTCGCGATCTATCTCGACGATGAGTCCGTGGCCATGCCGGGCCGCAATCTCGACATCTATGCGGCGGATATCAATCGAATTGAAGTGCTCGAAGGCCCGCAAGGCACGCTGTTCGGCGCAGGCGCCGAATCCGGCGTAGTGCGGTACATCACGAACAAGCCGAAGCTCGATGTGACCGAGGGCGAGGTCAACGCCGGATACTCATATACCAGTCACGGCGATCCGAACTCCAATGTCGATGCGACCATCAATCTTCCGGTCATTGCAGACAGATTGGCGGTGCGCGCAGTCATTTACAACGATGCTCGCGGCGGCTACATCAACAATGTGCCGGGCGTGTTTGCGCATGAGAGCACGGATATTGGTATTCATTACGCGAATTATCCCTATGGCTGCGCCACGACTGGCAACTGCCAGGTGCCTCCCGGCAGCGTTGTGGCCAACAACAGCAACCTCGTCGCGACCGCGATCAATCCGGTCACGTACCAGGGGCTGCGCGTCTCCGTGCTTGACAAGATCAATGAGGACTGGAACGTACTGCTGGTGCAGTCCTATCAGAGCATGGACGCAGACGGCGTTTTCTACGAGACGCCGCAGAGCTCCGGGTCTTCGCCGCAGACGCTGCCGCCTCTGTCCGTACAGTTATACGTACCGACGTACGACAAGGATAGGGTCGAAAATACTGCGTTAACGGTCGACGGCCGAATCGGCGCACTCAAGGTCGTCTACAGCGGCAGCTATCTGGATCGCAACATCGAGCAGGAAGGCGACTATACGAACTATTCGCGCGGCATCTATGCGAACTACTATCAGTGCATTGCGGGGACGCCGACGACCCTCGGCAAATGCTATTCGGCTGCGGCCGCATGGCATGACAAGGCGAGAAATACGCACGACAGCCAGGAGCTTCGGCTCAGCACGCCCGACGATTGGCGGCTGCGGGGAATCTTCGGTGCATTCTGGGAAAGATACGTCATCTACTCGACCACCGAGTGGGGATACAAGTCCGTGCCCTCGTGCACGCTGACCGTCACAACCGATTGTCTCACCGACATCGGACCGCCCCCCGGCCTACCAGTGAACAACCCCAATGTTCGCGCCGACGACGTATCGGCGTTCGATGACATCACGCGCGGCTTCACTCAAAAGGCCGTGTACGCGTCGGCGGATTTCGACCTGATTCCTAAGAAGTTGACCGTAACCTTTGGCACACGCTACTACCGAATCAACTCCACCGAAGTCGGCTTTTCCGCGGAAAGCTTTTATTGCATGGATGCGGGCCTTCCTCCTTGCGTTACCAATCAGCCGCCGTACGTTGCTAACGGCGTCGTCTCCAACAACGAAACCAGCGAGGGTCTTAATCGCACGGACTCGGGCTCTCGCAGTCGGGCGAACTTGAGTTGGAGGGTAACCACGGATGCGCTCCTCTACTACACATGGTCACAGGGGTTCCGTCCAGGCGGATTCAATCGAGGTTCACTCTTGCGCAGCCCACCCGGTGAGGACTATACGTTCCAGTCGCCGGTGGCCTATGCGCCGGACACGCTGGTCAACAGCGAATTCGGCTGGAAGACACAATGGCTGGACCATCGCTTGCAATTCAACGGCTCCGTATACCAAGAGGATTGGAACCACGCGCAGGTCGAGCTCTTCGAGCCCTGCTGCTTCGGAAACGTGAGCTTTATCGTCAACGGACCCAGCTATCGCGTTCGAGGGGTTGAGACCGAGATCTCGGCGTTGCCCTGGCGCGGACTGATGCTCAGCGCTGCTGCGGCGTGGAACAGCGGCAGTTTGACGAGCTCACCCCTGCTGTACGACACGCTCGGCAGACCAATCACGTCGATCCCGGACCCATTCGGTTTGCCCGGCAGCCCGCCGTCGCAATCCCCGCCGTTCTCTGGGAACTTGCGCGTCCGTTACGATTTCGAGTTGGGCGATTATTTGGCATTCTGGCAGGTTGACGGCATCCACCAAGCGCACTCCTATTCCGCGACCGGCAACACGACGACCTTCGATCAGCCCGGCTTCACAATGTACGACGCGGCTATCGGCATCGGCAAGAACGCCTGGCTCGCACAACTGTACGCTCAGAACTTGACCAATACGCGCGCTGATCTTTACGAGAATAACAGTCAAGCGATCAACGCGATTACCGTCAGTCGCCCGCGCATTGCGGGCATGAAGTTCAGCTACAGGTTCTGAGCTGTCTATTCCACACATCTATGAGCCTTCCTGGCCTCTCCTGAGGGGAGGGCTGGACACAGACAGGACCGTTTGGTAGTCTGCTGCGCAGTGCCCTGCAAGGCGGAGGATGTTTGGGCGAGGTGC
>JBOIAQ010000172.1:0-3900 GCA_050739115.1 Steroidobacteraceae bacterium | reverse complement strand
CTACGATCGCGCGCGATGGTCGATGCGCCAAGAATGGCGCCCTGGGCGTTCCTGACGGGCGCGACCATCAGGGTGACGGGGATCCGCTCCCCATTCTTGGGGTAAACCCAACATTCGTGTCACCAGCCGCCATCTGAACGGCTGAATCCCCTCAATGCTGCCCGGGAGCGACCGCCGAAGCGCATTTCAGGTCAAAAATCACCCCAACGCGACGATTATTGCTCATTACAGTGAGCTTTACGGTCCCGGATCGGCCCTTTTTCCGCGGAGAATTCGACCTCGGAGTCGGGATTATTGCTCAAAAGAGTTATTTTGAGCATATTTTAGGGATGCCCAAACCGAAGATCGAAACGATCGCTTTCTTGACCCCGGACGAGACCGCACGCCTTTTCCGCGAGCTCGGGGACGACAAACGCAACAAGGCGATCTTCCTCGTTGCCTATCGTCACGGCCTGCGTGCCAGCGAGGTGGGGCTCCTGCAGCGAAGCGACCTCGACTTCAAAAAGCTGCGCATCATGCTGCACCGGTTGAAGGGCAGCTACTCCGGTGAACATCCCCTGCAGCCCGATGAGGCCAAGGCGATCAAAGCGTACTTGCGCAGTCGCGATCACGACTCACCTTTTCTCTTTACCAGCAACCGGGGCGATCCGATCTCCCGTCGCACACTCGACTGGCTGACCAAGACGTACGGCGCCAAGGCAGAGCTCCCGCCCCGCAAGCGGCATTTCCACGTGCTCAAGCATAGCATCGCCACGCACCTGCTGGACGCCGGCGCCGAGCTTCGTTTCGTACAAGACTGGCTCGGGCATAGCAACATTCAAAACACGGTGGTCTATACGTTTCTCACCTCGCGCACGCGCGAGACCACCGCACGCAAGGTGTTCTTGCACATGCCGCGATACTGATACGAGGACTTGATCATGAAGACAGCGTCCGACCTCGAGCCGTGGACGCTGTCCCCGGCGGAACGTGAGTTGATTGCCACCAAAAACGTTGCTAATCGGTTCGATACGGCGCTCCTGCTGAAAGCCTATCAATCGACCGGGCGCTTCCCGGCATCTACCGCTGATGTCGATCCAGAGGCGATTGCACACCTCATGCGGCAACTCAAGGTCGATGCAACGACGATCGGTACCGTTCAGGGCCGTACGCTTGAACGAGTCCGCGCCGATATCCGCGCGTATTGCAAAGTCCGCGAAGCGACGGTCAAGGATGCCGATGATTTGACGACCTGGCTTTGCGATCACGCCGTGGCCAACAGCCGCAACCCCGATGCGCTGACGGCTGTTCTGGAGACCGAATGCCGCCGCCGCGGCATCGAGCCGCCGGCGCTCGATCGGATCGATCGGATGATCCATGCGGCCGTTCATGCGTACGAAGAGCGCTTTATGGCCAGCATTGTCGCGCGATTGTCGCCGCACACGCGAGCGGGATTGGATGCACTGGTGCAACCCGTCGCCGAGGACGAGCCGGCGACCGAGGAACCCGTGGCGCAAGCACCCATCAACGTGCTGCGCGCGGATCCAGGCCGTCCCAGTCTCAACAGCTTGCTAGATGAGATGCGCAAGCTCTCAATCGTCCGCGATCTAAAGCTCCCGCCCGATCTATTCGATGGCGTGCCATCCCACGAGCTGGAGCTTTACCGACAGCGCGTGAGCGTGGAAGCGCCGTATGAATTGCGCCGCCACGCCGATCCCATCCGCCTCACGTTGCTGGCCGCCTTTTCCTATATTCGCGGCCGCGCGCTTACCGACAGCTTGGTGGAACTATTGATCGAGACCGTGCATCGTATCAGTGCCCGCGCCGAGCGACGGGTGGAGCGAGAGCTTCTCGAAGATCTCAAGCGGGTGACCGGTAAGCAGAACCTGCTATTCCAGCTCGCCGACGCCGCTCTGGCGCACCCGGACGGTGTGGTCAAGGACGTCGTCTATCCGATCGTCAGCGAAGCAACGCTCCGAGCGCTGGTCAAGGAATGGAAGGCCACGGGGCCTACCTATCGGATGACACTGCGCACCTTTATTCGCAACTCCTACCGATCCCACTACCGGCAGATGATTCCGCCCCTGCTCTCGACCCTGGATTTCTGCTCGAACAATGCGGCATACCGGCCTGTGATTCAGGCGCTGGCGCTGGTCACGCGGTACGCTGAGTCCAAGTCACACTCCTTCCCGGCCGGCGAAGACATCCCGCTCGATTTCGTGCAGGGGCTATGGCGTGATGCCGTCGTCGAGCAGGACGCCGAGGGTCGGACCCGCGTCAATCGGATCACGTATGAGATCTGCGTTCTCGAGGCGTTGCGTGAGCAGTTGCGGTGCAAAGAGATCTGGGTCGTAGGTGCAGACCGCTATCGTAATCCCGAAGAGGATGTGCCGGCCGACTTCGAGACTGAACGCGAGGCTTACTACGCAGCGTTGAAGTTACCGCCCGACGCCGGCGACTTCATCGCTGGATTGCGCCAGGAAATGCACGCGGCCTTGTCCACTTTGAATGACAGCATGCCGCGAAATGCGGCGGTCGCCATCACGGACAAGTCCGGCGGCTGGATTACGCTCACGCCGCTCGACCCGCAGCCCGAGCCGGACAATCTCGTGTCCCTCAAGTCCGAGATGGGCGTGACCTGGCCGATGACGAGCCTCCTCGATATGGTCAAAGAGACCGATCTGCGGCTGAATTTCACGGATGCACTGCGCAGCGTCACCGCCCACGAGAACCTGCCACGCGATGTGTTGCGCCCCCGATTGCTGCTGTGCCTGCACGGCATCGGCACCAATACCGGTTTGCAGCGCATGAACGCCGCCGCCCACGGCGCGACCTACAAAGATCTCGCGTACGTGCGCCGCCGCTACGTCACCGTCGATCAACTCCGAAAGGCAATCGGCGTCGTTACCAACGGCACGCTCCACGCTCGCGCACCCTTGATCTGGGGCGATGGGACCACCGCCTGTGCCTCGGACTCCAAACACTTCGGAGCCTGGGATCAAAACCTCACCACGCAATGGCACCTGCGTTATGGCGGTCCCGGTATCATGATCTACTGGCATGTCGAGCGTAAATCGCTGTGCATCCACTCGCAGCTCAAATCGCCAGCCTCCTCGGAAGTCGCCTCGATGATCGAGGGGGTCTTGCGCCATTGCACCGAAATGTCGGTCGAGCGCCAATACGTCGATACCCACGGGCAAAGCGAGGTCGCGTTCGCGTTCTGCCGGCTGCTGGGCTTTGAGTTGCTGCCGCGACTCAAAGCCATTCATTCACAACGCCTGTATCGCCCCGACGCATCGGCCAAGAACGCGTTCCCCCATCTCGAGAAGGTCCTCTCACGGGTGATCAATTGGGAGCTGATCGGCCAGCAGTACGATCAGATGATCAAATACGCGACCGCCTTGCGCGTGGGCACCGCCCAGCCTGAGGCGATTCTGCGCCGCTTCACGCGCGATAACCTCCAACATCCCACGTACAAGGCCCTCGCCGAGCTAGGCAAAGCCATCAAGACCCTCTTTCTCTGTCGCTACCTGCACTCCGAGGCGCTGCGTCGGGAAATTCACGAAGGCCTGAACATCATCGAGCAATGGAATGGTGCCAACGATTTCGTGTTCTTCGCCAAGCGCGGTGAACTCGCCAGCAACCGGCGCGAGGACCAGGAAATCAGCATGCTGTGCCTGCACTTGCTGCAAAACTGCATGGTCTACATCAACACGTTGATGATGCAGCAGGTCCTCACACGACCGCACTGGAATGGGCGGCTGACCGCCGAGGATCGGCGCGCCATCACGCCGCTGATCTGGGAGAACGTCAATCCCTACGGCCGCTTCGAGCTCGACATGGCTACCCGAATTGCCCTCAATTGAGCCAGATGGCGGCTGGTGACACGAATGTTGGGTTTACCCCTGCATCGAGCTGAAG
>JBOIAQ010000171.1:0-3966 GCA_050739115.1 Steroidobacteraceae bacterium | reverse complement strand
CCGTGTGCTTCCGGCAAGGGTGCGTGAACGCGGGGGCGGTTGAGCGATAGGGTGTTCCTCACCCGCATTGGGCGAGGTGGAGGGCACATTCATGCAAGCAGTGGGGATATCCGCGGAGCAGCTGGGGATCGAGGGGCTGCGGGATCGGATCGAGGGCTGGCGGCAGAGTTCGCCGAAGAGCCGGAACATGCCGGAGGAGCTGTGGAAGGAGGCGAGCGCGGCGGCCAAGCGACTGGGCGCGTGCCGGGTGGCGCGGGCGCTGGGAGTGAAGTACGAGACGCTCAAGCAGCGCGTCCTGGGGAGCGGCGCGGCGGGGGTTGGAGGCGAAGCGACGGTGCTGCCGAGCGGCACGCAGTTCATCGAGCTCACGGGGCTTTCGGGCCTGAGCCACACGGCCGCCGATGAGGCGGTAGTTGAGCTGGCTGCTGCCGATGGGGCGAGACTGACGATCCGGCTGAAGGGAGCAGGTCTTGATTTGGCCGCGTTGGTCAGCGCGTTCCGGGGGCGGCCATGATCCAGATCACCCCGCAGATGCGTGTGTTGGTGGCGGTCGAGGCGGTAGACTTTCGCCGCGGGATCGACGGCTTGAGCCAGGTATGCCGAGCGGCGTTGTCGGCCGACCCGATGGACGGCACGATGTTTGTTTTCCGCTCGCGCTCGGCGAAGTCAATAAAACTATTGGTTTATGACGGTCAGGGCTTCTGGATGGCGCAAAAACGCCTCTCTCAGGGCCATTTCCGCCATTGGCCGACGGCCGCCGGAGCGGTGAGCCGAGAGCTGCTGGCGCACGAGTTCACCGCCCTGATCTGGGGCGGCAACCCGTCTTCGGCCCAGGCGGCCCCAATCTGGCGCCGCATCCCCTTGCCCGCGCCCGAAGCCAGGGCGGGCGGCTGAGACTTACGCTGGCGGGCCCGTGCCGCCCGCCAGGCTCGCCAGCGTCGTCTGGTAATTCCACGGCATCCACTGTTCGGGGTGCTCGGCGAGCTGCTCGCTGTGGCGCAGCAGGGCGAGGAGGTAGTCGAACGAGGGGATGCCGTTGAGTTCGGCGGTATAGATCAGGCTCATGAAGATATCGCCGACCCGGGCACCATTGAGCGTCCGGTAGAAGAGCGAGTTCCGGCGATGCACGATCGCCTTCTTCAGCGCTTGCTCGCAGAGGTTGTTGTCGAGGGGCACTCCCGCCACTCGCAAAAACAGCGTCAAGGCATCCCAGCGTTTCTGCAGGTACCCGATCGCCTCCCCGAGTCTGGAGTTCGGCTCGATGCGGTGCTCGGTGAGCTGGCGCCGCATCCACTGCTCGAGCGCGGCCATCCGGGATGCACTTTCGGCCTGGTGTAATCGCAGTCGCTGTTCGGGACCGAGGTTTTCTCGGCGCGCCCGAGCATCCGTCTTGTACACCTCCCGCAGCGTCTCGAGCACGAAGCGCACTTCCTCGGGGAAGATCTCAACGAGCTCGACAAACTTTCTGCGGCCGTGCGCATTGCAGTTCGACAGCAGCGTCTCGAACCCTTCCGGGGTATTGCTCGATGACCCATCGCACATCTGGATCGGCATGGGCAGCTCTCTCGCGCGGCGCTCGAGAACGGCGGCGAGGTTCTCTCCGGCGTGGCGCACCCCGGTGAAAAACAGCGCGATCTTCCTTCCTTCGCCCGTGGCCACGATGCCGGAAGTGAACACCCCCGTGCGGCCCTCGGCAGCCTCCGCGCCCAGGGCCGCGGCGCGCTGCTCTGCGCTCAGCTGCAACACCTTCATCGTCGTGTCGTCGTTGTACACCACGGTGCCTTGGGCGGCCTGACGGATCAGTTCCTCGTGTCCCGGAGCGAGCTTCGGCGCGCCGCGCTCGACCAAATCCCACTGTGTGGCCGCCGGCAGCGGGATGCGCATCGCCCTCTGCAGCTGCTCGATACGATTGAAGGGCAGCCCCGCGCCGTACCTCAGCAGTCCCACCATGGCGGTCGCGCTCGCATCGTACTTCTCGCTCCCCACCCCGGGCGGCGCGGGAGCGGTGTAGACCTCGCCACACAGATTGCAGCGCAGCCGATCGCACGCGTATACCCGCGCCCCAAGCGGCGCCATGCCGGTGATGCGCACCAGCACGGCGGCCGGGGAGAGCGGATAGACCTTGCCCTGTTGGCAGCCGGGACACCCATCCCCGCCGGCAAGAGCAGTATGCGGCACGGGGATGTGCTCGGCGCCCGAGTAGGCGGCGGCGCTGTTGCGCCCGTGGCCCGGGAGCTTCTTGCGAGCCGCTGCAGCCCCCGGGACGCTATCTGCGCTACCGGGGCGTTCCTCCCCGAGCACCTGCTCGGTCTTCTCCGTCTTATCTCCAAAGAGCATCCGGCGCAGCCGCTCGACCGAGGTCTTCTTGGATTGCAGCTCCGCAATCAACTCCACGACGAGCTGCGCCGTCGAGGCGAGAGTTGCCATCGCCGTCGTCAGCTTCGCGTGATCCTCGGCACTCAACGCCGGTTTTGCCCGCTCGAGGATCCCCGAGAGTTCCTCAAGGTTCACCTGCATCGGCGTCGGCGTGCCGATCGGGGTACGGCCTCGGGGCTTGTGCCCCTTGCGACTCATGAGAGCAGCCGCTCGCGAAAGTCCACCACCAACGGCAACCCGAGCACCTCCTTCAACGTGCGGTTCGGCCGATGCGTCCGATCGTCCTTGCCACGACCCTGCGTGCGCCCGAGCATCACCCAGTTCGCCGCCCGATAGCAGGTCCCTCGATGGCGCGTGGTATCAACGAAGGTCTCGGCGAAATGCACCGCATGCCCGTACACCTTCTCCCACTCGGCAGATAACATCCGCGTCATCCGGGAAAGCAGGTGCGAAGCCAGGTGCGGCACCGATACCCACGGCAGCACAAGAAAGCGCGTGTTGTACGCGAGAAAACGGATGTTGCGTTGGCGTACCTGCGGGTGCCACCCGAGGTACCGGTCGCGCGGACCCAGGTGCCGCGCCGCCGAACTCCACGCAAAGAGGGCCACCGGCCTCTCACCGGCGTATACCATGAACTTCAGCTGCTCCCCGACCGGCTGGGTGTAGCCGAGATAGTGGTGACTCTCGAGCAGGCTGTTGAAGCAACTCTCCTCAGCCGTGCGCCGCACTTGCCGGAACTGAAGCGCCCCAAGCTCGCGCAAGCTCCCCGATACTGGCGTGCGGTCCACCTCCACCGACCCTGGCCGCACCCGCACCGCCAGCGGGTTCTTCGGCCGCATCCTCACCGCCGGCAGTTCGATGTGCCCGGCCCGGGCCAGCGCCAGCATCAGCCCGCGGGCCACCATGTCCCGCGGCGCCCCGTTCGCCTGCCGCCACTCCCACGCCTCACACAGCCGCTGCGACAGCCGCCGCCGGCTCTCCCCGGGCCAGGCAGCGATCAGCTCGCGGATGAAGTGAACGTCGGCCCTCGTGACCGAGCGGCCTCGGTATCGAAGCAGTGCCTCCATGCCTACGCACGGTAGCTCAAGCCGAGCTGGAACGCAAGCCGCCCTGATCTACGCCCGGCACGCCAAGCGGCCCGGCCTACGCATCCTCACCGGAAGGACACGTTTCACACGGCAGGGGCCACTGGTTCGATCCCAGTACCGCCCACCATTCAGAACAAAGACTTCGCGAGAATTCCTGAGGATTTGCTGCTCGAATTTGGGACGGTTGGTCATTTGGAGTCGCGCCGGCAGCGGCTGAGCGGCCAGAAGCTATCCCGTCTTCAACTTCTCCTCCGCATACAACGACAGCTCGACCATCCGCTCGAGCAGCTGCTCTGGCGAGATTCCGGAAAAGTTCTTCAGTACCAGCTCCTTGACGTAAAGCCGGACAAGATATCGCAGCTGCAACGCCCGATTGCGCGTCGCGAATACAAAGTCGCGATGCCCGTTGTTGACCACAATGACGTTGCGATCGGTGTCGTACCGCGACCGCCAGAGCTCCCCGGCGGCCCGCTCGAACGTATATCCCGGCAGACCTCGAGAG
>JBOIAQ010000170.1:0-4100 GCA_050739115.1 Steroidobacteraceae bacterium | reverse complement strand
GCGATGCCGCAACTTCGAACTTGGAGATGAGACAACGACCGTTGGAGGGTCCGGGATACCCGGTCCCAACGCCATGTGCGGACGCCCTCGGTTGTAGTGACCAATCCAGGTCTTCAGTACAACCCGAAGGTGCGCTTCCGAGATCGGGATGAGCCAGTCCAAGCACTCACGCCGAATGGTCCCAATCACCCGCTCGCAAATCCCGTTCGCCATCGGACTGCGCGGCGGCGTCTTCAGCACTTGCAGGCCAAGGTGACCCACTGATTCGTCGAGATCGCATGTGAAAATGCTGTCGCGATCGTGAATGAGGTACCGGTATCGGTTCTCGTACCCGACCGCTTCGCGCAATTGCTGTCGAGTCCAGTTCGCACTCGGATGTGCCGTCACGTTGCAGTGAATCAGCCGGCGGCTCTGATGCTCAATGAGCACGAACACGTACAGCAGCCGAAATGTGCTCGTTACCGCAACGAAGAAGTCGTACGCCTCGCCTGCGCATGGTTTTTAAGGAACGTCGACCAGCGCTGGTCACCCCGCGGCGAGCCGGCTGGGGCTTTTGGGAGATATTTCCGAACGGTCCGTGGTGACACTCGAAGAGCGAGTTTCAACCACACCTCGTTGGCGATCCGCTCCTGACCCCACAGGGGATTCTCCCGCGCCATCCGCCGAATGAGCTGTCGCAATTCCACAGGGATCCGCGGACGACCCGGCCGCGACTTCCATCTCCAAAAAAGCCTGAATCCGGCTCGGTGCCATCGAATCAAGGTCTGCGGCCGCACGACTACCAGCGAGGACCGCCATTCGAAGAACCGCGACAGCAGCGTCAAGCTCACCCGCGTCGCTGCATCGATCCGGCGGGGCCGCACTCCCCGCTCGATATACAGTGCAAGTTGCCGTCGCAGGAACAGAATCTCCGCCTCGAGGGACTTGCGCGGACGAACCGCCAATCCCATCCACCCGAGGAGGTCGGCTGCCACTCCGACAAAAGCGGATAGGACGCTCAGCACCTACCCATCATGCCACACTTGAGCAGTCGGACCGGTGCACCGCCCCTGGATCGGGTTTTTGCGGAGCACACGGGGCGACCGGAGGCTCGGGCACGTCGAGGCGTGTGACATGCTTAGGCCTCGCGAACAGCGCGGCGCGGGTCTCACAGAGCGCCGTCGCGACCAGCGATGCCGGTATCCAGTCGCATGGCGCACCGCGAGACGATCTCAGATCGAGTTCCAGCGGCGGCTCCCGATGCCGCTCGATGAGCGCCGGGATGATGGGCGATTTACCGGTCTCTCAGCGCGGCAAGCGCCGTCATCCTCACGAGCTCACGCGGCGCGCCCGCGAGGTCCTTCACGCCCGCGATCCCATGCTCCATGTGCGCGAAGGAGGCTCGAGTCTTATCGAGCCGCTACGCACGGCATGGGCGATTGTTCGGTTCCTTGAACATTGTAATCGCCGCGCGCTGATTCTCAATCGGTCGCGCCGGTCCTACACTAGCCTCCCCTGACCGCTCGGAACGTTCCGCCATGGCAACCGCACCTCTGCCCTTCAGCGCCGCAGGCGCGCTCGTCGAACACTGGATAGACGGCCAGCCGCTCTCGGGCGCTGGCGGCCGCACGCAGGAGGTCTTCAATCCGGCAACCGGGCGGATCGCGCGCCGGGTCGCCCTCGCCGAAGCCGGCGTCGTCGAGCGGGCGGTCTCGAGCGCAGCGGCGGCCTTTCCCGGCTGGGCCGATACCCCCCCGATTCGCCGCGCGCGCGTGCTCAACCGCTTCCTCACTCTGCTCAACGAGCATCGGGACGAAATCGCTGCGGTCATCACCTCGGAGCACGGCAAGGTGCTCTCCGATGCGCAGGGAGAAGTCATGCGTGGCATCGATGTGGTGGAGTTCGCTTGCGGTATCCCGCAGCTGCTCAAAGGTGACTTCAGCGATCAGGTCTCGACGGGCATGGACAACTGGACGCTGCGCCAGCCCCTCGGCGTCGTCGCAGGCGTCACGCCCTTTAACTTTCCCTGTATGGTGCCCTGTTGGATGTTTCCCCTCGCCATTGCCGCGGGGAACACTTTCGTCCTCAAGCCCAGTGAGCGTGACCCGTCCGCATCACTCATCATGGCGGATCTCCTCAGGCAAGCTGGGCTCCCGGACGGCGTGTTCAGCGTCGTGCAGGGCGATAAGGTCGCGGTCGATGCGCTCCTTGAGCATCCGCACGTAAAGGCGCTGAGTTTCGTCGGCTCAACTCCCATCGCCCGGCGACTGTATGAACGCGGCGCTCAGCTCGGAAAGCGGATCCAGGCGCTCGGGGGCGCGAAGAACCATCTGGTAGTCATGCCGGATGCGGACCTCGATCAGGCGACCGACGGTCTGATCGGCGCCGCGTACGGATCGGCGGGTGAGCGTTGCATGGCCATCAGCGTCGCCGTGCTGGTCGGGGATGTTGCCGATCGCATCGTCCCGCGCCTCGCCGAGCGCGTCGCGCAGCTGCGCATTGGAAATGGCATGGACCCCGGCGTGGAGATGGGGCCCGTCGTGACCCGGCAGGCCCTCGAGCGGATCTCGAGCTACATCGATGCCGGTGTGCGCGAAGGCGCACAGCTCGTGTCCGACGGCCGCACGCTCAAGGTGCTCGGATGCGAGAGCGGCTTCTTCCTGGGTGGCACCCTCTTTGATCACGTCCTCCCGAGCATGACGATATATCGGGAGGAGATCTTCGGACCCGTGCTGAGCTGCGTGCGGGTGCGGGATGCGGGCGAGGCCCTGCGTCTCGTCAACGGGCATGAACTCGCCAACGGTGTCGCTTGCTACACCCGCGATGGCGCCGTAGCACGTGAATTCGGCCGGCGCATTCAAGCGGGCATGGTGGGCATCAACGTGCCCATACCCGTACCGATGGCTTGGCATGGCTTTGGGGGGTGGAAAAGCAGTCTCTTCGGAGATATGCATGCCTATGGCGAGGAAGGTGTCCGCTTCTATACGCGACAGAAGTCGATCATGCAGCGCTGGCCTGCGAGCACCCGCGAGGGGGCGGAGTTCGTCATGCCCACAGCGCGATGAGTATCGTCGAGCGTGATGATGACAGCCGCACCTACTCTCTCGCTAGAGAGCTTGAACTCTTGCGTCCCCCAAGGCCGTGTCGAGACTGGATATGAAACCGAGTATGAAGCCGAGGAGCAGATGCCGATGCGCTTGATGAACAAGGTGGCGTTGATCACCTGTGGTCCGCAACAATCCGGCGCGATCATGCAGGCGCGAGTGAATACTCGTGGTGCAGCCCGCAGAGTATTGCTCTGGCACGCACCGCTTGGAAATCAACCAAGCGATGCCGCAACTTCGAACTTGGAGATGAGACAACGACCGTTGGAGGGTCCGGGATACCCGGTCCCAACGCCATGTGCGGACGCCCTCGGTTGTAGTGACCAATCCAGGTCTTCAGCACAACCCGAAGGTGCGCTTCCGAGATAGGGATGAGCCAGTCCAAGCACTCACGCCGAATGGTCCCAATCACCCGCTCGCAAATCCCGTTATCTCACGTCAGCAACTGCTGCTTGTCCTGACGGTCGAGCAACTCATCTCGAGATTACTCATCCGTTCCACCCCAAGCGCGGCACGCGCTTCGTAGTTGCGACGCGGCGGCAGACCTGGGGCGAAGACCGCGTGATGTTCTTCGATGCGCAGGGCCAGCTGCGCTCGATGCTCGAGTCGTGGACGAGTCTTGGCGGGCAGGACCCGTTCTCCTGTGCATCGGCCGGCCGCTCCTGGTTCCGGCCCGAGGTGTGGTCCGCAACAATCCGGCGCGATCACGCAGGCGCGAGTGAATACTCGTGGTGCAACCCGCCGAGTATTGCTCTGGCACGCACCGCTTGGAAATCAACCAAGCGATGCCGGAACTTCGGACTTGGAGATGAGACAATGACCGTTGGAGGGTCCGGGATACCCGGTCCCAACGTCATGTGCGGACGCCCTCGGTTGTAGTGATGGATCCAGGTTTTAAGGACAACCCGCAGGTGTGCCTCCGACAGCGGGATAAGCCAGTCCAAGCACTCTCGCCGTACAGTCCCAATCACCCTCTCGCAGATCGCATTCGTCGTCGGACTTCGCGGTGGCGTCTTC
>JBOIAQ010000169.1:0-4102 GCA_050739115.1 Steroidobacteraceae bacterium | reverse complement strand
AACGACGTAGAGAGGGGGAAATCGGAAGAAGACGATCGAGACGGCGCCGACCGCCTCGAGACTACACGGTCACTTCAAAACCGCGGCCTATCCCCAGAATCAGGCGGTTCCTGACCACCGTTCACACCGCGTGCCAGAGACATTCGATGAGGCGCCTCAGGGCCTGGCGGAGGGCAATAACGAACCGACCTAGCCACTCGCACGACAATACTTTTTCCGTACAAATGCCGTACGCATCAGGTCACTTTGGCTAAGTTCTTGATTTCTGGTGGGCGGTACTGGGATCGAAAAGATGTCGTAAGACATTGACCTAGAAGGAACTCTCGGTCAACTGATCCGTCCCTACCCCTGCGGCTACCCCCAGAGATCGAGGCATTCCGGGCCCTTCACATCGGCCTTCAAGCACCGGGTCAAGTGCCGCCGGAGGCCAACACACGCACATCGATGCCACATGATTTCTGCGCTCAGGTTCAAATCGGGGGCAGGATCTCGCCTGTCCCTAGCATCCCGCAATCGACCCGTGTTAAGTGAGCCGCGGTGGTCAGACAGCTTGCAGAACCGCGCGCCGGGTCGATTGGGGAAGATCCGCTGGAACGAAGTTTTTTCCCGGGTAGAGGTAGTCCTCTCCGGACTCGTCGATGATTCGGATCTGGCCCAAGCATTCCGCGCGTGCATCTGGAACCGCAACGTAAATCTTGCGGCGCTCCAGCGATACTTCGTAGCCGGAATTATCCAGGCAAATCATCAGTCTTTTCACTGTCCTTGGCATAGGTTGCTCTTAGAGGAACCGCTTGATCTTGAACTCGCGCTTGCCGATACCGGTCGCCTCGTACCAGTGTATCTCGGCGCGCACCATTTCGCCGCTTTCCAGGTGGACCTCAGCGAAACCTTTTCGTTTCCGCCATCGCCCGCGCCCATATCGCTTGCGAAGCCGCGCGATCTCCCTGATTCCGGAACCGGTGGCGATGGTCTCAACATCGACGAGCTGGCCCAGAATCCGGAAATGCATGACGCATGGTTCCAGAGCCGAATCCTGGCGTCAACGGCGCGTTGATGTTCCCTGATGTCATTGAGCACCCGCTGGTGCCGAGCCCGTGGGGTTCTTTCGTTATGGAGACGAATGGGCGGGTCAAGTGCGAGCCTCTCGGATGTTTCACTGCCGGCCCTGCTGGAGGGCTGTGGTCTGCGGCCGGTGCGATCGCGGACCGTCAACGACAATTAGAACCCGACAGTGACGACAATTAGATTCCGACAGTTCTGAGGGGGTCGGGGAGGGTCAGACGGAGACCCGCAAGGGAGGCGCGGGGCAGGGATGCTCCGAGCAAGCCGCAGGACGCCAAATCCTTCCGATGGCACTGACTGCCGTGCGGAGTGACTCGCTCGCCGGTAGCAGGGCCCTCCGAAGGTAGGGGGTGCGGGGGAAGGGTTGGTGGCGCGTCGCCGGCCGTCCCCGAGGGGTATCCAACCCAAGGGGGGCCCCTCCGATCGCCGCTCCTGCGGCTTCGTATGCGGTCGCTCTTGAGCCGATCAGCGCGAAAAGCCCGAAATCGGGGAAATCCGGTGGTCCTGCATGTAGGAAATCGGGCGGTCCTCAAGCAGGAAATTCTGCGGGGGTCATCGAGAGTCCGCCGGTGGACGACGCGCAGGAGCGCTCCGAGGTGCTGGAAGCGGAGATGCCCGGCGACCTCGCGGAACGCCGGGCAGCGGTGGATCTCAGTCGCCCTGGCGAGCGGCGGCCATTTCCTCGCGGATACTGCGGACCGCGCGGAACTCGAGGATGATCGCGCGGTGGACGAGGCGATCCACTACGGCCATGGTGGTCATGGGGTTCCTGAAGATCTTGTCCCATTCCGAGAACACCAAGTTCGAGGTAATCAGCAGACTCTTCTGCTGCTCGTACCGGTGGGCAAAGAAGGTGAACAAGACCTCCATCTCCTCGGCCACCTGATGGACGTAGCCGACGTCGTCCAACACGATGGCATCATAGCGGTCGAGGCGATCGAGGAAGGCTGGCAGCTTCAGGTCCCGCTTGGCCGCGATCAGCTGCGTGACCAGGCGGAACGTCGGCACGAACCAGACCTTCAGCTGATGCTGCTCGATCAGCGCGCGGGCGAGTGCCGTCACGAAGTACGACTTGCCGCGGCCGGGCAGTCCGAAGCACAGCAGATTGTCGCCTCGGCGCACGAAGTCGCCTGACATGAGTGTTGGAAGTTGTCGACGAGCCTTCTCCGGCACCTTGCTCCGATCGAGCTGCATCAGGGAGATCCCCCGGGGAAGATCGGAGTCCTTCAAAAGGCGCTCGATCTTGCGCCGCAAGCGCTCGCTCGCTTCCAGCTCCGCGAGCCTGTAGAGGAAGCGCCGATAGCCGAAGTTCTCTGCCTCGGCCTGGGTGATCGCCGCCTCGAACTCGCGCAGCATGCAGGTCAGCCCCAGCGCCCGCAGCACGATCGGCAGCCCCTCGGCCTCGACAGGGACCGCGCTCACGGGTGCACCCCCAGCAGCCGATCATAGGCACTGAGCTGCGGAGTGAACGGGGCAATCGCCGTGGGTATCACCGCCGTGCGAGCGCGGGACAAGGCCGCCTCCACGTGCTCGGGCAGCGGGATCTCACCCGTGCGCAGGCACTCGGCGAGGATGGTGCTGACCGCCGCTTCGCCGCGCTCGGCGGCGAGCGCCAGCACCTGAACGTAACGGGCATCGGCCCGGCGCTCCTCGTGCGCCTTCAGTTGCTCGTACGCCTGGCGAAACATCAGGTCCGGAAAGAGCTGCTCGCGATACACGCAGTGCCCAAACGCTCCGGGCTTGCGCACCAGCGAGTGCACCACGTGCCGATAATCCACCCGCGGGGTCTTGCCGATCGCCCGGGGATGGCGGACCACGAACTCACTGCCGCGGAATATCGCCACTTCGTTCTCCGTCACGCAGGCGCGCAGGATCGTCCCCACCAGTTGCGACGGCACTGAATACGGCGCCTCCTTGATGCGCATCAAGCCGGCGCCGGAGACCCGCGCGTTCACCTCCTGACACTCCGGGAATCGTTGCGGGGGCAGTGGCTGTAGATGCGGCCGCTCCTCCTCGAGCTTGCCCTGGCGCAGCGCGTTGGCGCCGACGCAGATCTTCGCCACGAACGCGGCGTACTCCGGCTCAGTGCCGAAATCTCGCGAGCCGCGCAGGATCAGGTGATTACGCAGCCGGCGCTTCAGGTGCGCGTGGGCGGACTCGACATCCCCGTTCTGGTCCGGGCAGCGCACCTGGATCGTGCGAGGCTCCATCCGAAGGTGCTTGCACAAGGCCAGGTACTCCTCATTGAAGCCGCGCTTGGCCTGCCCGCGCTTGAGGGTGTGAGTGGCGGTGGAACTCTGGTCGGTCTGAAACTGCGGCGGCACCCCGCCCAAGGCCCACAGCGCCTCCTGGGCGCCGCGCTTGAGCGAGAGCACCGACTCCGACAGACACGGCACCGCCCACTCCCAGTTCGAATACGGCAGCACCGCGTGCGTGAGCAGATGCTCGAAGGGTTGCCCGGCGATCGTCACCTCAAGTTCCCGTGCATGCGTCCAGTCAAACTGCATGCTCTGGCCCGGCTCGCGCACCTGCGGGAAGAAGATCTCCCGGGCCGGCCCGTGCTTCATGCGCCACACCTGCACCCGGCGCTGGAACGTGCGCAACGATCCGCCGGCCTGGGCAATCCACTGCGGCTGCTCCCCCAGCAGATGCTCGAAGAGCGCCTTGGCATCGAGTTCCGGGGTCTGCTCGAGCCAGGTGACCGTGATCGGCCACAGCCCGATCAGCGGATCGAGCCGCGTCCGATAGCCTCGCGGCTCGCGCATCTGCCGACGCTCCTCGGGACCGCGCAGGTCCTTCAGGTAATCGGTCGCGGTCTCCCGGCTCACGCCGGCGCGCAGGGCGGCGTCACTGAGGTTGCCGCCGTTTTCTTGGAAGGTCTTCATGAGCTTTTGGTACTGCCGTTCGGTGATCATCCGGGCCTGCGCAAAAAGCCCGAACAATACCCGTCCGCGCAGACCGGCAACGACATCAGCCCGCTACCGTGCTCAGTGCTGGGTTCTAATCGTCGCCGTGCCGGAATCTAGTTGACGCTGGGCGC
>JBOIAQ010000168.1:0-4103 GCA_050739115.1 Steroidobacteraceae bacterium | reverse complement strand
ACCGGCGTGACGGTGCTCGCGCATTTGTAGCGAATCGGTTGGTTGGAGGTACCGGCGTCATTCGAGCTGGACTCGCGCTCCACGGGCGCCGACGCTCACGGCTGTCCCTGCCCTCCGCCAGCGCCATAGATATTGCCGGTGGCGAAGCTGGCATCACTGGCGGCGAGCTGAACGTAGATCGACGCGAGTTCGGCGGGCTGCCCGGGGCGCCCGAGAGCCGTCGCGTGTGGGGTGCGAATTGATAATCAAGCGGCGACCGGCACCTCGAACGAGCCTCGGCAATGCCGCTCCCACAAGTAACTGGTGAGTTTGGCGCGCGGGGTCGGCGGTCCGTGGGCGCGTTCTGCGGGTGTCGTGCCAGCCAGTGCGTGGTGACAACGAGCCCGATTGTAATAATTCTGGAAATCCGTGAGCTTCTGATGAAGATCAACGGAATTCCAGAAGAACGTGCGATCGAGGTATTCGCGCCGGATCGTCCCGATCAGTCGTTCGATGAATGGATGGGACCGGCGATGCCGAATCCGACGATGCGGCGGGTAAACACATCCATGACCACGAGGACCCAATGGCTGCGAAACAGATCCACGCTCCACAGGCTATCCTTGGTCTGCGCGAGGAAGGTCAGCCAAGAGGGGCCCATGGAGCCGGTGGCTGGCGTCAACAACTTCTTTCGGGCGCGACATCTATTTCTTTCGGGTCGTGTCCCCTCTGCGGTGGTCCACCTTCAGTGAGCCTGGCGCGGTAAGCGCTGGCCCGCTGCTCTTTCGAGTTTCATCCCTATCATCTTCATTCTCCGCGCGACGCCGAAGGCGCAGCGCGGCGGTGACTTCAGCACCCGCAAACCGAGCCGGTCGACGGACTCGTCCAGTTCACACGAGAAGATGCTGTCGCGGTCGTGAATCAGATACTCATATCGGTTCTCGTACCCGACCGCTTCTTGGAGCTGCTGGCGAGTCCAGTTCGCGCTTGGATGAGCCGTCACGTGGCAGTGAATCAACCTGCGACTGCGATGCTCGATGACCACGAACACGTAGAGCAGCCGGAACGTGCTCGTCAAGGCCACGATCGCCTGTGCATGGTTCTTGAGGAACGTTGACCACCTCTGGTCCCCTCGCGGGCAGCCGGCAGGGGCTCGCGGAAGGTACTTCCGGACAGTTCGCGGGGACACCCGTAATCCGAGCTTCAGCCACAGTTCGTTCGCGATCCTCTCCTGGCCCCACAGGGGATTCTCCCGCGCCATCCGACGAATGAGCTGTCTCAATTCCACAGGAATCCGGGGACGACCCGGCCGTGACTTCCATCTCCAAAGGAGCCTGAAGCCCGCCCGGTGCCATCGAATCAGCGTTTCCGGTCGCACTACGACCAGTGCCGAACGCCATTCGAACAGCCGCGACAGCAGCACCAAGCTCACTCGCGTCGCCACATCGATGCGCCGAGGCTTCACTTGGCGCTCGACATACAAGGCGAGCTGCCGCCTAAGAAACAGGATCTCCGCTTCCAAGGCCGTCCGGGGCCGCCAGGCCAGACTGAACCCGCCGACCAGGTCGGACAAGATTCGGACGACGATGGACAGCGCGCTCAGCACCTGCTGATCATGCCATACTCATGGCCACTGACCGCCTCACGTTGCCGCGGATGGCATTTTTGCGGAGCACAGGAGAGGAAATCAGACGATAGTCGGGCCAGACAATACGCTTGACGTATCGCGTAGTTTCCACTAGAGTGAACGCAAATGATCCAGGGTTATCGGGACAAGCGAACCCGGACCTTTGCCGAGGGTAAGCGGGTCAAGGCATTCAGCGGCATCGCCCACAAGGCTGAGATGCGCCTCGATCAACTGGATGCCGCGACGTCCTTGCTTGATCTGGATTTGCCAGGCAATCGTCTCGAAGCCTTGAAGGGCGACCGCAAAGGTCAGTCCAGCATCCGCATTAACGATCAGTGGCGGATCTGCTTCGAATGGCCGAAGGGAGCGCGAGGCCCGAGCAACGTCGAGATCGTGGATTATCATTAGGAGGAGACCCTCATGGCGCGAAGCGCAATTCATCCGGGTGAGCACCTCGCGGAGCAGCTAGAGGCACTCGACATGAGTGCGGCCGAGCTCGGTCGGCGGCTGAAGGTACCCGCCAACCGCATTACCGAGATCCTCAATGGTCAGCGCGCTATTACGGGCGACACGGCCCTGCGGCTCGGGCATTTCTTCCATACTAGCCCTGAGTTCTGGCTAGATCTGCAGTCCATCTACAACCTGCGTATCGCTGAACGGAAGTCCGGCGATGCCATCAAGGCATTACCGAGCCTGCCGCGTGTGGGCAAGAAATCACGCGACGGTGATCAACCGCAGCCGGCACGATGATCCGGCTACCCTCGGCACCAAGTCGAGAGAGCGCCGGTAACCTCGGACCGGCAGCATGGCGAGGAGCGTATCGTATTTTCTGCGCTGATAGTGATAGCGCGGCGATCCCGAGGCCCAGGGGTCGTTCTCCGGGGCATCGTCGTAGAGACGATCGAATGCGGCTGCGCAGGCAGCAAGTTCGTGCCGCAGTGCCTCGAGATGGGCGTCGCTGCGAGCGCTCCTTAGAAATAACCCAATATCGCGGACCGAGCGGAATGCCCGCCAGCAGCACCTGCAGCGCGGTCACAGGCAATCCAAAGGTGATGAACGAGAGCCTGTATGCCGACGGCCGCAGCACACGAATGGTACGCAGCCACCTGATCTCATGCTTGATCAATTCTCCGAAGGTGGTCTCGTTCACGTACGTTTCCACCTCGGCCTCGGACAGGACCGTGCGCAAACCCATGCGGCGGGTCAATTCGCCCAACCGGTAGTCATCCGCCAATTGGTTGGCAATAGAGGCAAAGCCGCCGATGCGCGCAAGCACCTGACGTCGCATCGAAATAGTTGCGCCGAATGCGAAAGATCGGTTCCGAGCGAAGGCGGCGACGCGCACCGAAGGCATGAACCGACGTCTACGACGCGACGTTCGCTACAGGCAACCTCGAGTTCGTCATTGCACCCCTCAGCCCGGACGGCAAGATTAACGGCCTGGGAATGGGCTCGCCGCAGCCTTAGAGAGCCGCACTCGCGCCCCATATCAGATACCGTGCTCGCGGAAGTACTGCCTCGCGTTGAACATCAAACACGCCAAAAAGAGAGCTGGCTGCCCAGTTTCAACAGCAGCTCATTGGCGATGCGCTCCTCGCCCCAGCGGGGATTCTCGCTGGCCATGCGCCGAATGAGGCATTGCAGCTGAGCTGGAATGGTCGGTCGGCCCGAGCGAGACTTTAGCCGCCACAGCAGCTTCCAGGCGCTGCGGTGCCAGGCTCATGGCTCCGCCGGCACATGCCGCACAAGATCCATCGAATCGTGAAGAATGCGCGGAACATCAGGCTGATGACGAGTAGGATCAGCATCGGCGCGGAACAACACAAAGTGCCGCCCCCTTCGCCCATTGCGCGCGACGTGCAGGGTGAAAATGCCTCTTCCGATCTCCGGCCGCGCCTTGACGCCGGGCTGCGCGGGACCAGCAACGAGTGCCTGCACTGCTGAGGAGAGCGTCTCCGAGTAGATCCCCGCCTGAGCGGGTCCGAACTGCTCGACGGTCCAGGCTATGATGGCTTCAAAGTCGGTCTCGGCGGCGCCGGCTATGCGCACCGTCCATGCGCCCTCCCCGTCTGGCAGGCGTTCCGCCGGTAAGGCTCGTAGGCACGAGCATTATCACGGCGTATCAGCGCGTCTCACCGCAGCACACGATTTCCACGATAGGATTGAGGGTATCTTTCCGAAGGGACCGAAAAACACCCATAGAGTCAGTGGCTTACAGGTCAGTTCGAGTCCAACCCGTTTATTTCTAGATGAAATCGCGGCGCTGCAAATCGCGTAAGGTCATCGCCACCATCCGTGACGTGAGCGAGACTCGCAGTACTGTACGCCCCCAGGCGAGCCACGCACTTTGCGGTAGGTATCCGCAACCAGCCAGACTCCTACAGCTATCAAGGCGGATATCACGAACGCGGTAGTTGCGGTTTGCCCGGTATGCAAGGCTGGGCCCCAATACAGGACCGTAATCAGGCCGAGCATGACCGCTTCCATCGTCGCTGCC
>JBOIAQ010000167.1:0-4133 GCA_050739115.1 Steroidobacteraceae bacterium | reverse complement strand
GAATCGGAATTTGCTCCGGAAAGCTACTCACCGCAACAACTCGATGAGCTCGATCGACTCACCGAGAAGTGGATCGAGCATCACCAAGCGGCTGGCAAAAAACGTCCGAGAACTCCGGACTCTTGAGGTTCATTACTTAAAGCTGATGATATCAATGGCACGCGCGCGCAAGCCGAATCTCCCGGCTGACGTCGTGTTCTGGGCGACGAATCCAAAGGAGCAGAGAGACTTCGTGCGCACGTTGCCCGCGTCGGGAATAACGGACTTATCCATTCTGCTGACCAACGATCCGCCAACGTGGAATACCCGGGATATGCAGAAGCTTGATGCGCTGATCAAGCAGGAGCACCTGCCGGTCGGTTACTGGAGCTGGTACATCGCGGACATGGAGCCGGACATGTGGCCCAGCATGTACGTGAACTCCATGGTCCTCAAGTGGGAATTCGACCGCATACTTCGGGACGTGGACTGGGTCGATCACCCGACCTACTGGTCGACCGAGGATGGCTACCGTCTGCTTAACCTGTTCTCGCTTTACGTTTCCGCTCAGCTTGAGTGGAATCCCCACCAGAACCCGCACAAGTTGCTAATGCAGATCGCAACGGGAATCTGGGGACCGGTGAACGGCCGGAAGATGTATCACATTCTTCGGTTCATTGAGGACATGCGGTCGGGTGCCACTTTCAATACGTACTGGCTTCGGGCGATGAGGGGTGCGCTCGGCACCGAGGACCCTGCGCGCGACCTTCGACGCGCGCGCGCTGCTCTCGCCGTCCTCGAGACGCTCAAGCCGGATGAGGGATTCGTACAGAAGATCCCGCTCCCCTGTTCGCCTGAGGATTTGACCTCTCTCATGATTCCGCAGATGAAGCAGATTGCCGATCTCGCCGCCTTCCGCGTCAAGCTCGCCCAGGTGCGGGAGGCCGCGGCGGGCGGCGCGAGCAAGGCCGAGCTCACCCAGCGGATCGAGGCGATCTGGCAGCCGGTTCCCGAGTACAGCACCTGGGTTGGCACAGGCAGCACCATTGAGGTTGAAGACCAGGAGCAGCTGATCCACGATTTCGAGTGGCAGTACGGTATTCATGTACAGGATCCGGAATGGATGATCAGCCGCGATGCCGATCGAATCACCCAGATATTGAGGCGTCGCCAGTCTTACTCGGCGTTGCCGCTGCTGTGGCAGATGGACCCGCATCGCATGGCCTCCTCTTGGAGTTCAGACCAATTGATTGACGACAACTTGTTCTACCTGCAACCGGTCGTGACTCACCGGAACGCTTGGCGCGATCGGGTGGCGCTCATGCTGCAGCGCCACGCGATCAAGGAGGTTTACCCGCCGACCGGGCTGCTGCGTTACCGTCTCACTCACTGGCGCAAATGGGCGCTGAACTCGGATCGTCCTCATCCCGCAAGTCCGCAATAGCCCGATGACAAACCGGACAGCCGAATTGCGGGTTCTGGTCACCGGAGCAGGTTCTGGGATCGGGGCAGCGACCGCACGACTATTCGGCGAACGCCGCGCGCTCGTCATTTGCCTGGACCGCGACCGAGATGCGGTGCGCGCAATCCGAAGCGAGATCGAGGCGCGGGGCGGCTCGGCGCTCGACGTTCACGCCGACATTGCCGACTCTATGCAAGTGCAGTCGGCTCGCTCCGCCATCTATCGCACGATCGGCCCGATCGAGGTGCTTGTCAACAACGCCGGAGTGAATATCTCGGGGTCCGTTGCCGACCTGAGCGACGCTTCCTGGAGAGCCGCACTCGACGTCAACCTAAACGTTATGTTGAGGGCAGCTCCGTAGCGGCCCATAACTGGTTTCACGGTCTCGAGGATCTTTGCTCTGAAATCACGATTGGCGTTTTCTTCGGGGAGTCGGCCATGGCCGAGTATGATTTCGTCGTGGCGCCACTTGGTCTCGACATAGAAGCGCGCCTCGGTGAAATTGACCAGGCGCGGATGCGACGTGAGCGCCTCGCACGGTTCCGAGCTGAACTGGCGAAGCGGGACTATGCGGCCGCTCTTCTTGCCGATCCCATCAATATTCGATACGCGTCAGGGTCAAGAAATATGTCCGTCTGGACGCTTCACGCTCCGGGCCGCTACCTTTTTGTCGCCGTGGACGGCCCGGTGGTGCTATTCGAATTTGCGAGTTCAAAGCACGTTAGCAGCGGCCTGGAAACAATTGATGAGATACGTACGAGCAAGCCTTGGTTTCACTTCCTGTGTGGCCCGCGCACCGCAGAGAAAACGGCATTGTGGGCTAGGGAAATTGTCGATTTGATGCGCAAACATGGACGGTCAAATCAACGTTTAGCTGTCGATCGCTGCGAGCCTTGGGGAGCCAAGCTACTAACGAGTGAGGGCATTTCTCTGTTTGACGCGCAAGAGGCGATTGAGATAGCTCGTGTGATAAAGACGACGGAAGAGATCGCGGCGATGGATCTTTCCATGGCCGTCTGCGACCTCGCGGTCTCGCGACTGCGTCGAGCGCTTCGCCCTGGCATTACTGAGAATCAAGCGTGGAGTATCTTGCATGAAACAAATATTAGCCATGATGGCGAGTGGATTGAATGTCGGTTGCTATCATCGGGTCCACGAACTAATCCTTGGTTTCAAGAGAGCAGCAACCGCCTCCTCAGGGGCGGCGACCTCGTGGTGTTTGATACGGATATGATCGGGCCATTAGGCTATCTAGCTGATATTTCGCGCGCCTACGTATGTCCTGGAAGACGTGCTAGTGCGGAACAAAGGACTCTGTACAGTCTCGCAATGGAGCAGCTAGCTCAAAACATCGAATTGGTGCGTGCGGGCGTAACGTTTCGTGAATTCTCCGATCGGTCCTGGAACGTTCCGTCGGCGTTTGTCGACAACCGTTACATGATGATGGTGCACGGTGCCGGACTAGCAGATGAGTACCCTACGATTTCTTACCGCGCGGACCACGAGGAGTGGGGCTATGAAGGCAGGTTCGAAGAGAACATGGTGCTGTGCGTCGAAAGCTATATTGGCGCAGTAGGCGGTTCGCAAGGCATCAAGTTGGAACAACAGGTGCGCGTGACAAGAGGAGCCGCGATTGTCATGTCGAAATCGCCGATATGCGACGCGCTTGAGTGCCTGTGAAGTCACACACCCAGGTGTCTGTTGTCGGTGGTGGCGTGGTTGGCTGCAGCGTGCTCTATCACCTGACGGCACTGGGATGGAGGGACGTCGTCCTCTGCAAGCGCAAGGAACTCACGGCGGGTTCTAGCTGGCATGCGGCCGGCGCGCCCCCCGTGTCACAGTAGTTGTCGCCTCGATACCTCAGTAATCTGCGGGGCATTGAGGAACGACACTGGCTCGATACAGCAACGAATACAAAGTACGCGCGGTGGCTCAGCTGCTGCCGCCTGAGAGTGCGGAGATCTCCGCGGTGTCCGAGGAACTCGGGGTATCTGTGGCGACGCTCGAGCGGTGGCGGGCGGAAGCGGCGCGATTGCAGGCGGTGATCGCCACGGCGGCTATGGACGAGGCGCAGCGCAATGCCTGGTGCCGCGAGCAAGGGATCTTTCCCTCGGACCTGCAGCAGTGGCGCGAGAGTGCGACGGCGGCACTGTCGCAGCCCGAGGAAGCGCGGGCGACGCCCCAGGAGACGCGGCAGGATCGACGGCGAATCAAGGAGCTGGAGAAGGACCTCAGGCGCAAGGAAAAGGCACTGGCGGAGACCACGGCGCTCCTTGTGCTGTCAAAAAAACTCGAGGCGATCTTCCCACCGGGCGGGAACGAATGATTTCCCTGGAAGATCGCCAACAGATTGCTCGTGCGGTGGAGGAAGCCCATCGCAGTGGGGCGCGGCTGAAGAGCGCGTGTGCCGAGGCTGGCATCACGGCGCGCACGCTGCAGCGCTGGAAACATGGCGAGGGCCTCGAGCGCGGAGATCGACGGCCCGAAGCGGTCCGTCCGGCGCCGGAGCATGCGTTGAGCCAGGAGGAACGCGAGCAGATCCTGCGGATCGTCAACGAGCCGCGCTGAGCACAGCCATCCTATTTGATGGGCTGGAACGGAGTTGTGATCACGTTCGTTGAGGGACTATCCCCGGGGTCCATCACGGATCGTGATCGTGCGGCAGGTCTTCTCCGCTCTTGATCTCCACATC
>JBOIAQ010000166.1:0-4235 GCA_050739115.1 Steroidobacteraceae bacterium | reverse complement strand
CATGACCTGACATGATGACGGCTCGCGAAGGGGACACCGGGTAGAACAGCTCCAGCTCTTCGACCGGTGTCTTCGAGGGCACGAAGGCGCCGTGGGTGTTGATCGCAGGCTGATCACTCGTTATGAACTCCATCCCGGGTGCAGCTTCGAGCACCTGAAGCCTAATCGTCTTTCATCGACGGCGGCGGCAATCGCCCGGCGTTCGATCGGGAAATGTCGCGCGCAGCCGAGGTTTGCATCCTGCCATTCCGCGCGTCCGAGGAAGATTTGGACACGGTTGCGGCTGATCTCACGCGGCTACCCCATGCGCTCGCCTGGCCGACAGCCTGGACGGTCAATGGCTTCGCACAGAAAGCCGCGTCGTTTTATTTCGAGGCGCTCGCCAAAGCGTATCCCATGCGCGTCATTACGCCACCAATCCCATTCGTCAATTCCGTGTCCGAGCTGCTTGCCGGTTCGCTTGGCTCGCCGTCCGGTCCGCAATGTCGCACGTCGGGTATTTTCTGCGATCGCCGACCGATGCGCGGAGCTACCGGCCAAGCTAACCTCAGAAATGGCCGAAGCCGCCAGCGCCCAAAGCAACGTAAGCTGCTGAATTATAAGAAATACTATACGGCCTACTGTAAAATGCTGTAAGGTGCGGCATCGTCTCTTGGAGTACGCATGGGCAGCAAGAAGAGGGCCGCCGCAAATCGAAGCGCCGGAACGCCACGCGTCGTCCGCGCTTCGGTAAGCCTCCGGCGCGAGCTCTATCAGACGCTCGAAGCTCTCGCACGGCAAAAGAAGGTCTCGACGGCCTGGATTCTCCGCGATGCGGCCGAAAAATACGTGGCGGAGCAGTGGCCGCTGCTAGAGACGGAAGGGAAGGGCGTTGCACCATGAGCATCGAGAACAACTACAACATTCGTTTCATTGCCTCGCTGGCTCTGCGCGAAAAACAAATACAGCAGAACTATCGTCCCATCATCGCGGTGCATAAGTGGTTTGCGCGCCGGCCAGGCACTCTGTTTCGCGGGTTGCTGCTCTCGGAGTTTGGCAAAGGGCCCGTCGATAGGATTTACTACGAGTCCAACAGTTTTGAGCGCACGAGGATCGCCGACCCGTTCATGGGGGGCGGCACGCCGCTCCTGGAGGCAAACCGCCTCGGCTGTAACGTTGTCGGCATGGACATCAACCCGATGGCCACGTGGGTTGTGCGTGAGGAAATAGATGCGCTTGATCTCGACGCGTACGGAGAATCGAGCGCTCGTCTTTTGAAGCAGCTGGCGGATACGTTAGGCGATCTCTACAAGACGCGCTGTCCAATAACCGGGCGGAGAGACGCCGACGTCAAATACTTCCTCTGGCTCAAGACGGGAACCTGTAGCAGCTGCGCCAAAGAGTTTGACCTGTTCCCCGGCTATGTTCTGGCAGAGGACTCACGACACCCCGCTTACGTGTTGGTCTGTCATGACTGCGGCAATCTGAATGAAGTCGGGAACCCGGCAAAGCCCGGCAAATGCAGTTGCGGCGTGAAACTGCGAACAGAGGGCCCGATACAGCGCAACAAGTGCGCGTGCCCTCATTGCGGTCATATCAACATCGCGCCATTTCATGGCGAGGGCCCGCCTACGCATCGTCTGTTCGCGATTGAATACTACAACCGGGCCCTGAAGGACCGACCCGGACGACTGTTTAAAAAGCCCGACGCGGCTGATCTCGCGCGCGCAGACGCGGCAAGCGCCACTTGGCGTCGGATGCGAGCCGCCTTCGTGCCGGACGACGATATCCCCGACGGCGACGAGACAGCCCGACTCCATCGCTGGGGTTACGCGAAATTCCGAGAGCTGTTCCGAGGGGGACGTCGGTGTGCATTAGGACCTTGCCGCGGGTCAGCTCGCACTGCTGCGACACCCGGCGAGAAGAATCACTCGGGCAATTGGACCCGCGGTGCGGCGCGATTGGATGCCGACAGCGAAGAAGCGGCGCTCAAATTTCGATGAGGTCGCGGCAGTCCTCGCGTGGCATCAAGAGGTCATGGCCTGGCGACACGAGCTTCTCGGCCCCTGAGACTGCGTCGCTCGCCTTGCAGGCTCGCGCCTACTTCGATATAGCCTCCGAGACACGCGGGTCGGAGAGCGGCTTGCGCTGGAAGAGAGCCAGCAACGTCAGGGTATACTGCCATCCCCACTGGCGTGCGCGGGAGGCAGCGCTTTACACACTGGGAGTTGCGCCTTGTCGGGAGGGCCGAGACAATCATTTGTTTCAGCGAGTGCGTTGCACGCAGGCGGCGGATAAGATTCCGGTCGAACCGGTAGCCCGCACGGCTGGGGGAACGAGGCTGCAATATGGGGGACGTTCGATCGACGCTTGCCGTGGAACGATTTTCCATTCAAGTCGAGGACTCGGTTCTGTTGGACCTGAGGCGGCGAATCGCGAACACTCGTTGGCCCGAGCCCGCACCGGGCGCCCCATGGGAACTGGGCACAGATAACGCATGGTTGCGTGGACTATTGGAGTACTGGGAGCACTCCTTCGACTGGCCCGCGCAGCAACGCCTGCTCAACAGCTTCGCCCAGTTTCGGGCTGATATCGATGGTGTTCGGATTCATTTTGTCCACGAGAAGGCGCGCGTCGGTACCGGAATCCCCTTGATTCTGACGCACGGCTGGCCGAGCGCCTTTCTCGAGTATTTGCCGCTTGTTCCGCTGCTCACTGACCCAGGCGCGCACGGCCTCCCGGGTCCCGCGTTCGATCTTGTCATCCCGTCGCTGCCCGGCTATGGATTCTCCGACCGTCCACGCCGGACGGGACTCAATTACAACGTCGTCGCCGGCCTTTGGCACCAGCTCATGTCGGGTCTCGGTTACGAGCGATATGCCGTCGGGGGCGGCGACTTCGGCGCTGGTGTGGCCACTTTCATGGCATTGAGATCCCCGAGTTCCGTCATCGGAATTCACCTCAGCAATCTGGAACTGGTCCCATACATTGGTTCCGGGTCGCGGCCCCTGTCCGTGGCGGAACATGAATACCTCAAGGTATCCAGTAGATGGTGGGAGACAGAGGGCGGCTACAAATCAATACAGTCCAGCAAGCCCCAGTCTCTCGCCTTTGGTCTCACTGATTCGCCGGCGGGCTTAGCCGCGTGGATTGCAGAGAAGTGGCGCGATTGGAGCGACTGTGAGGGGAACCCGTTGCGGCACATATCCGCCGATTTTCTCCTCACGCTCCTCACAATTTATTGGGCCACCGGGACGATCGCAACCTCGATGCGAGACTACTACGACAATCGCTGGCACGCGGTTGCCATTCGTCCTGAGGATTTCGTGAACGTCCCCACCGGTGTCGCAAGCTTCACAAGGCAGTACAAGTTCGAAGGTGCGCCGCCTAGAGAGTGGGCAGAGCGTCTGTACAACGTTGTCCATTGGCGGTCCATGCCACGGGGTGGACATTTTGCGCCTTGTGAAGAGCCAATCCTGCTGGCGGGGGGAATCCTTGAGTTTTTCTCGCAGGTGCTCGTCACCCGTGGCGCAGTCGGTTCCAGCTAGCGTCCGGAGTCACTAATTCGTCGAACGTTTATGCGCCCTCGATGTCCAAAGGTAGACTGGATTTCGAGGGACATGCGATGCGACGTGGCTAGAAGGAGCGACGCTGGAAGGATATACCTTGAAGCCCACTGTCAGCTTTCAAGTCCTGCTACAACGGTTCTTTACCGATCGACTCATGCAGCAGCGTCAGGCCAGCGCGCACACCATCAGCTCGTATCGCGACACGTTCCGGCTGCTACTTCGATTTGCCCATAAGCGTTTGCACAAGACACCGGATCAGTTGGCATTCGAGGATATCGACGCGCCACTCGTGGCAGCATTTTTGAACGACCTGGAGAAGACCCGCGCCATCAGCGCCCGCACCCGCAATCTGCGTCTGACCGCGATTCGCTCCTTCTTCCGTTACGCCGCTTTCGAAGCGCCCGCATACTCAGCCCAGATTCAGCGGATCCTTTCCATGCACGGCAAACGGCACAAGCGGACGCTTATTCGCTTCCTCACGCGCTCAGAAGTGGATGCGCTACTGGCCGCGCCGGACCAGAGCACCTGGTATGGTCGTCGTGACCATGCTTTGCTCCTGCTGTTGGCGGGGACGATAAACCGCTTGATTTTGGGGGTGAGACGCGGGCTACTGAAGCGCCGCCAGGAGCCGACGGTGACACCGGCCTACGTGGGCCCCCGATCGCGGCCAGACGCAGCCGCAGTGGA
>JBOIAQ010000165.1:0-4277 GCA_050739115.1 Steroidobacteraceae bacterium | reverse complement strand
ATCGCCAACCAGTTGTAGATGCAGCGACTCGAGAAGCCCAGAGCTCCGATCACCACTTCGGGGCTCTCCCCAGCCTGCACTCGTTGCACCGCCCGAATTCGGATCGCTTCCAACGTCGCGTGATCAAGCTTACGGGCATCTTGTCGAGTCACCCCGCCAGAATACCATCATTCGCGCACGAGATTATTGACGGTCTCGTAAATAATGCAATAATGGACGTGGTTCCCAAGCGGGAGCACGCCTATGCCACGACCGAAGGGTTCTGCTGAACTGATCGAAGCACGTCGTCGTCAGGCCTTGCGGCTGCTCGAGGAGGGATACTCCCTCAATGAGGTCGGCCGTATGGTGGGTAGCGCCGCCAGTTCGGTGATGCGCTGGCGCGATGCCCTGCAGAGCGGTGGGGAAGCGGCTTTGAAGGTGCGCTTCTCCCCCGGTCGGCCGTCCACCTTGACCGCCACGCAACGCGGCAAGATCGTGAAGCTGCTGCTCAAAGGGGCCATGGCCAACGGCTTCAGCACCGAGCTGTGGACGAGTGCACGCGTGGCTGTCCTCATCCAGAAGCACTGTCGAGTCCACTTCCATCGCAGTCATGTCACCCGGCTCCTGCATGAACTGGGCTTCAGTTGCCAGAAGCCGGAGCGGCGCGCGCTGGAGCGCGGCGAGGAAAAGATCGAACAGTGGAAGCGCAAGCGCTGGCCGCAGGTAAAAAAAACGCCGCGCGGCTGGGTGCCCACATCGTTTTTTGCGACGAATCCGGCTTCATGATGATCCCCACCGTGCGGCGCACTTGGGCACCGATTGGAGAAACTCCCATCGTTCGCCACTACTACCGGCGCGACCGCATCTCGGTGATCGGCGGGCTGTCGGTGAGCCCCGCGCGACGGCGACTCGGGTTGTACTTCCGGATGCATGCGAAAAACATCGCTCAGGAAGAGGTCTACGACTTCCTCTGGTACCTGCTGCATCACCTGCGCGGGCACGTAATCGCGGTGTGGGACAGCGCCTCCATTCACGCCCCAAAGTCCTTGAGTGACCTGCTGCGCAGATTCCATGGTGGCTGAACCGAGTCCGGACTATGGCGCGGAGCGCGCTAATTTCAGAGCTCCTGACATAGCCCCTTTGCAAAATGTCCGGTTTCGGGGCGCTCAGGGGCCCGGCGCCGCGGCCGAAGCGGTGCTGCGGCGGGCCGGGGAGCCCGGAAAAGCCAGGCCGATGCACGGCGGCGGACGCACGGCGAAGCGAAGCCGCAGAGGCGAACCTGGGAACGCCGTGGCGGTCTCATCGAGCACCTCGCAGAGGGCCTGCGCGGCGCGCGTTCGGTGCGGGGAGCTGAGCGGCGCCAAGGTGATTTGCAATTCGTCCTGGGTGACCTTGATGTCGCCGGCGGCGGCGAGCAGCTCGTGCAGCAGTGTTCTGCCTTCCTCCTCGGCCCGGCGGTAGTGAGGCCGCAGGAGGCTCAGCAGATCGCTCTCGGCTTGGTAGGCGAGCATCTTGATGAGGTCCGTCAGATGCTTGCGCTCGGTGGCGAGCTTGACCACGGCCAGCTCGCTCAGGTCTCGGATCTCCACGCGCGCGGGGACGTTGCGGCGTTTGTCGATGAGCTTGGCGACACGACCACGTGCCGCGCGCAGCTGTTTGCCGAGCTTGCCATAGGCGATCTTGAAGCCGCGCATGGTGGGGCGGTGCTGCTCGGTGTTGTCGGCGGCCGCCGCCCCGTACTGGCGCTCGATCTGGGCGAGCTCGGTGCGGGCGGAGCGGATCTGTTTGTCGAGCGCGCGCCGTTCGGGATTGGGGATGGTGCGGGTGGGGTCCTCCGGCTCGATGCGATAGTCCACGAGCGCATCGAGCAGGAACTCCTCGCGCATGTACTTGAAGTAGTTCTCCTGTCGCCAGCGCTCGAACATGCGGTAGGCGACTTCGATGTCGCGCAGATCCCAGCGATTGGTGATCACCTGGGTCTGATGGCCGCCCTCGCACAGACGCGTGACCTGTCGCAAGCGCAGCGTCCCCTTGAGGAAACGGACCGGCTGATCATGCAGGTCGTAGCTCACCCACAGCCCGTCGAGCTTGGCGCGGCGGTGGACGAAGCGCCGCTCGTTGATCAGACGGCCCTTGCCTTTGCGATAGGTGAGCAGGTCGAAGCCCTGCGCTATCATGCTGCGGAACAACTTCGGACTCCACCCGCCGCGGTCAAAGACGATGGTCACGCGCCGCTCGCCGATCGCGGCGCGTACCTGGCGCAGTAGCTCGGGGAAGGCCTTGGCCAAGGAGGCATTGACGTCCGCGGTGATGAGCAGCAGCGGATCGCCCCCGCGATCGTTGATCCAGTAGTCGGTCGTGGCGGGCATCGCCAGATGGCGCCGCGCCACATAAGCCTTGGAGATTGTGCGCTCTCCGTGGTAGGCGCGCACGTGACCATCGACGTACAAGAACCCCATCAGCTCGCCGCGCTGCGCCACCCGCACGCGCGCCAGTTCCGCGCCCAACTGCTCGGCGCGGTGATGGGCGGCGAGGTGACCGAGCTTGCGCCTCAAGGTCTTCACCTCCGGTGCGCGGTCGAGTCCGAGGATCCGGCCGAAGACGGCCGGGTCGCGTTCCTTGAGCTGCTCGGGACGCTGGATGCGTAGCAGTGCCATCAGGAACAACGTCACAAGTGTCGTACGCAATCCATAGAAGGCAGGCCCGATCCCGCCGTAGAGCTTGCGCGCAATGTGCAGCAGCCCGCTGTGCATCAGATACGGCACCGCCAGCAGCGCCCCAACGCCGTCGATCCGCTCCCCGTCACGGAACATCGGCGCCGCATCATCGAGCAGTCCCACATGCGCAAGCTGCCGATCGAGGGTTCGATCGCCCGCATCCCCGTCCAGACTCATTGGCACCGGCTCATGCTGCTCGGCTTCTTCCTCGAGGACTGCTGACTCCTGCGCGCGCTCGTTCGTTGCCGGTGCCTGACCGACAAACGACTCGATAGGGGTGACACAGACCGGTGATATCGTCGCTGGCTCGACGGGCGGCCCCTTCAGTACTGACACCAGCGCGAGCTGCTCTGCCTCCTCACTCTTCGAGGGGCCCACCAGCTTTCTGATGGCATTTTCGTTCACACCCAGTCGTTGCGCGATCGCGCGATTGCTCAACCCCGCACTCTTCAGCCGCTCGATGAGGCGTAATCGTTTCCCCGAAATACGCCGCCGCCCGCGCCGCCAACCGTCGGGCCGGCCCAGTCCCGACATTCCAGTCTGCCCATAGCGTTGCTGATACCGGCGCACACTGCGCTCGGACTTGCCGAACGCCCGCGCCACCTCTGTTTGCTCAGCAAATCCCGACTCCACCAACATCACCATCGCGTAGGCCTCGGCAACCACATCGGCGGCGCAGTAGTGATACACCGGCAGCCCTCCCACCACGACCACTCGCTGCTCTTCTTGCCTGCGCAGCGTGCAGCGCGCATTGATGAGCACGGTGTCCGACGGGGGCACCGCGGGCAGCCCCAGGGCCAGCTGACTGTTCATGCTCGCTAGCAAAACCGGACAGGTATGGGTCCGCAACCCCCTGCCCGGAAAGCCCGCTATTTCCAGGGCTTACGAACTGCCAAGCCAGAAAACCGGACAGGTATTGGTGCGCACCCCCAGGCGTCAAAACGCCCGGATTTCAGCCGCGGGAAGGGGCTAGGTCAGGAGGTCTGAATTTAGCTTTGGAGATCGACTGCACGATGCGCGAGCGTGCCCCCGCTGGCTGGAAGGGCGACCAGGCGCGTGAGGCACAAGTGCTGAACGCACTGTTTCCGCTGCTCGGGCGCGACCGGGAGGCCACGCGGGCGCTGTTCGAGCTTGTCAAGAATCAGCCGGGGTACTGACGGTGGACACGATCCGGCTCGGGGATATCTTCATCGCGATGACGTGCAAGGACGTCAAGCACGTTCACCTTTCCGTGCATCCGCCGCGGGGGCGCGTCAGCCTTGTAGCGCCCACGGGCACCCGCCGCGAGGTGGCGCGGGCCTACGCGATATCGAAGCTCGGGTGGATCCGCGAGCAGCGGGAGAAACTGCTTGCTCAGTGCGTATTCCGACGATGGCGGACAGCTGATCCGGTGATGGCGGACAGCATCGGAGCGTAGCGACGCAAGCCGAGTGGTTACTCTACCGACTGTCCGCCATGGTTCAAGTCGGCATGCCCGTCGCGCATGGATTTCTTGGAGCGCAACTCGATGCGGTGGGCGTGGTGGACGAGCCGATCGAGGATGGCATCGGCGACGCGTCCGCCGCCGAGATACTCGTGCCA
>JBOIAQ010000164.1:0-4330 GCA_050739115.1 Steroidobacteraceae bacterium | reverse complement strand
GGCGGTTTGTGGCGATGCCGGGATCCACGGGTTCGTCGGTCGGCACGAAGCAGGTGAGTGGCAGGCCGAACATCGAGTGGAGGGTGACGCCGCCTGCGTTGACCGCGGCGACGCCGGTAGGCGCAACGACGACGATGTTCTTCTCCGTGCCTTGCACCAGCTTACGCAGCAATGTCGTCTTGCCGGTGCCGGCCCGCCCGGTTACGAAGCAGTGCTTGTGGGTGTTCAGGGCGAACTGCTCCGCCAGCTCGAATTCGGCGTTACTCATGGCGATTCCTTGATCGGGCGCGCGGGAGGGGCCGCAACTGCCATCCTCCGATTTCCTGCCGGCGCTCGCCCGTGAGGGGATTCTAGTCTGTCCCTGCGCCACGGGCCGGCCAAGTGGGTACCATGAGCGCTTCTCCGGAATCAGAGGCGCTCTTCGCAATGGCGAGTAATCCGGATTCGCGGGCGCGACGCCGACGTCGCCCCCGCCAAGCGGCGGAAGCTCCGAAGCTCTCGCACCTGCGCCGCCCGGGTAGCATGGCGGTTGAGGAATGGCAGCGGGATCTGCGGCGCCAGTTTGGCCGCATGCAGGCGTTCAAGTGGAAGAACCTCGGCGCCGAGCCCATCTTCTCCGAGTTCGCGGTGGAGAATCCCCAGAGCGGCAACCGGTACCGGGTGGCCATCCGCGGTGTCCGGTCGGGGGAAAACTTCTGCTCCTGTCCGGACTTCTCCACCAACGATCTCGGGACCTGCAAGCACATCGAATTCATTCTCGGCCGACTCGAGCGCAAGCGAGGTGGCCGGCGCGCGCTCGCCCAAGGGTTCAAGCCCCGCTACAGTGAGGTCTACCTGCAGTACGGCGCAGAGCGGCATGTGCGGTTTCGCGCGGGGCTGGATTGTCCACCGCCGCTGTCGCGGCGTGCGGCGCGTCTGTTTTGCGGACCTCCCGCCGGCGCGCTGCCCGCGGTGCAGATGAGCACACTGCAGAGCTTCCTCGTGGAGGCCCGGCGTCGCGATCACGAGGTGCGCTGCTATGAGGATGTGCTCGGCTTCATCGCGCAGGTCCGCGATGCCGAGGAACGCCGGCGGATCATCAACAGTGCCTATCCCGAGGGGGGCGCGAGCTCCGCTCTGCGCAAGCTACTGAAGACCGAGCTTTATCCCTACCAGGCCGACGGCGCGCTGTTCGCCGCCCGCGCCGGGCGCTGTCTGATCGGCGATGAGATGGGCCTCGGCAAGACCATTCAGGCGATCGCGGCAGTAGAGCTCTTTGCGCGGCACTTCGGCGCCGAGCGGGTGCTCATCGTCTGTCCGACCTCGCTCAAGCACCAGTGGGAGCGGGAGCTCGCGCGCTTCACCGATCGGCACAGCCAAGTGATCGGCGGCCTGCGTGCCGCGCGGGAGGCGCAGTACTCGCAGCAGTCCTTTTGCAAGATTACCAACTACGATGTCCTGTCGAAGGATCTCGATCTCATCGGACGCTGGTCGCCGGATGTGGCGATCGTCGATGAGGCTCAACGGGTCAAGAACTGGAACACGGTCGCCGCGCGCGCCTTGAAGCGCATCGAGACGCCGTACGCCATCGTGCTGACCGGTACGCCGCTCGAGAATCGGCTCGAAGAGCTCGTCTCCATCGTGCAGTTTGTGGATAGCTATCGTCTCGGCCCCACCTGGCGGCTGCGCCACGAGCACCAGACCCTGGATGAGGCGGGCCGCGTCATCGGCTACCGCGGACTCGATCGCATTGGCAAGACACTGGAGCCTGTCCTGCTGCGCCGTCGCAAGGCCGAAGTGCTCTCGCAGCTGCCATCTCGCGTGGACAAGACGCTCTTCGTCGAGATGACCCAAGAGCAGATGCGTCATCACGAGGCGAATGCGGAGATCGTCGATCGGATCGTGAGCCGCTGGCGCAAGACCGGATTTCTGTCGGACGCAGACCAGCGTCGCCTCACCTGCGCGTTGCAGAACATGAGGATGTCCTGCAACAGCACATATCTTCTCGACAAGCGTACCGACTACGGCGCGAAGACCGACGAGCTCGCCACGATCCTCGAGGAGCTCTTCGAGCGCCCCGAGGCCAAGGCCGTGATTTTCAGCTCCTGGATCGCCACCCACGAGCTCATCATCCGCCGACTGAAGCGAAAGCGCTGGGGCCACGTGCTCTTCCATGGCGGCGTGCCTAGCGCGCAGCGGGGCGCTCTGGTCGACCGCTTCCGCGAAGACCCGGGCTGCCGGGTGTTCCTGTCGACGGATGCCGGTGGCGTGGGCCTCAACCTGCAGCATGCCGCTTCCACCATCATCAACATGGACCTGCCGTGGAATCCCGCCGTGCTCGAGCAGCGCATCGGCCGGGTACATCGCCTGGGACAGGCGCACGGAGTCAATGTCGTCAACTTCGTGGCCGAGGGAACGATCGAGCAGCGGATGCTCTCGCTGCTCGCCTTCAAGAAATCGCTCTTTGCCGGAGTGCTGGACGGCGGCGACAGCGAGGTCTTCCTCGGTGGAACGCGGCTCTCGAAGTTCATGGAAAGCGTGGAGGCTGTTACCCGGATCTCCAGTGCCGAAGCCCCTCCGGCAGCGGTACCCGAGGCGCTCTCTGCGCGGCGCAGGACCCAACCCGGCAGTACTGCGGGATCCGGCACCGATGTTGCCACCTCGAGACCCTCCAGTACGCTGGCTCCGGCGGTCGAGCGACAAGTCGCCGCGGCAACTCTGCACACGACCGGGGCTCCCGCGGGGCCATCGGCCTCGGAGCGGCTGACCGAGGAGCTCGCTGCGGCAGAGCGCGGGGCAGCTCCTGGGCAGGCGCAAAATCCGTGGGCGCCGCTGCTCCAAGCCGGTCTCGAGCTCGCTCAGGTACTGTCGGCGGCTTCAAATGCGAGCACCGCCGCAGCGCCCGAGTCGAGCGCAATGCAATCATGGGTCGAGAAAGACGCGCGGACCGGGCGCCAGTACCTGAGACTTCCCCTGCCGGACCCGGGAGCAGTGCAGGCACTCGCCACGGCTCTCTCGAGGCTCATGGAAAGCATTGCGAGATGATCTCGGATGTAGAGGGCAGGGCGTTCTTCAACTTTCGATCCGGAAAGTTGGTGGATAGTGGCGCAAAATGAAGAGTTTGTTGTGTGGGAGTTTTGGATTCGGGTGCATTAACGGTGGAAACTGCCATCGAGACCGCTTAGGGAGACCGGAGTGCCTCGAGCCGCTTGCCGCGACCCCATTTATTACCGGCGTCGCTACCCCGCTGAGGTAATCGAGCTGTGCGTCCGCTGGTACTTGGCGTACAAGCTGAGCTACCGCGACCTGGTCGGCATGATGGCGGAGCGCGATGTGGCCGTGACCCACACGAGGATCATGCGGTGGGTACAGCGTTACGTGCCCGAGTTCGAGCGACGGTGGGCACGATTCTCCAAGCCAACCGGTTCATCCTGGCGGATGGATGAAACCGCATTATCTGTTCGAGGAGAATGGCGCTACCTGTATCGAGCTGTCGACCGGAACGGAAAGTCAGTCCACTCGCTGCTTTGCGAGGACCGAACGGTAGATTCGGCGCAGGAGTTCTTTCGCCAGGCGGTCGAAGTGGCAGGGTCCGGATGGCCGGAGACGGTCAATCTCGATGGAAACGCCGCTTCCCACTGCGGTCTGCGGCTGCTCGGCGAGGAGAACCCGCGCTGGCACTCCGTAACCGTGCGGGCACGCCGTTATCTCAATAACATCGTTGAGCAGGATCACCGCGCGATCAAGCGACGCTGCGCGCCGATGCTTGGGCTCAAGTCGTTTGCGACAGCGGCGGTCACGCTCTCTGGCGTTGAGCTCGCCCATCGGATCCGTAAGCGGCAGTTCACGATACCCTACGAGCGCAATGGTGGAGCGCTCTCGCTCAAGGAACTCTGGGATCAGGCGCTCGCTGGCAAGGGCATATCCGGAGGCCTTGAGATTACCCAGCGTCCGTTAACGCACTACCAGATCTCAATTCCAGGCTTCCATTTGCGTCTCCCCGGACCGCGTACTCGACGCGGCGTCGTTCGCTATCCGCGGAAGCTCTCGTTTGGTCGCAGCCTTTTACCTACTCGTCACGCCGAAAGGCGGCCGATACTGGCGGTACCGCTATCGCTGTTATCCGGAGGTACCAACCAAAAGCGCCCGGGCTCGACACCAGTAAGCGCGGCGGCTGCTCGCCTTGGGTATCGATCCCGCCGATCGTAGAAAGGCCCTGCGCCGAATCTCTGCCGAACCTCGGCTACGCTGTTACGTCCAGGGATTAATCACAGCTTTCACGGACGCCTGAAAGTCTTCCGCGTTGCGAGTCACCAAGGTGAGCTCGTGAATCTGTGCCGTCGCGGCAATG
>JBOIAQ010000163.1:0-4345 GCA_050739115.1 Steroidobacteraceae bacterium | reverse complement strand
GCTCCAGTCCTCGTGTGCGCTGACCTCGAGCACCGCCGTTAGCGTCGCGACTGGCCTTCACCGGCCGCACCCCGCGCGACGCGCGACGCGCTGCGGCAGCCGGGCCGCAAGCCATACAAGCAGCACCGCGACGCACACGCCCCAGGCAACCTCCAGGATGCGCGCCACGAACATGCGCTCGGGCGATTCCACGCGCGGCACCAGCACGATGATGGTCGCCGTTATCCCGGCCAGGCGGCTGGCGCTGGCCCTGTTGATCGCCCAGCAGATCACCATCGCCAGCACCACTGCGGTGGCATACGCCGAAAGACCATCCCCGAGCACCAGCAGAGAGCCTAGCCCGATCACCCCGCCCACCGCGGCGCCGACGAACTGATCGCGTGCGGTGCTCTGCGTGGCCCGAAACTCCGTCTGCACCACCGCGATGGCGGTGATCGCGGCCCAGAACGACTGCTTCAGCCCCAGCGCCTGTGCGGGTAGATAGGCAACGACGGCCGCTGCGGCGCAGATCAATCCGTGGTGCAGCCCCGAGCCCAACCTCTGCAGCCGCGGCAAGTCCTTGCGCAGCGCCGCCAGGCGCTCCGCGTGCTGCGCGATGCTCGAGCGCTGCGGATGCAGATGATCGGCCGGTGCGTGGGCTATGTGGGTCGATGCTTCGGTATCCATGGGAGTGGCGGTAGTTCACATATCATCTGTTCACATAATGAAGCGGATCACGTTAGTTCGCTATCACCCTATCTGTTACACACATCGTCTCTAACATTAGGCCGCTGACTGCCCGATGACGAGACCCGTCTCATATCTATGCGTTGCAGAGGTGTGTTCGAAAGTCGTGTTGCAGAGGATGGACCCAGATGGCTTTGACCGGCTTGGCGTGACGGTGGAAACGGTCAAGCTTGCCTCGACCTTGCGTATCGCCGAGATACTGCCAGTTGGCGGCCTTGTAACAGGTGCCGGTGAAGCGCGGCTTCTCGACGAAGGTCTCCATCAGGACCGGGCGGTAGCCGTAGTGGTGCTGCCAGTCGTCGGGCAGACGGCGGCGCACGAGGGCAAGCACGCGCGAGGCAAGATTGTGCCGGCGAATCCAGGGCAGGATGAGAAAGCGGGCGTTGTTGACGATCAGATGGAGATTGTGCTCGCGCTGAGCGGGGGTCCAACCGATGAACTCATCGCGAGGCTTGCTCTTCCAGGCGCTCGCGCCGAAGGAAAGCAGCGCGAGGACCTCACCGGCGGCGCGCACGAAGTAACGGCGCTGCGCACCGGGGATGAGTTGGTGACCGAGGTAGTGATGGCGCTCGATGTAGGCATTCCAGAGCAGGGATTCGTGCTTTTTCTCGACCGGCTCGACGCTGAGCGCTGCCGAGTCAAGCACCGGCAGGAGCAGCGGCTCGAGCACCGCCTGCTCGATGTGCGGATGGGCCTTGAAGCTCACTGGCTTGGCGCACTTGGGCGGCGGCAGTGTGATCAGGCCGTCCGCCTGCATGCGCAGCAACGCCACGCGGCAACTCATATCCTTGAGCTTCCCGTCGGGGCGACGCCAGGAGAGCTCTTCGCAGACCTGGCGGGACAGTCGGTAGCGGCTCGGCGGGGGCTCGGCGCCGATCAAGGCACGGATGCGCTCGAACTCGGCGGCCGTAAAGGGGCGTGCGCAGTAGCGCATCGGTCAGCTCGAGTTGATCAGGCCGGCAACACGCGCAGCGCGCAGCGCGATCACCGTCTCATAAAGATGCAGCCACCCGCGCCAGATGACCGTCATCCCGGGCTCGCCATCCCCCTTGCGCCCGAGGTGCCCGCCGAGGCTGCCGATCATGCGCACCACCTCGCGCAGCGTCGGGGATTGCGCCGGGGGCAGGGCGTGGTGGACCCGTACGTGCAGCGCCTCGATCTCCTCCTCGGCGAACACCTCCGTGGCGCAGATGTCCGGCTGCACGCGGGCGAGGTAGGCCACGTGCATCAAGCGCACCCCGATGACGCTGAAGAGCGCCAGGTAGCGGGCGAGCCGCTCGGCCGTCTCGAGCAGACAGCTCTCGACGGTGCAGCCGGACTTCAGCACCTTGTGCCACGTCTCGATCCCCCAGCGCTTGCCGTACCAGTCGATCTTCTCGCAAGCACTGGCGAAATCCGCCACGGGTAGGTCCGTCAGCAACACCCAGCTCACCGCCTCCTGCCCCTCGGGGGGTGCCACCTCGGTAGCACCGATCACCCGCACGGTGATCGGCTCGATCGAGGCAGATGCCTTGGCTTGGCCGCGGCGCTGCGGCGGCTTGATCGTCACCTGCGTGACGCGCACCTGAAGCTGCGCCTCGCGTGCCTTGCGCTTGCCGTTGCCGGGGATACTGACCGTCTTGTGCCCGAGCACCTCACTACAAGCGAGCGCTTCCTGGATGCTCTCGCAGCACTCGCTCTCCTCAGGCACCAGCTTACGATCCACCCGCGCCCGGATCAGAAAGTGCTCTGCCTCCTGCCTCGCCTCCGTCAGCAGCTCCCAGAAGTCCGACTCCCGATCGGCCACCAGAATCAACTTCGATCGCGGCAGAGCGTGCGAGCGCGTCTCGCGCATCGCCCGCAGCCATTTGAAGCTCTCCTTCTCCTCGATCGGCGTCACCTGCAGCCGCTCGATCTTCTCCTGATGTTCCTCCTCGGGCACCGGCTGGCGCGCCCAGATGTTCTGACTCAGAATCCCAAGCGGCACGCCCGAGGTTGTGAAGGCCAGCGCGTTGTGCACGCAAAGCCCCCGCTCGTGCGCGCTGTTGCTCTTGCCGATCGGTCCGAGCCCTTTTGTCCGCGGATGCTGCCCATAGGAGTAGAACACCGTGTCCTGCACCGCTAGCACCGGCCCGCTGAGCTGCCTGATGCGCTCGATAGTCTCGCGGACGTGCGGTGCGCGGATCGCCTCGGGGCTCGCCTTGCGGTTGTCGAACAGCCGATACGCCCCTTGGGCGGCCGCCCACGTCCGACACGCCTCATTGATGGGCGCGCCTGGATTTTTTGCCAGCATGGTGGCCGTCTTCACCAACCGTCGATCCAACCGCTTGTCGCCCAAGTCGATGCCGGCAAATTCTTGCCCCACCCACTCCACCGACTCGGCGCCCGCCGCCATGATAGACAAAACTTCAGGATCTTCGCATCGCGATCTCTTCGCCACGCTCTCGAGCTTCCTCCCTCGCACTACACTGCAGGAGGAAGGCTATCAGAGCCGCGCAGTTGTGTCCAGCCCCTCGTTATCGGGGCATCGGCGGGACCGAACACCGATCAGAGATATGTGTAACAGATAGCGCTATCACCCGATAACTTGCCACGCATGGCGCCGCGCGGGAAGCGGGCAATGCTCGTCGCGGTCACGAGGCGGTGCGTCTTGAAGCTCTCCCGTCGGGCGGCCCCGCTGCGACCTTGCCCCGCCGCGACCTGCCCCACTCTGACCCTTCATGTGACTGCCCTGGCCGCCCTGGCGCCTGCAACTGCAATGCTAGGATAAGCCCGCGCGACGATAGCCCGCGCGCCGCGGCTGAACAGGGCTCGACATTCACGAGAAAGACCCGCGTGCGCGGGGCGGGTCGGACGATTGCACGGGCATCTGCAGCACTACGCCTATCGCAGTCGCCCGGACCACGGGACACGCATGCGTGTTGCACGCGCTTATCGTAACTGGTGTTCGCGCTGCGTGGAGCACTGTGTACGGACACACAGACCTGCAGCTGTACGCGCACAGTCTGAGCTACAGAACACTGACTTAATAAGGTACGGGAGCGCGCACGATGAGTGACCCTACGTCGACGGATTCGAACCCCTCCGATGCCGCCGACGCCGCGGCCGCTAGTCTACCGAGACAGATGGCTGCGATGACCCGCGCCCTGCTGCAGTCCCCGACGCGCCATGTGCTCGGGCTGCTCACCATGAGTGTCATCGTCGTTGTGGTGCTCACGGCCTACGGGCAGGTCCGCCTCAACCGCTGGAACCGGCCGTTCTACAATGCGCTGTCGCACCACGAATTCCACGGCTTCCTGGTGCAGCTCGGAGTATTCGGCGTCATCGCCGGCTCGCTGCTGATCCTCAACGTCGCGCAGCAGTGGCTCACCCAGATGCTCACGTTGAAGCTGCGCGAGGGATTGATGGACGATTTGCTGCAGATCTGGCTGACGCCGCGCCGCGCCTTCCATCTCGCACACGCCGGACCGATCGGCGTGAACCCGGACCAGCGTATGCACGAAGATGCGCTGCATTTGACGCAACTGTCGGGGACGTTATCCATCGGGTTGCTGCAGGCAACCGTGCTGCTGGCGGCGTTCGTGAACGTGCTGTGGGGCATCTCGCGCGGCTTTGCGCTACGGCTCGGTCACACGACCTT
>JBOIAQ010000162.1:0-4531 GCA_050739115.1 Steroidobacteraceae bacterium | reverse complement strand
CGTGTCCTTCCGGCAGGGGTGCGTGATCGACCCCGAAGTAGATTGGTAGCGTTGCGACTACGCCCATTCCGGGCGATGGGAGCAACGCATGAGCAGAACCGAACGCGAGCAGCCGCAGGATTTGGTCCGTCTGCGGCGGCGACTGGATGAGCATCGACGGGGCAGCAGGCCCGGCAAGGCCCTGCCGGGGTGGGTGTGGGCGGCGGCGGGAAGGCTGGCGCGACGGCATGGGGTTCATCGGACGGCACGCGCGCTGGGCCTGGAGTACAACAAGCTCAAGCGCGCTGGCGGTGCCCCAGCGGCCATAGAGGCGGCCGGGAGCAGACAGCGGCCCAGCGCGGGGGCGGTGAAGTTCCTCGAGCTCACCTCGGGGCTGGGGCCTGCTGGCCCGGCGTGCCGGCTGCGCCTGGCGGGGCCTGGCGGGCAGCATCTTGAACTCGAGATGGCCCCCGGGGCCGCCAAGGAGGTGGTGCTCGAGTTGTGTCGCGAGGGCTGGGGAGCGCAGCCGTGATCCAGATCACTCCGCAGATGCGGGTGCTGGTGGCGATCGAGCCAGTGGATTTCCGCCGCGGCATCGACGGCTTGAGCCAAGTCTGTCGTGCGGTGCTATCGGCTGACCCACTGTCCGGCACGGTCTTTGTGTTCCGTTCGCGCTCGGCGAAAGCTATAAAGCTCCTGGTTTACGATGGCCAGGGGTTTTGGCTGGCGCAGAAGCGCATGTCGGCGGGGCGTTTCCGGCACTGGCCGACGGCCACCGATGCGGTGAGCCGGCGCCTTGCGGCGCACGAGTTCACCGCCCTGATCTGGGGCGCAGACCCGCAGCGCGCTCAGGCGGCGCCGATGTGGCGCCGCATCGACTTTGATCCTTCCGGCACACAGGCCCCTCGAGCCTGATCGCCTACGCTGGTGGGCCTCTCGAGAGGCCCGCCAAGCTCTCCCGGTAATTCCACGGCATCCAGTCCGCCGGCCGCGCGTCCGCATCGCTCGCATGGCGCGCGAGTGCCACCAGATAATCGAACACATCGACGCCTGCGAGTTCGGCGGTATGGATCAAGCTCATGAAGATGTCCCCGACCCGCGCACCGTTCATGGTCTTGTAGAACAGACTGTTTTTTCGATGCAGGACCGCTTTTTTGAGCACCCGCTCGCACACGTTGTTATCCAACGGCGCGCCCGCCGCACGCAAAAACAGCGTCAACGCACTCCAGTGCTTGCTCATGTACTGGATCGCCTCCCCGAGGGTGGAGTTCGGCTCGACGCGGCGCTCGGCGAACTGCGCCTGCATCCACTTCTCGAGCCGCTCCATCAACGGTTTGCTGTGTTTCTGGTGCAGCTGCAAGCGATGCTCGTCGTCGAGCCCTTGTTTACGGGCATCGGCATCGATCCGGTACACCTCCCGCAGTGTCTCGAGCACAAAGCGCACCTCCTCGGGGAAGCTCTCGGCGAGTTCCACGTAGCGGCGTCTCGAGTGCGCAAGGCATCGGGCGAGCAACGTCTCAAACTCCTTCGGCTCGTTCGCCGCCAGCCCATCGCACATATGGATCGGCGGTGGGAGTTCGGTCGAGCGGCGCCTCAGGACCTCATCGAGGTTCTCCCCGGCATGTCTCACCCCGGTGAAGAACAACGCGATCTTCCTGCCGGCACCGACCGCGACGATCCCGGAGGTAAACACCCCCGTGCGGCTCTCCGCGGCGTCGTTCCCCAGAGCCGCAGCACGCTGCTCGCGCGTGAGATGAAGGATCTTCATCGTTGTGTCGTCGTTGTGCACCAGCGCGTCCTGGGCAGCCTGCCGGATCAACTCCTCATGCACGGGAACGTACTTCTCGGCGCCCACCTTCACCAAATCCCACTGAGTCGCCGCCGGCAGCGGCACCCCCATCCCGGCCTGCAACCGCTCGATGCGGTTGAAAGGCAGGCCCGCCCCGTACTTCAGCATCCCGATCATGGCTGGGACCGTCTCGTCGTACTTGTCCTCGCCCACCCCCGCAGGCGCCGGGGCCGTATAGACCTCCCCGCACAGATTGCAGCGCAGCCGGTCACGCTCGTACACGGTGGCCGAGAGCGGCGCCATCGCCTCGATGCGCACCGCTTGCGCAGGCTCGGCGCACGGATACACCTTGCCGTGGCTGCAGCCGGGGCAGAGGTCTGCGCCCGAGAGCCTCGGGTGCGGGATCTTCACCCGCCTCGCTCCGGTGTACACCGAGGCGCCGTTGCGGCCGTGACCGGCTCGCGCGGGCCGGGCCGCGCGTGCTGTTGAGCGTGTGGTGTCCGCTGGGGGCTGCCCCTGCGCCTCGCCCAAAACAGCCGCCGTCTTCTCCGTCGTTGCCCCAAAAATCATCCGCTGGAATCGCTCCACGCAGAGCGTCTTCGCATCGATCTCGGTGCGCAAAAATCCAATCAGCGCAACCGCCGCCTTGAGCTTGCCGCTCTCCTCGACGCTCAAGGCCGCCTCGGCCTTGGTCACAATCGCCGTCAACTCCTCCTGCGAGACCTTCAGTTGCGGCGGCTTGCGGGGCCGGTGACGCTTGTGCTGGCCGCTCATGCGAACAGCCGCTCGCGAAAATCACCGACCAGGGGCAGACCCAGCACGTCCTTCAACGTCCGGTTCGCCCGGTGCGTCAGATCATCCTTGCCCCGCCCCTGGGTGCGCCCCAGCATCACCCAGTTCGCCGCCCGGTAGCACGTCCCCCGATGGCGCGTGGTGTCGACAAATGTCTCGGCAAAGTACACCGGGTGGCCGTACACCTTCTCCCACTCGCCAGAGAGCATCCGCGTCATGCGCGAGAGCAGGTGCGAGGCCAGGTGCGGCACCGACACCCACGGCAGGACAAGAAAGCGCGTGTTGTAAGCGAGGAAGCGCAGGTTGCGCTGGCGCACCGGCGGGTGCCACCCGAGGTACCGATCACGCGGGCCCAGGTGCCGCGCCGCCGAGCTCCACGCGAACAGCGCCACCGGTCTCTCAGCGGCGTACACGATGAACTTCAGCTGCTCGCCGACCGGCTGGCTGTAGCCGAGGTAATGATGGTGCTCGAGCAGACCATTGAAGCTGCGCTCCTCGCCCGTGCGCCGCACCGCCCGGAACTCAAGCGGCCCCAGCTCGCGCAGCTTCCCCGATATCTGCGTGCGCTCGATCTCGATCGACCCCGGCCGCGCCCGTACGGCCAATGGGTTCGGCGGTCGCCACTTCACCGCCGGCAGCTCGATGTGCCCCGCACGCGCCAGCGCCAGCATCAACCCCCGGGCCACCATGTCCCGCGGTGCACCGTTCTCCTGTCGCCAGTCCCACGCCGCACACAGCCGCTGGGAAAGCTGCCGGCGGCTCTGCCCGGGGTGCGCGGCGATCAGCTCGCGAATAACGTTGACGTCGGTCGCAGTGACCGCTCGGCCGCGATATCGAAGCACGGTCTCCATGACCGCAAACAATAGCGGACGTCGAAATGGAACGCAAGCCCCCCCGCGATTACCCCGTCCGCAAACCCCGGCGTCGGGGCAGGTCACACAGCGTTACGCATCCTCACCGGAAGCACACGATACATCCGCACCGTTTACGTCCCGCCGCTCGTCACGCAAATCGCCGACGGCAAGAACGGTGGATTTATGATGAACGACTTCCCGCCCAAGTACATGCAGGTAGTGCGCGAGAGCTCGGGCAGCGATGTGCCACTGATGAACTGCAGCGAGTATCTGGAGCACCTGTTCGCGGCCGGGGTCAAGGAGGCGGACCTGCCAGTCCTGCAACCTCTGTTGCAGAAGCGCATTTGGGATCGGTTCGAGCCGGGCGGTGGACCCGAGAAGCTGGCCCTGGTCATCGAGGACCTGGAGCGGGAGGACGACGCCTTTCACATGGAGAGCGGCAGCTGGACGAACAACAGCTCCTGGGTCCGCGGTTATGAAAATCTGCCTGGCCCCATGGGAACGGTAAGTGCACTCTTTTACGAGAAAGTCCTCAAGCCGCGAGTCCCCTCGCGGGAATACCGTTATCGCAACGCGCTGTTCCACCTGCTGGCGTCTCAGACCAGCTGCTATCGCGACTCGCGCCAGGGGCTGTGGGCACACTATGGTCGCGAGATTTGCCGGCGCCTGGAGCAGATACTTATTTACGACTTCAGATGACGCCCGTGCAGTGCGGACTAGTCCCAGTTGCTGCTGCACGCGCTCACAAACTTCGCGGCCGCGGACCAGCTGCTCCGGAGGACTGGTGACTGCGGCGCCTTGTACACTTGAAGACATACATGCTGTGGCAACTCCGAGGAGATGAGCCATGCAGAGCAAAGCGAGCTCGCCCGCCGGAGAAGTGGACGACCCTGCGCTGCTGATCGATCCGCACGCGGCGCGGGCGCTGGTCGCCGGCGAGGCCTGCGATCCGTTCGCGCTTTTGGGTCCGCACGCGGTTGCAACGGAAGGGCCAGCGGGGACTGGCCGAGATACCGTGATACGCGCCTTCGTGCCGCCGGCCGAGGCGGTCGAAGCGATCGACTCGGGCGGTGCCGTACTGACGCGGCTGTCGGCCCCGCAGACGACGGGCCTGTAT
>JBOIAQ010000161.1:0-4593 GCA_050739115.1 Steroidobacteraceae bacterium | reverse complement strand
GCCATCGACGGCGTCGGCATGGCGAACTCGGATACCAAGGCCGGAGTTCATCTCTTCTTCGGCGGCAACTTCGCGATCAACAACCAGAATTCTGGCTGCTACAACAATTCGGACGGCGAAGCAATAATGCTCGACACCCTGGATGCGCACGGCTTCGTCGGGACACTGACCATCGAGAACAACATCATGTACTCGAGTGCCTGGGCCAACCTGCACGTCTTTATGCAAAACTATAACTCCAGCGCACCGCTTATTCAGATCTTCAATAACACCTCCTATCACAGCAACACGTGCGCTCCGTGGAACAGCTATGCGAGCGGGGGAATGAATTTCCAGCTCAATGGTCAGTTCCCGTGGACCCTCGATGTCTACAACAACATCGACGATGAAAACGTGGCAACAGCGGGATGCTCCGGGGAGGGGGCAATCTACGCAATGACGATAGGTGGCAACAACGCCGGCCCCGGCCGCACCGTGTTCACTGCCGGCGGTTCCGGCATCCAGAACATTTTCAAAGCCGTTTTCGGGTCCTGCCTGAGCACCTGCGATCCGGGCAACAACGTCGCGGCGTGGAATGGCTTCAGCTACGGCACGAACACCTACAAGAACCCGGGCTTCGTGAACACGAGCAACCTGCTGGCGCAGCACGTGCAGATGCCGCGTAGCTGTTTGGCCTACACGAACGCCACGGCCTGCATGGGCTGGAACTACGCCACCCAGAAGGCGGTGGCAGGTTCGGTAATCGGTGACCTGACTCCGACCGCAACCGGCATCAGCGGCAAGGGCTACCGGCCGCCGGGCGCGTGCAAGCCCGATGCGTATTACCCGGCCTGGCTCAAGGGCATCGTCTACCTGCAATGGGATGGCACGAAGTTGTGGGAGTACTACGGGCTCGTGCAGAAGCCGTGCGGGCTGTAGGCCCGCCCTCCGGCTGCTCCGGCGCGAGCAGGGCCAGTAGCGGCCTCCCGCGACGCGACGCCGGTGCGATTGGAGCGGCACGCACCAACAAAATGGAGCTCCACGCCGGCAGGAGCCATGACGGGATGGGTTGACGAACAAGTGACCGGGCGGCCCTCCGATCGCTCCTTGAGATGCGCGTTCGATACGAATACTGTTGTTCGTTACGAGGTTCCGACGTCTGGTCAATCCGTGGCACCATCACAAGCCGGCTCGCCGCACCAGTTCGGCGTTTCCCAGGATTGTTCGGCAGGCACCTCAAAAATGGGCTGCGCGGACCGCTGCCTCGATGGATGGCCGCGACGTGTTCGCAATGGTCGTGGTTGCCGAGGCAAGGGAGCTCGCGGTTGACGGTCGTGTTTGTCGTACACGCAATGACCGGGGTGAGAACAGCAACGACAGGCTCTTTCTGCACCGCAGGTAGGGTAAGTGCGGACGCTTGGCGCAGGCTGGTGGGTCCAGTGCGGATCTCCGTTATCCAGCGGCGAAGTACTGGTACTTGCATGTCGCAGAGGCCCCGGCGGCCGCGGCGATCGGTTGGGCTGAACGGGCCCGGTAAACGAATCTGGCCACTGACGGTTTCAAGTAGCCGAGAAAAATTCGGCGCGATGTGGAGTCTGATCGCCGGGCAGAGCCAGTTGCCAGGCCAGAGCAGGGCATCGACCTCTCCCCGGCAAGCATCTCTTGGCCGCTTCAAGATGATCGGCACGCAACGAACAAGCTTTGGACCAGTGGATCCAAGCTGACCACGATCGAGCACCATGACCCACGTAGACGACCATGTGCCTTTGGCGTGCCCGAAAGCCGATTCTTTTCTTACCGAGCCGACCGGCGAGTTGGTATCGGCACTCACTGAGGCCTTCGCACGCGTGCTCGGCGTATCGCAGGTCTCTGCCGAATCGAACTTCTTCGAGCTGGGGGGAGACTCGATCCTGGCGATGAGCCTTGCCCTCGAAATCCAGGAAAGTTGTCGAATGACCGTGCCGGCAACGCTCTTGTTCGATGCGCCGACGCCGGTCGCGCTGGCGCGAGCCATGCGCGGATGGGTCGGATCGCAGGCAAGTCCGCTGGTCCTGCTCAAGAACGGCGAGCAGGAACCGCCCGTATTTCTGGTTCCGGGCGTCACCGGATCGCCGATCGAGTTTCAGAGCTTCGCGAAATTCGTGGATATCCCCAATCCGATTTATGGCCTTCTGGCGAGAGGTCTCGACGGCAGGCAACAGCCGCTTCGCGACCTCCAGACGATGGCAGCCAATTTTCTTCCGAGCATTCGGGCGCGGCAGCCTCACGGTCCATACTTGCTCGCCGGCAACTCGATGGGCGGGTTGACAGCACTGGAGCTGGCGTGCGCGCTGCGCGAAGCTGGGGAAAGGGTGGCGTTGCTGGCTCTTTTCGACACGATGATCAGCCGAAAGCATCTGTCGCTCGGTGAGCGCTTCGCCGTAGGGAGGCAGCGCGTCAGACATCATGCCGCAGCCGCGCGCAGGCGGCCCTTGGATTACGCAGCGTTTTACATAGCCCACCGCTGGCATCGCGGCACGAGCAAGCCATCTCCGGAGCACTGGGCTCCCGCCCTATGGCGCGGCTTGGACAATGTGGTTGCCGGGGCGCGCGAGGCAGCCGTCAACTACCGCCCACGATACTATCCCGGCACGATCACCTTCTTTGCGGCCAGCGACGACGCAGACTGGCCGATTTATCCGGAAATCACCTGGCGTCGCCTGGCCAGCGCGCTCCAGGTGCAGCGCATAACCGGGGACCACATCGGGCTCTTCCGTGCTCATGCGGCGGAGACTGCCGGACAATTTGCCAAGGCGGTCCGCTCGGCGTTCGACGGGCGTTGAACCTCGCCGGAACGGCGCCTTTCGCCGTTCGTAAATTGATCCGCACCACACAAGCCGGCGGCTGCGGAAGTCGCTTCACCACCAATGACGTCGGCACCGGCGAAAAAGGCCGATGCGCAGTGGCGATCGATCTTGCCAATGCCGCCAAAGAGCGGCGAGGCGGCCGCCGTCCCGCCTGCCCCTGGTTGCGGTTGGAATATCGATCCTCGGGGGCCGCAACCCCTGTTGCGGGCGATCGTTCGATGCGGTGTGACCGCCCGGCCGGCATCCGCCTGGAAGACCAGGCTTACCCGTTTCGTGGACGCCTCCTATGAAAGCCGGACTCAAGCGAGCCGCGTTTCTCATCGTTATCGCCGTCGTCGTTATCGTCGGCCTGACAGCCTTTGGGCCGTTCAAATCGGCTGCCGGTCTCGGCCGCTATTCCGACGCGAAAATCCTGACTGCACTCTCCTGCCGGCTGGGGCTCTTTGTGCAAAAGGCAAAGGGCGGCATCTCCGAGGTCCCATGGACCGACCTTTTGGCGCTCACTCGCCTGAGAGACGGGTTTTACTGCGTCAATGGCAGCAGCGTGGCAGCCGACCTCCAGTACACCACGACCGCAACGAAAGCCGATCTCCAGGAAGGGGCGCACATATTTCACGAACGGTGCGCAGCCTGCCACGGCGCGAACGGATCAGGAGGGCCGGTTGCGCCATCTCTGATTCGATCGAATTATATCTACGGTGACAGTGACCTGGCGATTTATCGAGTGCTGAGAGGTGGCATTCCCGGAACGCCGATGCCAAGCTTCGACTTGCCGCTGCGCGAGCTCCTCCAGGTCACTGCCTACTTGAGAACCTTGAAAACTCAAGCGCCCGCGGCCGATAGCTCCGCTACCTCGCGGCTGGCCGTTCATGTCAACACCAAGAGCTTACAAGCAGCCGGCACGGACACCAACGAGTGGCTGATGTACTCCGGCTCTTACAACGGATCGCGGCATACCACACTCGGCCAAATCACGCCGGCGAATGTCGCTCAGTTGCGGATCCGCTGGATCAGACAATTCGACATCGACAGTTCCATCATCGAAGGCACGCCGCTCGTCATCGACGGCACCATTTTCATCGCGCCGGACGCCTGGCACGTGATGGCTCTCGATGTAAAAACCGGCGATGTGATCTGGAAATACGTGCGACCTGCCCCGCCGCACCTGCTGCTATCCTTTGGGGGGCCGGTGAACAGGGGACTCGCGGCCTACGGCAGCACGCTCTTCCTCGGCGGTTATGACGGGTACCTGGTGGCCCTCAATGCCGATGATGGCAAGGTCCGCTGGCGGACGCTGGTGGCAAAACCGTCCGGTGGATACTCGATAACCGGGGCCCCGCTCGTCGTCAATCATTCCGTCATCGTCGGCATTTCCGGAGGAGATCTCAGAATACGCGGATTTCTCGCCGCCTACGATGTAGCGACCGGCAAACTGCAATGGAAATTCAATACGATTCCGGGCCCCGGCGAGCTCGGGCACGGCACCTGGAAGAACAATGCCTGGCGCACCGGCGGCGGTGGAACATGGGTCACCGGAAGCTATGATCCGATCACCAACTTCCTGTATTGGGGCGTCGGCAATCCGAGCCCGGCTTTTGACGGCACGGTGCGTCCCGGCGATAACCTCTTCACCGATAGCGTGATCGCGCTGCACGCGAGCACCGGCAAGCTGGCGTGGTATTTCCAGTTCACTCCGCATGACGAGCACGACCGGGATGCGGCGCAGACGCCGGTGCTGGCAGACCTGACGATAAACGGGGTGGCCCGC
>JBOIAQ010000160.1:0-4640 GCA_050739115.1 Steroidobacteraceae bacterium | reverse complement strand
GCGCCGGCCGGCGCCGAAGCGAAGAAAGGCGAGGAGAAGAAGGACGCTGCCCCCGCCAAGAAGGAGAGTGGCAAGAAATAGCGGCCCATGGCGGGTCTGCCGCTCACGCTCATCGTGGGGCTCGGGAATCCGGGCCCCACGTACGCCCGCACGCGGCACAATGCCGGTTTCGAGCTCGTCGACGAGCTCGCCCGGCGCGCGGGTGTGAGCCTGCGCCACGAGGGCCGGCATCAGGGCGAGTTGGCACGCGCCAGCGTCGCCGGCGCCGAGCTCTGGCTGTTGAAGCCCATGACCTTCATGAATCTGAGCGGTCAGTCGGTGAGGAGTGTCGCCGCTTTCTACCGCATTCCGCCGTCCTCGATCCTCGTGGCTCACGATGAGCTCGACTTCCCGCCCGGAGTGGTGCGCCTCAAGGAGGGCGGCGGCGCGGGCGGTCATAACGGCCTGCGCGATCTCATCGAGCAGCTCGGTGATGAGTTCTGGCGCCTGCGGATCGGCATCGGTCACCCGGGAGATCGCGACGCCGTGTTGGATTATGTGCTGCACCGCCCGCCGGCCGCGGAGGCCGAGCTCATTCACGAGGCGGCACTCGCGGGCGCCGATGCCGTACCGGTTATGTTGACCGATGGCGTGCAGAAAGCGATGAACCGCCTGCACGTCCGGAACGCCGCCGGTCCCGCTCCGAGCCCGCCGGCGTAAGCCGCGCCGTCAACAGGAGTCCGTCCCATGTCCATCCGCTGCGGCATCGTCGGGTTGCCGAACGTCGGCAAGTCGACGCTGTTCAATGCCCTCACGCAGGCGCAGATCGCGGCCGAGAACTACCCCTTCTGCACCATCGACCCCAACGTCGGCGTGGTCCCCGTGCCGGATCCGCGCCTCGATCAGCTGGCCGACATCGTGCATCCGGAGAAAGTCGTCCCCGCCGCCGTGGAACTGGTCGACATCGCGGGCCTGGTCGCGGGTGCTTCCGAGGGCGCGGGTCTCGGCAACCAGTTCCTGTCGCACATCCGCGAGGTCGATGCGATTGCGCACGTGGTCCGCGCGTTCGAAAGCGCCGATGTCATTCACGTGACGGGGAAAGTAGATCCGCTCGCCGACATCGAGACGATCGATACCGAGCTCGCGCTTGCGGATCTCGACACGGTGGAGAAAGCGCTCGATCGCGCCGCCAAGGCATCCAAGGCGGGCGACAAGGAGGCGCTGCGCAAGCGAGCCCTCCTCGAGCGCGTGAAGGTGCAGCTCGATCAGGTGCGGCCGGCGCGGGCACTCGGGCTGACGGAGGAGGAGCAGCGCGATATCAAGGAGCTGCATCTCCTCACCGCAAAGCCCGTGATGTACGTTGCCAACGTGGCGGAAAACGGCTTCGAGGGCAATCCGCATCTGGCCGCCATCGAGCGGCGCGCGGTAAAGGAGGGGGCGGTCGTGGTGCCGGTCTGTGCCGCCATCGAGGCGGAGATTGCGCAGCTCGAGGAGAGCGATCGCGCCGAGTTTCTGGCGGAGCTCAAACTGAACGAGCCGGGACTCAACCGTCTGATCCGGGCCGCCTACCGCCTGCTGGGACTGCAGACCTTCTTCACCGCCGGCCCGAAAGAGGTGCGCGCATGGACGGTGCGCACCGGAGCCAGCGCCCCCCAGGCCGCGGGCGTAATCCACACCGACTTCGAGCGCGGCTTCATCCGTGCCGAAGTGATTTCGTTCGAGGATTATGTCGGGCTGCGGGGCGAGGCCGGGGCTCGCGAGGCCGGGAAGCTGCGGTTGGAAGGCAAGGAGTACGTCATGCGGGAAGGGGATGTCGTGCACTTCCGCTTCAACGTGTGATCTCCCGGAGCCGGCGGCCCGATTGACACCGCCCGTAGCCCCCAAGGACAATGCGCCCCCGCCTCGCAGGCCGCCCGCCCCCGAGGCTGGCGTCCGGCCCTCAAGAACCGTGGAAAGGTAGCTCAGCCGGTTAGAGCACGGCACTCATAATGCCGGGGTCGAGGGTTCGAGTCCCTCCCTTTCCACCAGAAATTCAAGTGGTTATGGCTGTGACGTACGGTAATACCATGACATACGGTAATAGTACGGTAATCACAAAATGCCTCACGTGTAGGATGATCCGCTCGGGTACTCCGCGATCGAACTTCAGCTGGTTCAACTGCCGCCACGGTCGCCCATCCACTCCGGGAGCCGCATCCCGCTTCAGCCAGGAGAAAGCCGCCCGCAGCAGATCGATATCGACATGGTGCAACAGAGCTGTGAACCGTTCCTTCTTCTCCGTCCCAGCTCGCTCTCGTACACGTTCAAGACCCGGAAACACACATGCCCGGCTCAGTGTCCGGCGCGTGCCGTGCTTGACCGTGTTCCCCTTGGTCCCCTCCCTTCGCTCCACCGACTCCGCTTCCGCTCCCTCGGAGTTGTTCGTCGGCTTCCCCGCTACCATGGAGGGGTCTGACTTCTCCCGCCCGTGCATCATCGGCTCCGGCTCCTCGCCTTCCCGATGCGGACCACCCCTTTGGATCGCGGGCGGTCGGACTGGAGATCTCCCGGTTCCCGTACACGGAGCGTCTGTGCATGCCAGGGTCTCAGACCACGCGGGACTGACCGGATGCTTGCGGTAGAGCTTCCGATCATATTGCCTTCCGCATAACTTACGGGCGTCGGCGTCCCAGGCTAAAACACTTTCGCGGCTCAATGGCTGGGCCTACACACTCCCCTGCCGACGCTTCATCATCGTCCTCGCGCACGCCAATGCACGGCTCGGGGTCGACGTGGATCGCTAGTCCTTCATCGTGGCGGACTTGCACCGCCTACCACGTGCCGGTCTCCCGGCCCACAAGTTATTGATTAAATTGGACTAGACGTCTAAATGCAATTGTATTGCGCAATCATAAAGTCAAGTATAAAATCGCCTGTAACGTCAATGAGTCTGCCATGCCAATCGCAACGTCGAGACTTCAGCACCCCTGATGTACGCACGTTTCGGACGCAGAATGACTAGGAGGGACTATGAACGCCAATGTCATTGCTAGAAAACTCGAGACCCTCCAAAAGAAAGGGGCGATGAAGGCAACTGATGTGGCCGATGCATTGGGGATTCGACCGGAGACAGTCTCGCGCTGGAATCAGGGCAAGGCGTTTCCCCAGCCAGAAGCTGAGCGGGCGCTTCTCGATTTGGAATATATCGTGGACCTGCTCGCAGACCTCTATCAGCCGAACGAGGCGCGGATGTGGCTCCTCTCTCGGCAAAGGTTGTTGGACGGGGCGCGTCCCATTGATCTCATCAAGGCGGGACGGGCGGATGAGGTGCTGCAGATGCTCCGACCCCTGCTCGAGGGGGTGCACGTCTAAGCTGATGTTGAGTGCCACAGGGGGCATGCGCGATCGTGGATCATGATCGGGAGCTTCTCGAAAGGCTCAGTGCGTTCACCCCAGTCCCGTTCGATGGTGAGGTTTTCCGCGCAACGCGACTCTCCCTGAATGCACTCGCACCGTCAACAAGTGGTGGGCGGTGGATGGTGCCGGGCGAAACCGCGACGCTCTACACCAGCGTGGAGGCTGACGGCGCGCTTGCTGAAATCGCCTTCCATTGGGGTCAGATGACACCGATTCCATCAAAGCCTGCGATGCTTCATCGGGTCCGCTTGGGGACCAGGAAATCGCTGCGTCTCGCTCGCTCGGACCTCATTGCCCTGGGAGTCGACTGGAGCAGCTATGGATCTCGCGGGTACGCGCGCACTCAGGCGATCGGCGCAGCGGTCGCTCGTCTCAAGTGTGACGGTTTGATTGCTCCGTCGGCTCGGTGGCATTGCGAGAACGTGATGGTCTTTCTGACGAATCAAACCGGCGAGCAAGAAATCGCCAAATTCGTCGCGTCGGAGCAAGTTGACTGGCGAGCCTGGGCACGCGATAAGGGGGTTGCAGTCCCGCCGACTTAGGTTGAGCCAAGAGCACCATGACGACGTTTGCTCGATATATCGGAATTGACTACTCAGGCGCGAAGACACCGACACACTGACAGTGCAGGGCGACCCTGCTAAGGGTGTAAGGGTCAAAAGCCCTTCGAGGGTTCGAATCCCTCTCTCTCCGCCAGACTCAAGCACTTCCGCACTTCATCTATAAATCTACGGTTTTCGCATATGAAAACCATATGAAAAGCGCGTTGTGGACGCGGGTGGATGCTCCTCAGTGTGAACAGTTCGCGCAGCGAACTGGCATTTCACGCTCGGCCTGCGGATCAAGGGCCACGGGAGCGAAATCGAAGTAATGCGTCCGGTATCCTGTGACAGAACAAGTCCGAGCGAGCACGTAATTCAGTTCGCCACCGTGCAGAAGACTTTCCGGGGAGCTCTCAGACAGAAGCGTCATGAATCGGCAGATTTCGTGTACGGTGTTCTGTGCAGACGAGGCTAACACTGGCTGACATTCGGCCCTTACCCCAGGCAGTGTTGCTCGTTGTGCGGGTCCCGTCTCCTCTGCTTTGTTCGATAAAGCCAGAGAAGAAGCGCAATCAACGATCCTCCCGGAAGCAACAATTCAATCGCTGCATAGGGTGCTATGGCGCGAGCGGCCGCGACGATCTTCATCAATAACGTGGTCATGGCAGCACCCTCAACCTAGGCAGATTGCCTTTCAGCTTTTCGGCTACATGCCGGAGCATC
>JBOIAQ010000159.1:0-4640 GCA_050739115.1 Steroidobacteraceae bacterium | reverse complement strand
CGGAATGCAACAGCCGAACCGACGAGGAGTGAGATGGTGCCTGCGCCGAGCGCAAGGGCGAAGCTTCCTTCGAGTCCCTGCCAAAAGAGGGGATCGGAGAAGGTCCGACGCAACCCTGCGCCGCCCTTCTCGAACGCCGCAGCGGAGACGACGATGAGCGGAGCGAAGAAAAAGAATGCCAGCACGAGCGCGCCGGGGCCGGCCATGGTGAGGAGCCGCCACTGGATCGTGTGGCTGCCCCTGGCGCGCATCAGGGCTGTTCCCTCGAGCTATTTCAATACCGCCTTGGCCCACCCCTGGTCGATCTTGGCCTCCTGCGCCTCGGCCTTGATCACATCGAGCGGCTTGACCTGCGGTGCTGGAGGTAACTTTGCGGCAACGTCTGGAGCCAGCTTGATGCCAGGGACGCTGGGCCGCACGAAGCCGGCCGCAAAGATCGCTTGTCCCTCGGACGACATGACGAAATTGAGCCAGAGCTTGGCCGCGGCCGGATGGGGCGCGTTCTTCACGAGGCTCATCGCATAGGGTGCTGCCACGCTTCCATCCTTGGGAATGACGACCGCAACATCGCTACCCATACCATCGATATATTTTGCCTTGAGCCCATCGTTCTCATAGGAAATCCAGATCGGAATTTCACCCTTGACGAACTTGGCATATGGTGTGGTGCCCTCTATGCGCAAAACGTTGCCCGTCTTCTGCAATTTTCCAAAGTAGTCGATCCCCGGCTGAACATTGTCCATATTTCCGCCATTTGCGTAAGCGGCGGCGAAGACCATAACCTGACCGACACCGGTTGTGCGCGGATCAAGGTAGTCTATATCATTTTTATATTCTGGCTTGAGCAAGTCAGCCCAAGAGTGGGGCACATTCTTAACCAGTTTCTTATTTATAATGAATGCAATCACCAATTTGTGGACGGTAAACCACTCCCCATTAGGCGCGCGAAATGGTTTCGGCAGCTTGTCGAAGTTAACTGGCTTGAATGGGGCCACGACATCCTTCTTCATGGCATCCACGCCTGAAGCCGCGAAGTAATACGCAGTGTCCGCCTGTGGACGATTGCGCGCCTTTTCAAGATCGACGACGGTAACGCTCGACCCGAGATCGTTGTAGACAATTTCAACACCCGGGTAGCGCCTTTCGAAGGCGCTGAACTCTTTCGCCCAATTAGCCCAAGTGGGCCCGGTATCAAAAGAAACGATAATCCCCTCCTTCTTCGCAGCCTGATAAAGCTGCTGCTCCCCAGGATAGAGTTCGGGGCTCTTGAAGGCGTGCCCCGTTATTGGGGCGAGGGTAACGGCTGCAGCGGCCAGCGCGATAATGAGTTTCACGGGTTCCTCCTACGTTGCTGTGGTCGGGCTAAAGATGGTCGCGAGAAGCTGAACGTGCTCCGGCGGTATCTCGATTGTCGAAATTTCTCCATCCTCACGGGTCTCGCCAAGCACGGTCGCGGCGCCGAGATCGGCATCGAAGCGGCGCACCGAGCCGAGATAGCGATCACGTGCCATCCGGCACCGAAACGAATTGACTCTTCCTGGCTCGGCGACAGCGCGTACCCACTCGGGCCGCACTAGTACTATCACTCTCTCGCCGACGGCGTGACCGTGGCCATGCGACACTCGAAGCGTACCAAAGGCAACCCGCACCGTGATTTCGTCCACGACCGTTCCGTCCCAGAGATTCGATTGGCCGACAAAAGCAGCCACCGACCGGGTTGCCGGATGGTTGTAGAGGTCCCGTGGCGTTGCAACCTGAATGAGCCGGCCGGCTTCGATGACAGCAACGCGGTCGGCCATCGACAATGCCTCTTCCTGATCGTGGGTGATGTGCAGGGTTGCAATGCCCTGCTCACGCTGCAGGCGGCGGATCTCGTCGCGCATCTCGGCTCGCAATGATGCATCCAGCGCCGAAAGCGGTTCGTCAAGCAGGAGCGCGGCGGGGTTGAAGACGAGGGCCCGTGCCAGCGCCACTCGTTGCTGCTGACCACCAGAAAGCATTGTCGGAGGCTGACCGGCGAAGCGAGCCAAGCCGACGCGCTCAAGCATTTCGAGTGCTCTCCGGCGCCGCTGCCCGCCAGGGACGCCGCGTACCTTGAGCGGGTAAGCGACGTTGTCGAGGACCGACATGATCGGGAAAAGTGCGTAGTTCTGAAATACGACACCAAGGTTGCGGCGGCGCGCTGGCCACTCCGTGACGTTGCGGTCATCGATCGCCACGGTCCCGACGTCGGGACGTTCAAATCCTGCGACGAGCTTGAGCACTGTGCTCTTACCCGACCCGGACGGGCCGATTAACGCCAGAAGTTCCCCAGCGCCGATCGCGAGTTCGACCTCCGTCACCCCGAATCCGCTACCCGGATAGTGGAAGCTAACGCCGTGGAGTTCCACCGTCATGCAGCGATGGCCTCGGCAGGTCGAGTTCCGGGCAGTTTGGCACGGGTGGACCGTGCCGCGAGTGCACCGCCGGCGGCGGCAAAGAGCGCCAGCATGAGCAGAATTACGGTCGCCGCTGAGGCAAACCCGGTCGCTCCGTAAAATGCCTGCAGCAAAACAACGGCGTAGGGGCGTGAGAGGAATCCCGCAACAAGATTGGAAAGCTGAAATTCTCCGACAGAAATGGCTGCCACCATAATAAGCCCACTAGTGAGGCTATAGCGCAGCATGGGCAGCACCACATCGACGAAGCGCTGCAGGGCTGAAGCACCGAGCGACGCAGCCACTAATTCCGCTCTAGCAATGTCGAGGTGCCGCATGTCGCTCACCAAAGTCTGGAGCATGTAGGGCAATGTGAGCACCACCTGTCCAGCGATAAGGAGCCAGAGAGAACCAAGAAAAGGGAAGAGATTGCTAGAGAATACCAGCACAAAGCCAAAGCCAAGTACGAGCGGAGGCGCTGCGATAGGCAACAACACGACTACGCGCGCAGCCGTTTGAAGCCTGCGTGCGGTGCTCGCATAGAGCGCATAGGCTAATGGGATCGCGAGGAGTGCGACCACGACACACGTCGAACTGGTAACCTCGAGACTGACCTTGAAGGCACGGCGAAAGCTGGGGTCACCGATAAGCTTTGCGTACCAGTCCAAGGTAACACCATGCGGTAGAAGCGTATTGGTCCACACGTGGCCGAACGAGCCCACGATCAGGAGGGCGATGGGAACAAATAGATAGATAAGGTACAGGCAGATAATGAACATCGACGTGGACTGCCCCTACGCTTTGGCCGTTCCGGCGCACTGTCCCATTTCGCGGCGCCGGCCCCCAACGTTAGTATAGAGCGGCCTGGTCAGGCTCACATCCGTCAATGTGGTGGAGATTCGGGTTGCAGCGGAGGCGGTCGGCGGGCTGACGGCCTCGGTGTGATTTTGCTGGACGAATAAAGGCTGGACCGTTGTGGGGGGCGGCATGTCAGATCGTGCTGCGTGCCCCAACGCCCCTATCAAGCCCTGCGCCCTCGGCGCACCAGCCGTAGCACCATTGAGGCAGACCTCGAAAATGGGAGAGGTATGGAGGAAAGGTAAGCATCCGTGGAAGGCCGCGTAATAGTCGCGGTGTTCGTCGGGGGGGCAGAGTCGCGCTGATCAGCCGACCGGACACACCCCGAAACTGTTTTCGCCAGGATGCGCGCCCGGGACCGGCCCGACATTGATGTGGGCGAACGCGGGGTCTGCCTCGGTCGGGAACGGCGTGCTGCCCGCCGGATAGCAGTTGGAGGCGAGCAGGAAGGCCAGGACTTCGGCGTATTCGTTGGGCGAGAGCGAGCCCGGGTTGTTGAACGGCATGTCGGTGAAGACCAGGGCGCGCAGCGCCTGCATGGTCCAGCCGTTGTTCTTGGCCGCCTTCAGAAAGTCGGTTCCGGCAACGGATGGAGCCGCTGTCCCTTGCAGGTTGGTGCCGTGACACGAGACGCAATTGGCAGCGAACACCGCCGCACCGGCCGCCGCCTGTGCCTTGGTGTAAAGCGCCGGGACGGCGTTCGTCGGTGAGATGGCGGGCTTGGCCTCGACCGCCGTCTTGATCGGGGCAGCAGCTTGTGCCGCGTCGGCGTGCTTGCGGCAATCCGCCGCGACCAGCGGGGCCGCCGCCGTCTCCAGCACGACCATGCCGTTCACGACCTTGAGCGCGCTTTCGCCCGCACTTTCCGCCAAGGCGTGGCGGCCATCGCCTGCGGGCACCGCGACCCAGGCGACGTAGCCGCCGTTGACGCCGTAGGACGGCGCATGGGCGGGATCGCGGCATCCGTTCTCGGTCGTCGCACCCTCGGGCACGCCGAGCACGGTGTTCGCCAGCACGCCTTCCAGTCCGCCGAAAACCCCGACCTCGTTCGGCCGGCCGCGCGCCACCTCGAGATAGGCGAGCGCGCGTGAGGTCGCGAGTGCATAGTCCATCAGCTCACGCGCCTTGTTGGCGTCGAGCAGATGCGCAACCGCGCCCCGCATGTTGGCTTCCGCGCCGTCCAGCGCCGCTGCCCAGACCGGTGTGCCCTTTTGATGCAGGAGCGCATCAAGGTGGCCGATCGCGCCCTCAGGGTCGCCGGGCGTGCCGGCCGCCGCGCGATATTCCGGACCGTGCACGCCTTCCAGAGCATTGATCGCGCGCTGGCTCGCCTGATGATAGAAGTTGCGATCGGTGCCGTAACTG
>JBOIAQ010000158.1:0-4647 GCA_050739115.1 Steroidobacteraceae bacterium | reverse complement strand
TACGAGATCTTGTATGTATTGCGGCCGGTTACATGGTCGAGGGCATACTCGTTGAACTTGACGCCGCGCTCGCGCAGGCAGCGAGTGTAGGCCTTGATGCCTGCCACGTACGCTTGCATCTCGGCAGCCGCAATGGTGTCGGTGTAATCAATGGTGACCAACGTCTTGCTGGCATTGGCCGCATGCGTGCCGGTGATGCCGGAAACTGCAAGCGCCGCAGCCACACAAGTAGTCATAGTTTTCATAACGCCTCCGAGGAGTGGCATAGCCGCGAACCCACTGCGACCGGCTGATCACGTCCTACGCGTCAATTCGATTCCAGATTCGCGGTCGGCAGGCAGAAACGTATTATTATCAACAGCTTATGGCTCCCCGGGTTGGACTCGAACTGACGCGTAAGACACTGATCCTACACGGGTTTTTCGGCAGCTTCGGCAAGTTACCCCCAAACCTATCCTGGAAATCGTGCGCTGGGGTGATACGGCCTGATACACGGTGAGCTTCGGTGCGCAAGGCGCCGGACCCATCTCTGCCGATCGAGCGCTGCGTCGGGCGCCGCATCGTCATGATCGATCGGGCGTCTACCCAGGCACGCAGGGAGCGTTCAACAGCCGAGTTTAGGCGACTACCTGCAGCCGCTCGCGGAGAAATTCTGGAGCGAGGTCCGCGCCGTTGGGCCAGACAAGCGTCCGCAGTTCGGGGTGCAACTGAAATCTGCGGAACACCTGCACATTCTTGAGCGGCTCGAACATCGGCCCTTCGAGTGCATCCGCGAGATCGACTTCTCCAGATGCTCCATCACCAAACTTCAGCCAGATCGTGAAATTGGAAACGTAGCGAGCGTCGATGATCCTAGGAATCATGCCGATTACTCCAGGGGCTCGATTTTGGGTAGGGCTCTCTGTGTCTGTGCGAGAGACCACGCGGTGGAGAGCTCCCCTTGGTGCAACAACCGCCATTCCAGAACATGCGCAAGGGCGCGTTTCGGCAGAAACCCGCTGATCTCTCCCGTCGCGATATTGACGGTCGCTTCGTGTTCGCCGTAGATGGCATGGAAGTGGGGTGGTACGTGGTCACGGTAATACATTGCGATCACGATTCCCAGGAATCGGCTTAGCTCAGGCACAGCGTCTATTCTACCGCTAGCCGACGAGAACCCCAATCCATGAGGTACGTCACGTACCCGCGGGCGCAGAGCTCGATGACCTGGGGGGGTATAGCGGCGCCGATGATAGGTTCTGCCCTTAATCCACCAGAACCGAACGGTTCGTCGCGTGGTGCGCGGTACCGGGGCTCGCCGATGAGCAGGATCGCGACCGCATCGGCCGAGCCCGGCCGAGTTTCTACGGGCCGGACGCCCCGCGAGTCTTCCCGCGGTCTCAAGCCGGCCTGATGTTCTGGTTCATGCGGAACAGGTTGCCGGGGTCGTACTTCTTCTTGATCGCGACGAGCCGCTCGTAGTTGCCCTTGTAGTTGTCGCGGATCCGGTCCTGGTCGTCGCCCGCCATGAAGTTGACGTAGCCGCCGGCGGTCGAGTGCGGCTGGATTGCCGCGTAGTAGTCCTTCACCCACTTGGTGTTCTTCGCGTTGTCAGCCGGATTCGGCCACATGCCGGCGATCACGGTTGCAAACTGCGCGTCGCGGTACGCGAACGCCGTCGCGTCCGGACGCACGCGCATGCACGCGCCGTTGATCGGGGAGATGTGCATCGTTGAGTTGATGACGGGGACCTTGGGCCCGTGCTGGATGTGCGCTGCGATCGCCTCGTCGCTGAGCGTCGTCGCGAAGGTCGTATGACCGGTGTGTTTTCCTGATGGGGGCCGAGTGAGGGGCGACCCTCACGCTCGGAGCCGGGTTTGATCCGCCGGTAGACGAACGCTGGGCCGCTCTTCGGTGGTGGCATGGACGCGCACGTTAGCCACTTCCAAAAGCCACCGTCGTACTTCTCGGTTGGCCGTCTCTCGATCGAGCTTCAGGCCGCCAGCCTTCAGTGTCGCCGCCAGCGCCACCAGAAAGCTGCCCTTGAGGTAGCCGTAGCGGCCGTTCGATCGACTTTCATCTCGCCTCGAGGCTCGCCGCGTGCGACGTCAAGCCGTGAAGTGGAGCAAATATTCAATGGGCGTTATTCCGGCAGTCTCCACCCATTTCCACTGTTGTGCGCGTGACACGAAGCATTCCGGCATCGGCGGCCGCTGGATTTGCTACACTGTCATCGTGTCTCGGTACCCCGATCTTAACCGGGCGGACGCTGGTCAACAGAGCCGTCGTGATCAGATGAGAAAGACAAGCCAGGGGATATTGCCGCTGTTGACCGTGCTCGGCGCGCTGTTCGCGTTGAGCTTTCCTGCGACGAGACTGGCAGTTGACATCACGACGTCCGTCCCGACGTCGGTGCTCACCCTGGACAGCGTGCAGATCGCGATAGGCATCGTTCTCGCCATTGTCGCGTGCATGATGCTCATCGGCGGACGCTACGCCAGTCTTTCCTTCGCCTTGTATCTGTTTGCTCTATCTCGCGCCGCCCAACCGGCGGGGGTATGGACCATACTTCTCCCGAGTGGCTGGAGTTTCCTCGGCGCGCTGTCGGGGGCCTTCGTGGCGGGATGTTCGATCTACGGATACGTTGCCCTGTGCGTGCGAATGCCGAGTGACCGAGTGTCGGCGCGCTGGCGCTCCGTCAATCGACTGCTGCCTTTTTATGCGGTGCTCGTTGCGAGCGTGTACGGCGTCAGCACCGCCGCCTCGTCTTGGGTCAATGCGTATCATCCGTACGCCATATTCGGAGCGCTCATCTGGATCGGATATACGGTAGGCCTGCTCGCGTATCTCGACCGTCGTAGGGCGGTCACTCCCGAAGAGTTGGTGCGTACTCGCTGGGTCGCCGTCGCGATCGTTGCGCACGTCGTCATCGAAGCCACATTCTTCGCGCTCGGTCTGTTGGGGCGGGGCTTGCTTGCCCGATGTTTCTTCATCCTGAATCCCGCGCCTTACGCGTTCGCTTACGCCTTGGTGAGGGGGCGCATTGTCGACGTGCGAGTCTTTGGCGGCCGGGCGCTTGTCTACGCAGCGCTGAGCGCGGTCCCAATCGCAGTCTTCACAGTGCTCGACGTACTCTTTGCGAAGGAACTGGAGAGCGGCAAGCTGGCGAGCATCGTTGTGGTGGCAATGGCGGTGCTCTTCAGTTTTTGGCTACAGTCGTTGCACCGCAAGATCGACCGGTTCGTCGAGCGCGTGTTCTTCGGGTCCAGGCATCGCGCGCACGCCACGCTGGAGCAGATGATCCTAGCGCTTCCGTTCGTTGAGCGAATCGATACACTCGAGACGATGCTGGTGCGTGACGTGTCCGAGCAAGTCGGAGTCCGCTGCGCTGCGGCATATTGTCCCGCCGAGGGCGGCTTCGCGCTTCGCGCGAGCGCGGGCTGCAACGCGCTGCCACCGCTGCTAGACCCCGATGATCCACTCGCGCTCTATGCAAGGTCGAGCCGATCACTGGTCTGGTTGCGCGATGTCCCTGCGTCGCGCGTCTCGCTGCCGACGAGCGAAGCTGCACCCGCCTTCGCATTGTCCATTGCCGGCGGCAACCGGATCTATGCGATCGTCCTCTACGGTGAGCATCGAAGCGGCGAAGCGATGGGTACCGAAGAAGCGCGGTTGCTCGTCCGTCTCGCACACGCGGCGGCAAACGCTTACGAGCATCTGTTGCTCTTGGAGCGCGACAAGGAAATCGCCGCTCTACGATGCCAGCTGGATCTCCAAACGCGGTCAGAGGTAATCGCCCTGGACTGAGCCGTGAGGCCTGTGAGTGGGGCCCGTGTCGCCCATGTCCGCATACCCTAGCCGGCGGACCGGGCAAGAGCGGGGCACTGAATAACTGATTCCGAACAGTTCGGCCGGAGACTCCGGGCACAAAGGCGATCGCGATGTTTGTAGCAGACTTGGTCCCTCCGTCGTTCGTTGTCTCTGGTCGGCCACGACCGGCCAGTCGGGCCCACCCGTCGAATCAGCCATTACCGAACGCCTCGTAACCGTCGGAAGCATGGGTCAATGTTTGGTGTCCGCGCCCCCGAGTACTCGCCGCCTGAGGGCCAATCAGCTGCTTCTTGGATGTGAGACTGGATCGTACGCCACACCGGCGCAAACACCGCCCACCTCCGCACCATACGACGGACTTAGCAGAATCATGGACAGTTGACGGTCGTCGATGATCTCCTTCAAGGCGTCGATCTTCTGGCCACGCCCCTCCTTTTCCACAAAATGGGTTAGATCCTCTGAGGAAATATCGCCAGCATCAATGACCTCGACGCTTTCTACGATATTTCCCTCTAGCATTCCCGAACAAAAGAAATGAACAACGCCTGTCAGCAGAACACACATATTGGCGGATTCCGTCGTCACGAAATCAAGGCGTATCGACGCATCGGCCAGGTATGAAATACCGATGAGCCGTGCATCATGCAATTCGGGCAGCAGCCGCGTCTTCATCTCAGCATCCCAGGGAATGCTTAGGGCGCTGCAATTCTAGCGGTGGCCCGGGTCGTTCGGACAGATTTTCCGAGCCGATAAGTGGAAGGATCTGCAGCGTTGATTAAACACGTTGACGATCTTCTCTTCAACTCATGAATGCGATCTCTATCGCTTCTTCTCCTG
>JBOIAQ010000157.1:0-4678 GCA_050739115.1 Steroidobacteraceae bacterium | reverse complement strand
CACCGCGCTGTCGTCGGCCGCCTGCGCTTCTTGCAGAAACGCCCAGATCGAGTCCGCAGCTTCTTCCGATCGCCCGACACACGCTACGCTGCCGCGTAACTGAAGATACTTACGTACTGGTTAGTAAATCGGACACGGTAGGCGCGGCTGAAGTGTTCTTAATGTTGTATGAAAACACCTCATTAGCATTGAACTGTAGGTCCAAGGCGCCGATAGAGGTTTCCCGATCGTAACTCGTGATTAGATCGATACCGTTTGTGGTCAGCGCGGCTGCGTTCTGATATCGCAGATCCACAAGTTCCGCAGCAGTGTTTAACGGCGCGCCGCCGGTCAAATCGAAATAATTAGCTGCTGATGACACATAACTCTGAAGCTGCCCCGGATTTGGAGATGCAGTGAGATAGCCTGCATACGCAGGATCCGTCAGAATGGCAAAAATATTGCTTTCCGGGACGAGGATGCGATTCTTATAGTCGATATTATAGTAGGTTGCCGACAGTGTTAAGCCGGGAACATTATCGGGCTCGAGATCTATTCCTGTAGTATATGTGGTAGACGTCTCAGGACGGAGATCGGGATTTCCGCCAAGTCTATAGAACGCATTGAATGGCGCTCCCGGCGCGACACCCGACGGGATTGTCATGAAATAATCTGTTTCACCTGAATAGAGCTGATATTCGTCAGGGGCATGAAATGATTTACCCCAAGTACCTCGCAGCTTGAGGCCGTCAACCGGGACATAAGTAATACCGGCCTTGGGGCTGAAGGCCGTGCCAAAATCGCTGTACGACTCGTATCGGCCCTCAAGATTCACCGAAAGTGCGTGAATTAAGGAGCGCGCATTATCTTTGCCGAATATCGGAACTTCGATTTCGAAATATCCGTAGCCGACGTGTCGATCCTTTGTGGGAATATCTATAGACGGATGCTCACGCCGATACCCGCCGCCGACCGCCGTGCGCAAATCACCCCCGGGCAGTCTCAATATCTTGCCAGACAATGTTTCCTCTGCCTCGAGCAGCGTATTCGACCAATCAACATTTGACGGAAATTGTCCGCCGGCAGAGAAAACATTGGTGTCGGAAGTGACATGATCTTGAGCCATCGTCACAAAAGTTGTCGATAACCATTCGTCTGGCAGATCAACGTTGGCGCCGATGGTTGCGCTGAACTGAGACTCTCGCCCGTGCGTTGTTTCATAATCTGTCGGCTGTTGATCGTAACCATATTTAACGGATGACGTGCGGTTTGTGTAAAAGCCGTCGCCGAAGAGGTGGATCTTGGCGCCGACGTCCTGGTTGAACGATGCTAGAATGCTGTTTTTCGACCCTGACGGTGTGAGCGTGGAATTTGGCACAACCGTATCTGAGTACGATCGGGACGATGACCAGATGGCTGTTTGGTCCATATATTCATAGGACAGTAACGCGTTCCCGGTACCCCACGATTTCCCGACGGTTTGCGCCGCGCGAAGCTCGTTGCCTCCGTCCTCTGTGGTCCCGCCGTAGTCCACCGTAGTCTGTGCGCCGTCATAATCGTGTCGCGTAATCAGGTTCACAACGCCGGCTACTGCATCCGACCCATAAACGGCGGATGCTCCATCGGTAACGATTTCTATCCGATCGAGTGCGTCAAGCGGAATAGATGAGATATCTATGGCGCCGTTAGTGCCCGACGGGGCGAGCCTGTGCCCATCCAAAAGAACCAGCGTTGCGTTCGAACCAAGACCACGCAGGTTTGCCGCCGTGATTTGACCTTCGTTTCCCTCTGTATCTACAGGATTGCCGGCACCAAAATTGTTGAATTGTGTCTGACCACCCCCAAAGTTTTGCGGAAGAGTCCGCAATACCTCAGCGGTCGTTTGGGCCCCAGTGCGCTCGATCGCGGTCCGATCAAGGCTTCTGTCAATTTTCGGCATAAAGGCGCCAGTCGGTGTTCGGCATAAAGGAGCCAGTGAGCGCCGAGGGATTTTCGGCGTAATGGAGCCAGTCGAGGATCGATTTTCGGCATAAAGGCGCCACTGGATTTTCGGCATAAAGGAGCCAGTGGGTCCCTCGGGGACGGGCATCTCGAACCTAAAAAGCGGCCGCTGCTACCTTCCGGGTTTTTTCCGGGAGGGTCGCGATGGGCCGCAGGAGATTCGAGATGTTTCAGTACCGGCAGATCTTGGTGCGGCTGCGCCAGGGCGACACCGACCGGGAGATCGCGCGCTCGGGCCTGATGGGCCGGCGCAAGGTGGGTACCTTGCGGATCCTGGCGCTGGAGCGCGACTGGCTGGACCCTGCGACCGCCTTGCCCGAGGAAGCGGTCCTTGCCGCGGCGCTGAAGGCCGCTGGGAAGGACTCCAAGCGCGCCCGCTCGACGATCTCGAGCGTCGAACCCTACCGGGGGCTGGTGGAGCAGTGGGCGAGTGAGGGGGTGAGCGGGGTAGTGATCCACTCCGCCCTGCAACGCCGACACGGCTATACCGGCAGCTACTCCTCGGTGCACCGGATGCTGCAGTCCATCGGGCGCAGCCGCCCGCCGGATGCGACGGTGCATCTGGTCTATCCCCCGGCCGAGGCGGCGCAAGTGGATTTCGGCGCCGGACCTTTCCTGCTCGATCCGCTGACCGGCAAGCAACGTCGTGCCTGGGCCTTCGTCATGACGCTGTGTTTTTCGCGCCATCAGTACGTGGAGTTCGTGATGGATCAAACGATGGCGACGTGGCTCGGGTGTCATGAGCGAGCCTTTACCTGGTTCGCTGGCGTTCCCGGCCGGCTCATCATAGATAACCCCAAGTGCGCGATCACCAAGGCATGTCGCTTCGACCCAGTCGTGCAACGCAGCTACGGCGAGTGCGCCGAAGCATTTGCCTTCAGGATTGAAAATTGCCCGCCGAGAGACCCGCCGAAGAAGGGGGTCGTGGAAGCCGGAGTCAAGTACGTGAAGGCTAATTTCTTGCCGCTGCGTACCTTTCGAGATCTGGCAGATCTGAACCAACAGGCGCGTGAGTGGGTGATGAACGAAGCCGGGCTGCGCGAGCACGGCACGACGCGCAAGCTCCCACTGGAGCTTTTCGCCCTCGAGCAACCCCTGCTGCAGCCGTTGCCGGCCACAACGCCGGATCTTGGCATCTGGAGCAAGGTGAAGTTGCATCGCGACTGCCATGCTCAGTTCGCCTACAGCTACTACTCCGCTCCCTACACCCTGGTCGGCAAGGAGCTGTGGCTGCGCGCGACCGGCACCTTCATCACGATCTATCACGACTACCAGCTGGTCGCCACGCACGCCCGGGCGCAGGAGCGCGGCACCTGGCGCACCGTCAAGGATCACCTGCCGCCGGACGCCCAGGCCTTCTTCCAGCGCGACCGGGAGTGGTTGCTCAAGCAAGCTCGCCGGGTCGGCCCGTCCTGCGCGCAGTTCATCGACAAGCTCCTCGGCGATCGCATCATGGTTCGTCTGCGCGCCGCTCAGGCGACCCTCGGCCTGCTCGAGCCCCACGGCGCCAAGCGCCTCGAAGCCGCCTGCGCGCGGGCCCTGCAGTTCGACAGCATCTACTACCGCACCGTCAAGAACATCCTCACCGGGCACTTCGAGTTAAAGCGCGCCGGCGACGACGTCGCCGAGAACTCCGTCTATGGCGGCGCCGCGCGCTTCGTGCGCTCTGCGATCAACCTGTTTACCCGTCCCGGGACTGAAGCCTCCGACGGCACGAGCCCCGCTGACACCGCCCAACAACTCACCATCCCAGGAGTCTAATGCGATGATCGCCCTTCCAGAGCTCAAGCCCCTGCTCGTACAACTGCGCCTCTCCGGCATTCTCGACTCGCTCGAGGCCCGCAACCGCCAGGCCATCGAGTCCAAGCTCGCCTACACCGAGTTCCTCGGTCTCCTCATCCAGGATGAGGTCGCGCGGCGCGAGCAGAAGAAGTTCAACCTGCGCACCAAACGCGCCAGCTTCCGCGGCACCAAGACGCTCGAGCGCTTCGATTTCGATAAACTCCCAAAGCTCAACCGCGCCCTCGTGCATGATCTGGCCACCGGCCGTTATCTCACCGAGCGGGCTCCGATTTTGATCGTCGGTCCGACCGGCGCCGGCAAGTCGCATCTTGCCCAAGCCCTCGGCCAGTGCGCCGTCCGCCAGGGCATCGACGTGCTCTTCATCACTTGCACCAATCTGACTGCCAGTCTCAACGCTGCGCGCGCCACCAACACCCACGAGCGGCGGCTCGCCACGCTCGCTCGCGTACCGCTGTTGATCGTGGACGACTTCGGCCTCAAGCCCCTTCGAGCGCCGGCGGACGAGGATTTCCATGAGCTCATCTCCGAACGTTATGAACAGGCGAGCACGATCGTCACCAGTAATCTTGACTGGACGGAATGGGATCAGGCCTTTCCCAATAATCGCCTGCTCGCTTCCGCCACAATCGATCGGTTGCGCCACGGAGCGTATTGCCTTCAGTTGGAGCGCGAGTACTCGGTGCGTGAACCCAAGGTCCCGCCTCCCGGATGGGCAAAAAGCTCCAGCGGCGTGCTGCTCCCGCCAGCCGAAAACCAGGGGGATCTCAGGTAGCGGGTGCCCCTCGATCGCCGCTCCTGGAGCCTTATAGGCGGCCGCAGAAAACCCAACAGACCCAAAAACCGGAAAGGAAGAGCATCCCGCGCGCCCACCGCCGAAGACGGCGCTGGGCGCGCC
>JBOIAQ010000156.1:0-4747 GCA_050739115.1 Steroidobacteraceae bacterium | reverse complement strand
CTTGGGCTCTTGCCAGTAGGAAAGAGCCTCTCCTTCGGCAGACACAACGCGGTGTTGAATTACCGAGGCCCTGCAGCCTCAGTCATCCGGCGCGAAAAACTACAGGAAACTACGTACTCTTGAGTACCGGGCAAGACCTGGAGATATTCCGGCGGCGGCTACGTTATAGTCGAGCAGCTTTTGGAAGATGTTACGGGCGAGCCGTTTGCAACCCTGATGCACGATCAGGTGCTGCGCCCTCTCGGAATGAGCCGCAGCACCTACGATCAACCGCTCCCCTCCCGGTTACTCCGCCAAGTCGCAATCCCCTATCGTGCGGATGGATCCCCGGTTACAGGGGGACCGCACGTGTACCCTGAGCAGTCTGCGGCCGGACTGTGGACGACACCGTCTGACTTGGCGCACTTTGCGCTGGGTGTAGCGGAGGATCTTGCAGGGCGAGGCAGTCGCGTCGTCTCAGCGGCGACGGTTCGCACCATGTTGACGCCCGTGCTCAACAATTGCGGATTGGGATTGGCGGTGGGCGGGGCCACCACTCGTAAATTCTTTACGCATGGCGGCGTCAACGAGGGCTACCAGAGCGTACTGGTGGCATACGACGACGGTCGAGACGGCGCTGTTATCATGACGAACAGTGATCGCGGCGGCTTCTTGGGCAATCAGATATTGCGCACCCTCGCCTACACCTATCATTGGCCGGACTTTGCGCCTCAACGCCGCGCCATAGCTCGAATCGGAGCCGTCCGCCTCGCCAAATTTATCGGGTATTACCAGCAAGGGCTGCCGACCGCGATGACCATAGCGTCGTCCGACGCGGCGGGCGGGCTGGCGTATTTCCACATCTATCGTCATGGCAGCGATTACTATTCTCAAATCACTGGTCAGATGCCCGTACAGGTCTTCCCCGAAGGTCCGAGTGAATTCTTTGCCGCGATCGTTGCGGCCGACCTTACTTTCGACATTGGTCCCGGAGGCAAGGTGACCAGCCTGGTTTTGCATCAGAATGGGCTAACAATTCCCTGGCAAAAGGTACCAACGGCGACTGCCGAAGCAGACATTGCCAAACTGCAGCAGCGCATCAGAGAGAATACTCCCGGTCCTGGGACCGAAGCGGCCCTGCGACATCAGATTGACACGCTCGAACGTGGTCAGCCTGATTACAGCGCGATGGAGCCGGGGCTAGCCGAAGCGGAGCGACAGCAGTTGCCACAGATCAGGGACCTATCCAAGAGAATGGGCGCCCTCAAGTCGCTGGTGTTCAGCAAAGTCCTTCCCAACGGTGTCGATGTTTACGTTGCCACATTCGAACATGGCCAATTGGACTGCGGGATCGCTCCGCTCTCACGTGCCGGTAAGGTTGTCAGCGATTTCTGTCATCGGTCGCACTAGGCAAAGTCGCAGAAGGTAACGGTTATGGCGCTCGAAGCTCGCGAAGAATTGCATCTGCCAGTTGGATTGAGCAGCGGCCACTTGAGTCGAGCTATTCGAGAAGCTCTCGGCCTTACGTCGATCCCTGTTAGATCCAAGCTCCGAGGGTGACGGCTGCGTAGCGGCGGAAGTCGGCCAAGGACGGTCATTCGGGAGCCGAATTAGACTTCCAGAAAGCGGACAGCCAGAATGCGAGTGCGGAGTCGCTGTCTATGTGGCGTTCGCGGACGCCCTCCATGAAAGCAATCAGAACCTATTCACTGCAGTTCGAAGCGGATCTAGCAAGGATCGCTTTGGAGGGATCTGATATACCGGCGGTGGCTGTTGGTGTATCCCCATATCCAGGCGTGATCGGCTACGTTCAGTTGCTTGTGCCGGAAGATCGCATCGAAGAAGCGCAAATGGTGCTCAAGGATCTTGAAGAGCGGCAGTGAGCATCTCGCACAAATCGAGCGCAAGGCCGCGCCCGGGCATTGGTGACCAAGTTCAGAACTCCCGTTTGCAGCCCTTCGACCTAGCTTGGAGCGACGCGGGGTTATCTGGATAGTCGAACTGAGTGCGCCCGGTGAGGACGGGAGATGCGACGCCAAACGTTGACTTCAGTGCCAAATCCGACGGCGAACAACGCGAGACCAATGATGCTGGTGCCAATGGAGCTGCCGATCGCAATGCTCCCGATCACGATCATCAGGTCTCCGATGATGAACATTGCCAGCGTGGTGCCATGCTTGAGCATGATTACGACCTCCAGTGCTGTAGGCTACTCGCCATCGCGAAAAGCTACAAATGTGGCATTCACGAAGGCATCGCAATAAAGAGCGGCGGCGAAGAGCTGACCTTGCGGCACAGCCACGCGGCGAGACCGGCCAGAACCGGCCGGTCGGAAGCACGTTCTGATATTCTCCATTTGAGTCATTCGTACCGCTCCTGCAGGGAGAATTGGGGGATGAAAACATCAGCACTCGCTGTCATCGGGTTAGCGGCACTACTCTCAGCGAGTTTAAATGCCCAGCCGTTCCGAGGCACCGCGCTTGTCATCACATCCCCCAAGAACGGTACCGTGGTTGCTTCTGGTCAGACGATCAGCGTTTCGGTGACGGTGAATTCTGGGACTTACCCGGGTGGCATCGGGATCGTCGGGGGCCAGGATGGGGGCACAATGGTGATAGCAGGGCCGCTCTCGGGATCGTCGCTCACGTTTTCCGTCACGATACCCGCCGACGCGGCGCCGGGACCGCTTGGGATATCGGCCACGGGCGCGGACTCCTCCGGCACCCTAGATGCCTCGACCGAAGTGACGCTCGATGTGGAGCAAACCGACTCACCGGTCCGTCTGCGTGTGGATCCTCCGAGCATGCATTTCCCGCACGTGGGACAAAGCCTTTCGCTGAACGTAACCGGCGTGTATGCAGACGGCTCGTGGCACGGCCTCACGCGCTCATCGCTTCTGCAAATGACCTCGGGCAATGCGACCATCGTATTCAGGTGTCGTTTCGGGGCTTGACAGCGAGTGTTCCCATCTACGTTCCTCCCTGCGCGGTCTGCCGCTGATGAGGTACGACATTCGAATGAAGCGTCGCCAACGGCACTGACCGGCCATAACCCGACGATCGGCGGGCACAACAAGCGATCTCGTAACCGGACATTCGCGGCTACAGTCCAAGCAGCCATACCGGTAGGGGACGAATGGACGGCGTGCTCAAGAAATCGCGGGGGTGGGGCAGTTTTATTCTTCTCCCTCGACGTTGTAAATGATTTTAGCAGATTGGCCTTGCCTCAGTAAGACTGCCGTTCCGCAGTGAAATCCGCTAAAAGGACCGCCCGCTTCGATGGGAGGACGGACGTACTGGTCCGGCACGGCGGATCTCGGCGGAGCGCAGTTCGAGGAGGGCCGCAATGAAGGTATTGATCTCGTCCATTGGTTCTCGAGGCGACGTGCAACCGATCCTGGTACTCGCAAGAGAAATTGAGTCCCTCGGCCATCGTGCCCGGCTTTGTGTAGCACCGAATTTCAACGAATGGGTGGGATCCTTCGGAATCGAGTGCGTACCCATCGGGCCGGACCTCGAGCGGCTGGCCGCAGGAATGACAACCAGGCAACAGGCGAACTCATCCACGGAAACTGTGCGTCGGATCGCAACGCTGGGAGTGCGGTCGCAGTTTCCCGTGCTGTTGGAAGCGGCGCGCGGCTGCGACCTCGTGGTGGCTGCCGGAGCGCTCCAGTTCGCGGCCCGGTCCGTGGCCGAGTTTCTCAAACTTCCCTATGTCTTCGCGACCTACTGCGCAGCCGTTCTCCCCTCTCCGGATCACCCCCCGCCGAAGATGGGAGCACATCACTCGCATTTGCTGTCCCGGAGCGAAAATGTGTCGCTCTGGGAAGCGGAAGAACGCAGTTGGAACGAGCTCTTTCGAGATTCTCTGAATGACGAACGCGCGAAGCTCGCGCTCGACCCCGTTGACAGCGTGCATAGACACACCCTGACGGATCGTCCTTGGCTGGCCGCGGATCCTATCCTTGGGCCGGCCGGCGAACCCCACGATATCCAGATCGTGCAAACGGGAGCGTGGCTGCCCAACGATCCGCGACGCCTCCCGGACCCGGTCGAGGATTTCCTCTCGAGTGGACCTCCTCCCGTCTATTTCGGATTCGGCAGCATGCGTGCCGCAGAGGACACGAGCCGCATCGTGGTCGAGAGCGCGCGCGCGTTAGGATTGCGGTCCCTCATCTCCCGGGGATGGGGCAACCTGCAGCTGATCGACGATGGATCAGACTGTCTACTGCTCGAAGATGTGGCACATCAGAGTCTCTTCCCGCGAGTGGCTGCCATTGTGCACCACGGGGGCGCGGGCACGACGACGATTGCGGCTCGCGCTGGTGTGCCGCAAGTCGTGGTGCCGCATCTCTATGACCAGTACTACTGGGCACACCGGGTGCAGCAGTTGGGCATCGGAGTAGCGGGATCCGCGCGCGATGGGCTCAATGTGGATCGGATCGTCGCGGCGCTCCAGAAATGCAATGACCCGGAAATTTCCGTGGCGGCGCGGTCGTTGAGTCTACGCATTGAAGACCATGGGGCGGAAGTCGCTGCCGAGCGTCTGATAAAGGATTACGCCTAAAATGTGATGCCAAGCCGTCGTGGAACAGATCTTCTACGGAAGTTCGAGGGCACAGGTACGGCCGTCGTCCACCACGGGCAAGTCCCGGCCAGAAGCCGGCAGTCGAAGAACGCTTTCATGCTTCCACAAAGCCGCCGTTCCCGACGATTGCGCGGGACGATCGGGAGATGTGATCATCGGCACCCTGAGCGGTGGTGAGATG
>JBOIAQ010000155.1:0-4768 GCA_050739115.1 Steroidobacteraceae bacterium | reverse complement strand
GCTCCTGGCCAGCACCAAGGTCGGCACTACAGCGACTTTCGCCCCCAGGTCGCGCGCAAGTGCCTGAATCGCCGTTACCCGTCCGCCCCGCCGCGCTCAAAACGCAGGGCGAATCCGCGAGGACGGGCTAAGCCTCTCCGAGAGACTGGCAGGTACGTGCCCTCTGCCGTCGGTCGACCCGTCAAAGGCTCAACGTCTGGCATCTGGCTGGAAGCTGTCGTTCGTCGATGTCAGCCCTTGGAGGGCGAGGATGAACTCCCGGGACGCAGCCGTGCCGCTGACGCGTGAGCTCCCGTTCGGCCAAGCCGTCTCATTGGGAGGTGCGATTCAACCAACGCGGTGGCCGCAGTTGCGGTCCCCTCACTAAGGCTTTCGTCCGGAAGCCATCTCATGATGCCAGCTCTTAGGAGCAGTATGCCGTCGGAAAACCGCACAGCTCGCGAGTAGGCTGACCATGGATAGCTGCCGCCAAGGGAAGCTCCGTGGATGGCAACGCCCGCTTCTGTCATCGAGTAGCTCGCCTCGCTTCCAAAGCTTTTTCGCAGGCGGTACTTGAGCATGACACCTTGTTTGGTGATCGAGACCAATAATGGAACACCGACAACTCCGCCCAGCACCCACCAGATAATTGACCGTTTATCGATGCCCCCGCCCAAAGCGGTCGATATGCCAATTGATAACAGCCAAAGAAGGGCAAACTGAACCCAAAGGTGTAGAACCCACGGCCGCTGGCGATAATATCGATCCATGGCAACTCGGTAGTACCGGGTATCGTATCGCCACCGATAGCTGATAGGGTCCAACATCCGCTCGCAGGTAGCTTCGCTTCCTGAAGTCTTAACCAATCGCCTTAGTAGGTCAAATTACTCGCGGCAGGCGAATCCCAATCCGTTCCTGCCGATCACGAAAGCATTGGTTCTACGACAGCTATTAAGATGACCCGGCCATTCAAATGGCTGTCATTTAGCCTCGACGAAGGACGGCTTCTGGCCGAACCTTGCCACCGGTATCTAGCGGTAGGCAGCGGCCCGGAGTGATCCTCCACAAAATTCACTAGCGGGCACTCGGCGTCGATGACCTCGGTATCAGCGCGCAATCAGCGCTTCGTATTCCGCTCCAACGTCATCGTCGATTTGTACAGGCCCGGAGCCAGCCCAGTGACGGTTTGAGCCGCTCTTCTTGACACCCGAAACCCAGAACTCCTCACCCGTGTCGACGTCAAAGTAGTTGCCAAAAACGCCTCGACCTTTAAGACGTCTGAGTTCGCGTTCGCGGTAGAAAATAGACCGGCCAGTTTTCGAGAACGTCACGCGCCCAATCCAAGCAGGTCCGTTGTCGCCATGCCCGGACTTTAGCTCGACATACATCATTCGGGTCCGCTGACCTCCCGTTAGCTGGGTTGCTTTAACCATAGCGGCGTCTTATAGGTGCCAATCAGTTGGAGTGTCGCATACCTTGCCCATGCCAGCGTCCCCTATCCGGAGGTCAAGGCCACCGCCACGATTGGCCGTTCGCATCCTAATCCGCTAACCCCATGGCGAACGCCAGCGCGATGTTGAGACGCGCTATATCGGCGCCGTCGAGATGCCCGATCGCATGCCCGATGCGCTCACGCCGAATAGTCACCGGCTTGTCGGCCATCACCTGCGAGCGGACGCGTAGCCCGTTGGTCCCCGTTGGCTCGATCGTCACACGAAAATCAGCGGCGTCGCTGAGATCCGAGGTCATCTGACAGACGACGACCGAGGCATGCTCCTCGGGCAGAGCATCCGTTTGTACTATCACCGCGGGCCGCGGCTTGCCATAGTCGCCCGCAGCCGCGACGGTGACGACGTCACCGCGCTTCATCTGGTGTCGAACTCGGAAACTGCCTCAATCCACTTCATCGCTTCGAGCTCGCCTCCCCGATCGAGGTTCGCAACCTGCTTGGCGACGCGTCGGCGCACCTGTTTCGAGCGCGCATCAGGCACGACCATACGCAGCTCCCGTAAGCCCCGCGCGCGCCGACGTTCGCGCATCGCTCTCATCCGCTCAGCTGCTAGTGCCATGGGGTTCGCCTCTCTATGTAACGCGTTACGCATCGTAACGCGTTACGCATCTCGAGGCAAGTCGAGATTCAACGGTCGGTGGCCAGCGCGAGGCCTGAGCCTCAGCCGCTTTGCGAACGTCCGGTCACGAGCACCTCGACGAGGGAGGTCAACGTCTCTTGCTGGCCGGCCAGCGACTGTCTTGTACGGTCGCCGACCAGCGCCCGCCAAACCACATTAGGTGGCCGTCAGTGCGGTGGTCCCCCCTGGGGTACTGCCGGTAGCGCCAACCCGTAGCGTTGCATTGTTGCCAAGAGCGCGGCTCGGTCGGGCGCCCCGCCGGCATTGATGATCGATGCGACTTCGCGGAAGTAACCGGGCCCGATGTCCGGTGTGTTGATCACGAGCGCCCGCGCTACGACCGCGTGCGGGTTGCTAAAGGCATGAACCACGCCACGCGCGTGGCCATGCAGTCGCCGGGCTGTAGATCCCGCGTCTCGCTGCCCACGGTGTAGCGAAGTGTTCCTTCGAGCACGTAAACCAGCTCTTCGTTAGCCGAATGGCTGTGCGGCGGCGGCACATTGGAGCCCGGCGGCACGCGCAGCTCGAAGCAGCCCACCTCGCAGGTATTGTCCCCCGGTTGTACGTACCTGATCTCTAATTGCCCGACGCGGATGATCTCCGGCGTGACTCGCATATCAGGCTTATTCATGGAAGCCCCCAGTAGAAACTCTCTACCGCACCAAAGATTACCCTAAATGTTGAGAGATGCCCATGCAACCCAAAGCCGCCTGGCTCACGTCTTGGCCGCGTTGAGAGTCTGCGGCGCTGATCGATACCTGCAAGTCACGGAACGCCGGCGTGCCAAATTCTGGTGCCTGGTTCGGTGACCCCTTTCGGGGCCCTCGAACTTCGCACACGGGCGGCGGCTCATGGGCCGGCTGCGACCATACGGGTCATCCTCGAAGCGGGTTCACGGTATCCGAAAGCTCCACTGGGGCGATTGGGAAATGGCCAGAGCGGTCGTCGAGCAGATTACTCGTTGCGTATAATCGTGACCGTCCAGCGCTCCCGGAACACAGATGTCCAGCGAATTCAAATCAGCCCGTTTCCATGAACGGCATATTCGTTATGTGTGCGAAGGCGATGGCACGCCTGCCGTAGTCATCGATCAGGGGCAGGGTCTTTCGATTGAGCGAGGTTTCGAATGCTCCTCACCAATCGGTTGGGCGAGGGTTTTTAAGGAAGTTCAGAAGTCCACGCGAATAATCATGCATGACAGGGCAGGTCTCGGATCAAGTGAACCTGCCCCCGGTCCACGAACGAGCATTGAGATGGTCCGGGATCTGCGTGCCGTTTTAACCGCAGCACAAGTTCGACCTCCTTGTGTGCTGGTTGGTCACTCAGTCGGAGGTTTCAACGTTCGGCTGTTTGCAGGAAGATATCCGGATGAAGTTGCTGGCATGGTCCTGGTGGAATCATCCCACCTCGACCAACTCACGAAGTTTGCCAGCGTTTTGCCGCCCGAGACTCCCGAGGAGTCCACGCCGCTGAAAGCTTTGCGCCGCGGCCCAGAGGCGGCCTTATCGGCTGAGGCATTCGACTTCCGAGCCTGCGCGGAGCAGGTACGCGGGATTACGACGATTGGCTTGAAGCCGCTGGTGATCGTAAGCCAGAGCCCGCAGGCGTTGGGTCCGCCTGGCATCCCACTACTAGTCTGGGAGAAGATGCGAACCATTTGGAGCGATCTGCAAGCCGAACTTCTCGAATTGTCTGGATTGGGCACACGAGTGATTGCGGCACATGCGGGTCACCAGATCCAAGTGGAAGAGCCCGACCTGGTAGTCGAGGCGATTCTCAGCGTTGTGCGGGACGTCCGGGTCGGTGTGCGTCGGATGCACTGAATCAGACGCTCGCGAACTGGTGATGACTGGCCGCAATGAGCTGACCCGCCTGCCGATGGTCAGCGCCTGTTCCTGGCCGAACGGCCTCGTTGAGCCTATGACCGGGTGCCCACGGTGCCTTGATTGCCAAGGTGACATGACCGTGGTAATTGTATTTTCTATGGCTATCGCCCAATCAAAAGTCACTGCGCAGGGCCAGATTTCAGTTCCGGCGGAAGTGCGCAAAAAGCTCGGGGTGGGGCCCGGTTCGGTGCTCGAGTGGGACGAACAGGACGATCAGGTCGTGGTTCGTAGGGCGGCTCGATATACCTCGCTGGAGATCCATGACGCGCTCTTTCCGCAGGAGGCTGCCGAGAAAGGGGCGGTGGATGTGAAGGCGGGAATTCGGAAGTACATGCGCAAGCGGCATGCGCGCCGTTGATATCAATGTCTTGGTGCGCTTGGTCGTCCGTGACGATCCGGCACAGGTCCGCGCCGCACAGGAATTCATCGCCGGCGGTGCATGGGTATCGCATCTTGTGCTCGCCGAGACGGCTTGGGTGCTCGATGCTGTGTATGATCGCACTGCGCAGCAAATCGGGACGGCAGTGGATATGCTGCTCAATCACAAGGAACTCACCCTTCAAGACGCCGAGGTTGTGACCGCCGCGCTGGAGAATTTTCGCAAGCGCCCTCCGCTGGGCTTTTCCGACTGTCTTGTGGCGGAAATCGCGCGCAAGGCAGGCCACCTTCCGCTCGGAACTTTTGACCGGGATCTTGCGAAGCTGAGCGGGGTGCAACGGTTGAAATAGGTGAACGGCGCCGCTTTCCCCCGAGTGCGGGAGGTCCCGCCGCCTT
>JBOIAQ010000154.1:0-4976 GCA_050739115.1 Steroidobacteraceae bacterium | reverse complement strand
GCGAAGTCCCGGCTCGCGAGCAGCAGCTTCTCGGGCGGGGTCCCCTTCGGCATCGAGAGGATGACGTTATGAACGAGCCTGGCCGGCTTGCGACCGGCCTTGCCGCGGTACGGCCCCCGGCCCTGGGGCATTCGCTGAGTCGAGATCCCAGTCGTCGGTGAGGTCCTTCTCTATGCCCTGGCCTTTGAGGTGTTCGCCCTCGTCGGTCTCGATCTCGAGTCTACCGTTGCGATCAATGTAGCGAAGGTTGGCGATGACACCGGCCGCGTGCTCGTCGCGCCCCTCGAGACCTTAACGACCACTTCAGGCGTACGGGACGCGGTACGCACAATCTGTTCGAGCTGGGCCGGTGAGAAGCGAACCCGGCCCGCCGGTCCTGGACGGGCAAAGCTTCGAAGGTCGAGCAGCGGTTCTTCGCGACCGACCCTAGTGGCTCTGTTCGGCATGTCCGATGTCCCAGCTGATGAGATTCGCCTTGATGAGCGCACGGACGTGGTCGCGCAGCGCCTCGCAGATCCGGAGCATGGCCAGCACCCCTCCTGCCGCCCGGGCACCGCCTGGCGGGCGTCCTGCGGCAGCAAGCGGGTCATCGTGTTCAGGTTTCGACCGATCGCCACGAGCTCCCTCACAGCCGCCTGGAGGCTCGAGAGCTCTCGGTCCGGCAGCGGCGCAAGCTGCCGCAGATGCGAGCGAACCAGAACCGACACGTAGGTCGCTGCAGGCATGGTCCGGGCGGCCGCCCGCTCGCGCAAGAGCGCCCTGTCCTCCGGCACTAACCGTACTGTCAGACGCCTATCTCGTGGATCGAGTGGAACAACGGACTCGGCAACGTCGTCAACCTCGGCACTCGCCAGCATCTGCTCGACCAAGCGCTTGAGCAGAGCCGATTCCGAGAGACTCTGACGCGCAGCTGTGTTCGCAAAGCGTCGCTTCGCGTCGTTGCTGACCCAAGTCGACAGGTGAGTGCTCCCGGCCATTGGGCAACATTTGAAACCAAGAAATGACGCGTTGCAAATAGATTAACCGGTGGATCCTCGTAGACGACAGTTGACTGGGTGGAGTAGCGACGCACACCAAAACACTGGGAGACGACGCAACCGGGCCGCATGTGGTAGTGCCCTGCCAAACGAGCGCGCAACCGCTGCCGCGCAGCACCCAGCCTCACTTTGTGGTCGGAGCAGATCCAGGCCGAGAGGTGAGTGTTGACGCTCAAAGTTTGAATCAAACAGCAGCCGAAAGGCTATCCTGCCCTTTCCGCATTCTCCTCACTACTCTCCGAATTCAGGAAGCGCTTCTCACGCGAATATCACGGGCCAGCGCAGTATGGAATTCGAAGGGCGACAGTCTCAACCTATTTCCGCGCCGCTAAAGCTTGCGGCAGCACCCTTGAGCCTATTTCCGCACCGGTCTACTCGCATCAACAGGCATTAACTCTACATTAACAGCGTATTAGCCTGCTTGCGGTCTAAGGGTGCAACGATTATCCTCGCCTATATCTGTGAGCGCCCGAGACCCTAGGAAGGTATGCTATGTGGCGTCTGTCAGGTTATCACGTGAAGGCTATTTTGCTGCTGGCCGGGACGGCAGCGGGCGCGCAAGTCCCCAATTCGAGTCAGAATGTTAAGCCTTCGGACAACTCACCCGAGGCGAGCACTACCGCTGCCAGTGAGGCGACGGCCACACCATCGATCCTAAAACCCGGAGTAACAGTCGCCGCCACACGCCTGCATTCCGAGCCAACACTGCCAAAGCTTCCAGCGGACGAATTCGTGAACTGCGAGAGGATGCTCGGGGTCGGAACAGCTGCTCCAAAGGGCTGGCAAGTGGAGCAGTGTCAGTACAAAATGGCTCAGGAAGAGAACATCGTGCTCAGAGCTTGCTACGATCTCGGCGGAAAGACAGCGCCTCGCAGGGTCATTCAGGCGTGCACGGAAGCGCTGGACCGCAAGATTCTCGAGATCCCCCAGCGATCCTTTCTCTTTGTAGCTCGTGCGGATGCGTATTTCGCTTTGGGTCACAAGCAGCGCGCGCTCGACGATTACAATGCGGCCATCAAATTGGTTCAGCTCCTCCCGGCCAACGAGCGTTTCCTTCTGTTTGCACCGCGTGCGGACGAGTATCTCGCTTTGGGTAACACGCGGGGTGCGCTCGATGATTACGATGCGGCCATCAAATCGGCTCCTCACAATGCCGCCCTTTATTACAACCGGGGAGTAGTGTTCATCGCGCAAGCCAATTACGACGCGGCCCTGCGGGACCTCGACACTGCCTTGGAGTTCAACTCCAAGTTTGTACCCGCGCTGCGGCAGCGCGCCAGGATCTATGCGACTCGGGGTAATCTCGTGAGCGCGCTGGCGGACTATTCGGGGGCCATCCGGTTACAGCCGAAAGCCGCTGCGTTATGGAGCGATCGAGGCCAGCTGGACTTAGATCGACACCAGTATGGAACCGCCATAGAAGACGAGGCTCACGCGATCCAGCTTGATCCAAAGCTGGCTTCGGCCTATTACCTCCGTAGCGTCGCCTTCGGATATTCTGGTGATCGCTCAAGGGCCGTTAGCGATCTTCAGACAGCAGTCGGTCTCGACCCTTCGCTAGCCAACTATGTGACGATCAAGGGCAAGACCGTTGTACTTGGGCTTCCGCCCTTATGAACGTCCGCTGTGCGCCAATGGGGTCCGTAATTACAGTGACCGCTCCTGTTAAGCGTTGTCCGATGCCTGCCCCGTGGGCTGTGCCCTCAGGTTGAGACACGGCTTGACGGGTAGGCGGCGGACAACGCCCAAGGGAGGAAACCGCGGGAGGAGATGATGCGACGAGTTAGAACGGGAGATCCAAGTTTGGGTCCTGCCCCCGCACAACCTCTCCCCAAATGCGCTTGGGGAGCTTGTGCCGCGCGAAGAACACCATCCGGTAGATGCCTAGCCCCTGGTCGTTATAGATGAGCGGCATTGCCTCGCTGTGTGAAAAGCCCAATGTGCCGACGAGGTCGCGCCAGTAGTTGAAGAACACAAGCTTCACGCTCTGGCTGTTCGCTTGAAGTATCGGGGGGCGCATGCGCCAGCCCGGTGCAGTGCCGTCGAAGCGAGCCCTGCGTGGGTCGAACTCCATTTCGAGATTGCGCTGAAGATCCATCGTGGAGAAGTTGATCACAAGGTCTACGCTGTTCAGTTTGGCAAGTGCTTCGATCATTGAATAGGAAAGCAGCTCAAGGTTGTACGGGTCGAGGTAGGCCATGCAAAGCGATCTCGCCGGTACCGCTGCCACCATCTCGGGGACCGTTTCGGCAGCTGGTCCGACAAATGCTCGGGCCGGTGCCCCCAACGCGCGCAGCCGCTGTTCGCAAGCCGATGCCCGATCGGGTTCAATGTCGCCCACGAACACTCGCGTGAACGGCGCGTCCTGCGCCAGTGCGCGCCATGCGACCAGCGCACCTCCGTCACGGGTAAAGGGTTCCCCGGCCACCTGGATGCGTCCAGGTCCAGCGAACGGATCGATGAGGACTCGGCTCCGCCACTTTCGCCATGCGTACCGCGTCCCGTCCAGATATTCATGTACGAGCCGGTGCTTGTCGCGCGGCACCCAGCTACCGACGCCCGTTCCCTCGCGGCCCCGCTCCACAAGGAGTTCCGGGCAAGGATCTGGCGGCAGTGCTGGTGATGGGGGGCGTGATTTCGCCATGGTGGCATCCTAGGAAGTTACGCTTGACGCAGTGACTGTACATAATTACAGTATAACATATGGCTTTAGGCACTCGAATTGAATGGACTGATGCAACGTGGAATCCGGTCTCCGGATGCACGAAGGTCAGCCGCGGCTGCGACAACTGCTACGCAGAGCGCTTCTCGGAACGTTTCCGGGGAGTGAGGGGTCATCCATTCGAGCATGGGTTCGACCTCGTGCTGCGGCCGCATAAGCTCAGCGAACCTCTTTCCTGGCGGACCCCCCGACGGGTGTTCGTGAACTCGATGAGCGACCTATTCCAAAAGGAAGTTCCCAAGGCGTTCATTGACAGCGTGTTCGCGACGATGGAGCAGGCCGATTGGCACGTGTTCCAGATCCTCACGAAGCGTAGCTCGCTCCTGCGCAACTACGTGAACGAGCGCTACTCGACCCGTCCGGCACCGCCGCATATCTGGGTAGGCGTGTCGATTGAGGACCGACGCGCACTCACTCGGCTCACCCATCTGAAGCAAACGCAAGCCCGTGTTCGTTTCATTTCCTTCGAACCGCTACTACAGGCAATTGAGCAGGTAGACCTAACGGGCATCCATTGGGTAATCGCCGGCGGAGAAAGCGGCCCAGGCGCGAGGCCAGTCATGGCGGAATGGGTCCGCTCGATTCGCGATCAGTGCCGTTCACAAAAAGTCGCGTTCTTCTTCAAGCAGTGGGGAGGTAAGACGTCCAAGGCCGGCGGCAACCGCTTGGATGGGCGTCCGTGGCTCCAATACCCGCGTATTCCCGATCTCGCAGCCGCCACTGCCTGACGGTGTGTCTGGCTACGTGAAGAGAGATTCGGACCAATGGCCACTGCGGGCTACCAAGTGGCGAATTGATGAGGGGCCCTTGCCGAGCAATCAGCCCCGGTCGAGGGCTGTCGGCCCAAGAGCGGAAATTCACTCCCCTATTTTTCGCGCCGCCTAACGGTCATTCGCCGCGTGTTGAGGGCATTTCGCATGGCCAGGGAGGTGCTTGTCTAGGTGGCGTCTGCACCGGCAGGGAGTTAACTCGCCCTTGCCTCTGATTTGCGCCAAGAGCAATGCTGCTTCGGGATAGTCCTTGTCTCTATTGGCTCTCTGCAGCAGCGGGATAGCACGGCCCGGGCTGCCGCTATCGACATCCGCTATTGCTAGTGTAGTGTCCCCGAAAAGACTTTACAGGTCATGCTTTTTGCCCCTGGGGATGGTCGATCCGGGTTTGAGCTGCTCCATTTTGGCTCGCGCCCTGCCTATTTTCTCGATGATCTCCTCCACCGT
>JBOIAQ010000153.1:0-5012 GCA_050739115.1 Steroidobacteraceae bacterium | reverse complement strand
CCCCCAGCCCCACTGGCACGCCGCCCCCTGGCTCCCGCACCTGCGTCCGCAAAGCGGCATCGACAGCGCCACGAATGGTGCGCCCAATCTTGTTACCCGCACGGCCTCGTTTTGCTGAGCAGACCCGGACTCATTTTGCCGAGCGCCGCAGGTTATGAAGCGGAAGTTGAATGGCCTTCGAAACTTCACCGTGCGATTTCGCGACGCCGAGCTCCAACGTGTCGAGACAAAAGCGAAGCCCTACTACGGTGGGCGCCTGAGCACCGGCGAAGCACTGCGGCGTCTCGCTGAAGAGCGCCTTGACGAGATTGAGAAGGGGAAGGGGGCAGAGAAATGCCGTGACGTGCTCTTGCGCCTCCTCTGCGATTTGCGATCAGGCCGCCCACCTTCGATCGCCGACCTGCGGTTTCTCGCGTCCGGCGCCAGCGAGGCGTACCGACGCTGCAACGCCGAGTTCGTCAGTCGCGACCTGCTCATCGCAAATGTCCGTGCATTTCGTGATGCGCTAAGCGGATCCGCGCCGCGTGCAACCGCGCGTAAGTCACTCGCGAGTCGGTACTCGTTTCCCGCTCCCAATGGGGAAGCACGTCCGATCGACGGCAACGGGTCGCTCGAATTCATCGACCAGTGGATCGCCCAATTACCGGCGTTGGTGGCTCCAGGAGAGGCGGAGCACGCAAGCGGCAATCTCAGCGAGTTTCTGCGCAACGTGGACGGGTTGGATCATGCGCAGCTTCGAAGAGCGTTGCGTCCGCACGTCAATGCGCTCCTTCAGCTTTCCATTCGAGGATACTGGCAGACGACGCACCAGCCGCTTCTCGGGGAGGTGGATCTGCAGGGCGGGTGCCCGCGCGATCTGACCCCGGTCCGGGCGGGGCGCATTGGCATTCAGGCCAGTGTCAGTGACTACGAGCTGTGGCTCGCGATCGAGCTACCCGGCCATTCAGCCGTGCTGGCCAATGACCTGGTCGAGATCGAGGAGCTGCGCAGGGTGACTCGGCTCGCTCTCGAGCGCGGCAATGTCCGCGGGGAGGTGTTCCGTTACCGCGATGGAGCGCGGGGACTCCCGGGGATTTGAGCTCTCGACCGAGCGCGCTCGGTGGATGATCGAGAGACCCGATGTCATCTCCATCGCCGAGGCGCTCGATGACCTGCAACGCAAGCGGTCGATCGCGAACGTCATTGAAAGAGGCCATTACGTTTACGGGCGCATCTGACTGGTATTTCTTGGGCGTCCTCTTTCATGACCGCCGGGAATTCCAAATAGCCGCTCGATCGGCCTTGGATCACCGATCGTGACCTAGGATGCAAGAGGCGCCGGCGCTCATCGGGCGCCGGCGCCTAGTGCGCTAATCGACGCTGTAGCCGCGGGCTTCGAGACAGGCGGTCATCGCGCGCCGGTATTGTTCGGCTTTCGGCGGGTTGGCCGTCGGAGCCGACTCGTTTGTATGTGTCGGGTCGAAGCCAGTCTGAGTGCTCGCCCAGCGGTCACACTCATACCGGTCGGTGGCCTGCTGCGCCGGGGTCTGCCCGTTGCGAGGATAGATGAAAAGACCATCCGTTGAGGCCGTCGGCAGTGGTCCGGGCTGATCGGCGCCGGGCGAGGCCGGGACGATCACATACGAATTGAGCGCGGGATCCCACCGGTAGTAGACGTCATCGGCATAGTAGTAGGGAATGCCTGCGATCCAGACCGTCGTTGCGAAAGGTGGTAACAGCGCCACGGTCAGCCCTACCGGAGGGCGCGCAACGACAAATCCACCGGGACCCGCGACGTACCAGAGGCCCCCGGCGAAGTACCAGTGCTCGCCGTGAAAGAAGTACGTGCGATAGCCCGGCGGGAGCTGTGCTACCCCAGCCCCGACGCGCGGATAGAAGTGCCCGTGATCGTACCGAGTGTCGAAGAAGATCTGCCCGCGCGGGGCGTGCCACGCGCGAGCCTCTGCCACGCCGTGCTGCGCTGCGCAGAATGGAGCCGCGAGCAGCGCACCGAGCAGCAGCGCTTTTTTCATATTGGCTGTCATCGTGCTCACCTCCTATTGTCGGCCTCCGATCAAGTCGGCCTCGCATAGGTAAACTGCCAGGCCCAAGGAGGCCATCGGCTGAGCAAAGTAGGAATGCGATCGATATTTTCAAGGGCTGCTTCGGATGACAACCGCAGGGTTGCTTTCGCAGGGTTGCCCCAACCATGGGCTAAAGCGCAGCACAACCGGAGGAACGTGAGGGGGTGAGCGGGAACCGCTTCGTCTGCATCACGGTGCAGGCGCTCCGGTTTCACCCCTTGATCTGCCGCGGCCTTGTTCCTATTTAGGCGCACAGGCCAGCCCCGCATGGGGCTGAACATCAACCTTTTCTACGGAGGTATGCATCATGGCAGTCACTGATCTCATTCCGCGGATCCGCCGCAACACATCCGTCGCGCGCGGCGAAGGCACCCATCCCCTCGTGAGCTTTCACGAGGAGGTGAATCGGCTGTTCGAGGACTTCTGGCGCGAGTTCGAGGTACCCGGGTTCCCGACCGCGAGCAGCTTTGGCTTCCCGCGCGTTGAGGTTTCGGACTCGGAGCGCGAGGTGAAAGTCGAGGCAGAGCTGCCCGGTCTCGATGCGAAGGACATAGAGGTCCTGCTGCACGACGGCGTGCTCACGATCCGCGGCGAGAAGAAGAGCGAAGCCGAGGAGAAGAGCCGACGCATGAGCGAGCGCTTCTACGGCCGTTTCGAGCGGCGCATCGCACTGCCGGCCGAGGTCCAGGACGTTCAAGAGGATCGCGTGAGTGCCTCGTTCAAAAAGGGCGTCCTCACGGTGAGCCTGCCCAAGAGCGAGGAATCGGCGCAGAAGGCCAAGCGCATCGCGATTAGTGGCAAGTAAAGTGCCGCTGTATCTTCCGCGTGCCTGGGGGCGTACTGCCCCCAGGTGCGAGGGATGAACCGACGCATGAGCAGGCGCTCGCCGAACGCGCGAGGTAGGGGACAAAATGAAGCGCATTGGGCCTCAATGCTTAGCGGATCTTGCGTCCCAGGGGTAGGAACGCGGTTGCTCTTGCCAGAATCTCTCACAGCCGAACAACATCAGGTCGACTCACCCGCGGCATCCAATCGGGCCTGAACTCCGGACGCTCCCGCTGAGGGGGCACCCGGCGACTCGGGGGGTGCGTTGCCCGGACGGTTACGATCGGCCCACCGAAGTTCTGAGTATTGACGCTGCCGGCTTCGCGGGTCGATGTCGTTCGGTTCGCGCAGCGAGCGCGGTCAGACCTCATTTTCCAGCACCCGCGAGATGACCTCCAGTGCGAAGTCGAATCCTTCCGGCCAGCCGCTTGCCCGGGGACCGGCGACGTTGAGCACGCGAATGCTATTCGCTTCTGTGAAGTCAAGAATCCCCGGCGCGGCAGCGGCCTCGGAGGTTTTCGCGCGGTCCACGATGAGAAGCGGCTTTCGAGCATCCTGACAGCAGATGCGCGTCAAGCGGGTGCCGCCCGTGAGCTGCCCGCCCGTTCGGCTGCCGTCGAAAAGAATGAGGGTGCCATCGCTCATCATGACGTTTGCTCGCGTTCGTTCCGGGTACCCCCCTCGTGCGAGGGCCGTGAGCGGGTAGCGCGCGGGAATCGCTCCGTCCTCCGCGTCCCGCCCGGCGGGACAGAAGCCGCCGCACGGAAAGTTCGCGCAGAGCGCGGCTTCGAGCGCGCCTCTGTCCACTCCCGTCTGGCCACCGCTTACGATCTTCTGAAGCACCACGGAGTGTTGCACCTTAAGAGGATATTGGTGGGAACTGCTCGCTGATGACGAAGGAGACCTGCAGGGTCGAGTACGTTACCGGACGCCTCTTCGTCGCACGAGAATTCCGAAGCGGGATGGTACGCCCTATGCGACGTCCAGAAACCGCAGCGCTTCATCGCGCGCCAGGCGTTTCAAGTCCCGGAGGTCTGCATCGGGGCCGGGATCGTGGAGGCGGATTCTCATGCGAAGGATGGCGCGCGGAGCGCCGGAGATTCGCTCTCGGCTGACGGCTCGGACCCGCGCGACGAGGAGACCCTCTTCTCGAGCCGGTCGGATTTCCTCGACGATGAGGCGCATCGGTTCCATGCCGCCATCCTTAGGCGGGATCGAGCTTGTCGCAATCCCATTTGCCTGCGCAGTTGTGCATATATGCGAGTTGTGCTTCAGGCACTGCGCTGGGTCTGCAGTGTGACACACGTCGCACTTCGTCCGTTTAACCGACCGCAGTTTCGAGCACCTCACGGGAAGCTGTGCAAATCGAATGGTAGCTTTGAGCGGCTGTCATCCCGAAGGCCGGACGGAGCGCATGAACACGTCGCCGGCCTTCGCGACCGGTGACCTGGCCAAGGTTCCCTTCGCGGGAGGTGCAATGCAGGTGCGCGTGCTGTTCGTTGAGGACAGCGAAACGGACGCGGAGATCGTTCTTCGCCGGTTGCGTGCGGACGGCATTGAGTGCTCCGCCACCCGCGTCCAATCCGAGGACGCATTCCGCGCCGCACTCCGCCAGCGCAACCGCGACCTCATTCTCTCGGACTTCTCGCTTCCACAGTTTGACGGTCTCTCGGCGCTCTCGATCGCCAAGCGCGAAGCGCCCGATATCCCGTTCATTTTCGTATCGGGCACCATCGGCGAGGAGCGCGCAATCGAGGCGCTACGCCACGGTGCCGTCGACTACGTGCTCAAAGGCAACCTGAAGCGGCTGGCGCCCGCGATTCATCGAGCACTGCAGGAAGCCGCGGAGCGCACCGCTCGGACGCTCGCCGAAGCGCGGCTTCGGGATGTGATCGACACAACGCGGGATTGGATCTGGGAGCTTGACCGTGAGGGCCGTTTTGTCTTCACCAGCGACTCCGTGCATCAGGTGCTGGGTGTCGATCCCACACAGATCCTAATTCTACTGTGTTAATAAACAAGGTATTATGCACGCCTCTTCACGCATTGCAAGAGGTTAAATCGTGGGCACGAGCATAGAGGAGCGATTTGGCGAGTACTGTCAGCCGATCGTTGAGGCGCTGG
>JBOIAQ010000152.1:0-5257 GCA_050739115.1 Steroidobacteraceae bacterium | reverse complement strand
TCGACGGTCAACGAGGTCGTTCCCATCACCACATCGAGCCGCTCAAACGGAAAATCGAGCTCCTCGGCGGCAAACTGCGCGAGCGCCGTCTCCACCCCCGTCCCCGTCTCGACCTTGCCGGTAAAAAACGTCGCCGTGTTGTCCGGGTGTACCGCGAGCCACGCATCGAGGTTGCCTGCCACAGGCAGCGGCGGGGACTGCTCTGCTCCCGCTGCCGGCATCGCCCGGCCGAACAGATTGAAGGCGACGACGAGGCCGCCCATCGACTGCAGGAAGCCGCGCCGGCTCAGCGCCGGATCGAAACCAGTGGCATCGTCCGCGCTCATTCGTTCATGCTCCCGGCGGCCCGCTCGATGGCGCGCGCGATCCGCATGTGCGTGCCGCAGCGGCAGAGATTGCCATTCAGCGCCTTCTTGATGTCCTCCCGACTCGGACGCGGGTTCTGCTTCAGAAGCGACGCCGCCTGCATGATCATGCCGTTGATGCAGTAGCCGCACTGCGCGGCCTGTTCCGCGATGAATGCGGCCTGCAACGGATGAGGATCCTCGGGCGTGCCGAGCCCCTCAAGGGTGACGATCCTCGCTTTGCCCACGGTAGACACCGGAGTCACACACGAGCGGATCGCCGTACCGTCCATGAGGACGGTGCAGGCGCCGCACTCCCCAAGTCCGCACCCGAATTTCGGGCCGCGCAATCTCAGATCGTCTCGCAACGCATACAGCAGTCCGCTGTCAGGCTGCGCATCGACGATACGATCCACGCCGTTAACGTTGATGGTGGTTTGGGCCATTGCAGTCTCTTCGGAGGGCTGGGAGTCGCACGCAGTCCGCTCACGCAGGGAGCCGAAGCCGAGTTTGAGCGGGCCGGCATCTTGGAGTCAACAGTCCCCCCCTGTGTCAGAGTAGTTGTCGCCTCGATACCTCGGTAATCTGTGGGGCATTGAGCAACGACAGTGGTTCGATACAGCGACGAATTCAAAGAACGCGCGGTGGCTCGGCTGCTGCCGCCTGAGGGTGCCAAGATCTCCGGGCTCTCCCAGGAGCGCGGGGTGTCCGTAGCGACGTTTGAGCGATGGCGGGAGAGCGCGACGACGGCGCTGGCGCGGCCCGAGGAGGCGCGGGCGAGCCTGAGGACCGGCGGCGGATCAAGGAGTTAGAGAGGGATTTGAGGCGCAATGACAAGGCGCTCGCGGCGACCACCGCGCTCCTTGTGCTCGAGCGCGGCGATGCACGACCCGAGGCCGTGCGTGCGGTGCCGGCGCACGCGCGCACGGATCCGGCGGGGGCGGTCGTGCATCGCATCTGGGTGGATGCGGAGCAAATGCTTCAACATGGTGTCTTGACCGCGTCGGCAGTCGGCTCAACCATGCCGCAAGCAAGATCGATGAGCCGCGGAGGACGAGATGCCGAAAGACGCTACGTTCTATTTCGACCCCATTTCTCCCTACGTCTACCTGCTGCTGGCGGACTTCGATCCTCTGCCACCAGGGATCGCGGTGCGGCCGTTACCGGTCCTTCTGGCAGCCCTGCTGAATCACTCGGGGACCAAGGGGCCGGCTGAAATTCCGGCGAAGCGCATACATACCTATCGCCAGTGCGCTTGGCTGGCCCATACGCGCAACATTCCGTTTCGAATGCCGCCGCGGCATCCGTTCAATCCGCTGGCGGCACTACGACTGCTCTGCGCGCTGGGTCCGACTTTGGAGCAGGCGCGAATCGCCAGCCGGTTCGTCTTCGGAGAGGGCAAGGATCCCTCGACGCCGGAGGGTCTCAACGAACTCGGCAGAGAGCTCGGCGTCGAGGAGCCAGAAACGCTCGCCGCCGCCCCCGCGTCCAAGGGCCAACTGCGCGCCAATACGGAAGAGGCGTTGGCACGCGGCGTATGGGGCGTGCCGACGTTCTTCATTGGCGGCGAGCTGTTCTGGGGTGTCGACAGCTTTCCTATGATGCGGGACTTTCTGCGCGACCCCGGTCTGTTCGAGACACCCGAAATGAAGCGAATCGCGGCGCTTCCCATCGGTGCTGCACGCAAATAGCAACATGCATTCCGGCGTGTGGATGCCGATGTCGCGGGGGTCAGCGGCGGCGCGGCCGAAGTAGGAGCGGCGCGTAACGAAGCGCTTTCAGCCTTGAGCTGCAAGGAGTGGGTCATGAGCGCGTTGGCACGGGCGCGGAGGCAAGACCGACGTTGAGATCCCAGTTTTGCGTTCCCGCCGCTGCGGCAGGTCTGCGTAGATACTACCTTCGGGCAAAGGCGGCTGAAAAGAGGCGGGACCGAGCTCCGTGGCGGCATACACCCCGCTCCAGGCCGTCGCAGGAAGCGGCGCCTTCCAGCGTAGCGCACCGACGGGCGGCTGCGCGTAGCGGATTCCCTTGAATGCCGTGATGCCCGCGGGGAGTCGGCACCCGGACCCGAGGCCTTCATACCTTCCACGCGAGTGAGATTCCCTATGTCTTCGGCCGCATCGGCCCGGGCGCGCCGATGTTGGCGAATTGGCCGCGGGCGCAAGGTCCCGCCGAGGAGGCGCTATCGAATGCCATGATCGCCTACTGGACCTCCTTCGCACGCACCGGCGTTCCCAAGGCGCCGGGGGAGCCCGACTGGCCGAGCTTCGCGCCCGGGAAGCGCCACATGCATTTCGCGCGTAAGCCCGAGGTTGCCCGAGATCTGATGCCCGGCACTTACACGCTCAGCGAGGAAGTGATGGCGAGAAGACGCGCCGCCGGCGATCAACCGTGGGGAGCCGATATCGGTGTCGCCGCGCCGATGCTGCCGCCAACCCCGCATTGAGGCTCTAGGCGCCGGGGGGCTTTGCACACTACCCGAGCGGGACCAGAGCGTCGATCTCGCGTGGCAGCCGACCGGCTTTACGTATGTTGGCGACGCCGGTGATAGCCTATCCGGACCGACCCCTTCTGCGGACAGTTCCGCTGGACCTGGTGGCTGTGATGGTTGCCAGTCGCGCGCCGGCGTGAGCGATCAGGCGCTGAGCCAAAGGTCCGAGAACCCGCTCGGACAGCCCGTCGGTACGCGCCTGAGCATGGGCGGCGGAAACCACATCGGGTAAGGCTCGAGCCATGTCAGTCAGCATGCCGATGATCTGCTCCTCATCGAGAGCGCAGCTGCGCGCCAGGGTTCGCCAATCGGCCGGGGTCACGAGGGCGAACTCGTAGTGATCGCCAATCTTCATTGCGACACGTTGTGCAATCAGGTCCGGGTACGGCAGCTGACTGGACAAGTCATAGAGCGGAGCGAGTCGTATCTCATCGCCCGCGCCAATCAAGAATGAATAGTTCTTTGCATGCGCATCGGTTCCCCCGATCAGCCAATTGAAGATGTTTGCTTTGAGGAACCGTTCCACGTCGACCTCGGGACTCGCACTCACACGCCGGATGAGCATTGTGATCTGTGGAATTCCGGGTCCACCATCCTCTTGATACTTTCTCGTTGGCATCAAGCCTAGGGCTTGGCACATATCCTCTTGATGAATCCGTCGGGGTAATCGGATTCCAGGCGCTGGCGGTAGTCGGTCGAAGCGTTCGACCACAATGTATGGCTGGTCGAGCATGAGCACGAACGATCGGGCTGCGGGCATCTCCAGCCGGGCCGCGATGTCTTGGCATAGGTGTTCGTTCTCGACCATGCCATCCAGGCCAGGAATACAGGGCTTGATGATGTGGGTGGTCGGGGTACGTCCCCGGGGGACACCCCAGCGATCGGTTCGCCGGTCCCAATAGAAAGCTGTCTTGGCCTGCGCACCCGGCAGACTCATCCTGCCGATATCCCCCGGTCGTCGTACGGCCGAGCTATCCGCGCGCAGCTGGATCAGGCGCTCGCGGAGCTCATCTACGTTGATCCACTCGATGATGAGGCGCTGCTCCGACTGAATCTCTGCGCGCCGCTCTGGCGGGATGAACTGGGCAGCACCTGGAACATCAGCACCGACGTGCGCCAGAAGTTTGAAGGGATTGCCAGCCGAGACGTGGTACTGCTGCCCCCAGCGCTGCAGGACGTTGGAATTCTCTGGCAAGAGGTTCCAGAGGTAGGGCGATACGGATTTCTGGAGATACGTGATCTGCGCGAGTGGCATGCTGACGGAGAGGGAGTAGCTTTGCGGCGACTCTCGCCAGGTCTTCTCGTAGCTCAAAGAGAGACGACCGGACTTGTCGGCGAGAACGCGTCCAGCGAGCTCCCCTTCAATGAGAACCAGAAGCTCGCTCACTTGCGCTCCGACCGCTGCAGTCGTCGGAAAACCTCGTCAAGCCTTGATGGCCCCGAGACGCGGCTGTCTTTGCTGGATGAGGGCGGTTTCTCATCGCCCAGGGATGCCCGGAGATCGAGCGCATCCAAGACTTTCAAGACCAAGCCCAGCTCCGCTTTCGGGTTGCCAGACTCCAGGCGGATGACCCACTTTCTCTCCACGCCGAGTTGCGCGGCGAGGGCGCTTTGGGAGAGGCCTTTCTCCTGCCGCTTCAGGCGGACCGCTCTTCCGACCTGTTCAGGGTTTTGCCAGTGTATGTCCTTCATAAGGGACATTATACGGTATGTCTGTTTTACAGTACATATCCCTTTAACGGGACATATCATGCGTGTCCTTTATAGCGGACATAGAACTCGAACCACTGGGATCGGGTTGTCGCTGGACTCCTTAATGACTATAATGACCATGGTGACCATATCTGAGGATTAGTCCATGGATACCGATATCTGGACGGTCGCGCAGGCCAAAGCGAAACTGAGCGAGCTCATCGAACACGCCCGCACGCACGGTCCGCAGACCATCACCCGTAACGGCCGGCGAACTGCAATTGTCGTAGATGCCGACGAGTGGGAGCGCAGAACTCAGCGCAACGGATCGCTGGCGGATTTCTTCAAGGTTTCGCCGCTGCGCGGCTCAGGATTGAAAGCCCGGCGCTCCAGGGAGCGGCTGCGCCCGACAGACTTGTGAGCTTTTTGCTCGACACGAACGTCGTTTCGGAGTGGAGGAAGCCGCGGCCCAACGCAGGCCTCATCGACTGGCTCACCCAAGTCGATGAGGATGAGGTCTTCCTCAGCGTCGTGACGTTTGCGGAGCTGCGGCACGGCATCGAGCGCTTGGCCGCTGGCGCGCGGCGCCGTCGCCTCGATGACTGGTTGCGCAATGATCTACCAGTGCGATTCGAAGGACGCATCGTAGGGGTAGACGGCGCGATTGCCGATGAATGGGGGCGGCTGGTTGCCCGCCGCGAGACGCTCGGCCGACCCATTCACGCGATGG
>JBOIAQ010000151.1:0-5301 GCA_050739115.1 Steroidobacteraceae bacterium | reverse complement strand
CTCTGGGGCAGCGCGGCGGCGGCACGGCCCTGCTCGGTGGGTGTTAGCACAGCCTCTTCCATCACGCGGCGGTCCGTCCCCTGGCGGTCCGTCCCCTGGCGCTCCTGCACGTGACGCTGCTGCTCGTCGCGCTCGCGCCGCTCCTCCTCCTCCCGCGCCCGCTGCTCGGCGAGGCGCCGGGCCTCATCCTGTGCCCGACGGCGTGAGCTTTCCTCCTCCTCGATCCGGCGGCGGCTCTCCGCTTCCAGCCGCTCGCGCTCACGCCGTTCGGCCTCCACGCGCTCGCTCGCCTGGCGCGCGGCTTCCTCCGCCTCGCGCCGCTTCTGATCGAGCTCATCCTGCTGATGTCGGGCCTGCTCCTCGAGCACATCCCGCTTGATGTAGGTGCGCTTCTGGCGCACCTCGACACTGACCATACGCGCGCGGCCCTGGCCGCTTGCGAGCTTCAGCTCGCTTTGCGTCTTGCGCTTGAGGGTGATGCGCCGGGGTGCGGCATCGCGCTCGCTCTGCGCCCCGTGGCTGCGGCGAAGGTGCGTCAGCAGTTCGAGCTTCGCGTCGTCGCTGATGTGATCATCGGGCCCCTGCACCTTGATGCCGGCCTGATCGAGCTGCACGAGCAGCCGATCCACCGGTACCTTCAGGACCTCGGCAAACTGGGAAACCGTCACTTCCGCCATACGTTTCGCACCCTCAGGTCTGACCCGCCTCGAACCAGTGGGCCCGGGCAGTCATGATGAGCTTGCCGGCTTCCTCGGCCGGCAGTCCCTCGATATCCTTCAATTCCTCCACCGACTGCTCGGCGAGATCCTCGCGCGTGCGCACGCCGCGACGGGCGAGGGCGAGCGCGAGATCCGGGCTCATCCCCTGAAGCAGCAACAGGTCATCCGCCGGCATCGACTGATCGAGCGTCTCCTCGCTCGCGATCGCCTGGGTGAGCAAGACATCGCGCGCGCGGTTGCGCAGCTCCTTGACGATGTCCGCGTCGAATTCCTCGATGGAGGCGAGCTCCCCCTGCGGCACGTAGGCGACCTCCTCGACGGTCGAGAATCCCTCCTGCGCGAGGATGGTGGCGACGTCCACATCGACGTCGAGCTGCTTCATGAACATCTGCACCAGCGACTTGGCCTCCGACTCGCTCTTCGCCTCGGCGTCGGACTCGGTCATGACATTGAGCTCCCAGCCGGTGAGCTGGCTCGCGAGTCGAATGTTTTGCCCGCCGCGGCCGATCGCCTGCGAGAGCTTCTCCTCCGCGACCGCAATGTCCATGCTGTGGGAGTCCTCGTCCATGACGATCGACATGACTTCCGCCGGGGACATGGCGTTGATGACGAACTGCGCTGGATTCTCATTGTAGGGAATGATGTCGACCCGCTCGCCGGCGATCTCGTTGGAGACCGCCTGCACGCGCGAGCCGCGCATGCCGACGCACGCGCCCACCGGATCGATGCGCGGATCGTTGCTGCGAACGGCGATCTTGGCGCGCACGCCCGGATCGCGGGCCGCGCCCAAGATCTGAATGAGGCCCTGACCCACCTCCGGCACCTCGAGTTTGAAGAGCTCGATCAGGAACTCCGGCGCGGTGCGTGTCAGGAACAGCTGCGGTCCGCGCAGCTCCGAGCGCACCTCCTTCAGAAACGCCTTGATGCGATCCTGCGCCTTGGCCTGCTCGCGCGGGATCATGTCGGTGCGCGGCACGAAACCCTCGGCGTTGGATCCGAGGTCGACGAAGATGCCGTTGCGGTCCACGCGCTTGACGACGCCGCTCACCAGGGTGCCGACACGGTCGCGATAGGCGTCGACGACCTGCTGGCGCTCCGCCTCGCGCACCTTCTGCACGATGACCTGCTTCGCCTGCTGCGCGGCGATGCGCCCGAATGACACCGACTCCATCGGCTCCTCGACGAAAGCGCCGACCTCGGCCTTCGGATCGAGCTCGCGGGCGTCATCCAGGCGCAGCTCGCGCTCGGGCGCCTCGAGCTCCGTGGACTCGTCGGCAAACACTTTCCAGCGGCGGAAGGTGTCGTAGTCCCCGCTCCTGCGGTCGATGGCGACGCGTGCATCCCACTCCTCGCCATGCTTCTTGCGGGTAGCCGCGGCCAGAGCCGCCTCGAGCGCCTCGAAGATCACCTCCTTGTCGACGCCTTTCTCGTTGGAGACCGCATCGACCACCATCAGGATTTCCTTGTTCACTACTGTTACCTCTCGCCAGCTCGCTCGGTTTCGCCGCCTAACCTGCGAGGCTCATTTGTCAACTTTGGCCCGACAGCCGGGCCTTACCAATCTCTGCAAACGTCATCGCGACCCGCTGCCCGTCGACCTCGAGCGCGATGCCCGCTCCGTCCGCCGAGAGCAGCGTGCCCGTGTAGCGGCGCCTCCCCTCGCGCGGCGCGGAGAGCTCCACCAACACCCGCGAGCCGACGAAGCGCGCGAAATGCGCCTGGGTGCGCAACACCCGGTCGAATCCCGGCGAGGAGACCTCGAGCGTATACGCGCTGGGTATCGGGTCCTCGACGTCGAGCACCGCCGAGACTTCCCGGCTCACCCGCTCACAGTCCTCGAGCCCCACTCCCTCTCTGAGATCCTCCTGCGCGGAGCCAGACGACGCGCTGGGAAACGGGCTATCGATGAACAGCCGCACCACGGCGCTACCACGTCCCGCGGTATGCTCGAGCTCGACCAGCTCGTAGCCCAGCCTCCCGACGAGGGGCTCGATGAGGGCGATGAGCCGCTCTCGCAAGGTCGCCGACATGGTCGCTGTACTCCGAAACGGCCGTGGCCTGTTTGCTCGACGCATCCTACGTCGAGCCCTACGCGCCGGCCGCGCCGTCAAAAATCGCGTCCAGACGATCTTTCGGCCATGCAAAAAAACAAAAAGCCCCTCGGGGGGCTTTTTCTGGCTCCCACGGCCGAGGCCCGCGGGGGCGCGCATTGTACCCAAATAGCGTCGCTAGTGAAACACCCTCACCAGAGAACGGTACTATTCGCGCGTGCAAGCCCCAGCGCACCCGCAAACCCTCTGGCGAAACGCCCGGATTGCGACCTGCGATGCCTCCATGACCCGCGTGCCCGAGGGGGCGCTCCTCACCCGTGCAGGCCGCATCGAGTGGGTGGGCGCGGAGCGCGATCTTCCGGCGGATTGCCGGCCGGACGAATCGCACGACCTGGATGGCGCCTGGATCACGCCAGGCCTCGTCGACTGTCATACCCATCTGGTGTTCGCCGGCAGCCGGGCGGGGGAGTATGCCGAACGCCTGCGGGGCCGCTCCTACCAGGAAATAGCCCGTGCCGGCGGCGGGATCCTCGCGACCATGCGCCGGGTGCGGGCCGCCTCGGAGCAGCAGCTCCTGGATGAGAGCCTGCCCCGGCTCGAGGCGCTGCTCGCGGAGGGTGTGACGACGGTCGAGATCAAGTCGGGCTACGGTCTCACCCTGAAGGACGAGGCCAAGATGCTGCGGGCCGCGCGAGCGATGGCGCGCGTCCTTCCCGTCACCATCAGCACGACCTTGCTCGCCGCGCACGCTATGCCGCCGGAATACGCCGGCCGCGCCGACGACTACATCGATGACGTCGCGCACGAATGGCTTCCGCGGCTGCATGAGCAGCATCTCGTGGATGCGGTCGATGTCTTCTGTGAAAGTGTCGGATTCAGCGTGGCGCAGGCGAAGAAGCTGTTCGATGCGGCGGGCCGGCTCGGCCTGCCCGTGAAGATGCATGCGGAGCAGCTCTCGAATCTCGGCGGGAGTCTGCTCGCCGCCCGCCAGGGCGCGCTCTCCTGCGATCACTTGGAGTACGCCGGGCCGCCCGAGGCGCAGGCCCTCGCGGCTTCGGGCACGGTTGCCGTGCTGCTGCCGGTCGCCTTCTTCTGCCTCGCCGCGGAGCAGAAGCCGCCCGTCGGTGCGTTTCGCGCCGCTGGTACGAGCATGGCGATCGCCACCGACTGCAATCCAGGCTCCGCTCCCGGCAGCTCGCTCCTTCTTGCAATGAGCATGGGCACACGTCTCTTCGGCCTCACCTGCGAGGAGGCTCTCGCCGGCGTGACGCGGCACGGTGCGCGCGCACTGGGAATGCTGCAAGAGCGAGGCACCCTCGAAGCGGGCAAGGCGGCGGATTTCGTCGTCTGGGGCATCGGGGAGCTCGAGGAGCTCGGCTACTGGAGCGGCTTCAATCCCTGCCGCTCGGTGATCAAGGCCGGCCGGCGCGTCTCATGATGGCGACCGGTCCGGGCGTTGCGCGCATCGATCGGTGGCTCTTCGCGGTGCGCCTCTTCAAATCCCGATCGCTCGCCGCCGAAGCGGTGCATGGAGGCAAGGTGCACGTGAACGGCTCGCGGGTGCGTCCCTCCCACAGCGTTCAGGCCGGGGATCTGCTGAGCTTCAATCGCGGCGCCGTGGACTTCGAATGCCACGTCACCGCCATTCCGGTGCGCCGCGGTCAGGCCCGGGAAGCGCTCCTCTGCTACGCCGAAACCGACGATAGCCGCGCCCGCCGCGAGCAGCAGGCGCAAAGGATGCGGCTTGCCGCCGCCATGACACCGCGTCCCGAGGAGCGCCCGGACAAGCATCAGAGAAGGGAACTGAGGCGCCTAAGGGGTCGCTAACGTCGCAAGCGGACAGGCTGACCCCCTACCATTGGCCGATAATCGCCTCATATAGATAGAGGGACTGGCGTCGCCGCCGAGGTTTTCTGCAAATGTCTCTGAGTGTCTTCGACATCTTCAAGGTGGGCATCGGGCCGTCGAGCTCCCACACCATGGGACCGATGCGCGCTGCGCACGAGTTCATCCTGGGCCTCGAGCGCGACGGGCAGCTCGCCGCGACCGTCCAGGTGACGGCGCGTCTTTACGGCTCGCTCGCCCTGACCGGGCTGGGCCACGGAACCGACCGGGCGGTGCTCGTTGGGCTGGAGGGCGCGGACCCGGAGACGGTGGTGCCCGACAGCATCGAGCCCACCCTGCAGCGCATCCGCGCGAGCCATCGCCTCCGCCTCCTCGGCACCCACGAGATCGACTTCGACGAGAAGACACAGCTCCTGCTGCAGCGCACCGAGCGTCTGCCGGACCATCCCAACGGTATGCGTTTCACGGCGTCCGCCGCCGGCGGCAGGAGCCTGCGCGAGGAAGATTATTATTCGATCGGCGGCGGTTTTATCGTCCGCGGCGGCGAAAGTCAGGCGCAGGAGGCGACCGCGCGGCCACAGCCGCCCTATCCTTTCAACTCGGCGGCAGAGCTGCTTTCGCTCTGCCGCGAGAACGGGCTCGAGCTCTTCGAGCTCGTGCTCGCCAACGAGCGCACTTGGGCGAGC
>JBOIAQ010000150.1:0-5348 GCA_050739115.1 Steroidobacteraceae bacterium | reverse complement strand
CGCTCACTTTAGCAGACGCACGTGGCGCGTTGGACCTTGTCAAGCGAGCCTGAGCCGTGGCGCGGGCCTATCCTGAACATGCCCGCCGGCGGAAGGAGCTTCGGACGAGGTGAGGAGCGCATGAGCTACGGCGGGGGGAATTTGGCAGTCGCGCCGAACCCGCGTATCGGCGTATGCTCGATCGCAGAAGATTTCGGTGAGCAGCGCGGGGAGGGAGTGGATGATCCTTTTTTCGAAGTGGTGGGTGGGGTCGAACTTTGCGGCGCGCTCGCATCGGCGCGGACTGACAGCGATCCTCTCAGGTGGCCTGGCGCTTATGTCGGGCGCGGCGAGTGCTCACGCCGGCATCAGCCGAGGCGATCACTACGCCGGTGAACCATGGGCGACACGTTCGCCGGTGCTTGCGCAGCACGGCATGATTGCCAGCGAGCAACCGCTGGCATCGTTCGCCGGGATCGAGATCCTCAAGAAAGGCGGCAGTGCGGTGGACGCCGCCATCGCGACGAGCGCGATGCTGTGCCTTACCGAGCCGGTCTTAAATGGACTCGGGGCCGATGCCTTCGTGATCGTGTGGGATCCGAAGACGCACAAGCTCTACGGTTATAACGGCTCCGGTTGGTCGCCCAAGGACCGATCGCTGCAGCAGATGCAGGCGCTGGTGAAGACGGCCTACGAGAAGGCTGGCATGAAGCCTACCGGACAAATTCCTTTGCTCGGTCCCTTGCCGGTGACGGTGCCGGGGATTGTCGACGCCTGGTTCGCGCTACACGAGAAGTTCGGCAAGCTGCCGATGGCCGAGGATCTGGCGCCGGCGATTTATTACGCGAGCCACGGGTATCCGGTCACGCAGGTCGTGGCGGAATACTGGAAGGGTAATTGGCAGGCGTTCGAGAAGCATCACGGCCTGATCAAGGACTTCGAAAATGCGCAGAAGGTGTTCCTGATCGATGGGCATACCCCACGGGAAGGGGAAATCTTCCGCAATGCGGACATGGCCCATACGCTGCGGGAGCTCGTGAGCGGTGGGCGCGACGCTTTCTACAAGGGCAAGATCGCGCACACGATGGCGGACTTTTTCAAGAGCATCGGGGGTGGCCTCGAGTATTCCGACTTCGCGGATTTCCACGGCGCATGGGTGACGCCACAATCGGTGGACTACCGTGGCTATGACGTGTACGAGCTGCCGCCGAACGGGCAAGGTTTCGCCACGCTGGAAATGCTCAATGTGCTGAACGGCTTCGATCTCAAGAGAATGGGGCTCGACAGCCCGGACATGCTGATGGCGGAGATCGGGGCGTTTCGACTCGCTGCGGCGGATTTGTCGAAGTGGTATGCCGACCCGCGCTTCTACCATAGCCCGGCGAAGGGTCTGCTGTCGCAAGCCTACGCGGACCAACGCCGCAAGCTGATCGATCTTCAGCACGCGAACCCAGACATCGCCCCCGGCGATCCCCTGCCGTATCAGACCGGCGTGTATCCCTCGGGAAGCGGGGATACGACCGATTTCGAGGCCGCCGACGGCAACGGCATGATGGTCTCGATGATCGAATCGAACTACGCCGGGATGGGCTCGGGCGAGGCCGCGCCAGGTCTCGGCTTCATGTTCCAGGATCGCGGTGCGCTCTATTCGCTCGATCCGAAGGTCGCCAACGCGTACGCGCCACGCAAGCGGCCATTCCACACCATCATCCCGGCGTTCGTGATGAAGGATGGCGAACCTTGGATGGCTTTCGGGGTGATGGGCGGTTATTTCCAGCCGCAGGGCCAGACGCAGGTTCTGGTGGACATGATTGATTTCGGCATGACCGTGCAGGAGGCTGGCGACGCCGCGCGTTGGGACCACATGGGTGATGCGACGCCTACGGGGCTGCCTGCCGAGGGCGCGGGAACTGTGATGCTGGAAACCGGATTCGATCCCGGTGTTGTCAATGCGCTGCGTGAGCGCGGTTATAAGGTCATGGTGACGATGCACGCCGAGGGTGGTTACGGCGGTTACGAGGCGATCCAGTACGACGGGAAGGATCATGTCTATTGGGGCGCCACGGAGATGCGCAGGGACGGCGAGGTGATCGGTTACTGAGGCCGCTGGTTAGTGACCCTTGTGCAAGCCCCGATCGGTCATCGAGACGGGGCGGCACGAGTACAAGAAGGGAGGGCTGCTCGCGAGCTTTCTGCAGCAGCTCGCCTGAGCTCGGCCTGCGCGCGGATGCGAGCGCTGATGTCGACGCCGGAGGTGACGATGGAGTCGCAGCCGATCGGAAACAGGCTGATGAGCAAATCCGTATCGCCGCCGTGCTCCTCGTACTGCTGCGGCCGACTTTGCGTGAGTACGCGCGCGTAAAGCGGGATGAGCTCGGCGGCTCACCCGGCCGAGAGCAAGCGCTCGAGATCGCAATGGCCCTCGATCGCATCCGCCAGCCGCTCGAGCATCTGCTCGCGGCGTGCGCCGTGATCGATTTCCAGCGGTTGCTCGAGTCCGGCCCAGCGCAGCAGCGCCGCGCACGCGGCGGTATCCTCGAACAGGCCGTGCAGGTACGTCGCGACGATCCGGCCATCGCCCGAGATGGCGCCATCGGTTGCGCCATCATCGAGCAGTACGGCGGGCCGCTCGAGCGCCGATCCCGAAGTGCGGCCGGCGTGGACCTCGTAACCCCGCACGGGCGCGTTCTCGAGCTGCAGACGGCCCGCGACGTTGCACAGTCGCTTGCCCGGCCGAAGCACCGTCTTCAGATCAAGCCAGCCCAGGCCCGGGCTCTCGCCGGGCGGCCCCTCGATGCCTTGCGGGTCGGCAATCGAGCCGCCCAACATCTGCAGGCCGCCGCAGATGCCGAGTACTCTGCCACCGTAGCGCAGGTGCTTCTCGAGATAGGCGGGCCAGCCGTGAGCACGAAGCCACTCGAGATCGGCGCGAACCGATTTGGAGCCGGGCAGGATCACCAGGTCCGCGGGCGGCGGCGTCGTGGCGCCGACGTAGCGCAAATCAACCTGCGGATGATTGGCGAGTGGCTCGAAATCCGTGTGATTGCTGATCCGGGGCAGAACCGGCACCACCACCCGCAGCGCCTGGGCGGATCCGGAAACGGCGGCAGCGAGGCGGATGCCGTCCTCGGCATCGAGTTGCAGTCCCTGCAGGTAAGGCAGTACGCCGAGCACGGGTTTGCCCGTGTGCCGCTCGAGCCAGTCCAGGCCGGGTTGCAGAAGCGAGAGCTCGCCCCGGAAGCGGTTGATGACGAATCCCCGCACGCGGCTTCGCTCGCTGTCGCTCAGCAGCGTGAGTGTGCCCACCAGATGCGCAAACACACCGCCCCGGTCGATGTCGGCGATGAGCACCACGGGGCAATCGATCGCTTCGGCGAAACCCATGTTGGCGATGTCGCCCTCGCGCAGGTTGATCTCGGCGGGGGAGCCCGCGCCTTCGACCAGGATGAATTCGTACGCATCGCTCAGCCTGCGATAGGAGGTCAGCACGGCCTCGCGGGCTACGCGCTTGAATTCGTGGTACGCCCACGCACCCATCTCGCCCACCGCCTTGCCGTGGATGATGACCTGACAGCGTTGATCGGTGCTCGGCTTGAGCAGCACCGGATTGAGGTCGATCGTCGGGGCGATGCCCGCCGCCTGGGCCTGCAGCGCCTGCGCTCGGCCGAGCTCGCCGCCGTCGATGCCGACGGCGCTGTTCAATGCCATGTTCTGCGGCTTGAACGGCGCGACGCGCACGCCCCGCCGATGCAACAGGCGGCAGAGTCCGGCGACGAGGGTGGTCTTGCCGGCATCGGAGGTCGTGCCCTGCACCATCAGTGTGCGGCCGTTCACGGCGCGTCAACCGCTTTTCGGGACCTCGAGTCCTCGGGCCACCGCCGGACGCGCGACGAAGCGCTCGAGCGCGCGGACGACGTTGGGAAAAGCCGCGATGCCGACCAGGTCGCCCGCCTGGTAGTAACCGATGAGATTTCGCACCCAGGGAAGGGTCGCGATGTCCGCAATCGTGTACTCATCGCCCGCGATCCAGGCGTGCGCCGCGAGCCGTTTGTCCAGAACGCCGAGGAGGCGTTTCGACTCCGCGACATAACGGTCGCGCGGGCGCTTATCCTCGTAGTTCCTGCCATCGAACCTGTTGAAGAAGCCGACCTGACCGAACATCGGTCCGACACCCCCCATCTGAAACATGAGCCACTGCAGAGCGAGGTAACGAGCGGCCGGATCGTGCGGCAGCAGCCGGCCGGTCTTCTCGGCGAGATAGACGAGGATCGCGCCCGACTCGAACAGCGGCAGCGGCTTTCCGCCCGGACCCTCGGGGTCGAGGATGGCCGGGATTTTGTTGTTGGGGTTGAGCGAGAGGAACTCGGGGGAGAGCTGCTCCCTCGCCTCGAAACTCACGCGGTGGGGCTCGTAGGGCAGCCCAATCTCCTCCAGCATGATCGAGGCTTTGACGCCGTTCGGCGTTGGCATCGAGTAAAGCTGCAGGCGGTCCGGGAACCGCGGTGGCCATTTTCGCGTGACCGGGAATGCCGACAGGTCGGACATGTGCAGTTCATCCCATGCGCCATAGGGTGCGTCCGATTCTCTCATCGCCCGGGGACGATCGGTACCGCGCGGCGCAGGAGAGGCCGCTCGAACGTACAAGGCAGTGTGCCGCTGCTTCGCGACAGGGGGCGCCCGCAGCGGCGGCGGCCGGCAGCCGAATCCGGTATGGTTAGCCGTTTCATTGCTGGGGTCGCCAATGACCATGACGGATCACCGATGCGCCGAGCAACCGCCGCGGACCAGGGGTCTTCTCGGCCTCGTACGGCTTCTCGCCCTCGTTCTGGCACTCCCTGGAGCTGCGTCTGCCGCGCCAGCGGCCGGCGCTGGGGTCGCCTCGGCGGCGCAGGAGCCTGTCCCGGAGGCGGCGTATTCGCAGCTCAATTGGCGCCTCGTCGGTCCTTTTCGGGGCGGATGGGCGACGATGGCGACAGGGGTGCCAGGGCAGCCGGACACGTTCTACTTCTCGGGCGCGGGAGGAGGCATTTGGAAATCGAGCGATGCCGGCCGGACCTGGCGCTCGGTCGGGGACAGCCTGCCGCCGGCCATCGGGGCGCTCGCAGTCGCCCCGTCCGACCCGGATACGATTTATGTAGGCACCGGCCAGGCTGCGCCACGGTATGACGTCGGCTCGGGCCGCGGCGTATTCAAGTCCACCGATGGCGGCAAGAGCTGGCAGCCCCTGGGCCTCACCGCGACCAGCAATGTCGGTCGGATCTGGGTCGATCCGAACAATCCCGATGTCGTCGTGGTGGCGGCGCTGGGCCATCTCTTCGGCCCCAATCCCGAGCGGGGCGTTTACCTCTCCACCGACGGCGGTAAGACCT
>JBOIAQ010000149.1:0-5348 GCA_050739115.1 Steroidobacteraceae bacterium | reverse complement strand
GATAGGGCGCCGCGGCGAAAGTCTCTACCGTCCGGGCATCCCACAGCGCCGCCGCGGCCAGGGCCAGGTCCTCCTTGCTCTTGAAGTGATGAAAGAAGCTTCCCTTGGTCAGCCCCGCCTCGGCGCAGACGTCCTCGATCCGGGTAGCGCTGTACCCCTTGGTGCGCACCACCTTCAGTGTTGCATCGAGAAGCTTCAACTTGGATTCGTGCGGTGCCTGTGTCATGTACCTGTACCAAATTGCAAGATATATACCGACGAATTGGTATGGTCAAGAGTCAAAAAATCACCGAATTGTGCCACTCCAACCCGCTATTCGGCAGGCCTTGCTGCCATACCGATGACTTGGTACGCTGAAGGCCGCCGAAGCTCCTGTAAAGGTGGGCTAAGCCATAAGAGAAAGACAAATGTCGCGGCGCAATCTGTTGGGGACAGGTGCCTGTGCACTGGCTGCGGCGGCCGTCATGCCGGAGATTGCAACTGCGCGCGCACGAGCCGGATTGAGCCCGCAAACTGAGCAGATCGTCCGGAGATACTACGGCGCGTGAGAGAAAAGGGACTGGCAAGCGCTCGACAGTCTGCTGACAGATGATTTCACCTTCACGAGCCCACTTGATCATCACGACAGTAAGAGTGTCTACAAGACACGCTGCTGGACGCCAAACGTCAATCTCATCGAGCGCTTCGATCTGCAGCAGATCGCGGGGAACGGCAACGATGCATTTGTGATGTATGTTGCGTACATCAAGCACGGCAAAAATATCGAGAATGTCGAATATCTCCGCATCAGAGACGGCGGGGTGGAGTCCGTCCAGTGCTACTTCGGCGCGCAGAACAGCTACCCAGCCGCGCAGAGCTACGCAACCTGGGGCTCCTTTATTCTCCAACCCAACGCCTGCTGCGCGCCGCGGTCAGAAATTCTATGCTGAGCGTCCGCTTTCCAGAACATCTGAGGAGGCCGCCGAAGGCGAATTGTCCAATAACAGCGGCGTGCTTCATCAGGCCGCCGCGCGATGGTAGTAGTTCAGCATGCCGCCGAGGCGCTGTCGCCGTCGAATGGGACCATGGAGCGGGGCTCTCGTGGTTTCGAGCTGCAGCAGTCGGTTTTCGAGCCCTTGATGATTACGCTCGCCGTGGTACGCCACGTAGTGGCGGATCGCCTCTCGAAGCGATGCCGGTCCGAAGAAGATCATTCGACTCAAACATTCTTCTTTTATGGATCGAACGAATCTCTTGGCGAAGGCGTTCAAATTGGGAGACTTTGGCGGCAAGCGAATGACATCGATGCCCTCGCGAACGAGGAAGTTGCAGAACTCCAAGGAGTATTTCGCGTCTCGATCGAGAATCAGATACCCCTTTCCGCAAAGGAATCCATCGTCCATGCCCGTGATGTCACGCGCCACCTGCCTCCTCCATGCGCTATCGGGATGAGGCGTGACACCGGCAATGTGCACCGAGCGGAAGGCGATGTCGATAAAGAACAGGACGTAATAGGCCCTCGTAATAGGTGACGAGACCCTTGAGGGTGCAAACCTCGACGCTCAGGAAGTCAGTCGTCGTCAGGCACTCCCAGTGAGCTCTTCAGGAAAGTCGACCATCGGGTGTGTTTGCTTCGCTCGGGTGCGGGCTCGATACCATTCTCTTTGAGTATATTGGCAATCGTGCCACGTCCACCCTCATGCCCCAGATTAGCGAACGCCCCTCGGATCCGAGGGTATCCGCATGAGGGATTCTCGAGCGCCATGCGTAGAATGAGATCAGCGATCGTTGTCACCGGCGAGTTGATTCCCGTGTAATTCGGTCGGTCTGAACGTCGAGGTTTTCTTCCCGTCCGTTTTCTTCGAACGAGATTCTCTCAAGCGTCTTGTTCTCTTCGGTTTTGCTCCCGGCGGTGGGGCCGCCATGGCGGCCGGCGGGTGGCTGCGCCTGGGTAGGCAAAATGGGCCCCCTCCGGGGGAGCCATGCCCAAGAAGACCATAAGCAAGTGCGCGTCTTGTAGGGAAGATTTCGTTGTCGATGTCCGCAACGTAGGACGGCAGAAGTACTGCCCGAAGCCCGCGTGTCGGGCTCAGGGCAAGGCAGCACGGCAGCGCCGCTGGCTCTCGCAGCCGAGAACCGGCATTACTTCCAGGACGCCGAGAACGCGGCCCGGGTTCGGGAATTGGCCGAGTTTTAGCAATCGTCGGGAGGTCCGGGCGATGTCGTCTTGTAAGATCGAGTCACTCAATTGGGCAGATCGGACACCAGTTCCCGGTACCATCGCAACAGCGTCTCCGGTGTGACCAGTGTCTCTAGCCTGTTCAGGGCCGTACGACCAAGTGCTCGCGCCTTCCGCGCAAGTCGACGGCGTTCGGCGTCGGTAAATCGAAGACGCTGCCCGCCCAAGCGTTCCTTGAGCACGCGGTTCTCCTCCTGGAGATACTCAATCACCTCGAGCTGATGGCGGCTGATCCAGCCGGCAAGCATCAGTAGCAGAAATTTGAGAGACTGGAACGGTGGCTGATGATCAGTTGATGCTTCAGGAGCAGGGACTCGGCGACGACCGAGCGAACACCGCCAGGGACGCATGAGCCTGGCGATGGTGACGACCAGTTGAACTGCGAGGAGAAGCAGGTCTCGCATTGTCAAGGGAGGTTATCAGGGACGTCCCAGCGCAAGAGTCTGCGTAAACATCGCGGCACAGCAGCGCCGGCGCGGCCGCACGCGAATGCGGCCTCGGACAGCAGATCAGCGGCTCGCCTGCAGGTGCGCCTCGAGCAACCAGAGAGACTTGTCCGTATCGCGAGAGAGCTGAGTAAAGAGATCCGCCGTGTCCACATCTTCAAGGTTATCGGCGTCGCCGATTCCCTTGCGTACTTTCTTGCCGAAATCCGCGAGCGCTTGGGCCAGCGCCTCGACATGCGCCAGGCCGTCCGTCATCTCAGCCGGATAGGCGGCGAGTCTGCTGCCGCGCACGACTGAAGCAAGGGTTCCGTAGGCCGTGCCCCCGAGCGCGGTGATGCGCTCGGCGAGCGTGTCCACGTGCTCCTCGACGTTCTCCGCGATCTTATCGAACAAATCGTGGAGCGAGATGAAGTAGAGCCCCTTGACATTCCAGTGCGCGTGCTTCACCTGCAGCCCGAGATCAATCGCTTCCGCGAGCCGTGCGTTGAGGATGTCGATGGCCTGGGTCCGGGTTTTCACCGGTAGGTCGTTGCGTGTGTCGTACATGATGTCTCTCCGAATGGCTACCAGTGATGATTGTGGGCCCCATCGGTAAGGGGCGGCCAATCATCTCGTCGGATCACGGCGATAGCCCAAGTCTGTCGAGACGCAAGCGGTGCCCCGTCAACCATCGCGAAACGCTTCATCTCTCGTCGTGGTATTGCCGAATACACGGGAGGTTTGACACGCACGCCGGCAAACGCGTCCTTGCATACATGCAGGTGGGCGCCGCAGACGCCTCGCATGATTCGAGCGCCACGCAAGTAGGTGCTAGAATCATCGTTTCCCCTGCAGTTCCGCACCTTCGATGATCGCGCACGAGCCTCTCGCGCACCCGCACCGCAGTGCGGCGGTGCTGTTCGTCTTCGTCACGGTGGCGATCGACATGCTCGCCTTCGGCATCATCATCCCGGTGCTGCCCCACCTGATCGTGGACTTGATCGGCGGTAGCATCGCCAAGGCCGCGGTGTGGGCGAGCGCTTTCGGCACGCTGTTCATGCTGATGCAGTTCGTGTGCTCGCCGATCCAGGGCGCGCTGTCGGACCGCTTCGGCCGGCGCACCGTGATCCTCATTTCGAGCTTCGGCCTGGGCGTCGATTTCATCGTGATGGCACTGGCGCCCATGCTGTGGCTGCTGTTCGTCGGTCGCGCGGTATCGGGCATTTGCGCAGCTAGCTTCAGCACGGCCAACGCCTACATTGCCGACATCACGCCGCACGAGAAGCGGGCCGCGGCGTTCGGCACACTGGGCGGGGCGTTCGCGCTCGGGTTCATCGTGGGGCCCGCGCTGGGCGGTTACCTGGGACATCAGTGGATCCGTCTGCCGTTCTGGGTCGCCGCCGGATTGTCGCTGCTGAATTTCTGCTACGGCTTCTTCGTGCTGCCGGAATCCCACCCGAAAGAACGCCGCAGCACGCAAATCGACTGGCGACAGGCCAATCCGCTCGGCTCGCTGATCCTGCTGCGTCGTTACCCGCAGGTAGTCGCGCTAGCGGCAGTGTTCTTCCTGCTGGCGCTGGCGCAGTTCGCGCTCAATTCCACGTACGTGCTGTACACCGACTATCGCTACGGTTGGGGGCCGCAGATCGTCGGCTACAGTTTGGGCGTAGTGGGTCTGTGCACCGGTGTCGTGCAGGCCGTGCTGGTGCGGCGCTGGATGCCATGGCTGGGTGAGCGCCGCATGATGCTGGCCGGTGTGGCATTGCTGATCGTGGGCTACGCGATGTTCGGCTTTGCGCCGGAAGCGTGGATGTTCCTGGGTGGCATTCCATTCCTGTGCCTGGGCGGGCTGGCCGGACCGCCCACTCAATCCATGATCACGCACCAGGTCGACCCCGGCGAACAGGGACGCCTACAAGGCGCGCTGTCGAGCCTGCAGAGCCTGGCCGGCATCTTCGGGCCGGCACTCTTCGCCAACTTATTCGCGCTCTTCATTGGTGATCACGCGCCGACACATCGCCTTCCCGGTGCGGCGTTCGTGCTGGCGGCGGTACTCGCCGTGGCGGCGCTGCTGCTGACCGAGCGCGCCACTCGGGGCATGCCCGTGCGTTCGCACGTTGCCGAGCCGAGCGCGATGTCGCCGTGAGCCACACAACTATCATGCGCTGGGTGCAGCATTACGTGCCGGAGTTCGAGCGACGCTGGCCACGATTTTCAAAACCCATCCATTCCTCCTGGCGGGTGGATGAAACCTCCGTTGGGTGAGTAGGCCGGTGGAATCTCACCACCGGCCTCTCGTAGAACCGAGCGTGAGGGTCGCCCCTCACTCGGCTCCCATCAGGAAAACACACCGCGCATACCGATCTGCCAGTGAGCAAAGAGATCCGCACGCTCCTTGGAGAGCCGCTCGAAGAAGCGGCCCGCACGGATCTTGTGGTCCTTAAAGCGCTTGAACTTCCGCATGGCCCAGGCGACGAGCGTCAGGTTGACGTAGCGAAGCACCGGATACAGCGCCGAAGGGGCGAACCGCCCATAGTACGCAAGCCACCCCCGTAGGAGCGGATTGAGCAAATCGGCGATATCGTTCAACGAACGCTGCGTTTGCCGACGAATGTTCAGCTCCCGAATCGCCCGCCGCATAGCTTTCATTGCCGAAGGGCTTACTGCCGGACTGAATCCGCAGAACAGCGAACCATCCCGGAAAC
>JBOIAQ010000148.1:0-5351 GCA_050739115.1 Steroidobacteraceae bacterium | reverse complement strand
GCGGGACATGGTGGCGCGGGGGTTGATGCTGGCGCTCGCGCGCGCCGGGCACATCGAGCTGCCGGCGGTGAAGTGGCGGCCACCGAACCCGCTCAGCGTACGGGCGCGGCCCGGATCTATCGAGATTCAACGCGCGCCGATATCCGGGAAGCTGCGAGAGCTTGGGGAGCTGGTCTTTCGCCAAGTGCGGCGCACGGGCGAGGAGCGCCTTTTCAATGGTCTGCTCGAGAGCCATCATTACCTCGGCTACAGTCAACCGGTCGGCGAGCAGCTGAAGTTCATGGTGTACGCCAGGGAGCGGCCGGTGGCGCTGTTTGCCTGGAGTTCGGCGGCGCGGCACCTTTCGCCGCGGGATCGATATCTCGGATGGCACCCGCAGGTACGCCAGCGGAACATTCGCTTTCTCGCTTACAACACCCGCTTTCTTGTGCTGCCGTGGGTGGCGGTGCCGTACCTGGCCTCGCACCTGCTCTCGCGGATGACGCGGATGCTATCTGCCGAGTGGCAGAAGGTCTACGGACATCCGGTGTACTTTGCCGAGACGTTTGTAGATACCACGCGCCATCGGGGCACCTGCTACCGGGCGGCGAACTGGGTGATGCTGGGGCGCACCCAGGGGCGGGGAAAGGACGATCTGACGCACCGGCCGAACCGTACGGTGAAGGACGTGCTGGGGCTGGCGTTGGTGGCGGACTTTCGCGAGCGGCTGCTGCTGGCATGAGTCGCAAGGGTGGAAAGCCGCCTCGGCATCCCCCGATTGGCAAGTCGCCCGCGATGGAGGTGAACCTCGAGGAGCTCGCGGCGGTTCTCGAGCGCGCCAAGGGAGCGTTGAGTGCCGAGGATCACGCGAAGCTGACGGCGGCGATGGCGACGCTCGCCTCGACGACGCAGATCGTGGCCGAGCTGATCGCACAGCTGCAAGGGAAGAAGACCTCCCTCAAGCGGCTGCGCCGGATGCTCTTTGGAGCGAGTACGGAGAAGACCGAGCAGGTGCTGGGCGAGGAACGCGCCGGTGCGGGTCGGCAGGATGCAGTGGACAGCGCATCGGGCGATGGCGCGGCGGCCCGCAAGAAGGCCCCTGGCCACGGGCGCAACGCCGCGAGCGCCTACGCTGGGGCCGAACACATCCGGGTAGCGCACGCGGAGCTTGCCCGGGGCGATGCCTGCCCCGGGTGTCCCCATGGCAAGGTCTATCCGCTCGAGCCCCCAGCGGTGCTGGTGCGCATCACGGGGATGGCGCCGCTTGGGGCGCGGGTATACGCGTGCGATCGGCTGCGCTGCAATCTGTGCGGGGAGGTCTACACCGCCGCCGCGCCCCCTGGGGTCGGGAGCGAGAAGTACGAGGCGAGCGCCACGGCCATGGTGGGGATGCTGCGCTACGGCACCGGGCTACCGTTCAATCGCATCGAACAACTGCAAAAGGCGATGCGTGTTCCATTGCCCGCGGCCACGCAGTGGGATCTGGTGAACAATGCCACCCCGAAGCTCCTTCCCGCCCACGAGCAGCTGATCGATCAGGCCGCCCAAGGCTCCGTGGTGCACAACGACGATACGACCATGAAGCTGCTCGAGCTCACCCCCGAGCAGCGCGCGGCGGCCTTGGGCGAGGATGCCGCCCACGGGCGCACCGGGGTATTCACCTCCGGGATCGTCTCGATCGGCGAGGGACGCAAGATCGTGCTGTTTTTCACCGGCGCGCGCCATGCCGGAGAGAACCTCGCCGCAGTCCTTAAGCGACGCGCAGCGCAGTTGCCCATCCCGATCCAGATGTGCGATGGCTCATCGAGCAATACCGCGGGGGACTTCGAAACACTGCTGGGAAAATGTAATGCGCATGGCCGCCGAAAATTTGTCGAGCTCGCCGAGCTGTTCCCCGCCGAGGTGCGCTTCGTACTCGAGACGCTGCGGGAAGTCTATAAGAGCGATGCCGAGGCACGGACTCGTCAGATGAGCCCCGGGGAACGGCTGCGACTGCACCAGCGTGAGAGCTCCCCGCGCATCTCGGCGTTGAAAGTGTGGATGGACCGACAACTCACCGAGCGGCTGATCGAGCCGAACTCGCGGCTCGGGGAGGCAATACGCTATCTGCAACGGCACTGGGAAGGGTTGACGCTATTTTTGCGGGTGGAAGGAGTGCCACTCGATAATAACGTGGTTGAAAGAGCGCTGAAGCGGGCAATCGTGCACCGGAAAAACTCGTTGTTCTACAAGACGCTCAACGGTGCAAAGGTCGGCGATGTCTTCATGAGTTTGATTTACACCGCGGAACTGAACGGGGTCAACCCGTTCGGATACCTCATCGCTCTGCTGCGCCACCCGCTCGAGCTCACCGAGCGGCCGAGCGAGTGGATGCCCTGGAACTTCCACTTGACGCTCGCGCGCCTTCAGGCGGGCCCGGACCCACCGGCACCGTGAGCCCGAGTGAGCGCTCAGCTCGCGCTACGCCCCCCGGGCTGAAACGGGATGCGCCGCCACATCGGCGCCGCGTGGGCTCGCTGCGGATCCCCGCCCCAGATCAGCGCCGAGAACTCATGCGCCAGCAGCTCCCGGCTGATCGCTCCGGCGGCCGTCGGCCAGTACCGGAATCTCCCCGAGCTCAGGCGTTTGCTCGCGAGCCAAAATCCTTGCCCGTCGTAAACCAACAGTCGGATCGCCTTGCACGAGCGAGTGCGGAACACGAACATCGTCCCGTCGCCAGGGTTGGCCAATAGCACCGAACGACAGACCTGCCCCAGCCCATCGATCCCGCGGCGGCCATCGACCGCCTCAATCGCCACGAGCACGCGCATCTGCGGGGTGATCTGGATCATGACCGCGCTCCAAAGCCCGCGCGGCACAGTCCCAGCACCACCTCGGTCGCCGCCCCCGCGGGCATCTGCACCGAAAGGCGTTGCCCACCCGGACCCTCAAGAACCATCCGGCAGTCCCCACCGACGGTGAGCGCGCCGCTCAGATCGACGAACTGCATCGAGCAGGGGGACCTCCTCGACCTGCTTTTGCGCCCCTGCCCGGAGCGATCCGCCGCCCCCGCACCGCTGAGGCGTTTGAGCTTGTTGTACTCAAGCCCCAACGCCCGGCTGCTGCGGTGCACCCCGTGCCGGCGCGCCAGCCTCCCGGCCGCAGCCCACGCCCATCCTGGCAGGGCCTTGCCCGGCTGGCTATCACGCCGATACTCATCCAGCCGTTGCCGCAGACGGACCAGGTCCTGAGCTTGCCCGTTCTCTTTGTTGCCCATACGTTCCTCCAATCGCCCGAATTAGGCGTGGGAGAAACGCTATCAATCCGGGCCGCCGCCAGTCACGCACGCGTGCCGGAAGCACACAGTGCTTCGCCAGGATCGCGGCCCGCCGGGATCGCCAGCCCTTGAAGCCCTTGGCGACTGTGACCCGGAACTCGCCGATGCCGCATTCAACGGATCTTGAATTGGCATAGCGGCTACCGTAGATAGACGCCGGGACTCGAACACGTCATCGGCTGGGCCAGCTGATAGGAAGAGATCTCTGCTTGGTGAAAATCGCAGGCATGCACGATAAGCTATGCCGCATGGGACTTGACAGAGGATAGACCCGATGGCTCTCTACAAGTACAAGGAGTACCTGGATGATTCAGACCATGGTGCATTCGATCTGCTCCTCCGTCCCGACAGCATTGCAACAAATTCCGGCATCTACCGGTGCGAGGTCTGCGGGGCGGAGATAGTCTCCGAGAAATCTAAAGAGCTGCCACCGAAAGACCACCACATACATGCGGAAGAGCTGGGGCCAACTCGGTGGCGCTTGATTGTGCTTGCACAGCCTCCTGGGGGCCTTGGCGTTACTGTCGAGAGCATATCAACACCTTCCCGTTCTCCTGGCAAAGAGCTAGCACTCGAACTCGATGAGGACGATTAGATCGAGGTCCGTCGCATATGGGGATGATCGCCGGACACGAACCGCAAGTTAGCGGATAAGTTGCACGGTGTTCGCAATGTACTTCGCTGGAGGTCGAGCGGCCGAGCCCCAGTGCAGCTTTGCATAGCGCCTTGGTTCCAATCGGCCAGATGCGGTGCCAGACAGTCGACAAATCGCGCCCCCGAAGCGGACGGTCATAGACTCAGGTAAGCTTATGCGCAGTTTGGTCTGAAAACATCCGAGTCTGTTGCCGAAATTCTTACAGAGGTGATGCAACAAGCTGCACCGCAGGGATGATCGTTTTGCCACGGCGTCGCTCGTCCATGGGCACCTTGGGGTCGTGGTAGAACACCGCGGCCGAAATATCATCCGGGCGCCGGACATGGACCAGACCGAAGCCCTCGATGCTGCTGACCTTCAGGTAGCCGTTGTGGCCAAGCTCGAAACGCGGCGTGTCATTCTGAAACCGGTGCCACACGCCATCACTCTGGCGCATGACCACCTTTGGGAACGCGTCCGGATACACGGACAGGTACAACAGGCGGCGGGCTCCCTTGCCATTGAGAAACAGGTTGGCGGATTCTCTCGTGAGCAGGCGGTCCTGTTGCTGGTCCTCGTATCGGTTCCAGCGTTGCCCAAAGTCCCGATAGAACTCGGCAAGCTGCAGCGGCAACGGGAATTCGGCCTTGAGCACGCCTTGTTCTGCGTACCGGTCACGGTCAAACGGGTCACCACCTGCACATGCACCACCGTTCTGCCCTTCGGCGCCACCAGTACCTCGGCGGTCGGAAGCGCGTAATTGAGGTTCTCGGTGGGTGACTCACCGACCACCAGCCCGATCACGTTACCCGCTTGGTCGAGCAAGGGGCCGCCGCCATTGCCGGGTGACGCGGCGGCTGAAAAGCGCAGCCATTTCTAGGCGGCATCAAGTGGCTCTGGCGTATCGGACGTATAGAGTCCGCTGCGAATCACCACGCCAGTGCCAAGTGCATTGTCGATTGCGTACACCGGTTGGTTCAAGATCGGCTGCGTGTCCAGGGGCAAGGCAACATCACCAGGGCGTCCCTTCACCGTGAACACCGCAAAGTCACGGCGCTGCCCGAACTTCTCGACCTGGTCGATTGGATAAACGTTGCCCTTGGGGTCACGCAGTTCCGGCGGGCCCCATAGGCTGTCCAAGCCTGACATCAAGATATGGGCTGAAGTCACATAAGGGCCATGGCCCAGCGCGAACGCCGTACCTATCGAGTGATATTTGTCGGTACGCTCCTGATACGGCAGCAGATCCAGTGGCAAGGGGCGTGCGTAGGACAACGGTTCCTGCGTTGGTTTGGACTGAAACACTTCGAACGTGGCAGCTTCGACACGGCGCAACACGGATGGTTTAAGCAATGCAGCGCTCGCAGCCGTCAATGCCGAAAAAGCAAGCACCAAGGCGAGATTGGTCTTCAAAGGCAGGTT
>JBOIAQ010000147.1:0-5396 GCA_050739115.1 Steroidobacteraceae bacterium | reverse complement strand
AAATCAAATCCGTGCCGTATGTCCCGGCGTCCCATCCATTCATCGAACGACTGATCGGGACGATCCGGCGCGAATACCTCGATCGCACGTTCTTCTGGAATTCCGTTGACCTTCATCAGAAGCTGACAGATTTCCAGAATTATTACAATCAGGCTCGTTGTCACCGCGCACTGCACGGCACGACACCCGCAGAACACGCCCACGGACCGCCGACCCCGCGCGCCAAACTCACCAGTTACTTGTGGGAGCGGCATTGCCGAGGCTTGTTCGAGGTGCCGATCGCCGCTTGATTATCAATTCGCGCCCCACAGGATTACCACACTCCTTGGGCGGGCGATCGGTCGCGAAGTTACGCCACGCGTGGTGCCCCGTATGTGAGGCGCTCTTCTCGCAGGGCTCGGTGTGGCCGGCACCCCGTATGGAAGCGTTGGGTGTTCATGCGCGCATAGTCGGGAGCACGCCGTACGAGACGGTGTTGGCAGGGCTGGCGCGGTACTGAAGCAAGATCTTGGCTGCGGCGGGCTCCTCACCGGTGACAGGGGGCGAATGCGCCCAATCTCACATCGCGGTGCCGGGATGCCCGCCGAGCCCGCCCGCATCCTCCAGGGGATTCTGACGGCCATTTCAGCCGCGGGGTCGGGCGCCCCCGGCCACGGATGCCAGGCCGCCGGCGAGCTCGGCGCCACCACTGAGTTGTGCGCGAACCCGCGGCAATGACTCCGGGTGACGCTGCTGGATGAAGGCGATGAATCTCTCGCGGATGTCACAGCGCAGGTTCCACGCGATCGAGGAATCCGCGGCCGTAGCCAGTACGCGCAACTGCATTGCCTTCTCGTCCGCCTCCACAACTTGCACGTTCCAGAACCGTCGATCCCACAGCGGGTGGGACTCGATGATCTCCTTCAGCGCCTTGCGGCCCTCCTCGACCGGGAAGGAGTAGTCGACCCAGACGTGTACCTGACCCAGCAGCTGGGCCGAGCTACGCGTCCAATTCTGGAACGGCTTTTCGATGAAGTAGCTGAGCGGCAGCACGAGGCGGGTATCGTCCCACACATGGACCACGACATAGGTGAGCGTGATCTCCTCCACGCGACCCCACTCTCCCTCCACGACCAGGACATCATCCTGGCGCATGGGCTGCGCCAGCGCGATCTGGAATCCCGCCAACAGGTTGGCGAGCGTCTTCTGTGCTGCGATGCCGGCGACGATGCCGACAATGCCGGCGGAAGCAAGGAGACTCGTGCCGACCTGGCGCACTTCCGAGAACAGCATCAGGGTCGTTGCCACGGTCAGCAGGATGATCGCAACGTCGATCACCCGGCCTATGACGTGCACCTGGGTGTAGACCTTGCGTGCCCGGAGATTGTCCGCGACGCTGATATCAAAGCGGGACAGCAGGGCCGTCTCGAGCGTGCGCACGGCTTGAAAGGCGAGCAGCGCCAGGAAGACGATCAGCATGATGCTGATGCCTTTGTCGATGAACTGCAGATAGCGCGCCGGCAACGGCAGGAGCGGCACTGCGAAGATCACTCCCAACACGGGAATCAGCATCCGTAGCGCGCGGCCAATGAGCGGCACGAGAAGAAGATAAAACCGGGTTGGGCTGCGGGCGGCCCAGGGCTGCAGGCGAGCCTCCAGGACCCAAGTCAGGCGATAAAGGAGCCAAAGCGCCAAGGCGAGGATGCCGACTGCGAGCAGGATTCGCAGGACCGTCTGCAGATCGTTGGCGACGGCCCCGGAGCCCAGAGCGATCAGCAATGTGGATAGCACGAAATACGAGCTCACGAGCCAGATCAAGAGGTACACCGGCTTGCCGAGCGCCTGCAGCAGATGCGCTCGAGCATCCGGGTCCGCCACCCGGGAAGGGGGTGCCTGCTTCGAGCGGCGGATGAGGCTCGCGGCGATCGCATGGGCAAGCAGTGCCAAGGCCACGAAAAGGACCGCCGTCAGGACGCCCCCCCAGGTGAGCTGTCCCAGTACCGGGTGCTCGGCTCTGCCGCCGAGTGCGTCCCGCATCCACCCCTGCACGAGCGCTGTCGCCGAGGTGGCCAGGGAATGCAGCGGCTGTTCTCCGTCGCTGGTCATCATAGTTGCTCCTCTTTCATGCCAAGCGCCGGCGCGACGGCAAGGGTGGGGTGGCAGAGCGCGGGTTCCACGCTGAGGGCACAGTCTATCGCGATGTCCTCAATCTGCTTCAATCGGCTCAGATCCTCCGCGCCAGCGCGTGAAGGTTGCCGCTCCGCGCGGACCTCGGACGAGGTACCGACTGACACGGGCAATTGTGATCTTGACGCGGTAGCCTCCTGCGACGCTCCGCTCTAGCCGCGCCACGGGATGGCCGTACTGACTTGCTTTCAGGCTTTGTCGGACGTTTAGTGCGCCGGGATAAACCGGCAAGAAGGAGAGAATGAAAGAGCCCGACGCTGTTAAGCGCTATCGGAACTCGACACTCCGGCGCTGACGAAGGGTAGACCGTTCCGTCGCATTGCCTCAGCAAAAATGTTACCGATCCGGTGCGTTGCCTCAGCTGAAATGTTACCAGCGATGGCACCTGCCATGATGCCGCCTCCGCTACATCGGAGGGGCTATGGGCAGCAAAATGACGCACACAGCGCGGGCCGAACTGACGGACGTGGTCCGTCGACGCTATTGCACCGCAACCGGCGCTGAGAAGCGCAGGATCCTCGATGAGTTCATCGCCGTGACCGGCTATCACCAGAAGTCGGCGATCCGAGCGCTGAACGCCGAGCCGAGCGTCAAGGGACGACAGACCCGCGTCCGACCGTCGCTGTACGATGAGGCGGCGCGGGCCGCGTTGATCGTGCTCTGGGAAGCCTCCGATCGGGTATGCGGGAAGCGTCTGCGGGCCCTTTTGCCGATTCTGTTGCCTGCCTTGGAGCGCAATGGGCATTTGCGTCTTGCTGAGCCTATGCGCCAAAAGATCCTGGCCATGAGCGCCTCGACCATCGATCGATTGCTGCGAGTGCCGCGTAACGCGACACGCTTGAGAAAAGCCCGCCGCGCTGTGCCTGCGGCGCGCCGGCGCATACCGGTGCGAACCTTCGCGGACTGGAACGAGCCGCCGCCGGGGAGTATGGAGATGGACCTCGTCGCGCATTGCGGGGACGTCAACTGCGGCAGCTACGTCAACAGCTTGGTTCTGACCGATATCGCCAGCGGCTGGATCGAGGGCGCGCCACTGGTGGTTCGAGAGAGTAACCTGGTCGTAGACACGCTCGAACGCATTCGCCAGGGTCTGCCCTTTGCGCTTCGTGCGCTGGACGTTGATAACGGCAGCGAGTTCGTGAACGAGTCCCTGATCCAATACTGTCTCAGCCATGGGATCGAGCTCACGCGCTCTCGGCCCTACCGCAAGAACGACCAAGCTTGGATCGAACAGAAAAACGGCGCTGTGGTGCGCAAGATTCTGGGCTACCGCCGTTTCCAAGGGATTGCCGCCGCACAGGCCATCACCCGACTGTACGGTGCCTCGCGTCTGTTCGTGAACTTCTTCCAGCCCTCCTTCAAGCTCGCTGAGAAGCACCGCGAGGGCGCTCATGTGTCCAAGCGATACCATCCTCCGCAGACCCCTTGCGAACGGCTGCTGCAGGCTGAGAGCCTTCCAGAGGCCGCCAAAGCCAAGCTGCGCGAGGTGGCAGGCGCCTTGGATCCGCTGAAGCTTCTGGAGGAGATGCGCGCAGTTCAGGCATATCTGGTCGCTCTCGCCGACGGGGAAGCACCTCCGAGCGTGACACCCGATCCGCCGGATCTCTCGGCCTTTATTGCCAGTCTCTCGAGTGCCTGGAGGGCTGGCGAGGTTCGGCCAACGTTTTCCCTGGATGCAAAGCCGCGCTACCTGCGCAGTCTGCAGGTCGTGAGCGCGCAGTCGCGTAACAGGGCTCCGATGCCTGCGATTTCTACGCAGCCGCTCGTGCAGACTCCGCCCGCTATTCCGAATGAGCCGACGCCGGAACGGCCTCGGCTGATCTATGCCGAACCCGGCAAGCCTGTATACCACGCGCTCACGATGGTCTGGCCACTGGTGTGCCGCCGCCTCGAAGGGTTCCCGAACATCACTTCCACGCAGCTATTCGAGGAGCTGTGCATCCAGTTCCCAGGTCGTTTCCATCCGAAGCACGTAAATGGTCTGGCCAAGCGCGTGAAACTGTGGCGTCAGGATGCGCGTGCACGGGGAGTGGTGATCGGGCGACTCAAATACCGCCGCTTCAGCAAGAAGCCTCGCGGCCGTGGCCCCGGTCCGCAGAGCTGCATAGCTCATTGGGCTGAAATGCTTCAATGGCTGGAAGCGCATCCGGATCAAACAGCTGTGGAGCTCCTCACTGAATTCCAAGCGCGCTATCCAGGATGTTATCGCGCCAGCCATCTGCGTACCTTGCGACGTCGGCTAGGCGTGTGGCGGCGTGAAGCCATCCAGAGGTTGATTTGCGATATGAAGGACCTCACTCAGAATGTCAACGCCTCCGCAGGGTGATGAGGCACACCGCATCCGTCAGGGACTTCTGCCGCCTGCGGCGGCAGACTCCCCTGCCGCTTTGCGGTTTAGGACGGACTGGGAGGAAGACGGACCGACAGAGGGCGGGTAACATTGCGGATGAGGCAATGGGTAACAAAATTACATGAGGCAATACGAGGGGACCGTTAGACGCTTCCAGCTCTTGGATGTGTACTCGAGAACGATCAACTCTCAGCCAGCTGGCGCTGCGGCACTACCCGGCGAATCGCTCGGGGGCGGCCTCCGGTTGGCGGTGATCGCTCTACATCCGCGACCGCTCTCAGGCAATGCGATGCATGGCGAACCGCGCCCACCCTTTTGCCGACGCGATAGAGAAACCACAGCCAGACCGGGACGAATACCAAGATCCCGACCTCGAACGGGACGCAGAAGCCGGCGAGAATCGACCTGTGCTCCGCAAAAACCCGCTCCAGGCGCGGTGTACGGGGTCGACTGCTCAAGTGTGGCATGATGTGTAAGTGCTTAGCGTCCTATCCATTCTTGTCGGAGTGGCAGCCGACCTCGTCGGGTGGATGGGATTGGCGGTTCGCCCGCGGAAGTCCCTCGAGGCGGAGATTCTGTTCCTGCGTCGACAGCTTGCGCTATACATGGAGTGGGGAGTGCGGCCCCGACGGATTGATGCGGTGACGCGAGTGAGCCTGGCACTGCTGTCGCGGTGCTTCGAGTGGCAGTCGTCGCTGGTGGTCGTGCGGCCGCAGACCTTGATTCGCTGGCACCGAGCCGGATTCAGGCTCATCTGGAGATGGAAGTCTCGTCCCGGGCGACCGCCGATTCCGATCGAGTTGCGGCGGCTGATCCGAAGGATGGCTACGGAGAATCCGCTGTGGGGTCAGGAGCGCATCGCCAACGAGCTGTGGTTGAA
>JBOIAQ010000146.1:0-5514 GCA_050739115.1 Steroidobacteraceae bacterium | reverse complement strand
CGAAATATGCTCCCACCGTCGCCTAACCCATACCCAGCAGAAGATGGGCGGCAGCGTAGGATCAAATCGCTACGTTGTCAAGCGCCCGTTCACAGCAGCGGGAGCGGACGGGGGTGAGCAGTTACCCGAATTGAAAGTATTCATCGGCAGCCTCCCCGGTGCGTGCCACCGGTCATTTGTAGAAATATGGATCGAGCACCCGGACTTCGGTGATCGCGGTAACAGGCAGCTTGTTACGGGCCGCGGTCCGACGGATCGCCTCGGGCGTCGGCGCGTCATAGATGCAATAGGTCTTATTCTTGTCGGCGCTCACGTACGAGTGCAGCCAGGTCACCTGTTCGGACAGATTGCCATCGATCACCGCCAAACAGGCTTTAGCGCCCGTCTCATCGACCGGTATTCGAAGTCCCTCCGGAAAGAATCTCTCGACCAAGTAGCGCGGCATGGCGTCACCTCCCGGCTGGTGAAACGAAGTTGCATCCGTACGGTGCGCTAGGTGTACGCGAGGCGAATCGGGCGTTCACCCCATATTGCGGGTCGATGTACCCCATATTGCGGATGTACCTCATTTTTTCCCGCCGCTGGAACTTCGGAGCGGGCTCGAAGCCCGTGTCTCTCTGCCAGAACCGATGGATAATTGCCTCACCATGTAACTGCTCGAGCGCGAAGAGACGACCTGAATGAGCACTTCGACGATCGCTGCTCGGTTGGGATCGGCAAGATTTTCCTATTGGAAACATTCGAGCGAGAGAATCGTTGGGAAAGATTCCAGATTCGGATGTCTCAAAGAGGTCGGGCGGTGCCGATCGCCACCGCCCCACGAGTTGACTAGTGAGTTTGGACCGCGGCGATTCTGATCGAGAGAAGCCGATGGTTCTTCCCGTTGTACACGGCGAACAACTCGGGGCGATCAACCTTGTTCACTGCATCCGCGATCGCTTTGCGAACACAGCCAGTCACCTGGTCCTGGGTATCGTGGTCGCGGATGTCAACGGAGAACGAGTCGCACACCACGTCGGCAGCGTAAGCGATGCGCCCGTAAAGCGCCGCCGCTCCCTCTGGATTGGATAGATTCAGATCCCCGAACTTCACAACGACCCGAGGCATACTGGTATCGGCAGCGCTAGACACCGCGCCGCAGCTCAAGGCAAGCGCGCCGAGGATCGCGGGTATGATCAGGCGCGGCAGATTCGTGGAAGTGATCAGAGTATTCATGATGGCTCTCCGCTTGGGGCAATTCGTTGGAGGTTTCTGGCAGCTTCGTCCGGCGGGTTTGGCCCGGCGGCTCTGTGGCACACGGTACCGTCTGCGTGCCTGAGGCGAATCGGGCGCTCACCCCATATTGCGGGTCGATGTACCCCATTTTTCCGGCCGCCGAACCTCGGAGCGGGCTTGAAGCACGTGTGGGGTGCGAATTGATAATCAAGCTGCGACCGGCACCTCGAACAAGCCTCGGCAATGCCGCTCCCACACGTAACTGGTGAGTTTGCCGCGTGGGGTCGGCGGTCCATGGGCGCGCTCTGCGGGTGTCGCGCCGCCCAGTGCGCGGTGACAACGAGCCTGATTGTAATAATTCTGGAAATCCGTCAGCTTCCGTTGAAGATCGATCGAATTCCAGAAGAATGTGCGGTCTGGGTACTCGCGCCGGATCGTCCCGATCAGTCGTTCTATGAATGGATGGGACATCGGGACATACGGCACGGATTTGATTTCCTCGACCTCGAGGATTCGCAGATTCGCGAGCCACCGGTGAAACCGAAAGAGAGGATCGTGGTCGGTGCTAATCCGCGTCGGAGGTGCCGGTGATGGCTTGGTTGAACATGCGGCATAGAGACGGACCATCAACGTATTCACCGGCAATGCCGAATCCGACGATGCGGCGAGTGAACACATCCATGAGCACGAGGACCCAATGGCTGCGAAGAAGAATCGACTCGCATCGAAACAGATCGATGCTCCACAGGCTATCCTTGCTCTGCGCGAGGAAGGTCAGCCAAGAGGGACCCATGGAGCCGGGATGATGTGGGCCATAGTGTGGCCACCACTGCGCAATGTCCCCCGATCGGCCACGCTCTCCCCCGCTCGGCGGAGCACGGTTCTGGTGCATTAACGCAGATGCTCTCATAGGATTCTCTACTGGCAGACTCCGAATGCCCCAAGCCGGGTCCGGCGACTTGCGCACCGAAGCTCAGCGTGTATCAGGCCGTCTCACCGCAGCCCACGATTTCCGGGATAGGTTTGGGGGTAACTTGCCGAAGTGGCCGAAAAACACTTGTAGGATCAGTGGCTTAGGAGTCAGTTCGAGTCCAACCCGCCAACCCGGGGAGCCAATTTAATCAGCAAGTTGCAGTATTATAGTAGAGTTGATTCGAGATTACCTCGCCTAAGCTTTTGAGCGCTCGTCATCGAGTTCGAGTCCTAAACGTGGGTCCGGGTGCGAGTTTGCAATTCCAACAGCCCGACGCCGCATTGCAAGCCATTGATTCCACTGAGCCACGCTTTTCCAGGGCAGAGATCGCGGGGGTACGTTTGGGGGTACGGCCGGGCTCGGGAGTTAGGATACCCCCATGTTGGAGGGCTGGCCGATTCAGTACCCCCAAACCCAAAGTCTTCGGCTCGAATAGCCAATGGTTGGGTAACCGAACAGTTTCCCTGCCTGCTAAAGGTCGCACGATTCTGACAGCGGGACCTGGTCACTTCGTCTCGATCTCACTGCGCTTGGCCAGAGGTCGCGGAAGAGATACTCGGTCGTGTATTCCACGAGACCTGGCGCAGGCCCCGAACTGATTGCCGACGTTCTTTGGCGCGCTGCGCCGCGGGGACTTCGTTGAGCGGCAGCGGCTGAGGCGACTCATCCGGGGTGCTGATCCGCGGATCCCGCGTTGCGCGAAGACCGCACTCACCGGCGGCGGCGTCGCTATCGCATTGTCCCAGCCTGAGTAAATACAGACCTCCTGACATAGCCCCTTTCCGCGGCTGAAATCCGGGGCTTTTGTCCGCCGGGGGTGGGAACCAATACCTGTCCGGTTTTTTGGCTTGGCGGTTCGTAAGCCCCGGATTTAGTGGGCGTTTGCGCGAGGAGGTTGCGCACCAATACTTGTCCGGTTTTGCTGGCGGGCATGAACGACCAGCTCGCCTTGGGGCTGCCCGTGGCACCCCCGTCGGACATCGTGGTGATCAACGCTCGCTGCACGCTGCGAACGGAGGGCGAGCAGCGCGTAGTCGTAGTTGGAGGACTACCGGTGTATCACTACTGCGCTGCTGACGCGGTAGCCGAAGCCTATGCGATGGTAATGTTGGTTGAGTCAGGCTTTGCCCAGCAAACCGAAGTGGCACGGGCGTTCAGCAAGTCCGAGCGCAGTGTCCGCCGGTACCAGGAGCGCTACGTTCAGGCGGGGATGGCGGGACTGGGTCGACCCGGTGGCTGGCGTCACGGTCGGCGCCGTATCTCGGGGAAACGATTGCGACTGATCGAAAGACTGAAGGGTGCGGGGTTGAGCACCCGGGCGATCGGGCAACGGCTGGGTGTGAGTGCGATGGCCATCAGGAAGCTGCTGGGACCGTCGAAGGGAGAAGAGGCAGATCAGCTTGCGTTGATGTCGGTACCGAAGGCGCCGTCCATCGAACCGCCGCTGTTGCCGTCGGTTTCTGACACCCCGATCGGCTCGTTGGTCGCTCAGGCGGAGGCAGCGAACGATCTCGCGCAAGAGTCGACAGTTCTCGAGGAGGAGGACGAACCGGTGCCGATGACTCTGGACGCGGACGCGAGCGATCGAAGCCTCGATCGGCAGCTCGCGCATGCGGGACTGCTCGATGATGCGGTGCCGATGTTCCGCGACGGCCAGCGCGTACCCGGTGCCGGCGTTCTGCTGGCGGTGCCATATCTGGTGCACAGCGGGCTGCTGCGCATCGCGCGCAAGCTCTACGGAGGAATCGGCCCTGCCTTCTATGGCCTTCGCACGACGCTCGCGACGCTGTTCCTGATGGCGCTGCTGCGCATCCAGCGTCCCGAGCAGCTCAAGGAGCGCGACCCGGCCGCGCTCGGCAGACTCCTCGGCCTGGACCGTGCGCCCGAGGTCAAGACCCTCAGGCGAGGACTCGGGCGTCTGGCGGCTCAGCACTGTGCCGAGCAGTTGGGTGCGGAGCTGGCCCGTGTGCGCGTGGCACAGCGGGGCGAGCTGATGGGGTTCTTGTACATCGATGGGCACGTGCGCGCCTATCACGGGAAACGCACGATCTCCAAGGCTTACGTGGCGCGGCGCCATCTGGCCGCACCCGCCACCACCGACTACTGGATTAACGACCGCGCCGGCGATCCGCTGCTGCTGATCACCGCAGAGCTCGACCCCTCACTCGCCAAGGCATTCCCCCAGCTGCTGAAGGAGGTGCGTGCCGCCGTCGGTACGCGCCAGGTGACCATCGTCTTTGATCGTGGCGGGTGGAGTCCGAAGCTCTTCCGCAGCATGATCGAGCAGGGCTTTGACCTCCTGACCTACCGCAAGGGCAAGAGCCGCCGCATCCACGAGCGGCGCTTCGTGCGCCGCCGCGCCAAGCTCGATGGGCGCTGGGTCAATTACGACCTACATGATCAGCCGGTCCGGCTGCTCAAGGGGAGGCTGCGCCTGCGACAGATCACCCGCCTGTGCGAAGACGGCGGCCATCAGACCCAGATCGTTACCAGCCGCTGGGATCTGCGCGACATCGAAGTCGCCTACCGTATGTTCGAACGCTGGCGACAGGAGAACTATTTCAAATACATGCGAGAGGAGTTCCTCCTCGATGCGCTCGTCGACTATCGCATCGAGCCGCAGGACCCCACTCGCACGGTCCCCAACCCCGAGCGGCGCGCGCTCGATAAGCAGATCCGCGCCGCCCGCACAGAGCTCGCTGACCTCGAGCGCCAGTACGGAGCGGCCGCCGCCGACAACCCCGAGCATCACCGCCCCACCATGCGCGGCTTCAAGATCGCCCACGGCAGGCTCGGTCAACAGCTTCGGGCCGCTCGGGAGCGGCTGCGCAAGCTCCTCGACCAGCGACGCCGCCGGCCCGCGCGCGTGGAAATCCGCGATCTCGGCGAGCAGACCCTCGTCAAGCTCGCCACCGAGCGCAAGCATCTAACCGATCTCATCAAAATGCTTGCCTATCAGGCCGAGAGCGATCTGTTCAATCTCCTGAGTCAGCACTACCTGCGGGCCGAGCAGGAAGGCCGAACGCTGCTGCACGAGCTCTTCGCCGCCAGCGGCGACATTCACGTCACCGACGAGCAGCTGCAGATCACTCTCGCTCCATTGAGCTCACCACACCGGACCCGCGCCGTACAGGTGCTCTGCGAGCTTCTCGATCAGACCGCCACCCCGTTCCCCGGAACTCGCCTGCGGATGCGCTTCGCCGTGCCCTCGCCGCCACGCATCGGGCTGGCCTTCCCGGGCACACCAGCCCACCGCGGCGCGACTTCCACCCCGTGACCGCCCGAAACCGGACATTTTCCAAAGGGGCTATGTCAGGAGGTCTGAA
>JBOIAQ010000145.1:0-5515 GCA_050739115.1 Steroidobacteraceae bacterium | reverse complement strand
ATATGGAAGAAAATGGCCCTCTCGCTCGTAATAGATGACAGAGATGGGCCCAGCGATCGAGGAGCTTCGTGATCCGATTATCGCCCTGCTGCCGCGGCTGCGACGATTCGCGCGCGCCCTCACGCGCGATCCGCACGATGCGGACGATCTGGTGCAGATCACGGTGGAGCGGGCACTCGGGCGAGCCGATCAGTTCCGCATCGATTCGCATCTTGCCGGGTGGCTGTTCGGCATCCTGCGCAACGCCTGGATCGACGAATGCCGCAGCCGCCAAAGGCGCGAGCCTTTGCACATGCCAGAGAAGCTCGCAGAGAGTGTCGGCGACCCCGCGGCGGATTTCCAAGCTGAGCTGCTCTCCCTGCAGGACGCGCTCTTTCAGCTGTCCGAAGAGCAACGGCTCGCCGTCAGTTTGGTGCTCATCGAAGGTTTTTCGTACAAAGAGGCCGCCGAGATCATGAACGTGCCCATTGGAACTCTGACCAGCCGCCTCGCGCGCGGCCGTGAGGCACTGCAACAGATGCTGTCTGAACCCCCGGAGGCGCAGCCATGAGGTTCTCCGACGAGATCCTGATGGCCTATGCCGATGACGAGCTCGATGAGAAGACCCGGACTGCCGTGGAATCCGCCATGTCGACTGATCCGGAGATTGCGCGCCGGATCGCGCAACACCGGGCGCTGCGCAAGCGGTTACGCTCCGCCTTCGACCCGGTTCTCGATGAGCCGGTGCCGCCCCGCCTCATCGATCTCGCCCGCAACGCTCAGGTCTCGTCCTCTGCACCTAAGAGAACCCAAGTGATACCGCTGCTGCGCCCAGCGGCGCCACGCCCATCGTTGCCCCAGTGGGCGGCGCTCGCGGCGAGCCTCCTGATCGGAATCCTCGCCGGACGGTTCGCATTTCGCACCGGCGGCCCGGCATTAATCACCACGCACAACGGCCACCTGATGGCGAGCGGTCTGTTGGCGGAAGCCCTGACGAGACAGCTCGCATCACAACAGCAAGCCACTCAGTCCGTGCAGATTGGTGTCAGCTTCAGGTCAAAGTCCGGGGATTACTGCCGCACGTTCTCGACGCACGCTCCCGCCGTGGCGGGGCTGGCCTGCCACGCGGCAGACGGGTGGCGGCTGCAGGTGCTGAGCGGCACCGAAGCGCAGGAAGTCGCCGCCGGCGGCTACCGCCAGGCCGCATCCTCCATGCCGGCAGCGGTGGTGAGCACCATCAGTGAAGAAATCTCTGGCGAGCCGCTTGATGCGCGCGCTGAAGCGGCCGCGCGAAGCCACAATTGGCAACCCTGAGCGCCGACTCGTTTTACTGCGGGGAGCGAGAGCGACCGGTGTGACGGTGTGCGTAGCAGCACGTCGCGCTGCGAATCCGGCACCGTCAGACCTCCCCTCGCACGCTCGCCCTCGACCGATCTCGATGCACTCACGGCCTGCTCCGAGGCGGTGCTCCTTGCAATCTAATTCCGTCGTGTTGAGGGCTGGGCAGGAACCAAACGGGGCCTGGAAAGGCACCGCCAAGCCGCGGCCGGTGCCGGGAGGTTTGCGCGGAACTGAATCGAGCGCAGCTCGCTGATTTCCAGCTCCGGCTCAATCGCGCTCACCACATCACGGGCGGAGCGGCGCGGCGGGCCGATGTCGCGCTCGGGGCCTTCGGTGCTTCCGATGAGACTCAGCCATCTGCCTTCGGGCTTGAGGAGCGACGCCACGCGTTGGGCAAAGCGCGCGCGATCCTCGGCCTTGTCGAACACGTGCAGGCAGCCCCGATCGAACACCAGGTCGAATGGGCGATCGGAAATTGAGTCGCTAAGAAAATCCGCCGTCGCGAAATGACATTCGAGCACTGTCTTGGCCGCCTTGGCGCGAGCCCTCTCGATTGCGGCCGATGAGATGTCGACCCCGAGCACCGCAAACCCTTGCCCCGCAAGCCAGAGCGCGTTCGTACCCGTGCCACAGCCGACATCCAGCGCTCGACCGCCTTTGACAGGGTTGCAACGCAAGAACTCGATGAGGTGCTCGTCCGGCTCTCCGGTGTCCCACGGCGTCTCGCCTGCCTCGTATCGCTCGTCTCAATTAGGGTGCGGCATAGGCGCTGCCCTCCTGCTCCGACGAGGGAGCTTTTCAGTGTCCAATACACTGCAGTATATCTTGGATGGGGCGTGAAGCGTCGTCCTCTCACCCGCTGCGAACCCCTCCCAGCAAGAGCAACAGAGTGCCACCAAGGCGAACTGTCGCCTCCGGGAGTCAGGACGTTTCACCGTCACCGCGCCAACTTCCAATCCAGCGCGGTGCGGCTGGTACGCGATCATGACCACGGCCACGGGCAGACGAGGCCGTTCAGGATTGATTCAGGCGCTGTGTAGCGTCACGCGCCGCTGTTGGCTGGGGCAGATAAGCGCTTTTTATGGTGAGCGCGACACGTGGTATCGTTCCAGCCGCTGAGTCGCCAATGATCCTGCCTGGCAGGTGTAGAGCGCCGCTGTTCAGCTGCGCTGGGGGGGCATATGAGCGTGGAGCCCATTGAAGCGATGAGCGAGGTGTGGACGAGGTGGCAGGGACACCTCATCAACGGCGTGTTTCCTCTAGGACGCTATGTCGGTTGCTCGGATCATAGCGCCGTCTTCCTCACTGAGTCTGCGGCGCGACGCCCTTCCGTAGTGGCTGTCAAGCTCGTTCCCGCCAATCGAGACCTGGCCGAATCACTACTGCCCAGATGGAAGCGGGCTGGCGGCCTCGCTCATCCTCAGCTGCTTCGCCTGTGGGAGTGGGGCGGGTGCCAACTGGACGGGTTGCCCCATCTGTACGCCCTCATGGAGTACGCCGACCAGACTCTTGCGCAACTGTTGCTGCACCGCGCTCTGACGGACACCGAGGCGCGAGAAATGCTGTTGCCGATACTGGACGCACTGGCGTTCCTGCACGGCCAAGACCTGGTTCAAGGCGGGTTGAAGCCAGCAAACATCCTGGTCGTTGGAGATCAGCTGAAGCTGGCAAGCGACACGATCCGTCGCGTTAATGAAAGTGCGAGGAGCACCAACACGCCACACGTGTACGATCCTCCGGAAGCCCGTCGCGGCAGCACTTCCACTGCCGGTGACATCTGGGCGCTCGGCGTCAGTCTGTTCGAAGCGCTCACTCGCCGTGCGCCTTCGGGCTTGGGCGAGTTCAACGAAGCTGTGGCGCTGCCGGCCGATTTCTCCCAGGAATTCCGGGACGTTGTGGCGCGCTGTCTGAGCCCCAGCCCGCAGGAACGTCCCACCGTGACGGAGCTCATGGCCTGGGCCGCCGGGCGATCGGCGGGGTCTGCACCGGCCGCGACTATTGAGCAGGCGGCGCTCGTACCGCCAGAGCCGGCGCCGTCGCGGACTGCACCCCCACAGGTCGCTCCCGAAGCGGCGCGCCCCTCGCCGTCCATGGCACTGTCCGTGAAGCCGCGAGCCTTGCTTGCCGTGATGCTCGGAGCGACCGTGATTCTCGTGCTGAGTTGGACAGGCGTGCGCATGTTCGGAACGGATCACGCCTCGGCTCCGCCTTCACCTCATCTTCAAATTCGCGGAGGATCACGGTCGCATACTTCAGGCGCCGCCGCGGCGGCGCAGGTGCGGGCGCCTGTCTCTGCTATATCTCCAACAACGTCGGGCCGGAGCGACTTGACCGCCTCGCAATCGGTGCTCCATGAGGTGATCCCCGATGTTCCGTGGAGGGCCCGTCGAACCATCCGCGGACACATCAAAGTGTGGGTGCGAGTCATCGTCGATCGGGACGGTTCGGTATTTGCCGCCCTCGCGGATCGAACCGGGCCGAGCAGGTATTTCCAGCGACTCGCCATCGAGGCGGCCAAGAAATGGACGTTTTCACCGGCGAATACACCGTCCCGGCGCCTAGTCCAGGTTCGGTTCGACTTCAGTCGCCACGGGACGACCGGGCGTGCGGTCACGCTCCACTAAGCCTGCGGCAAATGTGGCCGATCTGAGGCCGTCTCGGCAATCGCGACTGACGGCTTCGCGCAATAGGCGACGACGCCACTGAGTTGCCGGGCATCTCGCAGGTGATTCCTCGACAATGGAGCGGGGCACCAGCACAGCGCTGAGTGTCAGACAGGACGGGTACCGTCCCCATCCACGCGGCACTCATCCTCGAGCATTCCGATGAGCTGAATCTGCTCTTCGAGCTCGGGGCCTGCGTTCGGATCGACGCGAAGGGCTTCGAGCGATTCGCGATGGGCGGTGAGTTTGCGCTGGGCGTTTTTCAGTAGTTTCAGCGTACGCTCTCGCTCCTCCGGGTCCGACTCCTCGGCCAGGGATTCTTTGATCGAGTGCAGTCGAGCCAGCATTCGCTGCACTTCGAATGGGTCAAAAAGACCACCGCCATCGATGTGCTGCCGACGCCGGCTGGTCAATCACGGTGCAGGCGGTGGTGGGGGCGGCGGGGTCGGAGCACAGCCAGAGCAGGGAATCGCCTTGTTGATTCTGGCGATATCCCAGCTCCCGAGTCCGGTCGTGTAGTCGTACCCCGGTAGCGCGGTATACAAGCCGTTCCCGCCCAGGATGACGTCGTTGAAAACGGGGCTGCTCGGATTCGGCCCGCCGTTGGCCAACTGGTAGATCAACGGTCCGGCGAAGCCCAGCTGATTGTGGTGCGCGCTCTCGATTCGCGCCCAAGCTCCCATGGACAGCGGCGAGGAGAGACTCGTGCCTCCGACCAGTGTCTGCGCGCCGTCGACGTAAATTTCAGCGGCGCAGATTGCGAGCTCAGTGCCGCCGGCGCACATCGAGACGTCCGGCACTCCTCGCGCACCCGCCTCCGCGCTCGGCACGATGGGAAGTGTCCCTGATCCGGTGTCCGCCTGCCAGAACGGCGAGGTCTCGAAATAGCTGGGGCCGCCGCCCCCGGACTCCCAAGCCGTCTCGAAGTCATAGGTGTAATCCGCGTTCGTGAAGAGGTTCGTCCCGCCGACCGCGATCACGTACGGCGATGATGCCGGATAGGCGGTATTCGGCGGCCCGGAGAGCGGTACACCGTTGGTGCCGACCAGCGGGCACGCCGAGCCGTTATCGCCGGAGGACGCAAACGGCGTGATGCCGTACAGCGCGGCTTCGCCGAATACCTCATCGTCCAGCAGCATTGCTCCGTCCACGTAAGGGAAAAACTCGCATTCGCCGAACGACATGTTGAACGCCTTGACCTTACTTTGCGTCACTGCCTTGTCGATGGCGAGGGCGATGTCGGAGTCGGTGAGTGATGTGGCGACGTAGAAATAGAGCTGCGATACCTGCTGCGCGATCCCGGTGGAGACCTGAGAGTCGAGATCCCATTCGTCCGCTCCGCTTACGTCCGGACTGGCGAGGCCGGCGTTCACCACCGTCACGGGCACCTGCGGCAATTTGTTGGCAGCTTCGTAGGTCCGCAAATCGGTTACGACTTGGGTGAGATCCCCTTCCGCGATGACGCCCACGACCGTCCCGGCGCCTGTCGGCATTCCGTGCCCCGGACAGCTGGCATTATCGGCGGGGCAGGC
>JBOIAQ010000144.1:0-5599 GCA_050739115.1 Steroidobacteraceae bacterium | reverse complement strand
ATCTCCAGAAGAGCCTGAATCCGGCTCGGTGCCAGCGAATCAAGGTCTGCGGCCGCACGACCACCAGCGACGACTGCCACTCGAAGAACCGCGACAGCAGTGCCAGGCTCACTCGCGTCACCGCGTCAATCCGTCGGGGCCGCATTCCCAGCTCCATGTATAGCGCAAGCTGTCGACGCAGGAACAGAATCTCCGCCTCGAGGGACTTGCGCGAACGAATCGCCAATCCCATCCACCCGACGAGGTCGGCTGCAACTCCGACAAGAATGGATAGGACGCTCAACGCTTACACATCATGCCACACTTGAGCAGTCGATCCCGTGCACCGCGCCTGGAGCGGGTTTTTGCGGAGCACAGGGTAACTTTGCGGGTAACTCCACTTCCAGGAGTGCAGTTACCCGCACACGAAACCAACACTGCGGATGAGTTACTCGTGTGCCATCCATTTATGCCTCTGCCCCCACAGCTTCCAGCGTCCCAAAAGACCTTGATGTATCGCCTGGAACCCCCGGCAACTGAGTAACTGACACCTTGGTGCCCCATTGCGGTCATCGGCCAAACTCCGGACCGATCACCCGAGACGGGCGGAGCGGACAATCGGCTTGTCGACGCACTTACCTGAGTGGCCATCCGGCGCGCTGGCGTCAGGCGACCGTACGATCTCAAGGTGCGGAGCCAATGCGGAGAGAAAACTGGTTGCGTCGAATAGCTGCGCGGGTGCATAGGCACCGCCTGTCGTAGGCGGGTCCTTGAGCACACGCAGACACGCTTCAACAGCGATCGGCGCCGTGACCGCATAAATGTCGCGGCCAGTGACGGCGATTCGAGTCCGACAGTCACCGGATACCGCGTGCACGTCCATAACGAAACGCTGAGAAGACCGGCCACAGGGATCTGCCGCGGTCGGCGGTGGCGTCCGGGGATCCTCAAGGTCGCGCAGCGGTGCCGAGTTCATGTAGCTGCACACGCTGCGTGCGGCGATATGTCGACTGATGGTTACGATCTCCGCTAAGGGTACCGCCACCACCTGCTGCACCCCGAAAGGCTCGGGGAAGGTCCACTCTCGAACCGGCGCCGACCGAGGGATGGGTGCCAGCTGCCCGCCCGAGACCACGAGGCGACGCGCCGTATTGCGCTCCCCTGTTTTCCGGGTCCCCCCGGTCGGGTGCCAATAGTCGAGGGCAACGGCAACTTCGATGCACTCGACGGATCGGGCCCCGTGTGTCACTTCGGCTGCGAGCAGATCGGCGAGACCGCCATAGAACGCCATAGCTGGAAGAACGACGGTTCCGCGTTCCCTTGCTTCCTCGTGAAACGTAGCCAACGACTGTCGGACCGACCGCTGCTCGGCGGTGATGTCGAAGTAGTGGATGCCGGCCCGTAGCGCCGCCTCAATCACGGCAGGTGCGGTGTCGAGAAACGGACCGGCGCAGTTGATGACCGCGTCGGTTCCGCGAAGTGCTTCATCGAGCGCATCCGGATCGTCGCACGAGGCACGCCGCCATTCCCTACGCGCCTCCGGCGCCACCATCATCGGACTGAGCTGCATAGTTCCGGCCAACTGATACCGTCGGGCACCCATGGCGCTCGAGTTCACGGACGACGAATTTCCCCGTGTGGCCCGTCGCGCCGTAGACAGCAATTGCTTGCCCAGTCATCGCTTACACCCACCCGCTACCGATCGGTATCGAATGGTGATACCGATCGGTATCGTTGTCAAGCAGGCTTCCCTGTTGTGCTTCGTGACACGCCCATGCATATTGCGGCAAGTGCACTCACTCCCCCGAGGCGTCGCCTTGAAGGTTTTTCCTACCGATGAACTCGATACCGCAGCGCGCGTACTCGCAACGGCATCGCGTTTGTTCTACGCACACGGCGTCCGGGCGGTCGGCGTCGAATGGATCGTCGCGGAGTCCGGAGTGGCGAAGACCAGCATGTATCGTCACTTTCACACGAAGGATGATCTGATCGCAGCCTTCCTCGAGCGCGAGGACCGCGAGTTTTGGACGCAATGGGACGAGGTGGTCAATACCGTTGCGGGCGATCCGATGCGCGAGCTCATGGCCTTGCTCGACTGGATCGGCCAGCGGGTCAGTCGCGATGGCTATCGCGGCTGTCCGCAAATTAACGCAGCGGCCGAATTCTCCGACCCCGATCACCCCGCACGAAAATTTCGTGCTCGTCACAAAGCGGCAATGTTTGAGCGACTCAGGACCCTCGTTAGTCGCATCGGGCCGAGTCACGTGGACGACGTGGCGCATCAGATCGCGCTCCTCATCGATGGCGCTTTTAGCAGCGACGGCCGTCTATCGCGCGTCGGGGCGACTCGGCTCCTCCAATCGGCAGTCCGTGCCCTCATCAGGGAGGATCGGATTCGTAGTGCAAAACCCCGCGCCCATTCGAAGTCGCCGGCTCAGCGGCGATAAATTCGCGGCGTATCGCGATGATTGGTGCCGCGAAAATTGCGGGCTGTGCGCGAGTGACGTCATCTGCGCGTTTGGCCGGGGCAAGCCCGATAGTCGGCGGGTCTAGGCCGCTTCAAACGTGCCCGTTGCGGTCAGTCGCGGGCATCAATGTGGAAGCAGGTCTCCTACCAGGTTTGAGCACGGGCACGGCTTGAATGCGCTACTTCTCCATCTCCGTGCAGCGCGGGATAAGGTCTCGCAGAATCACGGTCATCGGAAGCGTCCGTCCCGCGCGAACGACTCTTAGATCGACCCTCGTCCCGACCGGCGAATCTGCCAACATCCGCCTGAATTCCGCGAGCTCCACGCTCCCTGCCTGCTTATGGTCGACGGACACGATGACGTCGCCCTTGCGCAGCCCCGTCCGCTGGGCCGGACCTTCCGCCATGACAAACTGGACGAGAAAGGAGCGATTCAGGCGGTTTACCCACATGCCCGCGCGATCGTAGCTGAACGGGCTACCATAACTGCTGTTGCGACGCAGATACACGAGCTGCTTTGGGTAGTCGAACGTTACCGTAAACCGACTGAGTATTCCGTTGCCGATGACACCGGCGACGGAGCGTTCGGCATCCGTGCCCTCTGCCTGCGTGGATAATTCGACGACGGGACACCCTACCGGCACATCGTCCAGAAGGAACTCGCGAGCGCGGGCCAGCCTCCCGTACGCCGCGCCGCCCGCGCCCCATCCGGTTACCATGCGCGCGGTCTGATGGTAAATGTGCAAGAGATGATGAGCCTTCACAAACGGCGAATTGATGCTCAAGACATCCCGACTGCCGGTATCGATGTCAAAACGCCCGGGGAGACCGTCGAGCGAGCCAGCCACCTGCGGCATTCGCCCGTCGTACGTAAAAGGCACAGCCGTACCAGCCGAGCGCGTATCGAAATCCGTGGGTCGTAGTATCTGCAGGCGGCGATTCGCATAATCGATGCGGACAACAAATCGTTTGAGGAGCTCGTAGCCCACTACGCCGTCCAATGTGGTGCCTTCGACAGCGCTTATGCCGGACAGCGGCACGATTACGAACATTTGATTTCGGATGGTCAGCTTTGAATCGAGCGATACAGCCGGAATTTTCGCGAAACTTACAGCAACCCGTTTCTCACCCGCCCCGGTCGCCTGTGCGGAACCTTCACTCCGCAGGCCGATGGCCCTCGCAACACTTGCCGCAATGATGTTCATTCCACCTGTGTCGAGACCGAACTGATACTCGTGGCCGTCGATTTCCGCCGGAAAGTAAATATGCTTGCCGATGAACCTGAACGGAATCGTCACGCTGCGTGCATTCGAGGGGAATGAATAGTCGGCCCGATGCTGCCGCGGCAGGACTTGTGAGTCTGAGGTTGGACCTGCCGCCGCGATTTGCGGCAGCAGGGCGAGCAGGAAAAGTGCGATTCCGCGTTTCATGGAGCGACTCCCGGTCTCCTCAATCCTCGGTCACTTGTCTGCCCCCGCCCCAGTGCCCCTGGCGACTGCTGGTTGTAAGCAGCGCGAAAGATAATATGCTAAGAACAGCCGCGTTTTCCGCGATTATGATAAACTATACGGCGCGATGACAGAGGAAAACGCAAAATTAGATCGGCTTGACCGAGTAATTCTCCGTGAGCTTCGCAATGACGCTCGTATGAGCTTTCGCGACCTCGGACTGAAGGCAGGTCTTAGCGCAAACGCCATTGCGGAGCGCGTGCGTCGTCTGATATCCACGCGCGTCATCCGCGGGTTTCACGCTGATCTCAATTTGACAGCGCTTGGCTATCGACTGTTTGCGTTCGTCGACATCAAGACCGGCGCCAAGGCGGGCCCCGACATGTTGGAGGAAGCTCTGGCGGAACTCCCTGAGGTTCAGCGCGCAACCTGGACGACGGGCAATTTTGATTTCACCCTGGAAGTAGCGTGTAAGGATCAGGAAGATCTTGTGCGACTAATCGAGAAGCTCCGCGAGCGGGTGCCGATTTCCGAGACCTACACAAGGCTGATCGGGCGCGAGCTCTTCGACGGTAAGCACTCGGTGCCGGAGCTTGGCCGCTGAGATCACCCGATGTTCTGACAACGCTACAGCAGCGGCTCGATGTCTTGCGCAGGCCGGGAATACGTGCAGGATCAACACGTCGCCGTCTTCGGTGACGCGATAGAGGATGATGTGCCGGCCGACTGGAAAGCTGCGTAAACCCGGCCGCAAGTCGGCATCGCGCGCGCGCCCGACATGTGGATGCTGTGCGAGCAGAAGGAATCGCTCTCCGATGGAATCGATCAGTCGGTCCGCGATCTCGGCGTTGTCGCTTTCCCTAGCGGTGTAGAGCCATATCTCGTCAGGGCCGCCCTCGGCCTCGGGTCTGACGTTGCCGCCGTTTTCTTGGAACGTCTTCATGAGCTTTTGGTACTGCCGTTCGGTGATCATCCGGGCCTGCGCAAAAAGCCCGAACATTACCGTCTGCGCAGACCGGCAACGACCTCGGCCCGCTACCGTGCTCAGTGCTGGGTTCTAGTTGTCGCCGTGCCGGAATCTAGTCGCCGCTGGACGCTCGAGGACTTCAAGATCAAGCGATCGAGCCGACGCCAATTGATAATCGACTGCATGAACGAGGCAGTATCGAGTGCCGGCTTCGTGCCCCGATGGCGTGCGGAAGAGCAACGATATTTATGGGAAAAGTCACTTGCCAGCCTGCCCAGTCCTGGCATTCGCGCAGCAGTGTGCGCGCAATCTCAGCCTTGCTCAGCCCCTGCTCGAGGTAGTGACGTAATAGCACTCGATGCTCCCGCACGTACATGGGCCGCTCCACGATCGGTCACGGAGCTCCCAGCTTGCAGTGTGCAATTTTCGTCCGCCATACCTGTGCAATTTACGGCCGCCGGCAACAGGAGCAGACGGATTCGACGCAGCGAGGCGGTCTGGCAGAGGATAGTTGTCCGGCATGCAGGCGGCAGGCGCTCGCCGCCGGGGACGACTCCACTCTCCGATCGGCGCCAACCCGGCCTGCCCGTCTATTGGAACAACTTCTTCATGGTGCTAGGCTTCAAGGCTCCCCACCCAGCGAGAGGCATGAAACGATGGCCAAGCTCACCGAAAATGAGGTTCGCAAACTGACCGAGGAATTTCACGGCCCCCAGGCATTGGGACCATTGACGTGGC
>JBOIAQ010000143.1:0-5661 GCA_050739115.1 Steroidobacteraceae bacterium | reverse complement strand
ACTGCGGACATCTCACGCCAACCCCAGAAGGTGAAGCCAAGCTCCTCCGCTGCCTCCAAGTCTTCGGCCAGATGCTCGATACAGCTCAGAAATAACAGGATTTCGTTTCAAACGGCTAAAGTGACACCATTCTTCTTTTATGGATCGAACGAATCTCTCGGCGAAGGCGTTCAAATTGGGAGACTTTGGCGGCAAGCGAATGACATCGATGCCCTCGCGAACGAGGAAGTTGCAGAACTCCGAGGAGTATTTCGCGTCTCGATCGAGAATCAGATACCGCTTTCCGCAAAGGAATCCATCGTCAATGCCCGTGATGTCCCGCGCCACCTGCCTCATCCATGCGCTATCAGGATGAGGCGTGACACCGGCAATGTGCACCGAGCGGGAGGCGATGTCGATAAAGAACAGCACGTAATAGGTGACGAGACCCTTGAGCGTGCAAACCTCGACGCTCAGGAAGTCAGTCGCCGTCAGGCACTCCCAGTGAGCTCTCAGGAAAGTCGACCATCGGGTGTGTTTGCTTCGCTCGGGTGCGGGCTCGATACCATTCTCTTTGAGAATATTGGCAATCGTGCCACGTCCAACCTCATGCCCCAGATTGACGAGCGCGCCTCGGATCCGAGTGTATCCCCATGAGGGATTCTCGAGCGCCATGCGTAGAGTGAGATCAGCGATCGTCTTCATGACGCGAGGGCGGCCCGGTCCACGCCGGTGGCTATAGTTTCACTTGGATATCACCAGTTCCCGGTACCATCGCAACAGCGTCTCCCCAATCAGGCGACGCACCGACTCGACTCGGTTCGGAATGGTCCCCAGACTGAGCACCTCACCGCCCGCCTCAGCTACTGCCACCGCAATCGTCTTCGCATGGACATCCAACCCAATAAATCGTACGTTCTTCATCGCCGGCTCCCATTTGTATGCGGCTCTGCGCCGCGATCTTTCCCGATTCACAGCGTAATCCGCGTTGCTACAAATCGGGAGCCGGTCGTTTCATGATGACTAACCGGGTGGATCATGCCGCTCGAGAAAGCTAACGATCTCTTCCAACATCTGCTCGCGCGTCGCGTCGTGAGAAAGCCAATGGTCCTCGTGCGGCAGGCTCACCAGCTGCACGGACTTGCCGGCGCGCTTCAACGCCTTTGCCATTTCCATGCTCTGCGCGTACGGGACGACGGTATCGTCGCGGCCATGGATCAACAGGACGGGAACGGTGACCGCCACGACATGATCGATGGGCGATATCGCCTCGAGCCGCGGATCGTCGGGACCGGTGACCCCGAGAAAGCGATCCCAGTAGCGAGTGAATTCGTTTTTGGACGTGGACATTCGATCGTTCGTCCAGCGGAGGAAGGCCGCGAGATCGGCCACCCCAGCCACCGACACGGCACAGCGATAAATTCCGGTCTGGAGAGTCACTCCGGCGAGAGCCGCATAGCCGCCGTAGCTCGCGCCGACGATGCAAACACGCTTCGGATCAGCGATACCCCGATCGACGAGATAGCTCACGCCGTCGGAAAGGTCCGTCTGCATCTTGCGTCCCCACTCGCCGTAACCGGCGCGCAACAGCGCCGGTGTCGTGTCGGAGCCGCGGTAGTTGACCTGCAACACCGCGTAGCCGCGGGAGGCGAGCGCCTGAGCCCACCAATCGAAGCCACCGTCGTCCGTGGTTGCAGGTCCACCGTGGGGCATCACGATCAGAGTGAGGTCTCTCGCCGCCTTGCCGGGCGGCAGCGTCAGGAAGCCGGTGATCGGCAGGCCGTCGGCCGCCTTGTATCGGATCGGCCGTACCGTGGCGAACGCCGACAAGCCACGATAGATGTCCCCGAGCGGGTACGAGTCGCTGGTCCGCCAATCGATCAGCACGTAGCGGTAGCCGTCCCGCGGACCGAACACTTGGATCATGAATTTGGTGAAGTCATCCGAATACGAGACGAGGTCCACGCGGTCGCTGGAATACGCGCCCGTGATTGCGGACCAGCGCAACTGAAGGGCCGGATCGAAGAATACCTGTCGCGGGGACAGTGGATTCTCGAGCCCGCCGATGACCCGTCCGGTCAACCGATTGCGAATCACGTCGTAGAACGTCTGGCCGGCGCCGAGCGCGGCGCCCCAGGTGTCATCGGCAAGGTGCAGCGGCTTCCAGATCCAACCATCGGTCGAATCAAACGCGACGAGCAGCGACTTGTCATCATAACTGAAACCGACGATATACGGCGACTCGTAGACGGCCGTGCCTGCCGCAACCTGCCGCAGCCACTCGCCGCGACGCAGTCGCAGGACCCATTGCCCTTCCGCACTCCCGGTGACGTGATAATCGAAGGAACTCGCGATGCGTCCTTGGGCATCCACGGCCCATTCGGATCCGAGAGTAGCGCCCTCGGCAATCAGCCGCGTTTCGTCGCGGCGCAAGTCGATCTCGAACAACCCCGGAAAAAATTCGTCGCCGTCGAGGTATGTGCCCGAAACGAATAGCTTCGGATGACCATCCACGACACGTACGGCTAGCGAGCCGGTCACGGCGTCCATGGTCTGATGGTCGGCGTCACGCATGCTGATCATCCGCATGTGGTTCGTGGCGATGTTCCAGGTACCGAGCATGAACCACTCGTCGCGGGGCCCGGACACCCCGAAGGGCGGATAGGAGGTGGCCGAATAAAGGATCAGTAGCCGATTGTCGTTATACCAGCGCAGCTCGCGCACCTTCGTATCGCCGAGGGCTGCCGCTGTGACTGGTTTCTGGTTTGTCAAATCGAAGACTTGGATCGAACGGCGATCACCTTCGCTCAAGATGTACGCGAGCCGGTCCCCCGACGGCGAAATGACCGGATCCTGCAGCGAGGGCAATTGTCCGTACAACGCCAGCGGAGGCGGCGCGTGCGCGGCTTCGCCCTCAGCAGTGGCGATCGGACTTTGGGCGAATGGCAGCGTGAGCAGAAGAATGAAAGGTGCGACCTGCAACCGAACCGTTAGTCTCATTCGTTGTCCTTCCCAGGATCCTGGTTCTTGTCACTCGACCGAGCGACCATGCCTGGATCAGCTCATGAAGTCCAGCGGCGATCTGCGGGATCGCGCCGACATTGCGGCTTTCCGCGGTCAGTAATTTCCATGACAACAGACTGCTTCGGATACTAGACTTCAACGCATGAATCGATTGGGCACCGTGCCGCCATTTGAAGGCTCATATCGGTTGCTGGATGAGGATCGAGTCCAGCGGCGTCACGGTCGCTGAGTGGGTCATCCTGCGCGGGACGTACGGGGAGAGCGCGTGAACAACGTACAAACCGGCACCGGACCTGTGGAGCCGCCTCGCGAGCACACGGGACGCGCCGAGCCCGCTTCGCCGGCGGAGCGCTGGTACGTCGCGAGCATGATGTACCTCGTCTACACGCTGAGCATCTCCGACCGCTCCATCTCGACCGTGCTCGAGCCCATCCGGCTGGACCTGAATCTCTCGGATGCGAACATCGCGTTCCTCACCGGCGTCTCGCTCGCGATCTTCTACATCATCTTCGGCTTTCCGCTCTCCTCGCTGATCGACCGTCGCAGCCGCCGCAACATCATCGACCTCATCGCCTGGTCGGCACTGACGGTGGCCACCGGCCTCGCCCGCACCTACTGGCAACTTCTCTGGGCGCGCATTGGCGTCGGGTCGGAGAGGCCTAACCGAGTTTCACCCGGCGCCTACATACAAGGGGACCGAGCGACTCACCGTGCGAGGGATCACCTTCTCATACTCGCGCGTCTCAGCGGAGCAAGGGTTCCACCTGATGAGGTCGGACGGTAGCCCGATTGCCGACGGCGCGTTTGTTCACATCCTATATTTTGGAAATCACATACTTCGACTAGGTTCGACTAGAGCTTCTCAAATAGCCACCTGGCCCGTGTCCGGTGGCCAGGTCGCTGCGCAGGCTGGTGCGCATGCCCCTCCGGCACGTTTACTAGCGGACGACACTCTCATTGTGCGTGAAGTTCGCGGGGTATGGCTTCGGCCGTACCCAACCGCGCTGGACAAGTTGGTAGCGGCCGGCCGAGAATCGCTTACGTACGGCAACGGCGCTGAAACTCTTCCCGCTGGTCATTTTTGTCGTGACGGACGGCAACTGCCGTTCACGGCGCGAATTTCTTGCTGCGGCAGTCAATATGGCAAAGCTAGGCCGTCGCGGCAGCTCGGGCTTGGTCACGTTCCGCGGCGCCGCGCCTCCCAATCCTGTCGGTGCCCGGAATCGTTGACGATGTAGCCACGAGTGGCTACAATGCCCAGCATGTACACCGTAGGGGTTCGTGAGCTTAAGAATCGCCTGAGTGCGTTCCTTCGCCAGGTACGCTCGGGCGAGAGCGTCCTCGTGACTGACCGCGGGGAAGTGATCGCCGAAATATCGCCGCCCGGCCAAAGGCTGGCCGACGCTTCTCTTCCTGCCGGGCTGCTCGCGCTCGCAAGACGGGGAGCAGTAACACTCGGTTCCCGAGCGGACCCCGCATTGTACCGAACCTTGCCTCGCTCCCGGCGGGGACGGCACAGCGCCGCGCAACTTCTCGATGCTGAGCGGGGCTCGCGGTGAACCTGTATGCAGAATCGAGCGCCATCGTCGCTTGGCTGTTGAACGAAGACTGTACCGCCGAAGTGCTGCAATACCTTGCGGCCGCAGAAAGCGTACTCGCCTCGGACCTCACGCTCATTGAGTGCGACCGCGTCTTATGGCGGGCAACCGCTGTCGGGGAATTGACCGAAGCAGAAGCGGCCGATCGTCGTGCGAACCTCGCTTCGGCTGCAGCGCACTGGCACGTCTTGCGGATCGCACCCGAAGTGGTGGAACGATCTCATCAGCCCTTTCCAGCCGATCCGATCCGAACCCTGGATGCCATCCATCTTGCCTCGGCGCTGACAGGACGTGCAGCAATCGCCGGCCTCAAGGTGTTGAGCCTCGACGAGCGAGTGCGCAGGAACGCGGCAGCTTTGGGCTTCGAGGTTCTGCCGACGGACGTTTAGCGCGCTGCGACCATCGGGATCACTTGCACGTCGAGGATCACCGCGTATCAAGCCGTCTCACCGCAGCGCACGGTTTCCACGATACGATTGAGGGTATCTTTTCGAAGGCGCCGAAAAACACCCATAGGTTCAGGAACTTACAAGCCAATTCGACTCCAACCCGCAGAGCCATTATAATCAGTAACTTACACAACCTTAATAATGTAGAGTCGAGATAAACTAGCTAAGCTTTTGAGCGCTCGTTGTCGGGTCCGAATCCCAAACGTCCGTCCGGGTTCGAGTCCACAACTCCAACAGGCCGACGCCGCATTGCAAGCCATTGATTCCACTGAGCCACACTTTTCCAGCGAGGTGGTCGTGGGGGTACGTTGGGGGGGTAGGTCCGCCTCGATGAGGCGCCGTACACCCACGTGTTGGCGAGCGGCCCGTAGCCGTACCCCAACAGACCCGATCGACCCCGCTGAGCATATGTTAGGTCCACGACGGTACTCCGTCTGCCCGGACCCAGAAATTCGTGCCCGCTCGATTCACCTTGCGTCTCTAGACGGAAGTTCGTCCAGTCGGTAGACGGAGTTTCCCTTCGCTTTCAACAACATGGAGTTGATGGCGGTGAGCGGTTTCTGTCTACGGGGTGATCTTGTCGATCAGCTCCAGGGCGCGGCGCTGTAGCC
>JBOIAQ010000142.1:0-5685 GCA_050739115.1 Steroidobacteraceae bacterium | reverse complement strand
GACATTATGATCTGGCGAGTGAGATACGGTTGCGCCTTTGAATCTTCTACCGAGAGCCATCGGTCGCGCCGCAGCGGCCCATCCCGTGCCTCGACGAGTACCAGTTGAGCCACGAGTGTCAGGAGGGGGCGATCACCTTGGGTTCCCAGCAGGCAAACCGGCTCGCGTAATTGGCGAGCATCGCATGACAAGGATGGAGTCTCGGCAAGCACCGCAATGCTGTGCTGCCAGCGTTGCACGGGAGTCATCTGCCGCGGCCAATCCCGAAACTGGTTGAGTCGGATCAACAGCGCGGCCGCATGAATGCACAAGGCCTGTCCGCACGTGCAGGTCGATTCGAGCGCGAGCTCTCCGAACAGGGGGTAGAGATAAACACTCACGAGGCGCGTGGTAGCGGGCTCCTCAGCCAGCTCGCATTGCAGCACGTCGGCCTGGCTGCCCTCGGGTCGGAACCATGCCAGTGGTCCACGCCAGCCGCCGTGAGAAGCCAAGAGCTCGGCGGATTTCAGCGCGCCGCGACTGAAGTGTGCATCCAGGGAAAGCTGCCGGATCGTATCCAGCAGGACTTGCCTGGGCGTCTGCGGAGGATGCGGGGCGAGGACATCTGGTTTCGCGCTCACGTTGGCCGCTCAGTGCTGCGCGCGCGTCGACCCGGCCTGCGTCGCGAGTCTTCTGACATCCGGGTCGTCATCGGCAATTAACGCCATAGCCGGCTCGAGTGCCCTTCGATGCAACAGCGCATCGACGACCCCGTGTCTCACGGCCGGCTCTCGATCGATACGCACCAGCGCCGCCACCGCGGCCGCGCGCGCCGCATCCTCATACAGGCACTCGAGCAGCGTCGGGGGCGGATCGCGCCCTCCAAAGGGTCGTCGGCGTGCCGCGGGCTGGCGATTGGAGATCTGACATGACGCACCTGCCTTTCGCTCGGCGCGCACCCCGCGTGCGCACCGACACACGGTAGGGGTCATCAGCTCTTGCAGCGTTTAGAAGGGGAACCCCATCCCCTGCCACGAACAAGTATTCACATTGGGCCCAGCCACAAAGAAAGTCAATCCAATTGCGCGGTTGACGCGCTTCGGCACCCGCTTTAAGATTTTAATTCTGACATCGGGGATGGCGTTCCCCCGCTACCTATTGACTCCTGACATGCCGGGTACACTTCCCCCGGAAGAGCTCGCCGCCAGTCTCGATGTGGTGCACTTGATCTGCCCGGCTCATGATTAGCAATTCGCAGTGAGAGGTGCGTCATGCAGGGGTCCTTCTTTCGTTTCTACGTGCATGAGAACCATCGGCATCACGGATACCTGGTATGGGAATGGCTCCTGATACAGGGAAACAAGCTCGGCATTCGCGGCGGCTCGGCGTTCAAAGCCATGGCCGGCTTCGGCCGCCATCATGTGCTGCACGAGGCACGCTTCTTCGAGCTCGCGGGCACCCTGACTGTCGAGGTCGAATTCATCGTAACGCAGGAGGAGGCGCAAAAGCTCCTCGAGCTCCTACACAGGGAAAAGGTTCGCCTCTTCTACGCGTACTCGCCGGCATGTTTCGGCGTGATCAATCCAGACCGCTCCGACCCACCCTCAGTACGGGACTGTCCTGATGCCATCGGATAGGGATCGCCTCCGCCCGCGATACGGGACCTGACCGCTCTGGCCGGCCATCGACCCTATTGGAGCTTCATCAGCTCCCTTTCGGCCTCGGTCCGAGCGCTGCACACACCTATCCTTGGGGCTACAGGAGTACCCTGCGGCGATCAGGGCTCGGGACTGTCAGCATAGCGAGCACCATAACCAACCTCGAGGAAGCGTTTCAATATCCGCGCCGTAGCGCCCCATATCACAGCAGTCCCGGCTTTGAATCTGTAGGAGATCCGCGCAGCCCCGTCGCGAGCATCGGTCGTCGCCTCCAATGCATCGGGGCCCAGAAAATCCGAAACGCTCGCAACGATCACTTGCGAGACCTCACCGACGCCAGGAGCGATGGGTGCCTCGGGGGCAACAAGCCCAACGAAGGGTGTCACCAGATAGCGCGCGGCCACGGTGATCTGATCCAACTCGCCGACGACCTCGATGGCGCTCCGCGGCAGTGCGATTTCCTCTTCCGTTTCGCGCAGCGCACATAGCAAGAGATCAGATTCCGCCGGCTCGGCTTTGCCTCCCGGAAAGCTTATGCTCCCGGGCTGAAATCGAAGCGCTTCATGCCGCACCGTGAGTATGAGGCGATCGCCGCGCGCATCTGATATGAGGGGGATCAGGACAGCGGACTTGGCGAGATCGGGACGCTCAAGCCGCGTGGGCCGATAATGCTTGAGCGCCTCTTTGTCGAGTATCCCATCTACAGCACGGTCAGCGAGTCGCTCATTGCTCGGCATGCTTTGCCTCTGATTGCGGATCCTCAGTCGCTGATAGCCGGGTAATCTGCAATCCGAGTATGGACCCCACCGCAATGCCCGTCATCTCGGCTTCGAAATTACCAAGCTGAGCGCCCCGATGAGGAGAATGAATTTGAGCGCACGCCGTGCGGCGAAATCCGCGGCCCCATCGCCCGATCGATGCTCTGCGATTCCGCATCGTTCATCGCGCTCGCCTATTTTTCGGGTAGGCTGTCAGGTCCCGATCGCAGTTCAAAAAGCCTCTATGCCAGGGCGCGTACGGTAGACTTCGAGCTGGCATTCCGTTCCTGCTGAACGGCTTGCTCAGCCGCCAAACAGGGCGACCGTGCCCATGCCGGCGAGCGTCATGAGCAGTGAACCCGTCACGTGGATCAGCAGCTCCGCAGCCGCCCAAAGCACTCGCCCGTTTCGCAGCAGCCCCACTAGCTCCGCGGAGAACGTGGAGAATGTCGTCAAGCCGCCACAGAAGCCCGTTACGATCATGAGGCGCCATTCCGCGGGGATGGCCGGATAGCCGGCGAAGAACGCGATGCCGGCGCCAATCACGTAGGCACCGATCAGGTTGGAGGCGAGCGTCCCCGGGGGAATGGTCGGAAAGAAGGCATTGAGCTTCGCACTCAACCACCAGCGCAACACCGCGCCAACGCCGGCGCCGATGGCGACTGCGAGGATGGATTTCCACATTGCTTCTACTTTCCTACCCCCGTTAGCGGATTTTGCTCAGCGCTCCGTGATCTGCGTCGCCCTCGGCAGCATGCGGCGAGATGTGCCTCTTGCGAGCTCGGCGCAACTCGCATCGTCCGATAAGACGACGCAAGGGCGGTATCGAACTTGAGACAGTTCGGGCATCGGCGCCACTCCAAAGCCTCTCCCACCTAACGGTGGGCAAGCGACATCAGATAGGCACCATTAGCCGATTCCCGGCGGTTGTTGACAGGAGGGATGCCATCTCCCCTGCGAGAAATATACGGATTCACTCACCGAACGGCAAGTCTCATCTCGCGGGCGTTGATCCACAACTTCATCAACCTTGCGCGGACGCCTCGATGCAGTTCGGCTTGCTATTCGTCGTGCCGATGCATCCCACGGAAATGGCGCGCACGCCGGCTTCCAGCCGAAGCAGTGCTGCGGTTGCATCGCCTAATTGCGCGGCGCGCGCAGTGCCGTGTTCCGGCGCGTTCCGGCGCAGTTCCGCTGCGCATTTAAGGGCGGTTCCACCCCCCGGTCATCGAGAGGACCCGCTCCTTCGCATAGGCGCAGACATCTTCCACAGCCTGTTCGAAACGCCACTTAAAATCCTGCGGGTTCTGCGCGTGTGCACTTGAATCTGATCGAGCGCGCTCTCGCCCACAAGACTGTTCGGCCGAGCGCCGCCGACTATCCGCGGGAACGAGGCATCGCACAGCATCCATCGTAGACGGATGGTCGCGGGATAAGGCCAGAAGCGGTATCGGAACCCCGAATCGGCCGCATCGGCAATACCCCCGTCCTCGTACCTGTCGACATAGAGTGCTGCGGCATCGCGCATGCAGGCCTCGATCGCGCTTTGCACCTCGCCCCCCAAGATCGTTGATCACCTGGGAAGGCCGGAAGCGTCACCGTGATGGTTGCCCATCAATCACTCGCTCAGCCACGCCTCGCCGTTGCGCTCGAAGAAAGTACAGGGCAGAAGTCGTCAGCATCGGGTCCCTCTGCCCGCCTCGGCGATCAGCGCGCAGGCATGCCACCACAACCGCAGGCGCGGCGCGAGACCCTCTACCGGCGCGCCGCAATGAGAGGCCGCTCGCCTCAAAGAGGGTAATGCCGCAACAATGTCATCGCGCACTGCACTGGCGGCGAGGCTTCTGACATGCGAGTCCTCATCCGCGAGCAGGCGAATCGCGAGCTCCGGGTCGAGCGCCCGACGGCGAACGAGCGCCTGTAGCGCCCGGAACCGGATGGTCGGGTGCGGATCGCCCAAAAAAGGTGCAAGCGAGCTGGCGTCGGTCGAGTCAATGCTTGCCAGAGCCTTGACCGTCGCGAAACGCAGGGTCGTATCCGTTGACCCGTGGAAGCTTCCGAGCAGGTTCACCGCCGCGACCGAGCCGAGTCTTCCGACCGCCTCCACAGCGCGCACCCGACGCCGGCGATCCGCTTCATCCCGCGGGCACGAGCCGATGACCGGGATGAGCAGCCGCTCGGCGGCCGGCCCGAGGCGCACCAGCACGGTGATAATTTCCTCGGCACGCGCCCAGTTCTCGTCATCGAGCGCAGCGACCAGGATGTGGACGGTTTCCTCGTCGGTTCGGAGACCGCCACGGACCAAGCCGAGCGCCGCCTCGACACGGACAGCGCGCTGCCTGTCGCTGAGCGCCTGCAACAAGGCGGCTACAGCGATGGGGGCATCCCGCGAATCGGCGCGGAGGAAATCTCCGAGCAGTCTCGCGGCAGCGACCCGTCCATCGAGCCGTCTCGAAGGCTCCGCAGTGTCGGCAGTCTGCGGCTCGAGCAGGACCTGCGCCAGAGGCTCCAACACTACCCGTCCAAACCGGCGTAGCGCCGCCGCGGACGCAGGGCGCGCCGCGTCTTCATACAGGCACTCCACCAAGAGCGGAATGGCACGCGGATCGCCGGTCAGTCCTAGCGCCGCGGCGCAGTAGGGGTAGCGCCTACGTCGCAACGCCGAAAGCAATGTCTCCGTAACCTCCGGGCGCGGGAAGCGGCTCAGGTGCTCGGCGATGTGGTTAACGAGAATGCTCTCGGCCTCGAGCAGCGCCGGTGACGGATCGCGCCCAACGGAGTCGAGCAAGGCTCGGGTCAAGGCACTCACCGCCCCCGAGCTACCGATCGCAGCCAACGCATCGGCCGCGAGGCAGCGGGGCTGATGCACGGCGTCCGAAGGCCCCCGGACCAGGCCCTCGAGCGCCGGCACGGCGGCGTCGCCGAGCCGCACGACCTCGTGGAAAATGAGGGGTCCGTCGTGAAGATTGCGGAATCGGTCGACGAGGGTCGCCAGCGCAGCCGCTGAATTCTCTGCGGCGAGCTCGACTAAGTGAAGCGGCGGAGGCACGCGCCGAGGCGCCGACGGTTTCCCACGAACCGGTGATAACGTGTCCGACATGACGCACCTGCCTTTCGTGCGGTGCGCACCCCGCGTGCGCACCGACACACGCTAGGGGTCATCAGCTGTCTATTCCACACATCTATGAGCCTTCCTGGCCTCTCCTGAGGGGAGGGCTGGACACAGACAGGACCGTTTGGTAGTCTGCTGCGCAGTGCCCTGCAAGGCGGAGGATGTTTGGGCGAGGTGC
>JBOIAQ010000141.1:0-5714 GCA_050739115.1 Steroidobacteraceae bacterium | reverse complement strand
GAAGGAAATGGACTTGCTGAACATCCGCGCGCACAGGACCCTGCCCGAGTGGAACTACACCATCAATCCCTACGACCAAAAACAGCTACGGAAACTGTGAAGTTGTTTTTGAGTCGTCCCTTAGCCTTTGCGCGGGGTCATTTGTACCAGGTACACGGATTCCGGGAGTCCCTGGCTATCGTCGCTCTCACGGGCTTTGGGAGCGTATGGTTTAGTTGGCTCTATGTTCGGTGGGACTACAATCTGTGGGTACCGATCGCGGTCCATGTGCTCATGAACTCCTGGTGGTCGATATTCAACGTGAGTCAAAATGCACTGGCGGGTCACGCAGCGAACAACGCGCGCCTACTGACCATCGTGCTGTCGGTTATCCTCACCTTGTGGCACTGTGGTTGGGATTGGCGCAAGGCATTCCTAGACATTCGACCGCAAGAGCCCGAATTCAACGCCGGTTTCGGCCCGCCCTCACCAGTGACGAGTTAGGAGGGGGATAGCTCTGAGCGGCGGCTTGAAACTGGCCTGAATCAGGCAACACGGTGGGCCGGCCAGGCACCAGCTACGGGCGACAACCCGCCACCGGTCATTCGAGCGGCAGCTGTTCGGCGTTTCGAACGACCGCAATGGAGACGACGCGATGTCTCTGAAGGGCACGTTCCTGCCGGTTGCGAAACACCCACAGTACCTCACTGCACGTTCTCGGACGTCCGCGGACAGTCAATCTCACGTTGAAACGACGAAACGACGCGTCCAGAGGTGGCGGAGATCCTCCGGCTACCAAACAATCAGCTCAGCGCCCAAGGTAGTGGGTCGTAACATCTTCCCGACTGTGCCCCAATTCCTCAGCGATCACCTGTCGTGCGGCTCGGTCCGTGTCCCCGTCGACGCGGCCGCCGCCGCGGACCGGTGAATCAGACTTCGTCAGCTCACGATAGCGCTCGCTGGAGTACTGGTGCCGGAGCCCGTGGCTTGTGATTCCCTCCTTGCGCGTGATACCGCAGGACCGCACAACCTGGTAGAAGTGGTTCTTCCACTGGGCGAGTCTCCGCTGCGGGTCGCTGGTGCTCGAGGAGGGTGTTATGCAAAAGGTCTTCGCCCGCTCGAGCAGCGCACGCTGTTCCAGTGTCCGGATCGGCTCCACCCGGTCTCGTCCACCCTTGGTGCCGTGGGTGACGCTGAGATAAGTTCCTTTGTCGGCGAGGTGGGGCCGGAGCTGCATCGCTTCCCGGGCTCGAATGCCGAAGGCAGCCTGCAGCTCGAGTTGCAAGGCGACGCGCGGGTCTTTCTGGCGGACCTGCTCGATCTTCGCGCCGACATCGATGCCGCGCCCGGACCAGGTCTTGTCCTGGCGAGCGATGGAGGAACGGGCGGCCGTCCCTGACCCCAGATAATGGTCGATCCCCCGGACCATACCCGCCTTCCGGATCCACTCGGCGAAGGTGCGGAAGATCGAGAGGTTGTTCTGCAAGGTGGAGGCGGACAGTCCGCGCGCATGCCAGTACTTCGTCAAGGCCTCGATGTGCTTGCCGCGGAGGCTCAATACCGTCTCCACCCGGAAGTTGAGCTCGCGCAGCCGTTTGAAGCCCGCGTAGAGCACATCTGCCCGCTTGTCCTCGGTGGCGAAGCTCGCCACCGCGCCGTCGCGCCTTGCGCCATTGTGCGCCTTGAGCACGGCGGCGAGTGAGGCCTTCCAGCCGCCGGCGGGGCCGCTCTGTCCGCAGCCTGCATCGAGCTTTCTCATCATCGCAATCAATCTCCTCTACGGCTCTGGCCAACCAATCTGCTGGGCGATTCCGGAGCCCGTTGCCGGGTTCCGAGGCGTAACGTGAGCGTTGACCTGCTTTCCCGGATGCTGTTTCCAGTCATGCCGGGAAACCGCTCTTGGGGAGCGGATGGCGTTGCACCATGCCCGTCCTGCCGGACGGCTTGTGGGGGGACCACTGGGAAGCTCCTGATGCCCTCTGGCCTGCCAACGGCCAGAATCAGGAGGGCGCCCGAGAGCTACGGGAGGCGGTCGCGCAATCGACCGTCTACTCGAGCGGCTTTCGCATGGGCGCCGGGAGAGCTCGCCGCGAACGGCGATGGGAGGAGTAAGGAGCCTGGGCGGCTCGTGAGCGTATCGACCAGCACCCCGATCCTCGCGAGGATCGCAGCCGCACTACCGGGCGCGAAACGGCTTTGGGATACGACGTTGCGCACGTCGACAGCGTTGGAAATCGTGTCTGCTTCACAGCTTCGGACACCCAAATGTTGCCCCAGTTCCCGATAAAAGTCGAGAGACGTTGAAGCAAGGCTCTGACCGCGCCAACTTTTGCCTCATCCACCCGTAATAGTTGGAACACTGCGGCAGGCGGTGTCATATCAGCGAGTTGCGGCAGCCCCTGGCGCACTCTCTTTTGGCTCAGACGCCAAAAGAGAGTGCGCCTCTGTTGCAGGAGCGTCCATGGAAGTCTGCTTTGTTCCAACGACGGACCGGAATCTCTCTGGGGCAGCTGTCTGGTTACTGCTTCCCCCGCTTGGGGCGCGGCCGAGCTGCAACAGAGCGGCACGGCTGCGGCAGTCGGCCGGCTGGTATAGAATCATCACCGCAAGTAATCGCTCCGAGCGCCAGCTATGATCGACAGAATCGCCGTAAATCCAGAGATCCACTTCGGCAAGCCGCACGTAGCCGGGACCCGGATCACCGTCCAGAACGTCCTCGAGCTGGTCGACGAGGGCGTCCCGTTCGATCGGATCATCCGCGACTTCTATCCGGACCTGAAGGTAGAGGACGTCCACGCCTGCATGCGCTACGCGATCGCCCTCGTTGCCGCGGAGGACATTCATCTGAGCCCAGCGGCGGCATGAGATTCCTCATTGACCAGGACGTATACGCTGCTACGACTCGCTTCCTGAAGTCGCTCGGACACGACGCTGTAACCGCCTCCGAACTCGGCTTGGCCAAGGCCTCCGACGAGACGCTACTCAAGATCGCCGCAGAGCAGAAGCGCATCCTGGTCACCCGCGATCGCGACTACGGCGCGCTGGTATTTCTCAAGTTGATCGGCGCCGGCGTCCTGTATCTGCGCGTGCTGCCTTCCAAGCAGGATGCCGTCCACGCGGAGCTCGCCAAGGTTCTGGGCCAGTATTCGGAGCATGAGCTGGCGGCGGTGTTTGTGGTCATCGAGCCGGCGGGACACCGGATCCGCAGGCGGCAGGGATCGGTGCCGGATCCGAATACTCCGCCGCCCTCCTCGTAGGACTTACGGGCACCCTCGGTGTATGCCGGCGAGCCTGCCGGGGATAACAAGCGGCGATCTGGTGCAGGGAGGGTGGATTTCGGATTTTCGCGCTGATCGGCTTAAGACCGGGCGCGTAGGAAGCCGCAAGGGCGGCGAGCGGAGGGGACCCTTGGGTTGGATACCCCCTGATTCAGAGATCTCTCGCGAGCCCTCGGCGGCAGGGAGCCGGCGTCAGCCGGCGTCGCCGTCCTGACTCAATCGTCTGCGGCGAGGGTGCCGACCTTGTGGGCGCTATGCGCCGGAATCGTTACGTGATGTACGGGGGATGAATCAGCCGTCAATCGAAGATGACTCCCGCTCTGGCGTACGATGCAGTAGCCGACGCGGCCGAGTGCTTTCGCGAGCTCATTGCCGCTCAGATCCCGCGGCAGCTTCATGCCGCGATGATCTCATCGCGCACGAAGTGCAGCCGGATGAGGCGGGGCGCGGTTCCGGAGTCAAAGTGGCAACGAACCGCATCGCGCACCTGCGCACGCAGCTCGTCCAGCGTCTCTGCCTGAGCGAAAATCGACTCTCCCACCGCACGTGCTGAGAAGCCACCTTCAGGCGCATCCTCGACTACGAAGATAATCTCGCTCACCGTCTATCCTCTGCAATTTGCGGCCGTATTGCCACAGCTCATCCGTATAGGGAACGCCGATCCTGGTCGGCGGCAGCGAGCCGGCGTCAGCCGGCGTCGCCTCCCTGACTCGATCGTCTGTCGGCGCCTGGTTTCCTGCGTTGGCCGATCGAAGTTACGCTCGCTACCTCGCCTGCCTTCAGCCGGTCGAGGTGGCCCGCCCACAACTCTACGGCGGCGCGCTTCTCGAGTGCGTAGTCGTGACGATCGTAGTACCGCATCTGGATGCCACCCAGGCCGTGAGATTGCAACTGCGCCCTCACGTCGCTTGACACTCCGAGGCTTGCCAGCATCGTCTCCGCCGTCCGGCGCAGGTCGCGCATCTCGAAACCTTCTCGAGCCTCCTTCGCCTGGATATGTCCGCCGAAATCTCGGCGATGAGCGCGGCAAGCGTGCCCGTATGCAAGGTCCTCCGCCCGTCAGTGCTGAAGAGTGGCGACCCCGGGATCCGGTTGACTTCCACCAGTCTACGCTCGAAGATTGCACTGGCCGCCTTCGAGAGCGGCACGACGTGCCGGCGCGGCTGTCGCCGTGCGCCTTTCGAGTCATGAAGCACGATGATGCCGGTATCGAGGTCGACGTCGGCGGCCCGGGCGCGCAACAGCTGCGTCGGACGTTGCCCTCCGAGCAGAAGGCAGAGTTTTACAACATCCCGTTGCGGCCCCGGGTAGGTCGCATCGAGGCGCCGGAGGAATGCGCCGAGCTCCGGGCCGCTCAGCACCCGCTCGCGCGCGCGATTGAATTGCGGTAGAGCCGCAATGCTGGCGATCGGGTTTGTCCGGATACCGAAGGCGCGCAGAGTCATCGGCGCAGAGGGGTCCATCCACGAGCGGAGCGCAAGCGAGTAGGCGGCGCGCAGATAACTGCGGAGCTTCGCGGCGGTGCGGCCTTTGCCGTTCTCGGCCAGGCGACCGATCAGCTCCACGAAATCATCCGCTGACAGTTCGGCCGCCTTGCGCGCGGTGAGGTCCGGCGCCGCAGACAGAACGTGATTCTCGAAGATGTTCCGCACATCGGGCGCTGATTGCTTTCCGAGGCGCTCGAGGTGGGCGACATATGCTTCGAGAAGCTGGCGCAGCGTCGAGCGCTGCGCTTCCTCCTGTGCGCGCCGGGCGGCTTCGTCCTCGGCTCGACGCGCTCGCTCCTCGGCGGCGCGCTCGCGCTCGAAATGCGCGTGTAGGTCGGTCGCGCCGCTCCGGTACAGCGCGGAGAGCTCGGCAGCCCGGTCGCGGGCTTTCGGGAGCGAGAGACCCCGCACTCCCTGTGTGTCGTAGCACCCGAGCACCAGGAAGCGCTTGCGACCCCCCGCGGCGAAGTACTGATAGTAGAACGCCACGTCCTCGCGGGTAATCCTCGCCACCAGGCGCCCGGCGCCGCGCGGCCCGCCGTCGGATAGCCAGCGATCCTTCCCGGGCCAGGAGGCACGAAGAGCATTGGTAGTGAGCTTGACCACATCTTTCCCCGATAGTCCGCGCGTCGCGCGCGAGTCCGCGAGTGGATCTGGTTGCAGTACGGTTGCAGTAGCGCACCGGCATCCCTCGGACCATGATAGCCACGCCGAGACGACTGGATCAAGGAATTCAGATGGTTACGAAACTGAGCAGAACTCCCTGGCTCGCTCTGGACGCTTCCTTGCGGACTGAAAATCCGCGTGTCGGTGGTTCGATTCCGCCCCTGGCCACCAATAACTTACCAATCTTCAACCATTTTCTCTCGATCCTATAAATCTACTTTCAGGTATTAACCCGAATCACAGCAGGGGGCTTCCAGCTACCGTCGAGGATGGAGGGCGGGCGCTCCTTGGGCCAGTACATCCG
>JBOIAQ010000140.1:0-5808 GCA_050739115.1 Steroidobacteraceae bacterium | reverse complement strand
TTGGTCGGTCGTGAACGCGCATTTGCACGGGTTTCGCGCCTGAGCTACGTTCAGTTTTGACGAGTGCGCATGGCCGCCTCTCCCCTTTTGCCGGACTGATTGGCAGAGCACCTGGGCTCAGCACACTCGCCCCCTGCATTCAGCCCTTCGCCGGCCGATCCACGCTCTCGGGCACTGCGGCCTCTGCGGCCTTGAACCCGACCTTGGAGTGCGTGCCGTCACAGAACGGCTTCGTCGTCGAGCCGCCGCAGCGGCAGAGATAGAACGGGCGCTTGGTCACGGCATAATTCACGCCGTTCCAGTCGACGGCCGTCACGTCATCGCCCTGGACCTGATAGGGACCGTTCTGCAGTACCTTGATCGTTGCCATTCGCTATCTCCCAGTCGCTCGCCGAAGTGCCGCGCACCCCGGACAGAAATTCCAGATGGGCATCCTTGGGGGAAACTCCTTTGCCCATTGTACGCAGCCGTACCCGTTGGACGTCTAGGTGCGCGATTGCGCGTCGGCCAAGCCACACGCCGCAGCTATCAGTTCCTCAGAAGCCGCTGGACGTCGTTCCACAAGGTTTCGTTTGAAACGACGTCGGCGTCATCATAAATCCCGCGAATGTGTCCACGAGGCCCGACGATCTCAATGGTATCGTTGTGCGCGATGTCAAAGTCCGGCTTCACTTTCTCAGCCAGCGGATTGGCGACCGTCAGTTGCGGCGCTTGGCCGGGCTCCAGTTCCACTTCGGAATCCTCCCCGGTGTTTGCGACGCGCTCGAAGTCCACGTGATATCCCCCGGTAACGACGCGATGGATCTGGGCGAGCGTGCCGGTCAGGAACTGCCAGTGTGGGTCAGAGGCATTCCAGCCATACTGCGTCAGGAATTCGCGCATCTGCTGTGGTCCCACCTCACCTGGCGCTAAGTTAAAGGCGACAATCTCGACGCGGTCCCTCATCGCCGACTGCTCGAGCAGATGCTCGAAACCGATCAGGTGGGCCGCGATCAGCGGGCAGTAGGTCGTACAATAAGGGAAGAGAAAGGTGACCACGCGCACCTTGCCGGCGAAGCGCGCCGAGGAGACGGCTTCGCCGAGTTGATTCGTGAGCGTGTAATGCGGTGCGGGTCCGAAATCAGGGAGCCTCGGCGCCGCGGAGCGCGCATGACCGAGAAAGAGGCCGGCGGCGAAACCGACGAGTATCAGCACGCCGCCGGTCGCACCGTAGCGCAACGCGTGCCCCCAGCCGGACGGCACTCGCGCCGCGGGCGACACCTGAGGATCCGCTCCGGTCATTGTTCGTAATGGAAGCGAACGGTCAGGCCTGTTCCCACAGCGCCAAGGCCTCGCGCACGGCGTCCACGTCGTGCCGCAGACGGCCGCTTGCGATCGCGTCGCGGACGAAGGCGCGCTGGTCGGCAGTCAATTGCACATACCATAGCCAATGAACGTACCTCAAAATGGGGTGGCTGAACGGAGAGAATCTCGCCCCGGTGGAAAGGATGGCTCGACGATCACCGCGTATCAAGCCGTCGCGCCGCAGCGAACGACCTCGAGAGGCTGCTCTCGGCCATCATGGCACAACCGCGCGCGGCACGACCGAACAGCGTGCTGCGTAGTGGCCCTTTGCACGCCCGGGAACCTTCAGGATGCGCATGATTGGTCGCGTCTAGGACGAGCCATCGACGACCGTCTCACGGCCCAAGGGGGGAGCCGCGGTGACTCGTGCTCTTCGGGATGCCGCATCGCTCTGTCGGACCTGCCGGATCCACCACCGAATCACGATCAGCCCCGCGACCGCGCTCATCATGCTCGCGGGAATCCATACCACGAGCCCACCGAGGCGCTGATCCCGAATGTAGGAGCTGACCCATCCCTGATCCGCGATCGCATAAAGCGGATAAAGCACCTTCGGCGTAAACGTGATGTAAGCCCCAGCGAGGATCTGCGGCAGCATGATCGCCCACAGAATGATCAAGCGCTTGCCGTAAGAAACCCGCCCGGGCCTGGGGCTGAGCATCAACCACCAGAACGGGATCCCTTCGGCCAACATGGAGACGTGCATGATGTCGTGCACATTCTGGTTGAGGGTCGCGTACTGAAACATGGACGGGGTGAGCCAGAAGTAAATCAGGCCCACGAACAGCATCGGCGCGACCACGGGATGCTGAATGAACGACCAGGTGCCGCGCACACCGCGGTTGCGCAGGATCGGTCGCAAGACATACAGACGCGCCCAGCGCGGCAATCCCAGCACCAGCTCGGGTATGGGCGCCGCGAGCGCGAGCAGCATGGGAATCCAGTGGTGCAGGACCACGTGTTGGATGCGATGGATCCAAAAGATGTGGTCGGCCAGGGCGTCCATGGGGCTCTGCAGAACCAAATAGGTGAGCAGAACGCCACTCACGTAAGAGATCGCCCGCCAGACATTGACTCGCTCGGCTTTCGCACGCCGGCGCCAATATCCGCGCAGATACACGGCGAGGACCAGGATGCAGCCGCCGATGACGATCGGCGAGTGGTCCCACATCGACCACAAGGGCGCCCTCAAGCGGCCGATCGGGTGCGCGAGCACGGGTGGCGCCCAAAGGGTGTTAACAGGCGTCGAACAGTTACCAGGGATTGGCGTCCAATTCGGACCAGACAATCGGCCTCGCAACCGTGCGATCTGACTAAAAAAATCATCGCCTCTCCCGGTCATCGTTCGGCGCCGGTTTGTGCCAAAATCTGGTCGACCTTCGACAACGGTTCACATTCGTTCCGCAAATCCGTCCGCGGCGGCAACTGCGACGTGCAGCGCAACTTCGCGATAGCCGAGTCCAGACCCTGAAGGGTCAGGGGAAACATGCGCTCCCCTACCAGAATACGAATTGAAGCGGTGTATTCCCAGTGCGCCTCCGACTGGATTGAGCCAGACCAGGCGCGGGAAAGTCGCGCAGAGCCGCTGCATCCGCACCGCTCCGGACGCACTGTTCCAGTGCTCCACGCTGCCGCCGGGCTGAACGATCTCGTACGGGCTCATGCTGGCATCGCCGACCATTATGACCCGGTAGTCGTGACGGTAGGTCCGCAGCACCTCTACCGTCGGGATGGCGGAGCTGGCGCGGCGACGGTTGTCCTTCCAGAGCTGTTCGTACGGCACGTTGTGGAAGTACCAATGCACGAGATGTTTGAACTCGCAGCGCGCTCGGAATTCAGGGCAGCAGCACGATCTTACCCCGGGTGTGGCCCTTTTCGAGCAATGCGAATGCGCTACGCACGTCGGCCAACGGGAAGATCGCCGCGATCGGCACTTCCAGCTCACTGGCGGCCACCAGCCGGGCAAGCTCTGCCAGGACCGCGACGTTCAGCGCTGTCTGACTGCCTTCGGCCTTGACGTGGTACTGCTGAACGGCCGGGAAGTCGATGATCGTGTTGATCCGCTCGGGTGCCAAGCCGAGATCGACCGCGAGCTTCACATAACCGCCGCCGTGGGTGTCGATCAACGCATCAAGGCGTGCCGCACGCAGCCGATCGGACAGGCCCTCGCCATACGCAACCGGGCGGATACCATGGGCCATCAGCCAGTCGTGATTGCCCGGACCCGCGATACCACTCACGCTCGCGCCGGCCCGCCTGGCCAGCTGTACGGCGATGGATCCAACACCGCCCGCGGCGCCGGATACCGCGACGGTGTCACCGGGCTTCAGGGATACCGCGCGCACGGCCGCATAGGCGGTGCTGCCGGCAATGGGCAGCGAGCCGGCAACCTCCCAGGAGACATTCGCCGGCTTGCGCGTCAAGTTGGCTGCACCGACGACTACATACTCGGCGTGGCTGGCCCGCCGATTCGTGAAGCCGATCACCTCATCGTTGACCGCGAGGCCTGGCGCGGCGCCACCGAGCTTCGCGACGATCCCGGCGAAGTCACTGCCCTCGCCGGACGGGAAGGTGGCCGGCCATCTCGCGTGAAGTAGTCCTGCGCGGATTTTCGCCTCACCGGGATTAATCGACGCGGCCTTCACCTTCACGAGCACCTCGCCCTGCGCGGGCTCGGGAATTGGAACGTCGGTGATTTGTAGAACGTCGATACCGCCGTATTGGTTGAATCGGACAGCTTTCATGGCGAGTGCCTCATGGGGGTTGCCCGTCGACTTGAAGGGGTGCGGCCGGGGTGCCGGCATCGCCAAGGGCCGGCATGCTCCGCTCGCGTATTATGAACCTCAACGGCCGGGGCATCAGGTCCAATACCGGAGCGGTTCGGGCGGCAAGGCGATTTCCGTGCCTTCACGACCCAAGAGCTGCCGGTCACATGGAGATTGTGATCGTCCTGCTTGCGGACCTTCGGATCGCTCGATTCGTCATGCCGGCTTCGTTGCTGCGATTGTCGTAATCCGCAAGCGCGCAGCAACGAATCGCTCCTCGATTGTTGCAGTGGCCATCCTGAGTCCGGCCAATCGCTTGCGGAGGTCCCTGAAGGCGAGCTTCGCTCGGCTCGAGCGTATACTCTGACGAACGGACGGCGATGAGCTTCGGCAGCTCTCGGCGTGTGAGGTGTTGTCGATGACGGCGAAGAGAAAGGTAGCAGTGGTGGCGGGAGTCGGCCCGGGCAATGGAGCCGCCCTGACGAGGCGCTTCGCGGAAGCCGGGTATGCGGTGGCGATGCTCGCGAGGAGTCGCAGCAATCTCGACCCGCTCGAAAGCGAGATCCACGGTACACGCGGATTTGAGTGCGATGTCGCGTCTGCAGAGTCGGTAGCTCAATCGTTCGCTGCGGTCAGGACTGAGCTCGGACCGATCGGTGTCCTGCTCTACAACGCGGGATCGGGCGTGTTCGCGGACATCGAGAGCATCACGCCCGAGCAGTTCGAGCAATCGTGGCGTGTGAACGCATACGGGGCGCTGCTATGCGCTCGGCAGGTGATCCCGGACATGAAGGCTGCGAGGACCGGCTCGATCGTATTCATCGGAGCCACGGCATCACGACGCGGAGGCCCCAAGTCGGCAGCGTTCGCGCCTGCAAAGGCCGCGCAACGAAGCCTGGCCGAATCCATGGCGCGCTCACTGTGGCCGGTAGGCATCCATGTCTCACTGATCATCGTGGACGGAGTCGTTGACCTGCCGAGAACGCGCCAGAGGATGCCGGACAAGCCGGATAGCTTCTTCATCAAGCCATCCGCGGTGGCCGAAACTGCATTCCGCCTTACATGCCAGGACTCGAGCGCCTGGAGCTTCGAGGTCGAAGCCCGGCCTTTAGCGGAATCTTGGTGATCCGCGCGACGGAATTTCAATCCATTGTCGCACACGACACGCATACGCTGCGGGCGGCAACCCTTGTCATGGTGTCGCTGACCGGCCACAGGCCGGCAGGCAAAGAGCACGGTCATGCTTCCACCAAGCCGCCGTTCCCGACGTTTGCGCGGGATGATCGGGAAATGTGATCATCAGCATCCTGAGGGGTGGTGAGATGCGCCCTGGGGAATCCACGATCACGAAGGAAGCGGGCATGAGTGTTCTTCGGGAATGGCGAGCTGAGATTCGCCGCGAACTAAAGGACGAGTACGTTCGGTACGTGCTCGAAACCGGAATTGCAGGCTATCGTGCCGCGTCGGGCAATCTCGGCGCAGCGATTGCGACGCGAGATCTGGATTCGGAGCGTTCCGAGATCGTGACGTTGAGTTGGTGGACCGACGAAAGCGCGATTAAAGCGTTTGCCGGGGGTAACTGCTCACCCGGTTTCGGCGTAGAGCTGACCGGATAGGGCCATTTGGATCGCGACGAGAGGGTTGTAGCCTTGGTTGGCCATGGTCTGAAGGTAGCTCGAGATGCGACAGTAGGCTTGGG
>JBOIAQ010000139.1:0-5863 GCA_050739115.1 Steroidobacteraceae bacterium | reverse complement strand
TCACAACCCCTGGTCGATCGCCAGCGTGCGCTTTCGTCTGGCTCGCGCCATCGCTCGCGTGCTGCCTCAGTGCCCCTGCTGCGGCAAATCATGGCGTTGACAGCATGAGTTATATAACACAGTAGAACTAAGTACACCCTTCGGTGAGCTGCTGCACGAGACCGACCGGACGCGCGTGCGCGAAGCGATGAGAGCGCTCGATCAGAACTCGCGCGCCCTGGGCCCGTTGATCGCGCGCTGGCAACACGCGGACGGCGGAACTCGCTGGCTGGAATGCCATGCGTTGGCGCTCATTGACTCCGCCGGGCAGGTGATCGGTTTCCGTGGCGCAGACCGAGACGTCACGCAGCGTGAACTTCAACAGCTACGCATCAGGCGCCTCACCCGCGTGCTGCAAATGCTCTCGGGCATCAACACCGCTGTGGTGCGCATCCGAGACCGGATCGAGCTGTTCCGGGAAGCGTGTCGCATCGCCGTGACGGACGGTCGCTACTCCGCCGCGATCGTGTCATTTCTCGAGCCGGGTACCCGCACTGCTCGGCCCTGCGTTTGGGCCGGCCGCGATGATGCGTACATGCGCAGTCTCGTGTTCTCGGTTGCGCACACGGCGAGCGAGGATACGAGTGTTACCGGGCGGGTGTTGCGCTCGGGCGAGGTGTTTGTCTGCAACGATATCGGGTGCCTCGACCCTTCCATCGCCAGCTGGCCGACTCTGCGCAAGGTGGGATTCCGGTCGATTGTGGCCCTGCCGCTCACGGTCGACGGCACAACGGTGGGAGTCCTCGTGCTCACCGCGCCGGAGAGCCATGCGGTGGAGGACGAAGAGCTGCGGCTGCTGCAGGAAGTCGCGGCCAACCTCTCTTTCGCGCTTCAATATTTCGAGAAGGAGAGCGCGGTCGAGTTCCTGTCGTACTTCGATCCACTCACGGGGCTTGCCAAGCGCGCGCTTTTCTGCGAGCGGCTCGCGCGAGGCATGGCCGAGCGCAAAGCCGAGGACCCGCAGCCTGCCGTCGCCGTGCTCGACATCGAGCGCTTAGGGATCATCAACGATTCGTACGGCCGACACACGGGCGATTACCTCCTGCAAAGGATCGCCGACCGCCTCAAGAGTCTCTTCGATAACACCGAGCCGCTCGCCTACCTCGGCGCCGGGTGCTTTGCCATGGTGCTCGAGCGCGCGGGCGGCGAGCAAGCTGCCGCGCACCAGCTCCGTCAGCACACGCTCGCGCTCTTCGAGCGGCCTTACCGGATCGAAGGTCGTGACATTCCGGCGACCGTCAAGTCCGGACTCGCCTGCCAGGCTCCTGAGGGCACCGATGCCGAGTCGCTCTTGCAGAACGCAGAAGCCGCACTGCGACAGGCGAAGGCGGCCGGGGAACAGTACCTCCACCACCGTCTCGATCTGAGCTCGAAGCTTGCCGCCGGGCTCGCTCTCGAGCATCGCCTGCGCAGCGCCCTCGATCAGCAGCAATTCACACTCTTCTATCAGCCCAAAATCCACATCGCAAATCTCCGCATCTCGGGCGTGGAGGCGTTACTGAGGTGGATTGACCCCGAGCGAGGCATGGTGTCGCCCGCGGAGTTTTTGGCCGTCCTCGAGTCGACGGGCATGATCGTCGAGGTCGGTGAGTGGGTCCTGCGGCAGGCGACAGCCGACTGCCGCCGCTGGCAAGCGGCGGGCCTACCCCCGGTCCATGTCGCCGTGAACTGCTCGCCGCTGCAGCTGAAGCGGCGCGGGTTCGCCGATCAGGTGCTGAAGCTCCTCGGCGACTGGATGATCGATGGCTGGGGCATCGATCTCGAGATCACGGAGAGCCTCCTCGTCGACCCCAGCTCGCCCGAGGTTCAGAAGCTGCGCACGCTGCGAGAGGCCGGCGTGGGAGTCGCGATCGACGATTTCGGCACGGGGTACTCGTCGCTGAGCAGGCTCTCGGCCCTACCCGTGGATACACTGAAAATCGACCGCTCGTTCATCATGGGACTACCCGCAGACCCGGCAGCCGCGCGACTTGTGCCGACGATCGTCGGCCTTGCGCAAGCCTTCGGTCTGCTGACCGTGGCTGAGGGCGTCGAGACGCAGCCCCAGCTCGCGTTCCTGAAGGACGCAGGCTGTGATCAGTCGCAGGGGTATCTGCACGCGCGGCCCATGCCCGCGGAGAAACTCGAAGCCCTGCTCGCGGAGCCGGCGCGCGCCGCAAAGCCGTCCGAAGTGGGGCACCGCGCACAATCGGCGGCGCGTCGGCCCTGAGCGCTCAAGCGGATGGCGGGCGAGCTGCGGCGCTTACTTCTCGGTATCCTCCCCAGGGTCGCAGCATTGAGTGCTGCCGCGGGGGAAGCCGATGCGCTTGCCTTCGAGCGGATCGACGAACCCATCGCTCTGGCCGTCGATTACCAGCCCCATTTACACGCCAACTTCGAGCGCCGCGTTGGTGCGCGCACAGCGCTTTAAGGAGCGGGTCGGGGCTTAGCCTCCCCGATAATCCGCGGCGGGCCGCCGGCTCGGATCGTGAAATGCATGCGCGGTACGGTGATCGAGATTAATGGGTGCCATGCGCCGCGGCCGTTTTCATCGGGATAGGATGACGCCGTCCGGGGATTGCCAGGAGGTCATGCCGCTCGACGGCGCTCACAGCGTACCCGCCTTTCTATTTCGCGGGCCATTCAAAGCGCGGTAAGCGTTATTTTCCGCGCCGAGGAACTACCCCGGCAGCACGAGCCGCGATGAACTGCGCTGCCACCCTGGCGAGCTGTTCGTACTCCGTGGCGATTCTGTGCATTGCATTCCTGATGAAGGCCGGGATCGGAACTCGGAGCGACGAAGCGAGTGGTCTCCGAGACGAACCGTTGCTTGACATCGTGACCGCATCGGATGGGACCGAGGCGCTTGACCGCATCGAGGAGCAGCAGCCGGATCTCATCGTCACCGAGCAGAGCATGCCCCGGATGACCCGCCTCAAACTGTGTGGGCATTTACGTGTACGGCCCGAGACTCAGGGAATCCCCGTGATCGTGCTCTCTGGCCAGGAGATCGCGCCGATGAGCTGGCTGTACGACAAGGCGGTCCTGAAACCTTCGCCTCTCAGTGAGATCTACGCCGAGCTCCGCCTGCTCTTAATCTCGGCCTCACTGAGGCTCTCCTGGACCAACAGGTACCGCCGTATCGCCTGAATCCAACTCGTCGTAAGTATGAAGGTACTTGGCGTGTTCCCAACGAGACTCGTCGGGGAAGTAGTAGAAGAGATCGACCCAGCTTTGGCCCGTGCTACCGTATGACTCGACGCGCCACACCTCAGCATCACCGACTCCGAGCGCTTGGATGCGATCAAAAAACAGAGTCCACCAGTTCTGCTCAGCCTGGAACCCGATGACGCAGGCGGTAGTCGTCCCACGAGCGTCGCTGAGCCGTATCCATGGTGCGGCATGCATCCTGGCTGCAGAGTCGCCAACCCTCTTCGCCCGCGCTGGCACCTCCCCGTACCACGCTACGAAGGACTCCATCAGATGATGTATGGAACGCTGTACTGCTTGCCCCACTGACGATCCTGGCACGGGCATGCGCCGCCTGCTATTTATCTTCGCTTACATAAATCCCGGCCAGCATGGCACGGTCGTGGTTAGTACTCAATATTTGGCCCGTGCTGCAAAGTAGCAAGCGCAGCCAAGAATCGTTCCTGAATGATCGGTCGGCGTCCTACCAAGCGTGCTCATCGACCGTGGGGCTCGCCTTCGGAGGCTCCCCTCGGCGGCTCGCGACCAGTCCTGAGGTTGTCGTAACAGCCTCGGTGGAAGTGAAGCGCCACGCCCTGTAACGCTTACCCTTAAGCTGTGGCAATCGCCAGCTGTTGCATCTCACCCCGACGAGCGGGCCTCCTCGGGTCAGCGGCGCTTCTTGGCCGCCTCGCCATCGCGCAGGGCTTGCGGGCGCCGCGGCCGGTTCGCGCCGACAACATGGGTCTGATACTTGCGGTTGGCATCCGGAGATGACGGGCGTCGGTAGTAACTCACGACTTGCATGTATTCGGGTAGTCACGGCCACTCAGGGACCGGCCGTTGCCGGAGATTTTGCTGCATGCCTTGCCGGTTCACCTTCAAATGAGGTCCATCATGTATCTGTCGACTTCACCCGCCAGGTGCATAAATTTCCCGCCTTCGATGCTGCTGAGTCGGCAAATCCAGCGTGAGCGACGTTTGGCGAAGCCTCTCCAACTCTCACCTTCGGTGAGGGTTGAAGACGGAGGGAAATGCCAGTTGGAAATGAAAAGACGGCCTCAACTCTGATATGATTGTGTTGCCACACATCAAACAAACCAGAGAGGCGACCGTCTACATGAAGGTTAGCAAATCCGAGGTTCATTGGAAAGCCCGAGCGCGGCCTGAGATCCGATTCGAGGACCAGCAGCTGACTTCCTTTGCCGGACTCATCGTCTTCCAGCCCCTCCTCGAGCGGTTGCGCTTGAGGCAGCGACTGCGCGGCTGCTTCGAGCACCTGAAGGTCAGCCCGATCTTCGGGCACGGCACGATCGTGATGCTGCTGATCGTGCACCTGTTGATCGGCTACCGGCGGCTGTCTGAGCTGCGCTACTACCAAGACGACCCGATGGTGCAGCGGCTGCTGGGCCTGAAGCGCCTGCCGGACGTAGCCACTGTCAGCCGCACGCTCGATGGCTTGGACAAGACGGCGGTGAGGGAGTATCGGACACTGTCGCGCTCTCTGGTGCTTGATCGGCTCGAGGCGCTCGCTCCGGCACGGCTGACGCTGGACTTCGACGGTTCGGTGCTTGGGACCACGCGCATGGCCGAGGGGACCGCGGTCGGCTACAACCGGAAAAAGAAGGGCCAGCGCAGTTACTACCCGCTGTTCTGCACCGTGGCTCAAAGCGGTCAGGTGCTGGATGTGTGGCACCGTCCCGGGAACGTCCACGACTCCAATGGCGCGCGGCGCTTCATCCTCGATTGCCTCAGTGAAATACGGCAAATCCTGCCGCGCGTGGTCCTCGAGGTGCGGATGGACTGCGCGTTCTTCTCCGAGGAAATCGTTCGTGCGCTCGATGCGCTCGGTATCCAGTACACGATCTCGGTGCCCTTTGAGCGTCTCGCGCAGCTGAAGAAGAAGGTCGAGAAGCGAATTCTGTGGCACCGTGCCGATCGAGACGTGCGTTTCTTCGAGTGTTACTGGAAACCGAACTGCTGGGAGGAGACACGCCGCTTCATCTTTATCCGAACCCGCGAGCCGCAACAGCGCAAAGGGCCGGTGCAGCTGAATCTCTTCGCTCCCTACGAATACGGCTACCAGTTCAAAGTGATCCTCACCAACGCTGCGCTGTCGGCGCGAAAGGTCCTGGCCCTGCACAACGGTCGCGGCGCCCAGGAAGCGATCTTCGCGGAGTTGAAATCTCAGACTCAGATGGATTACATCCCCTGCAGGCGCCGCGCGGCCAACCAGACTTGGTTGCTCTCGGCCATCATGGCGCACAATCTCAACCGCGAACTGCAAATGTCGGCTGACGAGGCCGAGCGCGGCACGACCGAACAGCGTGCTCCGTGGTGGTCCTTCGCACGCCTGGGAACCTTCAGAATGCGCCTGATCCAACGCGCGGGTCGGCTGACGAACCCAAAGGGCTGCCTCACTCTCACCTTGAGCGCTAATCCCGCTGTGCAAGACGAGCTGTTGCATTATCTGAAGGTCGCCGCCTGAGGAAAATCAGCCGCCGTTATGCAATGATTGGGTTCACTTAACCCAATCCTTCTGTCTATTCCACACATCTCTGAGCTTTCCGGCGCTCTCCTGAAGGGGGAGCTGGACACAGACAAATCCGTTTGGTAGTCTCCTGCGCCTTGCACGGCAAGGCGGAAGGCATTTGGG
>JBOIAQ010000138.1:0-5938 GCA_050739115.1 Steroidobacteraceae bacterium | reverse complement strand
CTGCTGTTCTACCGGCTCGTGCAGCAAGCCGTCGCCACAGACCCGGTGACTTACAATAATCTGATCCACCCGCTGCAGGTGGTGCGCATAATGGCTTAGTGGAGCTAGGCAGATACCCCTTATGCGTGTCCAGTATGCCTCGTTGTCAAACCCCAGTCCGCGTCCTTCGACTGCGTATCAAGGATAAGCACGGCCGGAGGCTGGCCGAGATGGCCCGTGCCGTGAATTTCGTATGGAACTACTGCAATGATCTCTCGCTGCAGGTGCTGCGGCGGGAGCACCGCTTCATCGGCGCACAGGAGCTGCAGAGCTATCTCAACGGAGCGAGCCGCGAGGGACTCGCGGTCGGCTCGGCCGTGTTCCAGCAGGTGGCCGAAGAGTACGTGACGCGTCGGAGTCAGCATCGCAAGGCAAAGCCTGCGCTGGCGTGTGAGCAGCGGTGGCCGCCGCTCCCTCGGATGGATTCCGTTCAAAGCCCGCGCGGTTCGCTATGCCCACGGGCAGGTCTTCTTCCAGGGCCGCTGGCTCTCGCTCTGGGACAGCTTCGGGCTTTCCACTTACGAGTTGCGCGCCGGGTGCATCGCCCAAGACGCTCGCGGCCGCTGATACCTCAATGTGACGGTCCCGGCGAAAAGAACGCTCGAAGCGAGATTTGCTCCGAGTCCTGAGGATGAGGCGCTGGGCATTGATCTTGGGCTCAAGCGGCTGGCCGCTTTCTCCGATGAGTCGCTCGAGAACATCGAGGCCCCGCGGTTCTATCGGGACTTGGAGCCCGCGCTCGCCCGCGCCCAGCGGGCCGGCAAGAAGGACCGGGTGCGGGCGGTGCACGCCAAGATCGCCAATCGGCGGAAGGATTTCCTCCACAAGTGCAGCACCGGGCTCGTCAAGTCCGGCTACGCGGCCATCTTCGTCGGGAACGTCAATGCCTCCGCGCTCGCAAGAAACGGACACGGCAAGTCCGTGCTCGATGCCGGCTGGAGTGCGTTGCGGACCATGCTCCGATATAAGTGCGATGACGCAGGGGTGTGGTTCGAAGAGATCGACGAAGCGTTTTCCACCCAGACCTGTAGCGTCTGTAACAGCCGCACCGGCCCGCACGGCCGGGAAGGTCTTGGAATCAGGGAATGGAGCTGTCGTTGTTGTGGCACGACTCATGATCGGGATCGCAACTCGGCTTGCAACATTCTCGCGGCGGGACGTCGCCGTCTTGCAGAAGGAATCCCCGCCATTGCCGCGCAAGCGGCGGCCTGACAAGGCCGATGGCGGGGAGGACGTCAAGACATTACTCCGATCCAATGCCAGTCTCGCCTCGAGTCCATGGCGTAATATGCGGATTGCGTTCTGCCGAGGCCGACCGATGAGCAGCCCCAACGTCAGCTTCCTCTTCGACCTCGATGGTACGCTCGTGGACAGCGTCTATCAGCACGTGCTCGCCTGGCAGGAAGCGCTGCACGCGGCCGGCATCGAGCTCTCGGTCTGGCGCATTCATCGCAAGATCGGCATGAGCGGCGGTCTTTTCACCGAGATGCTGCTGCGAGAGATGCCCATCGAGATCACGCCGGCGCTTCTCGAGACCCTGCAGCGCCAACACGCTGAAGCTTACGCGCGTCTCGCCCGCTGGGTGCGGCCGCTGCCCGGCTCGATGGAGTTGCTGCGGTATCTGACCCGGGCACGCATCCCGTGGGCGATCGCAACGAGCGGCCGCATGGGCACGGCGAAGTTCAACCTCGATGCCCTTGAGGTCGATCCGGCGCAGGTGCCGGTGATCACTCGTGACGATGTGCACCACGCCAAACCGGATCCTGATCTCTTCCTCGCGGCCGCCGCCCGGCTCGGCGTCGCCATAGATTCCGCGCTCATCGTGGGCGACAGCATCTGGGACATGCTCGCGGCGCGGCGCGCCCGCGGGCTCGGTGTGGGGCTGCTATCGGGGGGCTACGGGCAAGATGAGCTCGAGCGCTCCGGCGCGATCCGCGTTTACGAGGATCCGGCCGATCTGCTGCGCCACATCGATGAGATCGGCGGTCGGATTTAAGGAGCATCCACGTGCAGCTTTATTTCAGTCCCACATCGCCCTATGTCCGCAAGGTGCGTATCACCGCGGCGGAGCTCGGGCTCGGCGGAAACATAGAGTTGATCAGCATTGCGCTGACTCCGATCAACCCCCACGACGCCCTGCGCTCGAGCAACCCGCTTGGCAAGATCCCGGCGCTCATCACCGACGACAACAACGCTCTCTACGACTCGCCGGTCATCTGCGAATACCTCGATGCACTCGCGGGTGGCCATCGCATCTTTCCTCGGGTCGGCCCCGCGCGCTGGACGGCGCTGCGTCGACAGGCGCTGGCGGATGGCATCCTGGATGCCGCCGTGTTGCTGCGCTACGAGGAAGCGCTCCGACCGAAGGAGCTGCGATGGCAACAGTGGGTGGACGGGCAATGGCTCAAAATGCGCACCGGCCTCGATGCCCTGGAGCGGGAGCATCTCGAGGGCGCTTTCGACATCGATGCGATCTCGGTCGCCTGTGCGCTGGGATATCTCGATTTTCGCCATGCCAGCGAGGGCTGGCGGGCAAGCCGGCCGCGGCCTAACGCATCAACGACTCGAGGGTGTCGTGCGACACCGCATCCGCAAAGCCGTCGAAGCGTCCCTGCTCGGCGAGCAACTTCGCGGCGCGCATGAAGCCGCCCCAGGCCGCGCGTGCCAGCGCGCCACCCACGCTGATGCGGCGCACGCCGAACGCCGCGACCTCCGTTACTGAGAGCCCGCTCGCCGACCCAACGAGCAGATTGACGGGTTTCGGGGCGACGCTCTCGACGACGCGGCGGATATGCTCGCTCGAGCGGATGCCCGGGGCGTAGAGGCAATCGGCGCCCGCGCCCGCGTAGGCTTTCAGTCGTGCGATCGTCTCGTCGATGTCGGGCCGGCCGACGAGAAAGCATTCCGCGCGCCCGACCAGGAGCGTATCGGCGCCCGTGCGGTCGATCGCGCGGCGCGCCGCCCGTATCCTTGCGACTGCAACCTCGAAGTCGTAGAGGGGCTCGGCGATATCGCCGGTCGAGTCCTCGATGGAAAGGCCCGCGACACCAGTCTCGACCGCCAGGTGCACATTCACCGCCACGCCTTCAGGATCGTGCGCGAAGCCACCCTGGAAATCGGCATTCACCGGCAGGTCGGTCGCCGCGACCATTGCCCGCAAGTGCCCGAGCATCGTCTCCCGCGACACGCCGCCGTCGGGTTGCCCCTGCGACCATGCGAACCCGGAGCTCGTAGTGGCGAGCGCCTTGAACCCGAGCGCCTGCAGATAGCGCGCGCTGCCCGCGTCCCAGGGATTGGGAATCACGAAGCAGCCGCTGCGATGCAGCTCGTGGAACCGCCGGCGCTTTTCGGCGGTGGTCGAAGTGTAGGCGGATGACATGGCGATGATACTCCCGAGAGAGGCGCGCGCGCGGCGGCTATCGTAACCTAGCTCTCTATGAACGCACGCACCTGGCTAGCCTTCATCGCCCTCGGCATCGTCTGGGGCGTGCCCTATCTTTTCATCAAGATCGCGGTCCAGGAGATCTCCCCGTTCGATGTCGCTTGGGGACGCATCACGCTCGCGGCGCTCATCCTGTTACCCATCGCCTGGCATCGCGGGGCCCTGCGTGCGCTCGTCACCCACAAAGGCGCGGTCTTCGCCTTCGCCGTGCTCGAATTCGGCATACCGTTTCCCGCGATCGCCCTGGGGGAACGCTGGATCCCCTCCTCTGTCACCGCGATCCTCGTCGCGACCGTGCCGCTCACCATCGCGCTCATCTCCCGATTCTTCGGCGTCCACGAGCGGCTCGGGGCCGCGCGGGCCGCCGGACTCGCCGTCGGGCTCGGGGGCGTGGTTGCGCTGGTGGGGTTCGGCACTCTCGAAGGGCCGCTCGCCTGGGCCGGTGTGGGATGCGTGCTCGTGGCGACCCTCGGCTACGCGATGGCCCCGCTCATCATCCAGAGGCACCTCCACTCGGTCGACTCGATCGGTCCCGTGGCCGGCAGCCTCTCGATCGCAAGCGTGCTCTTGCTCGTCCCGGCGATGCTCTCTCTGCCGCGCCGGTTGCCGAGCCCCCTCGCGCTCTGGTCGGTCGCCATTCTCGGGATGGTGTGTACCGCGATCGCGATGCTGTTGATGTTTTATCTGGTCAAGCACGTGGGCGCCGCCCGTGCCTCGATCGTGACCTACATCAACCCCGCCGTCGCCACGCTCCTCGGCGTCGCGCTGCTCGATGAGCGCCTGGGAGTCGGCGGCCTCACCGGATTCGGCCTGATTCTCGCCGGCTCCTGGTTCGCGACCCGCCGGAGCGCGCCCGCGGGCGCGGGCGCGGCGGCCGAGGCCTCTTCTTAGAGAGTGCGCTTCGCCTCGGGCCGCGGCGATCACGTGCTCGCAGTTATCGAGCGCGAGGAGGAGCCGCCGCCCCGGCAGCGCCGCGGCCAGCCGCTCCCCGTGCAATTGGAGCTCAAAACGCCCGCGCGACGAGCCTGTGCGGGCCGAGCTCGCGGGTAAGCATCCGCTCGAGCTCGCTCGCGGAAACGGGATGACTGTGCAGAAATCCCTGCGAATGGCTGCAGCGCAGGGCTCGAAGCGCCGCGAGCTGCGCCTCCGTCTCGACGCCCTCCGCCACGGTGACCAGATCGAAGGCCGAAGCCAGCTCGACGATGCTGCTCACCAGCGTCACGCTCGCGGGGTCATCCGGCAGACCGGTGACGAACGAGCGGTCGATCTTCAGCACATCGACCGGCAGCTTCGAGAGCAGCGCCAGCGAGGAGTAACCGGTGCCGAAATCATCGAGCGCAATGCGGATGCCCGCCGCTCGCAGTTCGCGCAGTTTGTTGCTCGTGCCCTCGAGGTCCTGCAGCAGCGTGGTCTCGGTGATCTCGATGTCGAGCCCGAAACCGACGAGTGGCGCCAGACGCTCGGCGAGTGCCAGCAGGTTGTGCACGACCTCGCGCTGCTTCAGCTGCGACGCCGAGACGTTCACCGCGACGCGCATCGGCCGATACCCCGCCTTGCACCAGCCCTCCAGGTCCTCGACCGCCTTGAGCAGCGTCCAATTGCCGACCGGCACCATCATCCCGGAGGATTCCAGGACGGAGAGGAACCGGCCCGGAAGCAGCAGCCCTTCGTCGACATCGCGCCAGCGCAGCAACGCCTCGACCGAATCGATCTCACCCGTCCTGAGATCGATCAGCGGCTGATAGTGCAGCACGAATTGCTGCTCATCGATTGCGCTACGCAGTTTGTGCTCGAGTGCGACGCGCGTGCAGGTTTCGTGACTCATCTCCTGGCGGTACTGTAAAGAGTGCTCGCCGGATTCTTTCGCGCGCTTCAGCGCCGCCTCGGCGCGCTGCACGAGCAGAGCGCCGCTCGCCCCGTCCTGGGAATGCTTGGCATTCCCGGTATGCAGGGCCGCGCCGCAACTGACCGTGAGGCGGATCGGGCGGCCATCGATCTCGAACGGCTCGTCCAGCACGCCGGCATCTAGCGCGAGACGCGACATGTCGAGCGCGGGCTCGGTCGTGTGCTCGATCAATACGAAAGTTCCCGCGCCGAGGTAACCGAGACTCTCCTCGCCCGCGTACCGCTTCAACCGCTCGGCCAGACTCTGCAGGGCCAGATCGCCGAAGGGCTGCCCATAGGTGGCGTTGAGACTGCCGAGTCCCCGGATGTCGAAGGCGACGGCCACCAGCGGGCCGTCGGACCAGTCCTCGTTGCGAAGCTTCAGCTCGGCATCGAGACGCTCGCAGAAGAGCGCTCGCTTGGCGAGGCCGGTGAGCGGATCGTAGCGGGCTCATATGGCCTGACCCCTGTCAAGCCCCCATAGGACTGTCTCACGGATTTTTCGTGCTCCAAATGCTGAACCTTCGAGAATCAACAGCGCAAGGGTCACGCGACGCGAGAGCAGAAGTTGGC
>JBOIAQ010000137.1:0-6104 GCA_050739115.1 Steroidobacteraceae bacterium | reverse complement strand
AAGCTACTCACCGCAACAACTCGATGAGCTCGATCGACTCACCGAGAAGTGGATCGAGCATCACCAAGCGGCTGGCAAAAAACGTCCGAGAACTCCGGACTCTTGAGTAAATACCTCGCAAGCCACCGCACAAGACCCCAATCGCCCCGCTGAAGGCCGGAAGAAATGTACTCTCTCGCCAAGCGAACGTAATCCTCATACTGCTGTTTGCTGATCTGGTCCGGGTCTTCGCGATAACTGAAATATCCTTGAATGAAGCAATCCTGCGCACTTAGGACGCGTAAATGAATAACGGTATCAAGTAGATGAGCGAATGTGTTATGCTGCCCGGGCATGGAGGCTGCGCTTTCCGAGTTGAAGCGAAAGCTGCGTTCGATCTGGCCACACCTGGACGAACGCACGCGCCGCCTGACGGCGGCCAATGAGGCTATGAGCCTGGGCTACGGCGGAGTCTCGCTGGTGCACCGGGCGAGCGGCCTGTCGCGTAAGGCGATCCTCAAGGGTCTGCGGGAGATCCACGCGGGCGAGGCGTTGCTGCCCGGCCGGATTCGCCGACCGGGAGCGGGACGTAAGAGCATTACGGTTTCCGATCCCGAGCTGCTCGAGTCGCTGGACAAGATGATCGAGGGACACACTCGAGGGGACCCGGAGTCCCCGCTGCGCTGGATTGGCAAGAGCACGCGGGTGATTGCTGGCAGCCTCAGTGCGCGCCGCCATCCGGTCAGTCACATGAAGGTGGCGCAGCTGCTGCATGATCAGCACTACAGCTTGCAGGGCAACCGCAAGACCGAGGAGGGAGCGGATCATCCCGACCGGGATGCGCAGTTTCGGCACATCAGCGCCGAGGTCAAGAAGTATCTGCGCGAGGGCCTGCCGGTCATCTCGGTCGACACCAAGAAGAAGGAGCTCATCGGCAACTACGAAAACAAAGGCCGGCAGTGGTTGCCCGCCAAGCAGCCGCTGCACGTTGAGGGCCACGACTTCCCCAGTCCCACGGTCCCTCGCGCCTACCCCTACGGCATCTACGACATAGGACGCAATGCCGGCTTCGTCAACATCGGTACCGACCACGATACCGGTGCCTTTGCCGTCGCCTCTATCCGCGGATGGTGGCGGGCGGAAGGCCGCGCAATCTATGCGAAAGCGAGGCGCATCCTCATTACCGCCGATTCCGGGGGAAGCAACGGCTACCGTCTGAGGCTGTGGAAGCTTGAGCTGCAGAAGTTCGCCGATCAGACCGGACTCACTGTTTCGGTCTGTCACTTCCCTCCCGGCACCAGCAAGTGGAACAAGGTGGAGCACCGACTCTTTTCCTTCATCTCGTCCAACTGGCGCGGGGAACCCCTGCGCGACTACGAGACGATCGTTCATTTGATCGCCAGAACCACCACCGCGAAGGGATTGACGGTGAGGTGTCGATTGGACCGGCGCAAATATTCGACCGGACGCAAGGTGAGCGCTGATGAGATGAAGGCCCTCAAGTTGCAACCCAATAGGTTTCATGGCGAATGGAACTACCTCATCCTTCCCAGCCGTTGAGACCTTTATTTATTTACGCGTCCTTACATCCCAGCCTGAGCCGCTGCCCGGAGCGCCTCGTAGTACCCAGAAGCGGTCGAGAGGGAAGAAGGACATGCCGCCGCTTCACCCCTCATAGTCTGCTGGGAGAGGGCGTCCTCCACGATCAACTGCTGGCAGATGCGCCTTCCGGTCGTATCTCCGGGTTTGAGCCGGTCGCAACGCCTTTTGGTAGGCCGGGAGGGAACGCACGGTGGCAATTCACCATTGTCCTGCCGTCGAGCGAGGGAGGCGCAGGGGTCGCGGGCTTTTCGGCAGCATCTACTTGGGGCTGCCGTTTGACATCGACCGCCTTGGCGAAGTGAACAGCTTGAGGCGCTGCGGAATTGTTCGTCTGGGAAGGCGCTGGATCGGTGTGTGTATGAACCTTCCCAGGGCCCCGGCCAGCAAATAAATAGTACCCCGCAGCACCGCAAGCCACCAAAATCAGGATGACCGCGATGTTACGGGAGCGAGTCCAGGCTGTCATGGCGCCTAGCCTATCGAATGAGCCGAGTGTCCGCACCGGAGAGGCGCAGGCCTGCTTCTGAACGTCTCAAAATGGCCGACTCTGGCTTCCTGTCCGCCTATTTCCTGTGTGCATCTGGGCTCAAGGCTTGAGCCAGTTCTCTACACAAAGGCCGAGGACGCGGCGGAACTCCCGTTCAATCACAGGATCGTGATGGTTACTCTCCGAGCGTCGCCACGGTGACGACGCTTGCGAGCGTTCTCTCTCGCAGAGCCTCAGCAACGTGTGAGCTGACCTCGATCATCACGAGACGGTGAGTACGACGCGGAACCGCGCCTTGCCACTCATCATACGATCGTAGGCCTCGGCGGCCCGCTCGAGCGGATATCGTTCGATCATCGGCCGAATCTCCGTGAGGACGCTGAAGGTCAGTGTGTCCTCCGAATCGCTCGCCGTGCCGGACGGCCACCCCTGCAGCGAGCGTCGGGCCATGATGAGAGCGAGCGGAGGCACCTCTATCGGCTCAAAGGACGCACCGACGATCATCAGTCTGCCGTCGATACCGAGCCCGCCGATGGCTGCGGACATCGTCTTGGCATCCGTGACGGTGGCGAGGATCACGCGCGCGCCGCCGAGCTTGGTGAGCTCGGCTGCCGTGTCCTGCGCGGTGCTGTCGATGTAGTGCTGCGCACCGAGCTTGTGTGCGAGCGGGGCCTTATCGGCCCCGCGTGCGATCGCAACGGTGCGAAAGCCCATCCGGGCGGCGAACTGCACCCCGAGATGCCCGAGGCCCCCGATGCCGAGGACGGCGACCAGATCACCCGCCCTCGCTCCGCTATGCCGGAGGGAGTTGTAGGTGGTGATGCCGGCACACATCAGCGGGGCGGCATCCGCAGACGAGAGCTCGGTCGGGACCGAGGCCAAGGCCTCAAAGGGCGCGATCATGTATTCCGCATAGCCGCCGTCGTACGTGATTCCGGGAATCTGACCCCGCTGGCAGGTGATGAAATCTCCGCGCCGACACGAGGCGCAATGGCCGCAGTGTCCACCGTGCCAGCCGACGCCGACGCGCGTCCCCGGCTTCCAGTCCGGAACGTCCGGGCCGACGGCGTCGATCAGCCCGATGACCTCATGACCGGGAACTCGCGGATATTGCAGGCCAGGGAACTCTCCCTGCCGGGTCAAGGAGTCGCTGTGGCAGATACCGCATGCCTGCACTGCGATGCGCACCTGTCCGCGCGCCGGCTCGGGAATGCTCCGCTCGATGAGCTCGAAAGCGCCATTTGCCTTGGGGACCTGAACGACTCGCATCTGTGGCATGACCGTCTCCGGCAGATGATTGAGAATCTCGGCAGTTTACGCTCCAACCACGCCTGCACCATCCGCCGTTCGATAGAGCGGCTGCGGAACTTTAGGACACCGCTTTCGGAACCGCCGTTCGAGCGGCGGAGGCTGGCGGACCTGGAGCTTGAAGCGGCGATCCTGGACGACCTTCTCGAGTGGCGAGATCGGCTCCTCAGGACGACAGGCGCGGACCGTCAATCGCAACGTCCGGGCGGTCGTTGCGGTATCACGCCATGGACTTGGGTTACCTCGGTAATCCTGCGGCCTGGAAGTTTAAAGAGGCTGTCGGATGACAGCGCAAATTATTCTACCGCGGTCGACTGACCGAAATGGAGAACATCGAGACAGGCCTCCGACGGGCCGGTTCTGGCCGAGCACCGCCAAACCGCACGGGATCAGAAGTGCTCCCGGGGGGGCTGCGTCACGCACCCTCCGGGTCGCTCCACGGCCGGCTACAGTACTATCGGCGCCCCCGTGGATCGCCGAGGGAGCCGAGTGAACGTCAAAATCCGATGTGAGATATCGGCCGACGTGATGGCAATTGAAGCTGTGACAATCAGCGCTTTCTTGAACGCACCGCACACGAGTCACACCGAACAACACATCACCAACGCGTTGCGTACGGCTGGGAAGCTCCCCATTTCGCTTGTCGCGGAGGCAGACGGGAGCGTGATAGGCCATGTCGCATTCTCCCCCGTGTCACTCTCGGACGGCGCACCTGGGTGGTTCGGTCTCGGCCCCATTGCGGTTCTGCCGAAACATCAACGTCGCGGGATCGGGTTGCAGCTCATACGCGAGGGGCCGTGCATCCTGCGCGAGCGTGGCGCTTGCGGCTGCGTAGTGCTCGGCGAACCGCAATACTATGGTCGGTTTGGCTTTCGCGCAGATGCCGGCCTTGTCCTTCCCGACGTGCCCCCCGAATATTTCCAGGCCATGCCCTTCGGCGCATCAAAGCCACGAGCGGTTGTGACGTATGACGCTGCATTGAACGCCGCTCGTCCTACTACCTAGCGCGAAGTGGGCGCAATGGCCACCAAGAAACCTGATGCCCCGCCCGCGTTCGTAGTTCCCATGGCCGCCATTGCCGTGAAGCAGCCTGCCCGAAGGGGAGGGGTGGCTCTACGAGGTGAAATTCGACGGCTATCGCGCCCCCATCATCAAGGATGGCGAGATGGTCCAACTCCAGTCGCGCAATCACAAGAACCTGACACCGATGTACCCCGGTGTCGCCGCCGCAGCCCTGAAGCTCGGGGGCTCACCAAGCTGTCCTCGACTCGAAGGTCCTCGAGGCGGTGCGCTCCCTCGGGCTCGAAGGCGTGATCGCAAAGCGGCGGGGCTCAATCTACCAGCCCGGGGAGCGCTCGAAAGACTGGCTGAGATTGAAATCTGAGAGCCAGCAGGAGTTCGTCATCGGCGGATTTCGGCCCGACGGTCGAAGCAGCATCGATGCGCTCGTCGTCGGGTACTTCGAGGGCAAAGCGCTCAAATTCGCCGGCAAGGTGCGCGCTGGCTTCACCCCGCATATCCGCGGCGAGCTTCGCCGCCGCTTGCAGCCGCTTTGCGTTGCAAAATGTCTCTTTGCCGACCTTCCGAGCGGTCGCTCGAGATGGGGCGGCGGGATCACGGCGGAGGAGATGCGGCAATTCGTGTGGACGGGACCTGAGCTCGTAGCGCAAATTCGATTCACGGAGTGGACCAGCGAGGGCCGCTTGCGCCACGCGGCATTCCTCGGGTTACGTTCCGATAAGGTAGCGAAGGCGGTGCATCGAGATGCCTTGACGCATCGGCTATCCTGATGTACATGGAGATATCTTCCCTCTGCGAGTTCATCGCCCGGTACGCCAAGCTTTTCGTCCTGACGGGTGCTGGCTGCAGCACGGATTCGGGGATGGTGCGTATTCCCGTGAAGATGACCGGTTGGCCCGGCGGAACGTGACCGGCGATTCCGCCGAGTCGGCGCTGCGGGTGTTTTCTACTCCTGTCGGTCAGGATCAGTCAAGATTTCGCGCAATTCCCTGGTCCGGATCGGGGGCCGAGATTCTTGATCGCTTTTGCGATTCCGTAACCGATGCAGTCTGCCGCGTCAGCGGCAGAAGCTCTGTCGGATTGGAGCGCTGACCGATCCACTACTTACCCCTCGGCCTGGGAGCTATCGTTGCTCTTGAGGCGTTCCTTCTTGGCATATCGGTCGCGTAAGGATTCCTTCGATTGCAGATGGATTCGATGCGCGCGGTGAACTAAGCGATCAAGGATCGCGTCCGCTAAAGTAGGGTCCCCGATATAGTCATGCCAGTCCGACACGGGCAGTTGGCTCGTCACGATGCAGGCACGGGTGCCGACTCGGTCATCGACCAGCTCCAATAAATCGTTGCGTTCCCTCGCTGCGATGGGAGCGATGGCAAAATCGTCGATGATGAGAACGCTGATCTTGGCGATCGCGGCGAGGCGCTTGCGGAAGCTGCCGTCTGCATGGCAGAGGTTGAACTCCTCGAACAGACGCTGTGCGCGTACGTACAACGCACTCAAACCCTGGCGGCAAGCTTGATGCGCCATGGCGCACGCGAGATACGTCTCGCCGCAGCCGGTTGCGCCCTGGATCAAAATGCTGTGTCACTTTAGCCGTTTGAAACGAAATCCTGTTATTTCTGAGCTGTATCGAGCATCTGGCCGAAGACTTGGAGGCAGCGGAGGAGCTTGGCTTCACCTTCTGGGGTTGGCGTGAGATGTCCGCAGT
>JBOIAQ010000136.1:0-6162 GCA_050739115.1 Steroidobacteraceae bacterium | reverse complement strand
TGAGCGGCGAGACGATGCGCTGGACTGAAGCCATGTGCGCCTCGGTGCACTGCGTGCAGCGGTGAGTAAGTCGCTGCACGGAGTCTGCACGAAATGACGCGCCCAGTGAAGCCTGCGAGCCCGGCTGTCTCTCAAGCTACTGATATTTCTGGTTAATTGGTGGGCCGTGTAGGGATCGAACCTACGACCAAGAGATTAAGAGTCTCCTGCTCTACCAGCTGAGCTAACGGCCCATTTGATGGGTGGGGTGGACGATGGGACTCGAACCCACGACAACCGGGATCACAACCCGGGACTCTACCAGCTGAGCTACGTCCACCGTTGTCGCACATCCCCCATGATCTTTCGGACCCCGGGGGTGCCCGCCGATTCCCTCAGCGGCTGGCGTGCCCGGCAGGACTCGAACCTGCGACCACCGGCTTAGAAGGCCGGTGCTCTATCCAACTGAGCTACGGGCACGCGAAGTGCATCGCCCACTCGCTCGGTGTCGTACCTCGCTGCCCGGCATCATGCCGCGCCGCCCGGCCTCCTGCCATAAGTGCCTACCGTCCCGCCAGAACCCGCCGCACGGGGGCGCGCATCATACGGAACCGGCCGTGGAAGCGTCAATTTGGGTTTATTCTTGGCGACCCCATGGCCGCTCGACCCCACCATTCCCCCCCTCCTTCCGCGAGGAACGCTGGCGATGCCGGCGGAGAGGCACGCGAGCTCGAGTGGCAGCTGGCGGCGACCGACCTGGGTGTGGTCCGCCACTGGCTTGACCGGCACTCCCTCGTGGATGAGCTGAGCATCGAGCCAGTGAGCCCGCAGCAGCTCCGCGATACCTACCTGGACACCGAGGACTGGCGCGTCTTTCGCGCAGGTTACGCGCTTCGCGTGCGCGAAAAGGGCGGCCGCTTCGAGGCGACTTTGAAGGGCCTCCGCTCCGCCCGCGAGGACGTTGCCGACCGGCGGGAGATCACGGAGTCATTGCCCGAAGGCACGGTCAAAGCCCTGGTTGGCGCCAGCGGCCCCGTCGGCCGGCGCGTTCGCGACGTGATCGGAGTGAAGCCCCTTCGGACACTCTTTGAGGTACGGACCTCACGGGAGCGATTCGCCGTCCACAGCCGCGACGCCGCGGAAGAGGTGGGCGAGCTGGCTCTCGACGAGGCGCAGTTCTCCCGCGCGGACGGCCATCGCCGGCCGATGATCCTCACGCGTGTGGAGCTCGAGGCGATCGGCCGCAATGGCGCCGCACTCGAAGGACTCGCGGCGCGGCTGCGCACCGAATGCGGGCTGCAGCCCGCGACGGAAAACAAGTTCGCCGCGGGGCTGCATTCGGCCTCTCTCGAGCCACCGCGGGCGCGCGCGCCCGACGGAGAAGTCGAGCCCGTACGCCCTGTCATGGACGCTTCAAGCCGTGCCGGCGATTTTGCCGCCGCAGCACTGCAGCGACTCCTCGGCGAATGGCGGGACCATGAGCCCGCGGCAAGGCTCGGAGAAAAACCCGAGGCACTGCATGCACTTCGCGTGACTGGCCGTCGCATGAATACGGTCCTCAGCCTCTTTAGCGCCTACCTCCCTGCCGCCCTCGGGAAGAGCCGGCCGAAGCTCAAGAGGCTGCTCGATGCGTTGGGAGCGGTCCGCGACGCGGATATTCGCCTTGAGACGGTAACAGCGTTTCGCAGCAGGCTTCCGCAAGCCGACGGCGCCGCACTCGACCCGCTGCTGCGGCATCTTGGCGCCGAGAGAGAAGCGGCGCGAGCCGCCATGCTACGCGCCCTGGATACCAAGCGCACACGCGACTGGCTGGAGAGATTACCGATCCGGCTCCGGCTCACACGCCCGATGCCGGAATCGGCCTCCGCATCCCCACGCAACGCGGCCGCGCTCCGCGTTGTGCCCGATCTGATCCGCAGGCGCTATCGGAAATTGCGCAAATGCGTTCGCCGACTGACTCCCGAGTCACCGATGAGCCAGTACCACAACGTGCGGGTGCATACGAAGAAGCTGCGCTATGCGCTCGAGATGGTCGCTCCGACGTACGCGGAACCCGCCGAGGAGATGCTGGCGACGTTGCTCGAGCTCCAGGGCAGGCTCGGTACCCAACACGACTCCGATGAGATTGTACGATACCTGACGCAACTCGCAGTTCATCCGCCGGCCGAGTTCGGCTCCCGGACGCTCTTTCTGATGGGCAGGCTGGCGGAGCTGCACGCGCGGAAAGCGGCCCGTTTGGGCGGGAAGATCGAGAAACTCTGGCGCAGGTTGCGCGGCAAGCCCTGGAAAGCGCTGCGCGCGCGCATGAAGGAGCTGCGCGATGAAATGCCCAGGAGCACAAGCAAGGGTAACGGCATCGATCACGTCGCCGGCGATGATTTGCGGGTCGCGAGCGGCGCCCGAGGCTCGGCGCTCGCGGCGAGCGGACGTTGAGCATGGAGCTTCTCATCCTCCGGCACGCCATGGCTTTCCCTCGGGACGCGAAGCGGTGGCCCGATGACGCCCAGCGTCCTCTCACGGCGGAAGGGGTGAAGAAGGCGCGCCGGGCAGCCGCCGGCCTGAAACGCCTCACCGGACGGCCGACGCTGGTGCTGACCAGCCCGCTGGTCCGCGCGCGCGACACCGCGACGATCTTCGCGCAAGCGGCGCGTTGGCCGAAGGCAGTCGAGTGCGCCGCACTCTCCCCTGGAGCCTCGCCCGAGGAGGTGCTCGAGGCGCTGAGGCGCCAGGGCGGCAAGCTCGCGTGCGTGGCCGTCGTCGGCCATCAACCCCATCTTGGCCGCCTGCTCGCGCTTTGCGTTCGCGGCGGCGCCCGAGCCGGGGGATTCGAGCTCAAGAAGAGCGCGGTCGCGTGTGTGAAATTCGAAGGATCGCCGTGCGCAGGCCAGGGCGTGCTCACGGCGCTCCTGGCGCCCCGAACGCTGCGGAAGATCTAATGCGCGCCGGCAGCGACCTCGCTCCCGGCGCCCGAGCTGCCCGGCCGTGCCAGCCATACGATGCCTGCCAGGAGCACGAACAGCAGTCCCGACACGTAGAAGATGTCGTTGGCGGAAAGCATATAGGCCTGGTTGGTGACCAGGTTATTGAGCAGCGCGTAACCCTGCTGGCTCGTCAAGCCACCGGCGTGCAGTTGCCCCATCGCCTGCGTCATGGCGGCGTTCGAGCCCGTCAGATGCTCCACCAGCTGCTCGTGATGCAGCGTCGCGCGCCGGTCCCAGAGGGTCGTCGTGAGGGAGGTTGCGAAGGAGCCCGCCGTGATGCGCGCGAAGTTCATGAGACCTGAGGCGGCAGGAATACGATCCGGCGCGAGACCCGAGAAGCCGAGCGTCAGCAGCGGCACGAAGAATGTCGCTAGCGCCACGCCCTGGATGACCGTCGGCACCAGGAGCGTGCGAATGTCCGCCTGGGTGTTGAAGTCCGAGCGCATGAACATCACCAGCCCGAAGACCAGGAACGAGATGGTGACGATCCAGCGCGGATCGGTGCGCGAGAGAAACCGACCCACCAAAGGCGTGAGCAGGATCGCCAGCACCCCCACCGGCGCCAGCACGACCCCCGCGAGCGTGGCCGTGTAACCCATGTACTGTTGCAGCCACAGCGGCAACAGAACCACAGTGCCGAAATACAGCCCGTAACCGACGAGCATGGCGACAGTACTCACGGAGAAATTGCGTCCGCGGAAGAGGCTGAGGTCGACGATCGGATGCTCGTCGGTCAGCTCCCATACGAGGAAGATCAGGAAACCGACCGTCGCGATGATGGCGAGCATCACGATGTAGGATGAGTTGAACCAATCGAGGTCCTTACCCTTGTCGAGCAGGATCTGCATCGCACCGACCCAGACGATGAGCAGCCCCAGTCCCACCTTGTCGATGGGCAGACGCGCGGTAGGCGTCTCGCGGCGCCGGTAGATCACCCAGGTGGCGATCGCGGCGGCGATACCAATCGGCACGTTGATGTAGAAGATCCAGGGCCAGGAGATGTTGTCGGTGATCCAGCCGCCGAGCACCGGTCCCACCACCGGAGCCACCAACGTGGTCATTGACCATACGGCGAGCGCTGCGCCCGCCCTGGCTTTCGGGTAGCTCGCGAGCAGAAGTGATTGCGAGAGGGGAATCATCGGACCCGCCACCGCTCCCTGCAGCGCGCGGAACGCGACCAGCATTCCGATCGAGGGCGCCAGTCCGCAGAGGAAGGAGGCGATGACGAAGAGGAGCGTCGAGGCGACGAAGAGCCGCACCTGCCCGATCCGACGGGTGAGCCAGCCGGTCAGCGGCATCGAGATCGCGTTCGCCACGGCGAACGAGGTGATCACCCACGTCCCTTGATCGGGCGAGACCCCGAGATCTCCGGCGATGGAGGGAATCGCCACGTTGGCGATCGACGTGTCGAGCACGTTCATGAAAGTCGCGAGTGAGAGCGCCAGCGTGCCGAGGGCGAGCGCGGAACCCGTGAGGCACGGCAACCCCGACGCGGCGGCAGGCGTGGCGGGCGGCTTCGCCGGTTGCGGCATACCGTCTTGCTCCTCCATGACTGCGCTCATGGGGCTGTCAGCTCGCCGTGGCTAGTCGCGCAGCGCGACCGGCGATGCTGATGCGGCCGGCGGGGCGAGCGTGGCGGATCCGTCGCCAAGGCGCGCCGCGAGCCGGTGAGGAGCGCGCCGGTGGGCCGCGCCCGGATCGTTTGCGGTGATGATCTGCTGCACCGCCGCATCCGCCTGCGCGGTGACGGACTGAAAGACGTCCGTCGAATAGTCATGGGCGGCATTCACCACCTCGGGCAGCCGCTGACCGCCGTCGTCGCGAACCTCGACGTAAGCATTCATCGAGAGACCGACCTGCAGCGGATGCTGCGCAAGCTCACGCGGGTCGAGCGCGATTCGCACGGGTACGCGCTGCACGATCTTGATCCAGTTGCCAGTGGCGTTCTGGGCGGGCAGGAGCGAGAAGGCCGAGCCCGTGCCGGCGCCGAAACCGACCACACGGCCGTGGAACACCACACCGCTCCCGTAGAGGTCGGAAGTCAACGTAACCGGCTGCCCGACCCGCATGGAATCGAGCTGCGACTCCTTGAAGTTGGCATCGACCCAGACCTCATTGAGCGGTACGACCGACATAAGCGGCGTGCCCGTGCTCACCCGCTCGCCGAGCTGCACGTCGCGCTTCGCCACGAAGCCCGACACGGGCGCGGGCAGAACCGTACGCGCAAGGTTGAGATAGGCCGCATGCACCGCCGCCGCCGCATCGCGAACGGCGGGGTTGCTCTGGAGGGTGGTGCCGTCGACCCACGCCCGATCGGCGGCCAACTGCTGCTGTGCCGCCAGTAGCGCCGCCTGCGCCGATTTCACCGCGTCATCGGCATGCTGTAGCTCCTCCTGCGAGATCGCACCGGTGCGCTCGAGCCGCGCGCGCCTGGCGTCGTCACTCTGCGTCTTGGCAAGCTCCGTGCGCCGCAGCTCGACGTTCGCCTGCAGCTCCGAGGTGGTCGCGAAGAGATTGCGCACCTGACGCACCGTCCTCGCAAGCTGCGCTTCCGACTCCTGCAGCGCCACCTGGGCGTCATCGGGATCGAGGCGCACCAGCGTCTGACCGGCCTTGACGAACTGAGTGTTGTCCGCGCCGATCGCGACCACCGTGCCGGAGATTCGCGGCGTGATCTGCACGACGTTGCCGCTGACATAGGCGTCGTCCGTGTAGACCGAGTAACGCAGATCACGGTCCCAGTACACGCCCCAGGCGGTGCCGATGAGGAGCGCGCCGCCGACAATCAGCGTGAGCCAGCGGACCCTCGGGCTCTGCCAGCGTGAAATCTTCGCCGTGTCATTGTGAGTCGTCATGTCTCGGATCTCCCAGTCTCGCCTCTACTTGCCACGGCTAATAATGCCTAGGCAGGCTTTTGCCGACAAAAAACCGTCGTCATCCTCAAGCAGCGTTCTCCAGCATGCGCCCGAGCAAACCCTCGAGCTGACGCGCATCCGTGCGGCTGAAGCCCCGCAGAAAGCGATTCTGAATCGCCATCGAGATCTCCCGTAGCCGCGGGTAGACGGCGCGCCCCGATTCGGTCATCTCGAGGTAGACGAGTCTCCGATCCTGCGGGCAGCGCGCCCGGCGGATGAGTCCCTTGCTCTCGAGGCGATCGATCATGCGGGTCATGGCTCCAGCGTCGTATGACATCTCCTTGCAA
>JBOIAQ010000135.1:0-6365 GCA_050739115.1 Steroidobacteraceae bacterium | reverse complement strand
CGCCAATCACCCCCAAACTCCCTTCCCGGACAAAGGAAGAGAGGCTGACACACAGCGCTATAGGGGGGTCATTATTGGACGCGAAAACCGCCCCTCAGGGGGTCACTATTGCGCGCGAATTTACAAACCGAGTAGAAAATGACAGTTTTGTACTCGGTCCGCGCGTAGATTTTATATCGCGATGTCTTCGATCAAGCATTTGACTGTCTGGGCTAATGCGTTTTTCGGAATTTGATCTTGTCCGATCCGCGAAGCAGGAAGGCGTCATAGCCGGCTGACCTCCAGGCCTCCCGTTGCACATGAGTCGTGGCGGGGTCGCTTACATTTGCCCACCATTGGGGACGATCCGCAGTGCTCGGCAAACGTCCGCCAATGATGGCTTCGATCTCCTTGAACGTCAGCTCAAACTCTCGATACTTCTGCCGCATGAGGTAGTCCCGCAGCGGGGCGTATTTCGACACGATTGGTCCTTTCGTCAGAATTGGAGCATTAGCGGTGCTTTGGAGCTACGCGTGAATGTGGACTCGAGCGGCGGCCCACGATGCGCGCTCGTCGCGCTCTTCCTTTTCTCTCTGCCGGCGATGTTCGTCACTCACCAATTTAGCTGCGTGACGGTGCCTGGCGATGATTGCCGACCGCTGTTTACGAGAGAGCGCCGAGCCCCGTTCGATCTCCGCTGTGATGATTTCCGTTTGTTGTGCATAAGCCTGCCGGAGCCAATGGAACATCACATTCGCCGCGAACCCGCGCAACTGGCCCGCGTTCTGTAGATCAACGCACCGTTCTATGCGCAAGAGATCCGCGGCAATAGCGCGCCGTTCCCAAGATGTTGCCGCAATCATGGAACGGACGTAAGGCGTCTTTGCAGCGCCATAATCGACGGCGCTTGAAATGCTCGCTCGCGAAGGTGAACTCATTTCGGATTCTCCTCTCAACTCGAGGCGTCGACGAGAGGATATGGCCATGGGGCCCCACTTGGTTGCCATTCGGCCGCATCCCTTTCGGATCCACCTTGCCTGGGCAGGCAGGTTGGCGAGGGCGTAATACCCTACTCTCGATGCACCAAATTATTTTAGAGATAATCACCCGCAACGTCAATGGCGCGGCCGCCCCACAGGTAGAATCAAAGGGTTGCGAACGTCGCCTATTTTCCCGGCGCGTGCTTAAATAAATATCTTAAAGAAATCGGTTTTGGGCAGCGATTTAATCGGCTCAGTATGATCGATGGGGATCGGGAGCGGCTTACGAAAGAGACCCAGTATAAAATTCGCGATTCATACTGGGTTGGGGGTTTTGCCCCTCGCGGGCACGATCGAGGGCAAAATCGAAGCCAAGAAAGTCGTGCTCACCAGCACCGCGCACATTTCGGGCGATGTCATCCACCACGAGATCAAAGTCGAGTTGGGTGCCTTCATCGACGGCTGTTGCCACCCCGATCTCGGCACGGCGACAAACAAGAGCGCTTCCCCGACTCTCAAGTCGGTGGCAGCGGCAGCCGAACAGACCACGGCGCAGAAAGTGAATTCCAGCCCCAAGGCGTAGTTCATCTGCCATGCCGGTGCCGGCTCGCGCGGTAACATCGCGGTATCGGCCAGCACGCCGTCAGGCTGGGAGGAACCAGTCACGATCGCCGAGAACAGCCGCTGAGAGGGTCTTTCGCCGTGTCGGATCAGCGGCACAAACAACTTGGGCGTATTCAATGCCGTCGGTCCCAGTGAAAGTCCTCTCGACGATCCAGGGGTAGGCGAATGACGGCGACCGGGCATCGACGAACCGCAGTCCGGTCGTAACAGCGCTCTGCTTCATGCCAATAAGGGTAGCACTGTTGAAGGCTCCCAACCTCAGGGTTTGCCCTTCACGGGGTTACAAGGCGGTGATTTCGCGGGACTATTGCAATTCCACAACACGGCGCACCGGTAACCGTCTTTAGAAAATGCATGTCGGCTGGGGAAAAGGAAACTGTAGCAGGACCAATTGACGTTGCCGTGTTGTCAAAAGGAGATGGATTTAAATGGGTCCAGCGAGAAGACCCCCTGAAAGGATCTGGCAACGCGAGAACAATTGCCGCTCGGCGCCTTGTCCCGGTCCACTCGTCGCCCTAACATCGCGAGCAGCGAACGGTGCCAGAGCGGCAGGGAGGGGACGATGCTCGTAGCCACAACGGAGAACATAGTGGCGCATCGTATCATGGAAACCAAAGGGCAATGCTTTGGTGTCGTGGTGCGTAGTCGAGGCCTCGGCGGCAATATCGCGGCGGCGCTGCGCTCGATCGTTGGCGGTGAAATTTCCGAATATACCCAGATGATTGAGGAAGCGCGGCGTCACGCGATCGACAGAATGGTACAAAATGCGACGGCGATGGGCGCAAACGCCGTCCTCATGATGCGCTTTGATAGCTCAGAGATGGGACAGACGATGAGCGAGATCGTCGCTTACGGCACCGCTGTGGTAATCGAGCCCATCAAAGGCTAATTGTCTTGTGGATCCTGCGTGCCGTCCTTGGGGCTGTCGGGGTCATAGCGCTCATCGCCGCAGCGATCGCGATGCTTGCCGGCGCGGCGCTCTTCGCAATCCTTTGGCTCTTCGCCATTGGACTCGTGCTAACCGTGGGCGTGCTGTTCGAGCGCACCCATTACAAACTCCTGTCTCCGAAGGCACCCGGGTCAGATTGGGATGCGACATCGGAGCGCTTTTTCGATCCGACCAGTGGCCGAATGGTGCGGGTTTATACGAAACCGATTACAGGTGAGCGCTGGTATGTCGATGAGGGTTCGGCAAAGGACTGAGATCACGGTCCCTCATGCAAGGTCCCGCACAGTGGCGACACTGGCGCCCCAGGATGAGACACGGTCGTCGAGGGGATTCTGGCGAAGGCGAGGGTCGGATCAGTTAGTTGATCCGATTGGCTTTCTCTTGACGAGACCTGTTCTGGCGGCGCTGGCAACGATCGCGCATGGGTCCCGCAAAGCGATCACCATGCTATCTTGCCCATCCGGCTGTGGATTTGACGTGAGCTTGGCGCATGGCGAGCGGCCATTCCCTCGGGGGTCTGATCAAATGGGTGCGCCGCCCAGAATGGCGCGATGCCTTTGACCGGTCGCTGGATCGACACCTGGGGCGGGCCATCGCGAAAGCGGGCGTTTCCCGGGGTGAGTTGGCAGCGGTCATCGGCGACGATTCTTTTATGACGTTGTGGGGCTGCGTCTTTGAAGATTTCCTCACGCAGGACCTCGATGACGGCCGCAACGTTGTGGACGACTACCTGAAGCGACGGGGCTGGAACGAGAGCGGTTCGAACAAGGCCTATATGGCGGCGCTCCGGTCTTCGGTGATGAGCCTCTACGAGGTCAGCGATATCGTGCCGGAGGAATCCTTCCTCGCCCATGATCTCGTGCGGGGAGGAGAACCGGTTCGGGTGAGCGAGCGGGCGGCAACGCGATCGCTCAAGCCGTGGGACCGGATCGCGGCACGATTGGTCCGGGTGGGAACAAGTGTAGAAATGTCGGGCGGGGTTCTGCCGTTTGATCGTGACACAAGCGAAGTCATTCTGAAATCTCTGAGGCGCACCGGCGAAAAGGCCCGCAGAGAGACCGCCAAGCTCGCCCGCGAGCTTGGAACCGGCGTCACGGAGTCGAAGATCGACGAGATGCTCTCGGAGGCCAAAATTCTGCGCGCTTCGGCATTCTTGTTCACGACGATCTGGCTCGATGACCTGCTGCGGCAAACCCGGGATCCGAGCATTCCACAGGTGCGCAACAGCGAGGGCGACGAGCTTGTGTTTACCACCGTGCATTTCCCGCTCAAGCCCGAGGCGAACATCGAGGCGGTTCGGCACGTGCTTGAGGGGATTCCGACACTACGTGCCGAAAGCGAGACCTTCTGGAATTGGATTGGGTCACCGACGCGCGCCAGCAAGAAGCGCCCGATAGAGGGCCGTACATTCATCACGACGCTCGACGATGGGTCGCTCGTGCTCGGCACGGTGGAGATCAAGGACAAAACACTAACCCTGTCGGTGAACTCCGAGCCGCGCGCGGAACAGGGTCGGGCGCTGCTCGACCCCCTTCTCAAGGGGCTCGTGGGCGAGCCCCTCATCGAGCGGCAAACCATCGAGCAGATGAGGGCGTCTTCTCCGAGAGGCGGACCGAAATCCCAGTCGGGCCTGCCGCCGAGTGAGGAGCGTGCAGCCATCCACAAACTGCTGACCGACCATTACGGTCGTATGCTTGAGGAGCCAATCCCAGCCCTTCACGACATGACGCCGAGGGAGGCGGTCAAGACGGCGAGGGGGCGCGAGAACGTCATTGCGTGGCTCAAGACGCTGGAGAACCACTCGGCACGACTGACGGCCAGCGATCCGATCGCGACCTACGACTTTTCTTGGCTGTGGCAGGAACTTGGTATCGCCGATGAGCGACGGTGAGTCAATCGCAGTCGACATTGCGGCGAATTTCCCGGATACCAAGACCATTGCCTTAAAGATCTCATACCCTGTGGCTGCTCCGCTGTAGTGTTGTCTGTGTGTGTCTCACGCGGCTCCAAGGTTCGCGCACAGCACCGCCGTCGAAACCATGCAGCTTGGGACCATCGCGGGGCTGACCGCTCTGAGCGAGGAAATGAGACGACGAAGCGAAAAGCCAGCCGAACCGGGTCAGCAGCCGGGTCCATGGTCTAACCCTTTGCCGTCATAACTGTCGGGCACTTCTTTGACAAACGGCTGATCCCCATATCCTTCTTCGGAGGTCCCGTATGTCCGAGCCGCTCCTCCAGAAGACATGCACGCCCTGTCGTGGCGGCGTGCCGCCACTCACACGTGAAGCAGCAGAAGGATACCTCGCTCAGGCACCCGAATGGGCTCTCGTGGACGATGCCCATCGCATTGAGCGGACCTTTCGGTTCGGGAATTTTCGCGAGGCGCTGACGTTCGTCCAACGCGTGGGCGAGCTTGCCGAAGCCGAAGGCCATCACCCGGATATCAGCTTCGGGTGGGGCTACGCGACGATCTCATTGAGGACGAAGAAGATCAAAGGCCTCCACGAGAACGACTTCATCATGGCGGCAAAGATCGATCAGTTGGCGCAGGAGATAGCGCCCCGTCCCAGCGCCTAAAATTGGCGTGCGCAGCAGTTTCCTGGGTAGGTACGATAACGCGCACTGAGGCTGCGGGGAGAGGCGCAGCCCGAGGAGACGTTGGATCATGTATGGGCTCTCGGGTGCACCCTCTACGATCGATGAGTTGAGTAGCCTGCGCTCGCTCCTAGCGGCGCTCGAAGCTCGCGAATTGACGATTGCGCACCGGGGTGTCGATGTCACCCAGCGGGAGATCGCCATGCTGAAGCGTGAGATTGCGCTCCTGGAGGGCGTCCTCACCCGCCTCAAATCGGGAACCCAGAGTGCCCACCCGCCGGGGCCCCGTCCGTAATCATAGTCTGGCCCACATGGGCCCGTTGCCTCTGAGATTCTTGGAACGGCTGTTGAGGCTTGATAACCTCCCCAAGTCGAAGAACGCTGAAGCAAGGAAGGCACTATGGCTGCCTCACTTCGACTTCAATCGTTGCCCCCGGCGGTAAGAGACGCCGCCTGTCGCATTGGCGCTTCGTGGCGGAATGGTTTTGCGGCGCGTGCGCTTATCGCCAGTATCATCATTTGCACGCTCTTCACCGCGGCTACTGCGCATTCAACCTCCTCCGATGCAACGGAACAAACACTGGCGGCGGCACGAGCGTCAGATGCGCGGCATGATTACTCAGCCGAACGCAAGCTGCTGCTGCCATTGGCCGAGCAGGGGGTCGCCGTGGCGCAGTACAACCTCGGGGTCATATACGCGAAAGGTGAGGATGTGCCGACGGATTACGCGCAAGCTGTCCGCTGGTTCCGCAAGGCCGCTGAACAGGGATTGGCCCCGGCGCAGTACGCGATGGGCCTCGCCTACGCGCACGGTCAGGGTGTGCCAAAGGACAATGCGCAAGCCGTTCATTGGCTGCACTTGGGGGCCCAGCAAGGAAATGCCTTAGCGCAAGCGGCCCTGAAGATCATGTACGCCAAAGGCTACGGGGCAGAACCGTCACCTGCGGCAGTCGCCGGAGCCAAGGGGCCGTTGGCGCGAACCACGGCGAGCACGGGATTTTACGTTATGATGGTCGGACTCATTGCGCTGTTCATCGGCGGTGCCTTCGTCATATTGGCGATCCCAAAGATGCGCGCCGGATCAAAGCACGCACCCCCCCACGGCGTGATGCCTAAGAGCCGATCCAGAAAGTTGTTGAGTCGGATGAATCGGTTGTGATTCCTTATGAGGCACCCGAATCGCATGCGAGGGGTGCCGAATGTGGAAGCCTGAACATCGCCGCGCCGCCAATCGGCGC
>JBOIAQ010000134.1:0-6445 GCA_050739115.1 Steroidobacteraceae bacterium | reverse complement strand
TTGGTCACTACAACCGAGGGCGTCCGCACATGGCGTTGGGACCGGGTATCCCGGACCCTCCAACGGTCGTTGTCTCATCTCCAAGTTCGAAGTTGCGGCATCGCTTGGTTGATTTCCAAGCGGTGCGCGCCAGTGCAATACTCGGCGGGCTGCACCACGAATATTCACTCGCGCCTGCGTGATCGCGCCGGATTGTTGCGGACCACAGGGGTGCAAGCGCTTCCGTTAAACGGAGCGCGCGACTCGGCGGAATGCTCAGCTACCATCATCGCCAAGCCGCTTGACCACCGCCGACGGAATTCCTGGACACTACGGCTAGGCAAGCTCCATTCGTACCTGCCGCCCCGCGCCGCGAGGCCTGCTTCAATTCGCGGCAGCTTCGTTGGGTGATGCGGATCGAGAACCCGGGTTCCCTGCCCAGCTGAATCGCTCGACGATTCGATCGAGGTAGGTATACAGCACCGGCGTGATGTACAGCGTCAGAAACTGAGAAAAGAGCAATCCGCCGGCCACGCACAGGCCGAGTGGCCGGCGCGAGTCGGCGCCCATTCCCGTGGCGAGCGCAATCGGCAAGGTTCCCACGAAGGCAGCCATCGTCGTCATCATGATCGGCCGGAACCGGATCAGCGCCGCTTCGCGGATTGCTTGATCGGCGGGTATTTGGGCGCGGCGCTGATGTTGCAAGGCAAAGTCGATCATCATGATGGCATTCTTCTTTACGATCCCGATCAGCATCATCATGCCAATGAAGGCATAAAGGGTGAGAGGCAAGCCGGCGATATAGAGAGTCAGCAGCGCACCTGTGGCGGCCGCAGGGAGCCCCGACAAAATCGTAAGCGGATGGATGAGGCTCTCGTAGAGAATGCCTAAGATGATGTAGACCACGATCATTGCCATCAGGAGCAGCACGCCCATGTTGGCGAGTGACTGCTGGAAAGCGGCGGCCGTTCCGGCGAAGGCGCCCTGTATGCCCGTTGGTAGTCCGATGGCGTCCACCGCCTTATTCACGGCGGCAACGGCATCGCTAAGCGCGTTGCCGCGCGCCAAATCGAAGGAAATCGTGATCGCCGGGATCTGACCGGAATGATTGATCTCCTCGGGCATGCTGGCGAGCTTAACTCGCGCTACCGCAACGAGCGGTACGAGCACGCCCCCGGTACCCGCCATGTAAAGGCGGGACAGGGCCGTTGGGTCCCTTTGGTATTTCGGGAGCACCTCCAGCATCACCGGATACTGATCGGCCTGTGTATAGATATAGGAGACCTGCTCGCCGCCAAATGCCTCGCTCAAGGTGGATTCAATTTCGGCCGAGGTGACGCCGAGCGCCGCGGCGCGCTTGCGATCAATCGTCACCTCGACTGACGGTGCATCCGGATTGAAATCGCTGTTGACGCCAACGAAGGTCGGATCTCGTTCGAGCGTCCTCATCAGTCGAATGGACGCATCCTGCAACTCCGCAAGGTTGAGGCCCTTGAGGGTGTATTGATAGCTCGAGCGCGCGCTACGCCCGCCGATCTGGATGGTCGGCGGGTTGACGATCGTGACCCGCGTGCCCGGGATGTCGGCAAGTTTGGCGCGCAATTCCCGCGTGGTCTGATCGGCCGTGAGGCGGCGTTTCGCGAGGGGTTTCAGTGCGATGATGAGGTTGCCGCTCTCGTCCGACAGCAGGCCGGCGACGTTGGGGTCCTTTTCAATGATCTTCCTGGCCTGCGTCGTGTATTTGATGTATTGATCGAAAGAGGTGCCAACCGCTGTCTGCACTTCGCCTCGCAAGAGGCCAATGTCGTCGCTAGGCAGGAAATCCATCGGTATCGCTTCGAAAAGCGCACAGCTCGCGAGAATGCTTGCCCCGAATACCCCGAGAATGAAGGACCGGTGTTCCATGCACCAGTCGAGGCTTCGGCCGTAAAGATCGCGCAATTTGCCGAAGGCCGTCTCACTCCACTCAAAAAGGGTCGAATGCCACCTGCCCTGCTCCCGTTTGAGGACGCGGGCGCAGAGCATTGGCGTCAAACTGATGGAGACGAATCCGGATATGACGATCGCGAGGATGATCGTCCCCCCGAATTCGTGCAGCAGCCGCCCGACTATGCCGCCCATGAACACGACCGGTATGAAGACTGCCGCCAGGGACAGCGTCATCGACAGGATCGTGAAGCCGATCTCGGCCGAGCCCTTCAGTGCCGCCTGGTAGAGGTCCCCGCCAGCTTCAACATGCCTCACGATGTTCTCGAGCATGACGATCGCATCGTCAACCACGAAGCCGACCGAGAGTGTCAGCGCCATCAGCGAGAGATCGTCGAGATTAAAGCCGAGTGCGGCCATGCCGGCAAAAGTGCCGATGATGGCGATGGGCAGGGCGAGCGAGGGGATCAATGTGGCGCTCGCCCGACGGAGAAAGAGAAATATGATCCCCACCACCATCACGCCGGCAATCAGTAGATTCAGTTGAACATCGTCGACGGCGGAGCTAATGGATTGGCTGCGGTCGTAGAATATCTGCATCTTGATGGCGGCCGGCAACTGGGCGGCAAGTTGCGGCAGAACCTTCTTTATGTCCTTCACCACGGCCATGGTGTTGGAGCCGGGCTGCCGCTGGACTTCTACGATTTTGGCACGTTGGTCGTTGTACCAGTCCGCTCCTCTGACCTCCTGCAGGCTGTCGATGACTGTCGCCACATCGCCAAAGGTCACCGGCGCGCCGTCACGGTAGGCGATGATCTGGCGCCGGAATTCCGTCGCATCGGTGAGTTGACCACGAGTATGGATGATTTCCGTCTGCTTCGGGCCGTTTAGGTCCCCGGATGCCTGATCGGTACTGGTCGCGTTAATGGCATTGGCGAGATCGTTGAGCGTCAGATGCCGCGCGGCGAGCGCTGCCGGGTCAGCCTGGATTCGCACGGCGTATTTCCCTGAGCCGTGCACCGTCACCTGAGCTACCCCGGGGATGGTCGACAGCTGATCGACCAAGACGGTTTGCGCGAATTGGTTGACTGTCGCAATGGGAAGACTCTGCGAGGTGAGGACGATGTAGAAGATCGGCTGTTGCGTCGGGTTCGTCTTGTAGACCGTCGGCGGGGTCGGCATGCCAGGGGGGAGGAGGTGCGATACGCTCGCGATCGCATTCTGCACGTCCTCCGCCGCAGCATCGATATTGCGATCCAGGCGGAACTGGATCGTGACGCTGGTCTTGCCGAGCGAGCTCGATGAGGTCATCGAGTCGATCCCAGGTACCGCCGATATTGCGCTTTCCAACGGTGTCGCGACCGCCGAAGCCATCGTCTCCGGGTCGGCACCCGGGAGGTTTGCGCGCACATTGATGGTTGGAAAATCCATGCTCGGCAGCTCGCTTACGGGCAGCTTGGTGTAGCCGAACACGCCGAAGATCACGAACGCCGCCATGAGCAGGATCGTCATGATCGGCCGCTCGATGAATCTGCTCGCGATGTTCATCGTTACCCGCCCGGCCCATCGGGGCCGTATTGCGGCTCCGCATTCTCGTTGGTGGGGCTGAGGTGAACGTGCACAGGCGGGAACACCTTCACTCGTTCGCCGGACACAACGCGTAGCTGGCCCTCGACAATGACGGTGTCGCCCGGCTTCAGGTCGCCGGCAATGGCCACGTTCTTGCCGTCATCGAACCGGACGGTCACGGGTCGCATCACCGCCCGTCGGTCGACCACGGCGAACACGTAGGGGCCGTTCGGGCCATAGTTGAGCGCGTCATGCGGAATGACGAATGCATTGGGTATATCGCTCAGTTTGACGGTGACATTGACGGTCTGGCCGGGAAGGAGCGACAAATGAGTATTGGCGAAGGTGGCGCGCAATTCGATCGTTCCGCTCTGGCTATCGACGGCGTTACTCGTGAAGTCGATCGGTGCTGAGAGCGGACCGCCTTGAGCGGGGGGGAGATCGACCGTGGCAAGCAGTGGATCGGAACTGCTGCGCGCGCGGATGCGCCAATAATCCGACTGCGGAAGATCTAACGCGACCTTGATGGGTCGAAGCTTGTTGATGGTGACGAGTGCGGCGCTCGGCGTGCCGCTGATCATGTTGCCGGGTTGGATGAGCAGGGCTCCCGTCTTGCCGTCGATGGGCGATCGTATTTGCGTGTACTCGAGATTCAGTTGCGCGAAATTTACGGCGGCTTTATCAAGGGCTACAGTCGCAGCCAGAGCCTCGGCGTTCGCCGCGGCAGTATCGCGCTGCTGCGAGGAGGCTGATTTTTGTTTGAAGAGCCTCTGATAGCGCAGCTTATCGCGCTCGGCATTTCTTAACATGGCCTGATCGTGCAGCAGGGTGGCCCGGGCCTGCGCGAGAGTGGCCTGGAAGGGTCGCGGGTCGATCTGGAACAGAAGCTGGCCCTTGTTGACGAATTGGCCTTCCTGAAAGTATGCGGTCTCGAGCATGCCCTCGACGCGCGGGATGACTTGTACCGTCGCGTCTGCGACGACAGTACCCAGGGTATGTTCGACGACAGCCAGGTTGCGCCGTTCGACTTTTGCGACGCGTACCGGAGCGATCAGATATCGAGCGGCTGCGGGCGAAGCGCCTTTGTCGACAACGTGCCGGTATGCCGCGAGCGCGAGCAGCAGGCCGACGGCCGTCACGGCCCACTTGAGCCCGCCTGATCTTGCGAACCTGGTACCGAAGCGGGGGGTCGGCGGCGGCGACTGCGCACCGACTCGCAAATCAGGTGACCCCATGTATCCCCTTTACAAGTCGATCAGCGAGCCCGTCGGCAGTGCAGGCCAAGCCCTCAGTACTCAGTCGACCGGATCAGGCGCGGGAAAATCCGCACCCCGAATGATAGTCACGACAAGTCCCGATTTAGGCATCTCGCGGCCGAGGTTGAGCCGAGATGATCGACAATGTCAAGCTCCCGCCGAAACCGACCGACACAATATGGGGTAATCGGGCGTAAGAAGAAGCACGGTAAGCGTCTCACGGGCTGCGGGCTGGCGGCGTAGCCGAGCGACCTGTAATACCCTGGTGCATGAAGCACCAAAGAACCGCGAACTCGGCGCGTAATCCGGGTACTCCAGGCCGGAAGATTCATCGGCACAGCGCTACCGACTGGTGGAGGTTGCTGCTGGATCGGTACGAGCGCAGCGGTCTTTCACAGTGGGCGTTCTGCGCTTGGCGGCCACGTCGGGGCCTGCAGTGACTGCGGCCATCAGCGCATCAGCTTCAACAGTTGCCGCAATCGGCACTGCCCGAAGTGTCAGTCGCTCACCCGCGCGCAGTGGATCGAAGATCGCCAGTCCGAACTCCTGACCTGTTCGTACTTCCACGTCGTCTTAACTCTCCCGGAGGAAGTCGCCGCCATCGCCTATCAGAACAAGGCAGTGATCTACAACCTGCTGTTCGCCGCGACCGCCGACACCTCGCGTACCATCGCCGCCGACCCGAAGCGTCTTGGCGCCGAGATCGGCTTCTTCGCAGTCCTCTAGATACCTGAGATTCACGCTTTACGTCCGCGGTGCCTGCCGCGGCCGTCCGCGCGCGGCCGGCCGGTACCGCGAAACGCATAGCCGATCACCAGGGTCTGGGCGAGACACATGGATGCGGCCAGCGAGCGGAACCCACGGATCTCCGCCTCCTGGACTCGCAGCACTGTATGAGCCTTTTTGGCGATCTGGCTGACGGCACTATCGGTGATCGCCAGAGTCGTGGCGCCCTGTTCATGGGCGGCATTGACCACGTGGATGGTCTCTTCGGCGTAAGGCTGGTAGCTCACACCGATCAGGAGGTCCCTCGCGGCAATCGCCGCAACCTGCTGCTGCCAAAGACCAGCCACGCCGTCAACGAATATCGTACGCTTCGCGCTCTGCTGCAAGGAGTACGCAAGATACGCGGCCACGGGAAACGCGCGCCGCACGCCGATCACGTACACGGTCTCGGCCTGGTCAAGCAGCCGGAACGCTGCGGCTAGTTCGGTTGCGCCGACAGTGTGGACAAGCTGGCGAAGCGCGAGATCAGTGCCCTCCGCGAACTCCCGCAGAAGGCTCGCGGGGTCGTCGGAACAGTATTCCAGCCGTTCGAGCGTCTGACGCACGCGCTCTCCATACGCGGCGCTAGGATTGGCGGCCACCAGGTCAGCTCTAAACAGCCGCTGCATGGGGCTTGCACCATCGAAGCCGAATTGTTTTGCGAACCTCACGATGGCGGAGGGCTGGACGCCGCTGCGTTCCGAAATGACGGCGAGCGTTTCCAATGCGACGTCGTTTGGCGCTTCGAGGACATAATGAGCGAACTGCCGCAAGCGGCCGCTCAGCGAGTCGTACCGCGCGAGGATGGCCTCGCGCAGCTCGGCGGCGGTTGCAGCTGCCGCGGTGTGCTGCGGCGCGCGCTTCATGGAAACTCCGCTCTACACTCACTCGAGTGGACGAACACATGTTGTTTCATCTTTTACCTCATGCGCAGCATACCGCATCACGGC
>JBOIAQ010000133.1:0-6542 GCA_050739115.1 Steroidobacteraceae bacterium | reverse complement strand
TGGCCCAGAGCTCCATGTTTCGCCGCGCGAGGTCCGCGAGCGGCGCCATCGGCGACTCGAGCGCCTTCGTCATCTCGGCGCGCATGAGTTGCTGCTGGCGCAGCAGCCCGCCGATGCTCTGCTCCAGGTAGCGGGAGAGCAGCTCCTGCACCGGGTTGCCGTAGAAGCGCACCAGCGCCTCGAGCAGCGGTGTGCTGAGGACCGGGGTCCCGAATTGCTCCTGATTGGCGATGATCTGCACCAGCACAGGCCGCGTCAGATCCTCGCCGGTGCGATCGTCGATGACCTTGACCCGCTCGCCGCTCCCGATCATCTTGCGGATGTCATCCAGCGTGACGTGGCGGCTTGCGGTCGCATCATAGAAGCGCCGGTTGGCGTATTTGCGGATGAGGCGCTCTTCAGGCACGTGCGCATGATAGCTGACAAGTATGCACCGCACAATTTGCGACCGACGCGCGCGGCGACGGAAATGCAGGGTAAGTCCTGGCTTTTCAACGTTTTTTTCCGCAGCGACGCGCTTCAGCCGAATCGGCAGCGGCGATCCTTTGTGCGGCGCATTTGTTGATGCGGCGACGCTCCGTACCGTTCGCTACCGCGGCATTGCCGGCCGATCTGCTGGCGGCGTATGACCGCTGGATAGAGCAGGCCGAGGAGGCTTATGCGCGGCAGGCGTGGAGCGAAGACTTTTGCCGAGCACAAGCGAAGCTCGTCGACTCTCTTTGTCAGCTCTCCATCGAGCGTTGCCGCGCTGGCGCCAACGGCACGGGGCGCGATGCGGCGGCACCTGAGGACGGCGTCGCTCGATACGGCGGCTGCTCGCTTCGTGAAGCGGTGTGGCGGCGGGGCAGGACCGTGCTCTATCGGTATCGCGCGCTGCCTTTCGTGCGCATCGCGCGTCCGCGACCGGTGTTGATCTGCTATGCGCAGGTCAACAGACCCTACGTGCTCGATCTCGAGCCAAGATGCTCGCTCGTGCGTCGCTTGGTGGCCCGCGGCTTCACCGTGTACCTCATCGACTGGGGCTACCCGGATCATTCCGACAGTCGCACGCCGCTCGGCGACTACCTGGAGCGAGACTTGGGCGGTGGCATTGCCCACATTCTCGACGGCGAGAGCGTTGCGAGACTCGATCTGATCGGTATCTGTCAGGGCGGGACGTTCAGTCTGTGCTACACGGCCATGCATCCCGATCGCATCGCCAACCTCGTGCTCATGGTGGCGCCGGTGGACTTCAAGACGCCGGTGGATCTTCTTTCGCGATGGGCGAGCGGTCTCGATCCGCAGCTCATCCGTCGCGCCGGCAACGTGCCGGGCGCCGCGTTGAGCGCCGCATTCATCGCGTTGACGCCATTTCGATCCCTGCAGCAGAAATACGTGCATCTGCTCGCCAAGGGCCCGAACGCCGTGGATCTCGAGCGTTTCCTGCAGCTCGAGCGCTGGGTTTTCGACAGCCCGGATCAGCCGGCAACGGCCTTCTCGCAGTTCCTGCAATGGTTCTATCAGGAGAACCGGCTGCTCGCCGACAAGTTGGCGCTCGGCGGCGAGCGAGTCCGTCTGGGTCGGATCCGCCAGCCGGTGCTCAACATCTACGCCACCCGGGACCGTATCGTGCCACCGGCGGCATCGCGCGCCCTGCGTGGGCGCGTGCGCAGCCGCGATTACACCGAGCTGCCCGTCGCGAGCGGGCACATCGGAGTCTTCGTCAGTGAGCGTACGGGCCTCGATGTGCCCGCTGCAGTCAGCGGCTGGCTTGCCGCGCGCGGATGAGAGCCTTCAGTCGCCGAACGGACCCATTTCTCCCGCGGCGAACATCTCTTCGAGCGCCCGGCGCACCATGTGCTCGCGATAGGTGCGCTCGATGAGCTCCCAGCGATCCATCTCCTCCGCGGGCCCGGTCAGCTCGCCCGCGATCGGCAGGCACGGCGCCGAGCGCGGCACCGGCCCGGGCGCGGAGCGGACCAGCCGGTTGATTTCGGCGAGCCGAATGGTCCGCGCGAGCCCCAGATCCCGAAGTCCCTGCGCCGTTACCACTGAATCCTGCGGCGTACCCGTCTGCATGTCGTTACCTCCCGTGTTCGCGCCATTCCAACATCCCGGGCGCGGGTGGTCTCCTCGTTCCAGTCGCTGCGACACTAGTCGAGTGCGCTGCATCAAATCAAGTCGAATTATTGCGACATCGACGCCCGAGGCAGCGCTTGCGACGACTGCATCAGCCCCGCGGACTGGCACTCGCGCATCGCCACGATGCGTGGATCGAGGCGCATCAACGCGTAGCCGGCAACGGCTCCTGCGCCGAAGCAGGGAGCGAAGACCCGCGCCGGGCGGCGGATCACCGCTTCGCCGACCGCATCGGCGATCGCGACCGGCACGCTGGCAGAGGAGAGATTGCCCACTCGCTGAATGTTGAAATAAAGCTTCTCCGGGGCGAGCCCCGCCTCGACGGCGAGCCGCGTGACCATGGTGCGGTTCGCCTGATGAGGCACGACGACATCGACCGCTTCGAGCAGCGATCGACCCGCATCGTCCGGGTCGCGCTCGGCAGCAAGCTCACCGAGCATCTGCGAAAGATAGCGTCGAACGAGCGCCTGCACGTCCGGTCCATAAACCGTGACGCCGTTGTCGAATCGGGGATTCGGCCACACGATCGAATCCACTTCATTCAGCGGACCACCGCCATAGGTCTGTAGGATCTCCACATCAGTCGGAACCTCGGCGGGAGCAGGTCCGATCACGAGCGCCGCGGCGCCATCGCCGAAGAGCATGCGCGAGGGGCGAACGGCGCCGATCTTGTCGGAAAATTTCTCGCCGCAGACGAGCAGCACCGGCCGCCTTACCTCCTGCAGCAGGCGCACGCATTCGGCGAGGCCATAGACCATGCCGGCGCAGGCGGCGACGAGATCGAAGGTCGCATACGTCTGCTGGATCCCGAGCCGAGCGGCAATCCATGCGGCTGTGGCGGGCATCAGGCGCGCGCTCGTGCAGGTGCAGAACACCACAGCGCCGACTTCATCGGGCGTGCGCTCGGCGTGCGCGAGAGCGCGGCGCGCGGCCTCGAGCGACACCTCATCGAGCGATCGCGCGGTGTAGCAGCGCGCTTCGATGCCGGTCTTCGCCAGAATGTCTTCCGCCGACATCGGTGACCAGGTGTAGGCCGCATTGCGCAGGAGATCGAGATTGGTGCAGGCAATCTCACCCTTGACGCTGGCGAGCGCCTCGAAGCGCGGACGGATGCTGAAGTGCCGGCGCACGCTCACGGCGGGGGCGGGATGCGGCCGAGCACGGGATGGCCTCGGCACCGGCGCCGGCGCGGACCGGCGTGCTCCGACTCTCGCCCGGTGGATGAACTCGAGCGCATCGCGCGTTCGCGGCACGAGCACCGTCACCACGTCGTCATCGCGGATCCGGGCAGCCTCGATGAGGCGCGTGTGCTCGCGGTGCCAGGGAGATTGGTTGTAGAGGATCATGGTCCAGCGCATCAACGCCTCGAGCTGCGGCACCTCCTCACGGCAGTCGATGATCTCCTGGTCGGAGAACGTGCTGAAATCCGGATCGTAGAGCGCGATCTGCAGGGTGAGCGCATCCGGACTCTGTAGGAATTCCGCGACAGTCGGCAGCAGCGGCGGCAGCTCCGCCGCCTGATAGCGCCGATTGCGGAAGATATCGAACAGACGCGCAAAGATCCGATACTCCGCCTCCGCCGACCAGGCGCTCGGCAGCGCGTCGAACGCCGTCTGTACCGCGACGATTTTGCGCTGCGCCTCTTTCCACGGAGTGATGGTGGGAACGAATACATCGTCGCGTTTCTTCGGCACGTGCCGCCAGCAGCACGGGCGCTGCTCATAGAGCGTCAGCGAGAAGCGGTTCACCCAGAAGAGGTGCAGTGCGAGGTCGCGCAACAGCTGGTAGCGATCGCGGTAGGCGCCCGATTCCAGGCGCCGCACCAGCTCCGCGCCGCTCGGACCCTTGGAGTCGAAATCCCGCTGCACCAAAGTGGTGAGCTGCTCGATCGAGTCGAGCGCGGAGAAGTCGACGGCCGGGAAGAAATGCGACGGCAACGCGAGGCGACCGTGACGATCGATGGCGAAGGGTTTCATTGCGACTCCTCGGTGCCGGCAAGTGCTAGGCGTCGCACCGAAGCAATTTCCGTGCGGGGCCGATCAGCGCGGTAAATGCGCCGGTAGATCTACGACCACGCAGGCGATGCCGGGTTCGAAACGGGCATCACCGCCATGGCTGCGCGCGACGTGGCGCACGATCGCGAGCCCGAGGCCCGAGCCCGGAGTCTCGACATCGAGCCTGCGAAAGCGCTGGAACACGGCCTCCTCCTGACCGGTGGGAACACCCGGGCCTTCGTCCGTAACGACGAGCGCGACGCGCTCAGGCTCGGTCGTGGCGCTTTCGATCCGAGCGGTCACCTTGCCGCGGCCGTGCAGGATCGCGTTCTCGAGGAGATTACGCACCATGTCACGAAGATCGTCGCTGTCGCCACGCACCGGCACGGAGTCGGGAACATCGACGCCGAGCCCGCGACCGCGTGCCTCCATGATAGGCAGTACGGTGGCGGCCGCTTCGCGCACCACCCGCGACAGGTTGATCACGGGAAGCTCCTCGGCGCGCCGCTCACGCGACAGCGATTCCTTGCGCGCGAGATCCAGCAGCTGATCGACGAGGCGCCCCATCTGGGCGAGCTCCCGCTCGACCGCGGGCCAGTCGGTGTTGCCCGTGAGTCGCGCGCGCTGCAGACGCAGGTTAAGTACCGCGAGCGGCGTACGAAGCTCATGCGCCGCATCCGTCGTCAGGCGCCGCTCGGTGGCGTAGGCGCGCGACAGGCGATCGAGGGCACCGTTGACGGCCTCGACCAGCGGCTGGATTTCCCGCGGGAGCGCGCGGGCGGAGATGCGCATGTCCGGCCGCTGTGCTCCGACCTGCGCCGCCTCACGCGAGGCGCGCGCGATCGGACGCAGGCTCCACCCGGCGATCAGCCAGATGAGCGCGAGCCCGAGCAGCGCAAACGGCACGATGAGGGTGAGCTGCTCGGAGCCTTCCTCGAACAGGCTGTCGACGAGCTCATCGCGATCCCTGTCACCGCGACCGACGAGGACGGTCGTGCCGTGCGGGCCGCGCGCGGCGACGATGGCCCGGCGGGCGGCGCCGGCGCCGATGAACTCCACCGGTCCGAGCGTCCCGCGGGAGTCCACGGGGATGTAGGGCAGGGGAGAGCTCAGATTGACCGACCACGCGATGGGGCGGCGCGCGGCATCGAACACCGTGTAGACGAACCGGCGCGCGGGGCTGCTGTACACCTGTTGCCAGTCGGCGGGCGCGCGCACGTCGAGCGAGCCGTCGCTGCCGACTCGTAGCGAAGCCAACAGCTCGCGCGCTTGATTCTCGAGCGTGCGCGTGCGCAGATCGCTCGTGATGTTGTCGACCTCGCTGCGGTAGGAAAGAAGCGACGCTCCGAGCCCGAGCACGAACACCGCCACCATGGCCCCGAGTAGTCGGAGCCTGAGGCTGTGGGGGCGCCTCAATCCGGGCCGCCTTCGGCCGCTTCCGCCTTCAGGCGATAGCCGATGCCCCATTTGGTCTCGATCTGCAAGTCGGTGCGCGCCGCCGCCAACTTGCGCCGCAGGCGCGATACCGCCGCTTCGAGCGCATTCGCGCTGCCCGTGTCCTCGAGCGCATAGAGCCGATCCTCGAGGCGATCCTTGGTGATCACCTGTCCGGGCACTCGTATCAACTCCTCGAGCAATGCCGCCTCGCGCCGCGTGAGCCCGAGCGACTTGCCGAACGCCGCCGCTTCGCGCGTGACCGTATCGAAGCTGACGCCGCCGAAGGAGTAGGTGGGTCCGCGTGGGCTGCCGCTGCGGCGCAACACCGCGCGCAGGCGTGCCTCGAGCTCGAGCAGGTTGAAGGGTTTGACGACGTAGTCGTCGGCGCCCGAGTTCAAGCCGAGCAGCCGATCATCCACGCTGTCGCGTGCCGTCAGGATGATCGCCGGCAGCTCCGGGCGGGAGGCGCGCAGCGAAGCCAGGACTTGCATACCGTCGATGTCGGGTAACCCGAGGTCGAGAATCACGGCGTCCATGGGGGCGACCGCGGCTGCGGCGATCGCATGATCGCCACGACCGACCGCATCCACGGCGAAACCGCGCTCCTTCAGATGATCGGCGATCATCTCGCGCATCGCCCGGTGATCTTCGACGAGCAACACCCGCATTCGGCTCGACTCCGGTGCGCACGATGCGCCGGATGCCATATTATCGCCGCCACCCTGACGGAATGCTGACGTTACTCTAAGCCCCGCACCGAAACCGTCAGGACTTGGTCAGTATCCAAGGTGATGATGCGGGGAATGTGCTCAGGGGAGCTCCATTCGTGCGATCCGAGTCCCGAGAAGTCGAGAGGCAAGCGCTTCCCCGCCGGCCGGCTCCCCGTGTCGGTCCGGGCCGCATTCCGAGTCTGGCGGCGCTCGGGGTTGCGGTGGGCGCCGCGGCGATGCTCGGCGGCTGTGCGGCCTATCACCGCCTGCCCCTGCCGACCCA
>JBOIAQ010000132.1:0-6646 GCA_050739115.1 Steroidobacteraceae bacterium | reverse complement strand
AGAGGTGGCCGGGAGAATCTGGACAGTAGGATAAGTGGATTTTCTGCCTGATCGCGGCGAGGATTACCGCGGATCGGGAGGGGAATCATGACGAGACGTACGCGCCGGAACCACTCGGCGGCCTTCAAGGCGAAAGTGGCGTTGGCGGCGCTCAAGGGCGAGAAGACGCTGACGGAACTGGCACAACTGTTCGATGTGCATCCGAACCAGATCACGACGTGGAAGGGGCAGCTTCTTGAGGGAGCGGCTGGTGTTTTCGGGGGCGACCCGAACGCGCAGACCGCGCCTGCGGTGGATTTGAAGACGCTGCACGCCAAGATCGGAGAGCTGGCGCTGGAGAATGATTTTTTGGCCGGTGCGCTCAACAAGGCCGGCATGCTGAGCGCAAAGCGATGATCGACCGTTCGCACGAGCTTTCCGTCACGCGACAGGCGGAACTTTTGAAGCTCAGCCGCAGCAGCCTCTATTACAGCCCCCGTCCGGTTTCGCCGGCCGATCTGGCGATCATGCGGCGGATCGACGAGCTGCATCTCGAACACCCGTTTGCGGGCAGCCGGATGCTTCGCGATCTGTTGAACCGCGAAGGCGTCGCGGTCGGACGGGACCGCGTCATCGCGATGATGAAGCGTATGGGGATCGAGGCGATCTACCGGCGGCCGAACACCTCGAAGCCGGCGCCGGGGCACAGGATTTGCCCGTATTTGCTGCGCGGCTTCGCTGTCGAGCGGCCTAACCAGGTCTGGGCCACAGACATCACGTACATCCCGATGGCCCGCGGTTTCGTCTATCTGGCGGCTGTTGTCGACTGGTTCACGCGACGGGTTCTGTCCTGGAGGATTTCGATCACTATGGAAGTCGGCTTCTGCCTCGATGCCGTCGCGGAGGCTTTGGCGAAGTACGGCAGGCCGGACATCTTCAACACCGACCAAGGCAGTCAGTTCACCAGCGCCGAGTTCACGGGGCTTCTTCAGAGCAACAGCATCGCCATCAGCATGGACGGCAGGGGCTCGTGGCGCGACAATGTCTTCGTCGAGCGGCTCTGGCGTTCGGTCAAATACGAGGAGGTGTATCTGCGCGCCTACGACAGCGTCGCCGATGCGCGCGTTTCGCTCGGCCGCTACTTCGATTTCTACAATCGCAGGAGGCCGCATTCGAGCCTTGACCGGCGCACACCCGATGAAGCCTACTTCGAGAATCTGCCGCAGGTCGCGGCAGCATGAAAAGTTTCGCCGCCGATTTCGTCGCCTCGCTCCGGTCGGGCTACGCCCTCCCTGCGCTCCGCGCCGAAATCGGCATACTGCAACCGGCAGAGGATCCACTTATCCAGGGCGAAATCCTGTCTAAAACAACCCGGCCACCTCTTTGGACGAAACCGTACTCGATTCAGTGTCAGGTGTTGTGCTGACGCCCGAGCGCGTGCAGCTCATCGTGTCCGAAATTGCGGCCCGCAGGCAATCTGGCAACGCGGAGGCGGTACACAGCCTCACATTATACCGGAGACAGCGGGTGAAAAATGCGACGAAACACAAGAACCTCATGAACCTCTTGGTGGAGGGAGTGACTTCAGACAACTCGGTTTATCGGGAGACGTTACGGGAGATCGAGCGGGAAGCTGAGCACCTGGACCAGCTCATTAGAGAAAAGGAGCGGACTCAAGAGCAGGTGATCGAGCCGATCTCGATGGAGCAGGCGACGGCTATGGTCGAGCGACTGCGGGAAAAAATCTTGAACGCGGCACCCCAGCTCAAAAAGCGGTATCTATGCTCGATTGTCTCGACTATCGTCGTTACGAAAGACGAAATCAGGATAGAAGGCGCAAAAGGTGCTCTTGCTGAGGTCGTAACCGGCGGCGGCCCATCCGGCAAAACTGGAGGGCAGACTCAGGTTCGCGGTTTTGACCGGAAATGGCTCCCCGGGCCGGACTCGAACCAGCGACCCAGCGGTTAACAGCCGCTTGCTCTACCGACTGAGCTACCGGGGAACAGGGCGGCGTGTTAGCGCATCCTTCGACGCCTGACTATAGGCTCGGCGTGGGTGCCAGAAAAAAGGGCCGGGAGGGGTATCCCGGCCCTAAGGCGTTGGGTAATGGTGGGGTGTCTTCAAGGGAAGACGTTTACAGTATCCTTCCTTAAGGTTAAAATATGGTTAATGGATTCCGTCCATTTGAGCTCTGTCTCGAAGGGCTGGAGGCCACGCCCGGAATTGAACCGGGGTAGACGGTTTTGCAGACCGTTGCGTAACCACTCCGCCACGTGGCCGATATCCCCGGGTACAGCAGAACCAGGATAGAAGCAACGAGAGCAACGCCGATCGGGGCGATGTGCGTTGTCACTGCCCGACCTGCAACGTATAAGCGCCGGCGCGCCGTTTCGCTCTTCAGAGACACCCATGCCCGACTATGCCGCCCAGCGACATACGATGGTCGCTTTGCAGATTCTCGCAGACGGCGTGACCGACGAACGTCTCCTCGCAAGCTTTCGGGACGTTCCGCGGGAGCGGTTCGTCCCGGCGGAAAAGCGCAGCGTTGCGTATGCGGATGCGCCCATCGAGCTGGTGCACAAGCGCTGGCTGCTCGAACCCCGGACCTTCTCCAAGCTGCTTCAGCTTGCCGAAATCCGACCATCCGATTCTGTGCTGGATGTCGGCTGCACCACCGGCTATTCGACGGCCGTGCTGGCGAAGATCGCGCGCCGCGTCGTCGGTCTGGAGGAAGATGCCGACCTCGTGCGCATCGCGTCCGACACTTTGCGCGAAACCGGAATCCTCAATGCGTCCATCGCGCAGGGAGCTCTCGTGGAGGGAAACCGCGCGGGCGCGCCGTTCGATGTCATCATCATCGAAGGGGCGATCGAACAAACTCCGCAAAAACTCCTGGCGCAGCTCGCGGAGGGCGGCCGCATGGTAGCTATTTCCCGGCGGGATGCCCAAGGCCATGCGATCCTGTTCCTGAAGGAGCCGGATCGGCTGGGCCGCAGAATCGCTTTCGACGCTTGGGCGCCAGTCCTGAGCGGGTTCCGGCAGCCCGCCGGATTCATGTTCTAAGCGCTTGGATTTGCGTAAAAAAACGCTCACACTGAATCGCTGGTGTGCCGTCGGTCAGGGTGCCGTCTTTGAAATCGATCCACTACGCGGGCGCGTGGGCGCTGTTTCTGTTCTTGGGTTCGCAAACCGGCTGGGCCGCGACGCTGACGCTCAGCGAAGCAATGGGTGTGGCCTACGAGACCAATCCGCAACTCGACGCTGCGAGGGCCGGCCAGAGAGTCAACGACGAAGGCGTGAACCAAGCGGAAGCGAACTGGCGGCCGACTGTCAATCTTAATGGCTCCTACGGTTACGAGACATTGCAGGTCGGCAGCGGAGGATACAATCCTCTGCCGGAAACGCTGGCATCGCATCCCCTGAACGCCGGGGTCCAACTGTCGCAAAACGTCTATCGTGGCGGGCGGACGGCAGCGGAGATCAGCAAGGCCAAGGCGACAGTGAGGGCCGGCATCGCCCAGCTGACGCTCACCGAGGAAGGCGTCCTTCTCGATGCCGCAACCGCCTATATGAACCTGGTGCGCGACGAAGCGACGCTTCTCTACAGAGAGGACAATGTTGCTGCGCTCCAAAAGCAGCTCGACGCATCTGAGGAGGAGTTCAAGGTCGGCGAGCTGACGCGCACCGACGTGGCTCAGAGTCGTGCCCGCCTCGCAGACTCCCAGGCGGATCTTGTCAACGCGCAAGGCGAGCTCGAGGTCAGCCGGTCCAATTTCGAACATGTCATCGGCAGACCCGCCGAAACGCTCGAAACGAATCCGCCAATTCCCCGGCTTCCCGACACTCAGGAGCAGGCCGTCGACCTCGCCATGCAAAGCAATCCGGCGATCGTCCAGGCGCTGGAGAACGCGAAAGCGGCAGACTACGCTGTCGTGGATGCGATCGGGGCGCTCCTGCCCACGGTCAGCATCGACGCCCAGTATCAGCTCACGCAGGACTCGCTCGAATCGACCTACGGCACGAGCGTGCAGCACGTCACGTCTCTCATCGGTCAATTGACCGTTCCCATCTATCAGGGAGGCGCCGAAGATTCGGCTGTGCGGCAGGCCAAGGACCAGCGCGCCCAGGCCGAAATCGAGGTGGCGGATACGGAACGCCAGACGGTTGCTTCGACCCAGACTGCCTGGCAGGCCTATGTGGTGGCGAAAGGCTCGATCGCTTCGGACCAGATCGCGGTCTCGGCCAATCGGGAGGCCTATGATGGCGTCAGAGCGGAACAGCAGGTCGGCTCGCGCACAGTGCTCGACGTGCTGAACGCGCAGCAGGAGCTCCTGAATGCGCAGGTGGCGTTCGTTGGGGCACAGCGCGACGCACAGGTCGCGGCCTATCAGCTCTTGAGCGCGCTGGGCTGGCTGACGGCCAAGAAACTTGCGCTTCCGGTGCAGGTTTACGACCCCGCTAAAAATTACGAAGAAAACTCCACACGCTGGTTCGGCTTCGGGAATTGACCTTGGACAGGCTCGGGTGAGGCCTCGTGGGCGATAACCCCGGACATGCGTTAACCCCGTCTTTTCTTCTTTGCGCAACTGTCCTAGGGTTTTCCGCGCGTCTCGACGCGCTCGGCCGGAGCGGACCTATGGCGAATCCACAGCACGAACCGACGATGGAGGAAATTCTGGCGTCCATCCGCAAGATCATCTCGGAAGATACCCCAACGCCAGCGACCCCACCCGCCGATTCGCAAGCGGGCGAAGCCGAAGTGCTCGATCTGACGCAGGAGGTGCAGGAAGGCCACTCCCATTTGCAAGCGCCGCAGACGGAAGCGGTCGACTCTGTGGAGCGGGCTTCCGCGGAACCTGCAGCGCCGGCGCGTTCAGCAGAAGGCATCTTTTCGGAGAAGACCCGCAATGTGCTTAGCGAAGCCGTTGCCGGGCTGGAACCTCCGGCGAATTCTACCGCGGAGAAACCTGCTCTCCCGACTGATCCCTCCATCGAGGCAGTCTTCGAGCGGGCCGTGCGTGAGGCCTTTGATCCCGTGCTGAAAAATTGGCTGGCCGAAAACACGGACACTGTCGTCGAGCGCATGAAGCCCGCGATCCGCGACTGGCTTGACGAGCACTTCCCGGCGATGCTCGAAGACGCGGTTCGCTGCGAACTGGGGCGCGCCGTAAAGGCGCGCAGCCGCCATTAGCCGAAACAAGACGGGCTCTTGACGGCGCGGCTGCGGGACGGTTTGACAGGTCCGCTGCCGCCGCTGCTTCCGGGTTCTCATGCTCGACAAAGTTTTCACGCCCCGGGACGTCGAGGCACGCGTCTATGCGCGCTGGGAAGCGTCGGGAGCGTTTCGCGCCGGCGCGCGTCCGGACGCGGAACCGTTCTGCATCATGATCCCGCCGCCCAATGTCACGGGCCGACTGCATATCGGTCACGCGCTGAACAACACGTTGCAGGATATTCTGGCGCGGTTCGAACGCATGCGCGGCAAGGATGTCCTCTGGCAGCCCGGCACCGATCACGCCGGGATTTCCACCCAGCTGGTTGTCGAACGCAATCTCGCGGAACGACAGCAAAGCCGCACGGCCATGGGCCGCGAGCTGTTTCTCCGCGAAGTCTGGAAATGGAAGGAAGAATCCGGTGGGGCGATCGTGCAGCAATTGCGCAGACTGGGCGCCTCCTGCGACTGGTCGCGCGAGCGCTTCACGTTGGACGAGGGGCTGTCGCGCGCGGTGGCGAAAGTCTTTGTGCAGTTCTATCGCGAAGGCCTGATCTATAAGGACAAGCGGCTGGTCAACTGGGATCCGCGGCTTCAGACCGCGGTTTCGGATCTCGAAGTAGAGAACATCGAGATCAAGGGCCATCTCTGGTACATCAGATATCCGATCGAAGGCGAAGCCGGCCGCTACATCGTGATCGCCACGACGCGACCGGAAACGATGCTGGGCGACACCGCCGTCGCGGTCCATCCCGAGGATGAACGCTATCGGGATCTGGTCGGCAGGCACGTGCTGCTGCCATTGACGAACCGGCGCATTCCGATCGTCTCGGATGTTTCTTCCGATCCCGAGAAGGGTTCGGGCGCCGTCAAGATCACGCCGGCGCACGACTTCAACGATTTCGAGGTGGGCCGCCGCCACGACCTGCCCCTGATCAACATTCTCCTGCGAGACGGACGGCTGAACGACGTAGTCCCGCCGGCCTATCGCGGGCTCGATCGCTTCGAAGCGCGCAAGTCGGTGCTCGCCGATCTCGAGGCACTGGACCTGATCGAGCGGATCGAACCGATCACGCATGCCGTACCGCATGACGAGAAGACGAAAACGGTCGTGCTCGAGCCTTATCTCACCGAACAATGGTATCTCGACGTGCGACCGCTTGCGGATAAAGCCATCGCTGCAGTCGAGGAGGGCAGCACCGCATTTGTTCCCGCACTGTGGGCAAACGTCTATTTTAACTGGCTGCGCAACATTCATCCCTGGTGCATTTCGCGGCAGCTCTGGTGGGGCCACCAGCTTCCCGTCTGGTATGACGCGGACGGGAACATCTACGTCGCCGAAACGGAGGCGGAAGCGCTGGTCGAGGCGCGCGGCAAGAACAGCTCCGATCCGGTCCTGTCGCGCGATCCCGATGTGCTCGACACCTGGTTTTCGTCCGCGCTGTGGCCGTTCTC
>JBOIAQ010000131.1:0-6860 GCA_050739115.1 Steroidobacteraceae bacterium | reverse complement strand
GTCGAGGACATCGTCCAAAAGATTGCCCGCGCACGAGCGAAGCTTGAGCAGGTCAAACCTGGCTCGACTTTGCCTCGCGGGAAGAAAGCCGCCTGAGTGCATAGTTATTTAGGCGCCACTACACTAGGTGGGTGGTTCTCGACCGTCATCCCGCGCGAAGACGAAGGCCGCCTGAGCGCATGGATGACGGTCGCCAATCTCGGAGGAGGCGGTTTATTCGCCGTGGCCGCGATCGAATTGATCCATGGCCTGTCGCCGCCCGTTGCCGCGATTCTGCTCGGCGCGGTGCAACTGTTACCGCTGGCGATCTACCCGTTCATTCCGGTCAAGCCGCCCGACGCGCGGCTGGCGCGGGACAGCTTCGCGCAGTTCTTCCGTGAGGTGACGCTGCTGTTCAAGCGCCGCGAAGTGCTAATTGCGCTGGCGATGTTTCTGCTGCCCTCGGCTTCTTTCACGCTCACCAACGTGCTGGGTGGACTCGGTGATGACTTCCATGCCTCGGTGCAGATGGTCGGCCTCGCCGGCGGCGCCGGATTGAGCGTGGCGGGCATTGCGGGCAGCCTTGTCCTGCCGTTGCTGGCGAAACGCATGCCACTGCGGCCGCTGTACCTCACCATCGGGGTCGTGGGCGGCCTGTTCACGCTGAGCCTGCTGCTGCTGCCGCAGACGCCAGCCGTGTTCGCGCTGGCGTTTCTTGGCGAAGGGCTGTTCCAGGCATTGGCAATCACCGGCGCCGTTGCAATCACGTTCGAAACCATCGGGCGCAACAACCCGTTGGCCGCCACGACCTTCAGCGTGTTGAGCGCAGCATTGAATTTCCCCATCGACTACATGGTGGCCGTGGACGGCCATGCTTACCAATGGCACGGCGTGGCGGGAAGCCTCATCGCGGACGCGGGGCTGGGCATCGTCTCGTGCCTGCTGCTGGCACTGCTGTTGCGGTGGGTGCGGCTGAAGTCCAGGACCACGGTCCTGCCGGAATCCGCATAGTCGGAAGCCATCGTATCCCCGCCACGTGCAGGACGCGCCCACACAGGAATCACACCATCGGCAACTTCAATCCCTGCTCTTTCGCGCAAACGATGACGTCTTCGTATCCTGCGTTCGCATGACGCATCACCCCAGCGCCCGGATCGTTCCACAGCACACGCGCGATCCGCGCAACGGCTTCTTTGGCGCTGTCGCAGACGATCACCAAACCAGCATGCTGCGAATAGCCCATGCCGACCCCACAGCCGTGGTGGAACGACACCCAGATCGCGCCGCTGACGGCGTTGAGCAAGGCATTGAGCATGGGCCAGTCGGAACCCGCATCGCTGCCGTCGCGGATTAACAAGCTTCGCAGCGCTCGATTCGGCTGACGACACTGGGATGCCCTGATTCCGCGGACGCGGGGTTCAGGTTCCAGCGCGATGCGGCCGGCGCCAACAAGGCGCGCTGCCAATGACTGCTATCTGGCGACTTGGCAGCGACGGTGACTGTCCGTTTTTGGCCGGAACGTGCCCGGCCCGATTGGCGTCTGATACCTCATCGCCATACTCAGTTTGATCAGTAAGCAGTATTGTTTCGGACAGACCAGTTGATCGGAGGCTTTTGAGTCATGTCGAAACGAATTGATGTCGCGACAATCGCACCCGTGATCGGCACGCTGTACCCCACCCCATTTGATGAGCCTGCCGGACCCGCGAGCGACGGAAGTTAGGTGACGCGGCGGGTCTGCAGCAACTTGGCGTAAATCTCCTTCGGCTGCCGGCCGGCGCGTGGTCCAGCCAGCGCCACTGGCACACTACTTCGGACGAATTCGTCTACGTGATCTCCGGTGAGATTACGCTCGTGACTGACGGCGGCGACGAAATGCTCAGGCAAGGAGATGCCGCGGGATTTAAGGCGGGTGATTCCGATGGCCACTGCCTGCAGAATCGTTCCACGAGAGATGCCTTAGTTTTAGAAATTGGTACCCGCATCGCGGACGACGTGGGCTACTACTCAGACATAGATATGGTAGCCCCGGCGGACGGGAGACCGGCGGTGTACACGCACCGCGACGGCATACCCTACGAGAACATTCGGCGTCGAGGACCTGCCGATTAAGACTAGCCAGATTCGTGGAACGGCGAGTATGCCGGCTTACGTAGCCCGGAACTCGTCATCCAGTCACCGGTATGGAGCAATTTCAAGGGCTGAGCCGAGTGTCCCAAAGTGGCCGACAGTGCAAGAGCGGGCAATTTGCCTCGACCCTCGCCTACCGGTCGTGGCGCTCCTAAGCGGGTGCGCGTAGATCCTGGACCGAACATCGGCAGATAATCTGGGGCTCGGAATTCCAGGGCTACGTGGAGACGCGCCTTGCGTTTGCTGCACGTCGACCTTGCACCTGCCGCTGCGTCATACCTTACAGTAGCCGCCGGCCATAAAATCGGGATGCTGCTGTGCATGAATAGGCCCGAGGATTCACCGCTCCTGAGCGCTGCCGAGTGTGCGGCGCGCACCGGACTCAGTACCCGCGCGTTGCGCCTCTACGAGGAGCACGGCCTCATTTCCCCAGGGCGAAGCCCGGGCGGCTGGCGCCAGTACGGTACCGCGGAACTCGTGCGGCTCAACAGCATCGTGCTCCTCAAAGCTGCTGGGCTGAGTCTGGCGCAAATCGCGACCCTCCTCGGTACCGAGGAGTGGCAGCCCCTGCTGCCCGATTTACTCGCGCTGCAGCTCGAGTCCTGGAAGAACAGGAAATCAGACGCCGAGCGCGGACAGCGCATTGTCGAGGCCGCGCTCGAGCGCCTACGTCTCGACCGAGCTCTCACCATCGACGACCTCTGTATCCTCATTCGGAGCCTAGAGATGATGCAACCTGCCGAGCAGCCGAGCCAAACATCAGAAGCGGATCCCCAGCTCGATGAATCACTCCTCAGACGGTACGCCGGATTTTATAGAGCCGGTGACTGGAATGTTATAACTATACGATGCGAAAGCAAACGTCTCCTGATGGATCGTCCGATCCCTCCCGCCCTAGAGCTACGCCCGACGAGCGAATGTGACTTCGAGGCGGTCGGTCCGGACCTTCACGTCACTTTTGACGCCGCAACTGACGGGCCCGTGACCGGACTGCGCGTGCGCATGAAGGGCGGTGACATGGCTGCACCGCGCATAGACGCGGCGATGGCGGAGCAGGTGAAGTCACGACTCGCGGAGCGGATTAAGGAGGGAAAGGCTCTCCCCGGCAGCGAGTCGGCCGTGCGCCGCCTCGTTGAGAGCGTCGTGAACGGTCAACCGCACTACGAAGAGATGCATCCCGCGCTTGCATACGCAGCACGGTGGCAGCTCCCCTCCATGCGTGCGAAGCTAGCTCTTCTCGGGGCAATCCAGTCGATCACGTTTCAAGGAGTTGGTAGCGCGGGCTGGGATGTATATGACGTCCAACACGAACACGGCCACTCCCGCTTTCGGATCATGCTGCGTTCGGATGGCCTGATTACCGGCGCGCTCTTCATGGTCAAGGATGCTCCGGCCTCTGAGGGTCCGTGAGCGTTCGCCGCTCTCGACACGTCGTTCTCTGATGCTTCGACGACCAGACAATTTGCCACTGTGCCAGAGCGGCGATTGATTGGGCCGGCTGTGCTGCAGCATCTCAATCGCGAGCAGAGCAAGACCATCATGGTAACCCACGATCCGAAGGCGACCGAGTGCGTCACACACACGCTGCACCTCGACAGGGGCACACTGGGCGAATCAGCCGCGATCTCAGAGGCAGTCGCATGAAGTACCTTTACCTCATCTGGACGGCGCTCACGCGGCGCAAGCTCCGGACGTTCTTGACCCTGGTTTCGGTTGTGGTGGCGTTTGTCCTCTTTGGACTGCTGGAATCGGTGAGCAGCGTCATTTCCCAAGCCGGTAATTCCGTTGCCGCCGCTCACCGATTGATTACGGTATCGAGTATGCTGCTGCCGCTGCCGATCAGTCTGGAGGCCCAGATACCGCCCGTGCCGGGCGTGCAGGAGGTGACCTATGGGACCCCGTTTGTAGGTACCTATCAACGGCCCAACAGCCCGATCGCGGGCGCCGCGGTTGCACCCAACTACTTTGATCTGTTTCCGGAGATGAAGATATCGCCGGCTGCGCGCCGCGCGTTCGACAATACCCAGACCGGAGCGATCGTCGGGGCGGCGCTGGTCCGACGCTATCACTGGGCGGTAGGCGAGCAGGTCCCGATCACGACGAAGATGTTCCCGCGCAAGGACGGATCCGACACCTGGACTTTCGATCTGGTAGGCATTTATCGAGGCCGCAGCTCCGCTGAGGAGCAAGGGTTCTTCGTGCGTTGGCGAAGATTGGATCTGGGACGGGCCTTCGACAAGAGCACGGTCGCGTGGTACTGGGAGAAGATCGCTTACCCTGCCGAAGCCGGTCAAATCGCAGCCCGGATCGATGCGTTGTCCGCCAACTCCGGGCACGAGACGAAAACGCAGACCGAAAGCGCTTTCATCGCCAACCTGATCGGCCAGGTTGTGAACCTCGGCCTCATCGTGCACGGCGTCATGGGGGCGGTCTTCTTCACGTTGATCCTGCTAGCGGGCAACACCATGGCGCAGGCCGTGCGTGAGCGCATCCCGGAGCTCGCCATTCTGAAGACCGTGGGCTTCTCCAATCGCCGGGTGCTGGGACTGGTGCTCGCCGAATCCGTGCTGCTGGTGGCGGTAGGTGGCATCGGTGGGCTCACCCTGGCGACGGGCGTGCAACATGCCCTGCGAGCTCGACTGGGCGCGCAATTGCCGATGATGCCCGTAGGGGCGGCGATCTGGCTCTGGGGCTTGGCGGTGATGCTCTTGATCGGGTTGGTCGTCGGCGCGCTCCCTGCGCGACGTGGCATGCGCCTTCGCGTCGTGGATGCGCTCGCAGGGCGATAGAGGAATACTCTGATGAAGAAGATAGTCTTCGCGCTCGCGACTGCGCTTACCGCGGCGCTCGGAGTCGCTGCGGGTCTTGCCTTGCCCTGGGTTGTAATTGGCGCGCTGGTGGTCGCGCTGGCACTGTGGCTCACCTTGTCTCGCGCCGGTCGACGCGTCGGCTCGATTACCGCCTCGGGGCTGTCGACCTTGCCGCAGCGCTTGGGTGGCACCTCGGTCGTGGTGCTGGGCATTGCGGGCGTGGTAGGCGTCCTAGTCTCGCTGCTTGCCATGGGCCAGGGGTACGAGTCGACCTTCAGCGCCACCGGCAGCGATGATACGGCGATCGTGCTTCAGACCAATGCGCAGTCCGAGATCGCCTCGAGCCTGGATCCGCAGAGTGTCATGCTGATCGGCGAGAAGCCGCAGGTGGCGCGGGGCGCGAAAGGCCAGCCGCTCGCTTCGCCGGAAGTAGTCGTAGGGGCTTCACTGCTCAAGAAGGGCGCCGGCGATAAGGCAATCGCGACCATCCGCGGCGTGGGGCCCGAAGTATGGGCGGTCCGCCAGCGGGTCAGGATCATCGCCGGTCGGCGCTTTCGAACGGGCTTGCGGGAGCTCATCGTGGGCAAGGATGCCGCACATGAATTTGCGCACACCGCCATCGGATCGACGCTGCAGATCAACGGACAGCCGTGGCAGGTGGTGGGAGAATTCGATTCCGGCGATGCGCACGACTCGGAGCTCTGGGGTGACGTCAACGTGGTCGGCGATGCGTTTCATCGCGGCAGTGCCGTTCAATCGGTGACGGTACGCCTCACCAGCGCCCAGGCGTTCGATGCCTTCAGGGCGGCGCTGGCGAGTGATCCGCGGCTCGAAGTGAAGGCGCAAACGACCCGCAAGTATTACGCCGACCAATCGAAGGGTACGACCCGCGTCATTCGCATAGTAGGCGTGTTCCTGGCCGGCATCATGGCGATCGGCGCGATCGCCGGGGCGCTCAACAGCATGTATGCGGCCGTCGCGGCGCGCACGCGCGAGATCGCGACGCTGCGTGCGATCGGCTTTCAGGGCGGCCCCGTGGTGCTCTCGGTCATGATCGAGACCGTACTGCTCGCGCTCGCCGGCGGCGCCGCCGGGGCGCTGATCGCGTGGCTGCTATTCCATCATTTCACCGCCTCGACCATGGGCCCGAATCACGGCGCGGTGATGTTTAGTTTCCGCGTGACACCTGAGCTCATGGGCGAGGGATTGAAGTGGGCGCTCGCCATCGGGTTTCTCGGCGGACTGTTCCCAGCGCTGCGCGCCGCTCGCATACCGGTGACTGACGCGTTGAGGGAGCTGTAGGTGCTGACCTGTCGTGAGCGTCGGCTTCCGAGAAGCCGGAACCCGCACCGCGGATGACCGAAAGTTGGCCGCTCCCCGCCCGTCGCGTTGCTCGCCATTTGGGTCGATTAGTTTCGTTACCTGAGGGCTAAGAACGCGGGACATTAGCCGGACTTATGCGGGGCCTGAAGCCGCCCTATCCGACGATGTCCATAACTGAACACCCGAGTAATCACCCATCGACCGTATATGTGATGCCATAGGATAAAGAAGTCGCCTACGCCGAAGCATTTTCCGGTCTTTATCCAACAGAAACGATGCTTACCCTGCTCGATGGCGCCATATCGCTTGACCGGGAAGACCTCAAGGGTACCGGCAACAAGTTCACGCCTGAATTTTCCACAAACGTTCTTCTTCGTATTCGCAATGTAGTCGCGACGGGACCACGTAACTCCTGCCTTGTCGTGATAGAACTCAACGTTCGGTGCAAAGTAGCTGGCATGCTTCTGCAGCTCGTCGGGAGAGGCACAGTGATTAAACGGAAGTTCGTCCAGTCGGTAGACGGAGTTTCCCTTCGCTTTCAACAACATGGAGTTGATGGCGGTGAGCGGTTTCTGTCTACGGGGTGATCTTGTCGATCAGCTCCAGGGCGCGGCGCTG
>JBOIAQ010000130.1:0-6926 GCA_050739115.1 Steroidobacteraceae bacterium | reverse complement strand
TCACTGGGCTATCGCCCGCCGGCACCGGAGGTCATCGCTTGGACAACTTCAACACCGATGACACCAATGCCCCCGCTAAACTAACGTTGCAACTGGACCACCCAGTGGGGGCTGGTCACGGCCCCGCTGACATTCACGGACGGGTTATCTCGAAAGCTGATTGCGATGGGATCGCTCGCAGGAAACGTTTCGGCTAGCCCTTCGTCCAAGAGCGCCTCGGCATGTTCGCGCTTGCTGCGGGTTTTATGATGGGAGCCACGTCGCGGATCGTTATTGGCCATGTCACCTCTTGCAGGTTTTCGATCGCGGCAGCTTTAACGCTTTAACTTCGGTCCTTCAGCCGCGCTGACGAGCATGTCAAATCGGCATGCGATAGCCGTAGAACTCGTGGTCCTCGTTGTAGCCGCCTTGGCCCGCGCCGAGGTCGGCGAAGTCGCGCACGAACTCGATGGCGGCGATCCATTTAACCATCTTGAATCCGAGCTCGTTCTCACACCGCAGTCGCAGCGGCGCGCCGTGCAGCACGCTCAAAGGCTCGTCGTTCATCTGGTAGGCCAGGATCGTCAGCCTGTGCTGCATGTTGAACAGCTCGTGGACGTCGTAATAGCGCCCTCCGTCGGAGCCATTCGCAAGCGAGTAGAAGACGGCATAGCGGGCCTCGGGGAGGGGCTTTACGATATCGAGAATGTCGCGCATCGGAACGCCGCCCCATTTGGCCACACCGGACCAGCCCTGAATGCAGAAATGAGTCGTGATCTGCTCCTGTTTACGCATAGCTTTCAAGTCGACCAGCGAGAATTCGCGCGGTGTCTCAACTAGTCCGTCCACCCGTAATTTGTAACTGGCGAACTGCTCGGCCACGAGCGCATTGTATTCGGCCGAGTTCGGCATGGTTCCGTTTGGCCAGAAGTGCGGCGAGATATCCTCCTCGCTGAGCTGGGCTGTGGGCTCCCACCATTCGGAGAGGCCCTTGATCCAGCCGACCATGAACCGTCCCATCTTCTGCACCACGCGGGCGCGGCGGATAGTCAGCGGAGATGCGGCCCACCAGGCGATCCCCACCAAGAACATTGCCACCAGGAAGATCGGGAAGCCGACCCAGTGGGTGCTCTCCACGCCGGCAAACATGTGGTTCGTGTTCTGGCGGATGCCAGTGACGAACACCATGATCCCATGCGCCAGGATGAAGAACACGAACCAGAGGAAGGAGATGAAGTGAATCGAGCGGGCGACCTGCCTGTTCAGAACCGTCCCGAGCAGGCCAAGCCGATTCGAGATCGCTGGACTCTGGAGCAGACCGGTCGTGATCGACACGGGCGCCGCGATGAAGACGGTGATAAAGTAGCTTAGTTGCTGTAGGCCATTGTAGCGGGTCCATCCGTGATCGACCGGGAAATTGAGCGAGGCGTACTGGATGGCCGTGGAAAGCCCGTTGGGAAAGACGGCCCAAGTCACTGGGACTAGGCGTAGCCACTGGCCCGTCGAAAATATTAAGACGTAGAACGCAACGCCATTAATGACCCACAGGAGGTCGATCGAGAAATGCCACCAGCGGGCGAGCCCGATGGTATGTCGCAGTCCTGGAATGCCCAGCCAGATCGGCAATGTCACCGAATCGTCTTTCGCGGTCCAGATGCGCCCCTCGGGCACAGGGTGCTGGAAACGGAACCACTCGGTCCCCGGTGTGCAGTCACGCGTCCAATAGAGGCGGGGGTGATCGGCGAGGATCTGAATACCGGCCCGAATGATGAACATCATGAAGAGCATGTTCAGGAAGTGCTGTAGCTGCAGCCACCAGGGGAATCCGGAATCCACGAACGGGGCCGCCTGGGCGATTCCTGGATAGGTCTTGATGAAAGCCTGTACGCTTAGCAATTCTCGTAGACTCTGAGCCAGGGCGATCAGCAACACGAGGGTAGCCGCGCCGATGGGTATTACCCAAAGCGTGCTGTACCAACGCTGACCAATTCGAATTTGAGGCACCACGCCCTGCTGTGGCGGAAGCCAATGAGAAAGCGTGATCCGATCATCCGCTGAACTGAGCGTAGAGGCGATCGGGTCGTGGCTGGGAGGCTCAATCTTCACTGAGTCCATACGTCAGTCCTTCATAATAGACGCTAAGCTAAGTGCCTAGCGGCAAGACACTGCAGCTCGGGTCCGAGATTCATGGCGAAGCTTTATATCGTGACTGTACGCTCCACGACTGCGCATCCGCCCTGGGCTGCCGGACACCAAAGCGCGCGCCCTTGTTTGGGTCACGCGTATTATATTTATCGCCTCAAACGCCTGCTTTTCTTTTTCCACGATCTCGCCCAGGCCGTTGTTAACCGTAGTCGCGACGGGAGCGTCGTCGACAAACACAGCCCTGCGGTAGGTCGTACTGTCCCATCGATCGATCTGATTGATTGAACGGCGGCGGAGCGCCCACACAGTCAGGTCCAATCGAAACGGCGGTTTCACCTCGATCTGAAACGAAGTCCCGCCGCTGCGCTTAATGTGTGTGCATGCCCTTCACAAGCACCTCCTGGAGCACGACAGCATCGTTGTGTTCTTCGTCGTGAGCACCAAACACCAGAGTGACCGTGCCTTTCTTGGCCAGATTGCGGATCTGGTCTAGCAAAGCCATATGCTGCCGCAACTCCTCCGTGTAACGGCTTCGAAACTCTGTCCAACGATCGGGGTCGTGACCGAACCATTTGCGCAGCTCCGAGCTCGGAGCGATCTCCTTCATCCAGTGGTCGATGGCGGCCTTTTCCTTTGTCAAGCCGCGCGGCCATAGGCGGTCGATGAGCACCCGCACGCCGTCCTCGCGCGCAGCAGGCTCGTAGACTCGCTTTAATCGGAGATGCTTTGCGGGAATGTGCGCTGTCATGCGGCCGGTTCCTCCTCGAACGCAAGTTCCGAGCGCAGGCTATCGAGATCGCGACCGATTGTTGCCACGGCGAGCTTTTTGTCATGGTGCCAGAATGTGACGGCGGTGTTGTGCGCCGCAGGGTCACCATCGACGTCCAGCCGGTCCCATTGCTCGGCGTGGCCAACGTAGGAAATGACGGTGTCGTAATGCTGACTCCAGAAGAAAGGAATGGCATTGAATGCCTGCTTGCGGCCAAGCATGTTTCGTGCAGCCACTTGACCCTGGCGCTCGGCGACAACCCAATGTTCGACTCGGATTTTCTGGCCGCTTCTCGAATCTGGCCAGCGGGCAATGTCGCCTGCCGCATAAATACCTGGCACACTTGTCTGCAGATACTGGTCGACAGTCACGCCCCGCTCGATTACAAGCCCGGCTCGTGTTGCCAAAGTCAGTTCGGGGCGGACACCAATTCCTATGACCACTAGGTCGGCATTAAGCCGCTCTCCCGTCGAGAGTGTAACCGAGTCATTCCCGATCGCGTTGACCGTGGCTCCGAGATGGAAGAGTACGCCATGTGATTCATGGATCGCGCGGATCGCGTCGCCAATCGTAGCACCCATGATACGCTCCATCGGCCGCGCCTCAGGGGCGACCACGTGCACTTCGAGGCCGCGACCACGTAACGAGGCGGCGACCTCGAGGCCGATGAAGCTGGCCCCCACCACCACGCACCGGCGCGCGCTTTCGGCCCGTGCAATCAATGCGTTGCTGTCGGCAAGACTGCGCAGCATGTGCACGTGCGGCAAGGTCGCGCCCTGGACTTGAAGCCTCAGAGGCTCGGCGCCGGTGGCAAGCAGTAGCGCGTCGTAGGAAAACTGACCGCCATCGGCTAGCGATACCGTATGGGCAGCGGCGTCGATCGCCGTGACCCGCACGCCGATTTTCAGGTCGATGTCACGCTCGGCGTAAAACTCCGACGTCCGTAGCGGAATCCACTCGGCTTGAGCGGTCCCTGCCAGATAGTCCTTCGATAGATTTGGCCGATCATATGGCCGGGACGAGTCGCCGCTCAGCATAGTGACGGGGCCGGAGAAACCTTCTCGACGGAGTGTTTCTGCGGCAGCATTGCCAGCGGCGCCACCGCCGACAATGACCACGGGCCCAGGGCGGCTGGACGTCGGTCGTGATTTTGCTGACCTGCGCCACCCGACATCCGAGATTTTTTCGTGGACGATGATGCGACCGTCGCGCTGTTCGGTTCGCCAGCATGAAGTCGCGTTCAATGCGGGTGCGGCAAGCGCCTCCCCGGTGCGCAGGCTGAAGCAGGCATGATGCCATGGGCAGCGCACGGTGTCCCCAACCATGAGACCTTCGCCGAGCGGGCCGCCATAGTGCGTGCAAGTCGCACCGATCGCGAACACTTCCGCACCGCTACGCGCCAACAGCACAGCCTCTTCGCCGACCTGGCCGACAAGCATCCCACCGTCCCGCAGATCGCTCTCCAGAATTCCGGTGGCAAGATTGGGCTTATCCTGGGTTGCATCGGACATACGGACCTCCCGGTGGCTCAGCCACCGCTCAACTCTCAACAGACCGTCCGAGCGGGCCGCTTCCGTGCGACAGCGTATGCTCGCTTCGTCGCGCGGCCGCATAGAAACAGGTCACCCGGCCCGAGCGCGGCGGCGCATAACTCCTTGAGCGAACCGTCCCCAAATTCTGGCAATTAACGGCGGCCGAGGGACGGCACCGCTTTTGCGCACATTTCCTTCGTCCCAGCTTCGGCAAGATCATCGTGGTTAACTCCGATTGCTCTGTTGCGCTTGCTCCATTTCCGCTAGCGCGATTGTGGAATGGTGTCCGTCGTCAGGATTTTTGAGACAGGCGAGGCGGTTTTGGAACGGAGGCTCTGGCCCATCTGGGTTGTCAGTCTACGCGGCGGCATTTTGATGCTGCAAGCGGCGGTGTTCGATGGTTTGGCGTTTGATGGCCTCCCTTCGTAGCAGGATTGATTGGCCGCGACCGGTATAGACATCGGCCGGGGTGAGGTTGTTCAAGCTCTCGTGGTAGCGGCGATGGTTGTAGTGATCGACGAAGGCGCCGATCGTGGCCTTGAGATCGCCCGGCAGGTCGTAGTTCTCGAGCAGGATGCGGTTCTTCATCGTCTGATGCCAGCGCTCGATCTTGCCCTGCGTCATCGGATGATACGGCGCGCCGCGAATGTGCTTGATGCCCTGGCCTTCAAGCCAGGCGGCGAGATCGCCAGCGATGTAGCTCGAACCGTTGTCCGACAGCAGCCGTGGCCGGTGAACGACGTCGGCTTGGTCGAGCCCCGCGGCCGCCAGTGCCAGGGCGAGCGTCTCCGTCACGTCGGCGACCTTCATCGTCGTGCAGAGCTTCCAGGCGACGATGAAGCGGGAGAAGTCGTCGAGCACGGTCGAGAGGTAGAACCAGCCCCAGCCGATCACCTTCAGATACGTGAAGTCGGTCTGCCAGAGCTGGTTCGGCGCTGTCGTCTTGTCGTGGAACGCGTCCGCCGCCTTCATCACGATGAACGCCGGGCTGGTGATCAGGCCGTGGGCTTTGAGCAGCCGATAGACCGACGCTTCCGAGACGAACTGCGCCCGCTCGTCGGTGAAGGTGACCGCTACTTCCCGGGGGCTGAGCTCCGGGCGTTCCAGCGCCAGGTCGAGGATCTGGCCGCGAACCGCCTCGGGGATTCGGTTCCACACCCGCCGCGGCCCGGCCCGGTGATCGTCCAGGCCGGCTTCCCTGAACCGCCGATAGAGGTCGTACCAGCGGTAAAAGGTCGGCCGGGATACCCCCAGCTTGTCGAGCGTGCGCCGGGCCGGTAAATGCGATTGCTCGACCAACCGGATGATCTCGAGCTTCTCGGATGCGGGATACTTCATTCCGCGTCTCCCCCATCCCCGGTCATGCTTTTTTTGAGCAGCCGGTTCTCAAGGGTGAGATCGGCGACCAGCTCCTTCAGGCCGCTCATCTCCCGCCGCAGGTCCTTGACCTCGCCCGACGACGCCTGGCGCTCGGTGTCCCCGGCCAGCCGCTTCTTGCCCGCCTCCAGGAACTCCTTCGACCAGCTGTAATAAAGGCTCTCGGCGATCCCTTCGCGGCGGCACAGCTCGGCAATGCTGTATTCCCCGCGCAACCCATCCAAAACGATCCGGATCTTCTCTTCCGCCGAATACTGCTTCCGCGTCGCTCGCCGGATGTCTTTTACGATCTGCTCGGAAGAACCTTTGCCTGCTTCGGATTTCTGTCTCATCTCCGCTACTCCTACGGGCTACGATGAGCCAGAAATCCTCCGTTCCTCAACCTACTAAATCTGTCTCGCTGGTGCTGATCCCGGACAATCATGGCGGCGAAGATCGATCAGTTGGTGCAGGGGATAGCGCGCCGTCCCAGCGCCTAAAATGTGGTGTGCGCAGCAGTTTCCCGGGCAGCCGGAAGGCTTCGCGATCGCGTGATGTGCATCAACGACTGCCAGGGGCTAGAGCGTAGCCTAATACACTGGTACGCCGTTGGAGGCACGCGTGAGAAAGTTCGGCACCCTGGTAGTCGCGGCCGTCGTATCGATCCTGGTGGGAGCGAGTCCGGCGCTCGCGCAACACCATGGCGGAGGCGGCTGGCACGGCGGTGGCGGCTGGCATGGAGGTTGGCACGGTGGCTACGGCTGGCACGGCGGTTGGCATGGTGGCGGGTGGTACCGTGGTTGGGGTGGCGGAGGCGTCTATCTCGGCTTCGGTCCGTGGTGGGGATGGGACTCCTATGATTATTATCCCTACCCCTACGCGTACCCCTATCCTTACACGTATCCGTACCCCGCAGCGCCAGCCCCAACGGCACCGCCGCAGATAGCACCACCGCCGAACTACTGGTACTATTGCCAGTCGAAGAAGGCGTATTACCCCTACGTCTCATCGTGTCCGGAGGCGTGGCAGGAAGTTCCGGCTGTCAATTCGCTTCCAATCGTGACCCCTCTTTCGCGTCCAATAATGACCCCTCTGGAAGGGGCGGATTGGGCTTATCCGCGTAGTGCATAGGAGGGACCCACGCC
>JBOIAQ010000129.1:0-6931 GCA_050739115.1 Steroidobacteraceae bacterium | reverse complement strand
CTCGACCAGATCGGTCAACTTACGCGAGGGCCTGCGCTCTCCAAACCTCATTTAACGCGATCAAATTCTGGCGGTTCCGGCATCGGTTATCTTGCGCAGGGTCAGCGCCATGCCCGGCACCATGTACAGCCGGGCGTTCTTCTGCAGGGCGCGCATTCCACCATTCAGCTTCGCGAGGCTGTCAAAGTATTGCACCGTACGGTAAGGAGTGATGTCCCCGTCACTGAAGCCGTGGTACAGAATCAGTTTTCGACCGGCTCGCAGGAAACGAGAGGCGGTTGCCGGGGTCGCGCCGCTTCCCGCCGCGGTCATCTTTCGGAGCCGCTCGACGGTTCGATCGGGGACCACGGCATACATTCCTTGCCATCCGTAGACGCCCCTATCGAATGTGACGCCGAGCGCCTTCCGTACGTCAAAACCCGGTCTATCGGCGTAGACCTCGTACCTCGCCGTTTGCTCGGTCCAATACCACGCCTCGGGTTCCCCGAGAGGGTTCGCGCTCCAGGGCTGCGGCGCCCCGAGCTTGCTCGGCGGCTCCGGGAAACCGAGCGATTCGACGAGCGAGTCTCCAGCGTCAGCGCTGTCACTTCGAAACCCGATGTCACTCACCGACCAGCCGGGATAGACAATCTGTCCAGTAGGGTTGCGCTTGGCCGAGAATATGACGCTGAAGGTGTCGATCTGCTCACGGGTGAAGCAGTCGTGACCAATGCCGCTCGCGCCGCACTTCGGTAAGTCTCGGTATGGGTTGAAATCGCATGCTTCCGGATCCTGAATGAGCCCATCCTTGACTCCATCCTCGGAGTCACATTTGTCCATGATGATGCGACTTGCCACAAGCCAAAGCCTTGCAGGTATTGCTGCCCCGGGGGAGCGCAATTGCGCAGCGAAACTTACGAGTGTGGTGCCGAGCTCGCTCGCGATATCGAAGTAAGGAGCGCCCACGATCATGCCGTCGTAGTCGCTGGGATATTTCGTGAGCTCGAGCATGCCCTCCCGGCCGCCGTCCGAGCATCCCTCAAAATACGAATACTTCAATGCGGATTCGTAGTATCTCTTCGTGAACTCCCTGCCGAGCTCCGTAACCGTGTGAACGGCGCGGTAAAAGTAGTCTTCGAGGGCATCTTCGTTGAGCTGTCCGGGGGCGATGACAGCCCAGCTCGCGTCGTCCTCCCGCGCGAACTCCTGAGTAGGGCTGCGTTTTGCCACGTGGCCATCGTCGGTGGCCCAAACTGCAAAACCCTTGTGCAGAGCCGCGGAGCTCGGCGGGTAGATGACGCCGCAGTTGGTGCCGCAACCCTGGAACAAGAACTTGCCATTCCAGATCCTTCGCAAGGGCAGTGCTGCGGCAAAATGCGTCGTACGACGGGGTTTCGACTGGGTAACTACGACACCGGTTACATAACAGAATTCCGGGGCGCCGTCCCCGAGTGCGTCAGCCGGTATCAGCCGCACGCCGCTGGCAGATTGCAGTCTCGGTTCCGGAGGGTCGATCGCGCCACCCGGTCCTACGGTCATTCCAGTCGGCGCAATCTTCTGGGTCGCCGCTAACGTGCACGTCGCATTCGCTGCGAGCGCGCGTGTCGGGTAAACGGAGACGGCTGCAATCGCGACGATGAGGATTGACCATCCGACCTGCACTGCGCTCTGCCTTTGTCACGAGCGTATTCTTATACGCGGTATGTCAGAAACATTCTAGTCGCGGCACCGTGCGGTTGTTCGGACCTCATGGATGGTTGAGTCGCACCCGTGCCAAGAGCGACCCGTCGTCTACATTGTTAACCGGCGTCAAAGGTTGAGCGGATTTCAGCACAAACCGGCGCCGAACGATGACTTAGGAGATGCGATAAGCTTTTTGAAGGAGATCGCAGGGTTACGACGCCGTTTGCCTGGTCCGGGTTGGATGCCGATCGCTGGACAACGGTCGACGCCCGCTAACAATCCGGCGAAGGACACCTTTCGGGGGTGGCCTACGAAATTCCGTCTGCGACGCTGTCCGCGGGGGCGCCCATGAGAGCGGGACTAAGACGGCGATTCAAAAGGCGGCGTCATCCTTGGTCACACATTTCTGCATTTCCCCATCCTCCTTCCGCCACATCTCGATGACTTCGGGCGGTCTCAACAGATGATCCAAGACGGCGGGGGCGTAGGTCGCGCGGCGAATCTGGATTCCAGGCGTGCGGCTCACGGTGAGATAACCGGACGTTGCAAGCCGCAGGTCCTTTGACCACCGGTTGCATTCGGTGCGCGAGATCTGTAGCAGCCCTTGCACGTGGGATTGGTCGATCGGCCGGATGGCGATATTGAGCATTTTTGGCTCGTAGCATATCGGCAAGACGGGTCGCCTCGTGGGCATGCTTGGACGAGATCAGGACATCCCGCTTTCGCTGAGCGTGCCCTGTCCGACGCACCAGGCGGTACAGTCTGTCGATCATTCGATCAATCAGGCCGGCATGCGCGCGAAAACCTACCCAGTTGGGTCGCTGGACGGGTTCGTGAACTCGTATGCCATCCTGGGATTCCGTGACGACTACACTGCGGTGTATCGCGGTGAGGAGTAACGGATCCAACCCCGATGCCTGACTCCCCATGGCAATCAACTCGAGTGCTAAAAGCTCGCCCGTGCCCCGATGTAGGCGGAGCGCCCGAGGGTTCCGTATTGGTATGCGACCTCGTAGTGGTGGTCGGTCAGATTCTCTACGCGCGCGTAGATCTGCAGATGATCGTTGATGGGCAGTGACGTGCGAAAATCCAGCAATACATAGCCTCCGAGCCTGATCTCATTCGCCGCGTCGTCGAAGCTTGGACCGGAATAGCGGAGGGCGAGGTCGGTACTGAGCTGGAATGGCCAGAGATACTTTACGGTAGCGTTGCCGGTGTCGGCGGGCCGGCGAGGCAGCTCGTTCCCGTAGGTCGAGGATCCTGGTGAGACGTCCTCGGTGTCCGTCCAGGTGTAGTTGGCCATGATCGACAGCTGCTCAGTCGTCATGAGCGAGCCGGCGAGCTCGACGCCGTGCGCGAACGAGCGCTCGATATTCGCGTAATAGCCGAAGGGCTCAGTCGCGCACAATGGGCTCGGGGTGGTGCAGTCGAAGAAGTTGATGAGATCGCGGCTGGTGCGCTGAAAGTAGGTGGCGGAGACGACGAGCCGATCCTGCAGTGCATGGTGTTCGATGCCTGTGTCCCAGCTGTTCGCCGTCTCAGGCCGCAGCGCCCGATTGCCGTAGTTGCTGTAGAGCTCGTACAGCGAAGGTGCCTCGAATCCTTGCCCGAAGCTCGCTCGCAGGACGGTCGTCCGGTCCGGCAGCACCCAGGCGGCCGCGAACTGGCCGGTGCCGTGCCCGCCGTACACGTCATGACGATCGTACCGGCCGCCGACCGTCAGCGTGAGTCCGCTCAGGACCTCGTACTGCGCCTGCACGAAGCCGCTGTCGATGATCACTCCAGCGCCGATAAAGGGCGAGAACGGACTGACGGTGTTCATCGTAGAGTGCTCGTTCTGGGCGCCGAAGACGACTTGTCCGGCATCGGAGAATTGCCAGGTACCCTGATACTCCTCGCGGACGTTGCGCCCGAACCCATAAAAGGTCTCCGTGGTGGGATAGCCATAGTTCACGGGTGCGTTCGGATCGTATTCGCGAGTCTCGGAGCCGGTGTACTGAACCGACAGCCGGTTCGTCAACGAATGGTCCGGCGACCGCCAGGTGAGTCCCACGTAACCGATACCCTGCTGTGTCTTGCCGTATTCGCTGTCATCGCCAAACGCGCCGGTAGGGGTGTCATAACCGTCGAAATCGGTACGCGATGAAGCTATGTACCCGCGCAGGTCCAGTTGCAGGTCGGGGGTCAAGTCATAGCGTATCTGCCCGGCGCCATCGCCGATCTGGCTCGCGCAATCACGCCGGCCGCCGAGGTACTGGTCGAAGCAGGGAATGCCGGTGGTGCCGTAGTAGCTGCCCGCAGCGCGCCACATGAGTGCATTCGATACTCCGCCGACGTTCGCTGTGCCATAGCCCTTGTCATGCGAGCCGCCCTCGAGGCTGGCACTGCCTTCGGATTCCTGCGTCGGATCGGCGGTGGTGATGTCGATGACACCGCCGATCGCGTCGCTGCCGTACAAAGTCGACTGGGCGCCCCGGAGAATCTCGATGTGCGAGATGTCGCCGATCAACAGGTCCTCGAAGTCGAAGCCTCCCCCGGCCAGCGACGGGTCGGTCATCTTGACGCCATCGATGACGACTACGGTCTGATCGCTCTCTGCGCCGCGGATGAATACAGATGTCGGCTGCCCGACGCCGCCGTCACGTGCCACCGTGATGCCCGGCGTCTGTTCCAGCAGATCGGAGACAATCGTTGCCTGGCTCTGCTTGATGTCCTTATCGGTAAGCACCGTAACCGAGTTGCCGACCTTCGACACTGGCACCGGAGTGCGAGTGGCGACCACCACCACTTCCTTGAGTGAGGTATCCGTGCTGTCGGCCGTCGGGTCGGCAGAGGCTTGTTTTGCGTAGAGAATGAGCGGGACAGCGGCCACTAGCAGAGCGATTCGTTGTTTCACGGCAGAACTCCCAAGTTGCGCAGATCCAGCGGATCGCGGGGGAGGACGCCGGTCGATTCAGCTCTTGCGAGTACGAGCCTTCGCCACGCCCTGCAACGCAGGTCCGTGTCGCCACTCGGTAAGTTCCGCTCGTGCAGCACGCCCCGGCTGCGCGATTGGGCGACCGCGACAAGCAGGTCTCCTGGCTTGCGGCTTGAAGCCTCGCATCACCTTCCCGGATTCTTATCCAGTGGTCTTCGATGCGGGGCATACCGCGTACAGTTGCGGGGGCAGCCCGGGCTTTTACCCGAGTTCCCGTTTTAATCCCCTTGCGGGGAACTTGTCGCGCGCGGGGAAAGGTGCCTGAACGTGCGCGAAGAGTCAACTGGCGCGGATCAGGATCGTGGAACCCCGTCCGCCGGCCGTTATCAGCCCGGCGTCTGCGGATCACTCCAGCAGTCCGTGAGGGCCGCTCGCAAACCGCAGCGTCGTGCCCAGTTTTGCTCGTCGAGGATGGGGCGCGGATAGAAGCCGGAAACGTGCCCGAGGCAAAGTATGGCGATCGGGCGAGACTCGGCACGCAGCCTCAGTTATTCTCGAGAGCTGTGGCACGTCAGTTCCCTGGCCCTGGTGCTCGGTCAGCTCGGGCTTTCCGAGCAGGTGGTCTGCAGGAACACCGGGCAGTGAGGATTCCTGACGAGCTGAGAGTCCCTCAGGCGCATGCCTCAGCCGGATCCGCGGGATGTGCCTCCTTTGCTCAGATCAGAGTGGATCTCGTGGTTGAGGTGGTTGGTCGCCTTGCGGCGCACTGCTGCGCGCGGGGAGAGCGGAGCGCTGAGAGGAGGGGAGAGAGTATGGGTAAGTCAGATCCCGTGTTGGTGTAGCGTGCAGGTAACTTGATTCGGAGAGGAGGAGTTACCCGTAGAATCAATTGCCTACACAACGCGAATTTTGGGTTGACATCCGAGAATCGAACCCGAATCCGTGTTTGGGACTCGAATTGGCGAACGGGGTTTCAACAGCTTGCTTGACACCATTGATGCGCCGGCCCAATCCGTAACGAATCCCCCCGGCTCGCTAGCGCGATGGAATATTTGCGGACGAGTGTGCTGCAGAAGCACGCGGATAAGGAGTTCACCATGAACTGAAAAGAAAGACCGTGTGCGTAAGCTGCGTGATTGATGAGGGTGGGCCCCTCGGGATCGGCTTTCAGGAGCGGGTCTCAAACCACCTCCGAGCCGCTGCGGTCAAGAGCCGTGGTGGTGAGCGTTGGAGGAAAAGCGCGAGCATAAACTTGCGCAGGTGAGTGTCCGAGAGACGAACGAAAGTAAACCCTTCGAAGACGCGTCGTTAAGAATCCAAGTGTCGTCAAAACCGGGAGCGTCGTCTGATCCTGGGATGAGTCTGTCGGGTGCCTGGTGACTGGGCGGACGGCGACCGGCGTAGAGAGGGCGTGAAGCGGACGCAGGCAATTGCGCGGAACTGCAGGAACCAGTCGCTCTGATGTTAAGGGAGAAGTTCAAGCGGCGAAAACCGCGAGGCGAGTGTACCGATGCAGAGCACTGGGGCGGACCGATCGGTAGTAGCGATGAAGGTTCGTAATGGGACCGGAGCGAAGGGATCGGATCAGGTGGTCGTATCGTCGAAACAACTGGCGACAGGAGGATATCGATGCCTACGACAGACAAGCCGTTCAAGATCGAGAAGAAGCTGGTGTTGGAAGCCTTTAAAGCGGTCAAATCCAATGGTGGTTCGGCCGGAGTGGATGGTCAGACGCTCGAGCAATTCGGAGCCGACTTGAAGAGTAATCTCTACAAGGTTTGGAGTCGAATGAGCTCGGGAACCTACTTTCCTCCTCCGGTAAGAGCCGTCTCCATTCCCAAAAAGTCTGGAGGCCAGCGGATTTTGGGTGTGCCCACCGTAGCGGATCGCGTGGCCCAGATGGTCGTCAAGCGAACCATTGAGCCAGCTCTAGACGCGATATTTCTGGCAAACTCCTATGGTTATCGACCTGGGAGATCGGCCCTCAACGCCGTCGGCGTTACTCGAGAGCGATGCTGGAGATAGGAGATATGACTGGGTCTTGGAGTTTGACATCAGGGGTCTGTTCGACAACAGTGACCACGAGTTGCTGCTACGGGTTGTTCGGAGACACGTGACATGCAAGTGGGCGCTGCTGTACATCGCAAGATGGCTGCAAGTGCCAATGGTGCAGCAAGATGGCTCGCTTATTGAACGACACCGCGGTACCCCGCAGGGGGGCGTGGTCACTCCCCTTACGCAAAAGCGAACTTCCAGTTTGAGCGCATCGTGACGGGCTGGCGCGATAGGCCGATACTTGATCTGCGTCTCAAGAAGTAATATGTTTACGTCCCATGAGACGGTCCACGAAGG
>JBOIAQ010000128.1:0-7016 GCA_050739115.1 Steroidobacteraceae bacterium | reverse complement strand
CTGAGCCTCAACCAGTTCGAGAAGACCCCGCTGGATACGCTGCTTTCTCGATCCACCGAGGCTTCGGAAAGCACTCAATCAGCCAACCAGCTGATTCTGTTCGAATAACGTTGGGACAGGCCTGATCGAGGTAATAGTTCGACTTACTGCTATTGACGGGAGCGAGGTGGCCTCGGGCGTAAGTCTGAGCCAGATCGTAGTAACTGCGCGCGAGCTCCTGGGGAGCGATGCCGATGCGAAACCAGTAGGTGGCTTGTCGCGTATCGCGCCGGGTCCCCTCGCCGTTGAGATACGCGTTCGCGACCTCACGCTGAGCGAAGCGGTCGCCTCTCTCGGCCGACCAGAGATACCAGCGAAAGGCATTACTGGCGCTACGGGGAACCCCCAGTCCCGCGGCATAGAGACTGCCCAGGGTGAACCCGGCCCAGGCGTCGCCGTAGCGGGCGGCAGCGTCGCGCAATGCCGACTTTGCCCGGCGGTAGTGCCCCGTATTGAGCAATCGCGTAATCCGAAGATTGGACCGGCGCACGAGCGGCTCGCGCACCAGAAACATGTGAACAATCGTCCGGCATTGCCCGATCGCGCCATCGGAATGTCGTTCGGTAGCGAAAACGCTGCTCCCGACCCGCGCAAGCATTGCGAGCAGCACGAGCGCCGTACAGTAGGTCAACCATCTTCGATTCGAGGCAAGCACTACCATTGATTGATCGTGCGATCTGGAGGAGCGACGAGCCGAATGATATGACATGCATGTTCCGCCGGCGCTCGCGGCTGCAGTGGCCCGCGTTCAATGCGCCTGAGGCGATCCCTGCGGCAAGGAAATGGGCGTGGCTGCGGTCAGCAGGCGCACGACCAGCCTGTTCAGTTGTCGCACGTCCACCGCGAACACCACGTGTACAGGGCGCTCACCAAGGTCGGGACCTGCGCCGACGGGCCAACTCAAGACCGTGCCGTAGTTTGCGGTGAAGCTGGTATCCACGTCGACCTGGAGCATCTTCTCGCGCGTGATAAGCGACGGCTCGAGCCAGACCGCCACGGCTGTTTCGTCCCAGAGAGGGTATACCTGTCCGAAGCGGCCGAGGTATCGATCAAAGGAGGCTTGGCCCCTCGCCACTTCCCGCAGAAATTTGCGCGACATGAGTGTCGGGTTCGTGGCGTCGATCGGCACCTCCGTAACTCTGCTCCAGGGCTGATGGAGCACGATCGAGGCGGCTTCCGGGTCGAATTTCATGTTGAACTCGCGCCGCGGGGTGTTGTCGTTCTCTTGAGCAAAGGGGGTGTCCGCCGGCATTGGATTGAAGCTGCCGCCCATGAAAATTAACTGCTTGGCCAGCGAGGCAAACCGCGGATCCAGTTTGGCTGCGAGCGCGAGATCGGTCAGCGGGCCCGCCGCGATGATGGTGATCTGGTGCGGATACTTGTGCACCATGCGCACCATGAAGTTGACGGCGCTTTCCTTGGCCGCGTGGATCGTGGGTTCGCCCTCTGGAAGAGGTGGCACCCAGTACGGTCTCGTGGGGTGAAGCGGCGTCCAGTCAACCGTGTTCTCCGACGGCCAGCGGCTCATGTATGCGCCGTCATAGAAATAATTGCCGTACAGTCGCTCCCACGCCAGGGTTCGCCGTCGGGTGTTCAGCAGCGGGAACACCGCGCCAGGGAACACGGGTATTTCAGCGCGGTGGGCAATCTCCAACATCCTGAGCGCGTGGCTCACCTCCTCGTCCCGCCAGCCGTCGCCGGTCACGACGCTGATGCCCAGCAGCTTGACGTCCTTGTCCTGCATCAGCATGAGTATGGATTGCATGTCCGACCCGGCGGGCCCGAGCGCATCCTGATCGATGATGACTTTCGGTCGCGCGGCGGCATTGGTCGCGTAAGCGGGCTTCGCCGTGGCGCCGGCGAGCGCCACGAGGAGAACGCCCAACAAAGTGGATACCAGGTAACGTAACATCATCATGGCTTGTACTCCATATAGGCACTCCCTGAAACATTCGCCGCGCGACATGCACGGCTCTTCGGTTGGGGCTCATCGCGCGTTATCCGGTCATTGCTTTTAACCGAACTGCGCCTCACGGGGAGAGCCCGAAAACATCATTCCATCGAGCAGGTTGTAGGCCTCGGCGTCGCGCTTTTGCAGCGGCTGCAACCCAAACCGCGCCTCGATGAAAGCCAGCACCGATGCGGTATCCGCAATGCGGTGATCGACATAGCCGCGCCGTGCCCAGGGACTGATCAGCAGCGCGGGAATGCGCGTGCCACAGCCGTAGTCATCCGGCCGCGGCGGCGCCACATGGTCCCAAAGGCCGCCGCCCTCGTCGTAGGTGATGATGACTGCCGTTTTGTCCCAGACCCGGCTTCCCCCGAGCGCGTGCAATAGACCCATGACCCAGCGTTCACCCCATTGTGGCGCGGAATCGGCGGAATGCTCGTCATGCGCCCCGCTGGCCTTGATGAAGGTTACGCCCGGCAACCGTCCGGCATGCGCATCGGCGAGGAAATCTTCGCTGTCACGTATGTGACCGGCGCGCACGTTCGAGAACCAGCTCGGGTAGTATTGAAGCGGGTTGTGGTGCGGGACGTAAATGCGGGTCGTATCGAGCACCGCCGAGCCGCTGTCTCGGCCGAATGCCGTCTTCAGCGCCCAAGCCTTTACGAGGTTCCAACCTTCGTTGTACCAGACCCAGGAGATACCGGCGGCGTTCAGACGGTCACCGATGTTCGCATAGCTCTGGTCGGACGGTGGCGGACTGTACTTGAGGTCGCTCCAAGGCTCCGTGGGGCCGTTCAATGGCGGCAGGTCATTAATGAGCACGCCGTGGTCGTCGTAGGGCCGATCGAAGAGCGGTGGGTTGAAATTGCCACGCAAATTCGCTGGCGCGTGCGGCCAAACCGCCGAGCGGGCGGAAACCAGATACAACGCGTTCCCGGTTGAGCCACCGGTCATGCCCTGGAAGAAGCGATCGAACAGCACATAATCGTCGGCCAATCGATGGTAATGCGGAATGTCTTGCCGCTCGTAATATCCGAGCACCGCTCCTGAAGGCCTCGATTCCTCGAGCAGCATGGCGGTCTCATCGGGCATGCCGTGAAGATCGAAGGGCTTGTGGTTCCGCGCGAGCGCCAGCGCGACGAAGCGATCCATAGCGCCGTTGTCCATCTGGGCGAACATCCGAAAGAAATCGTGCTCCGGATCCCACGGCGCATTCTCATACGGTGGGATGTAGGGCGAGAGATGAAATGGCAGATTCTCGATCAGACCGTTCTGGAAGGCGGGAATGCTCTTCGGGAGCGGAAGGTAATCGTAGGGGATGCCTGCCGGGTTCTTCTGCAGTCCGTGGAAGCGCTGTCGATCGACCTTTCCGTCCCGGTCGAGCACGCCGTCGACAAATGCCCCACGCGGGTGCCGGTAGGCCCCGAAATAGTGATCAAAGCTGCGGTTCTCCTGAAAGATTACGATGATGTGCTCAATCCGCTCCCGCAGTCCGGCGATGTTGCCGCTGGGGGCGGACGCAGCGGACGGCCGCGACGCCACGCCCAATTCCGCGGCGGCCCCGATATAAGTCAAGGATTTGAGGAAGCTTCTGCGGCTGAGACGAGCGTGGTTCATTGCGCCCCTCAGGCGGTCCGGGCCAGGATGAGGAGCGCCAGTCCCGCGATGAAGAAGAGAAACATCGCCGCGAGCAGACCGGGTACGCCTTTGCGCGCGTCCCGGAACTCTCGCCAGACGAACACGCCCCAGAGCGCCGCGATCATGGTTGCGCCCTGACCCAAACCGTACGATATGGCGTACCCGGCGCGACCCGACGCGATGATGTTGAGCGACATGCCGACACCCCAAATCACCCCGCCGAGTACGCCAGCGAGGTGGGTACTGAAGCGGCCGCGCCAGTACTGGGTAAAGGGTACTGGAGGGCCCATGACCGGGAATCGCATGGCGAGAGGGTTCCAGAGAAAATTGCTGGCAAATACTCCGACCGCAAACACGAAGACTGCCGCGTAGCTGCCCATCAGGCCAGGTACGGGGTGCTGCGGATCGGCGTACATCGCAGCGGCGACGAACCGATAGAACACGCCCATGAAGATCCCGCAGGCGAGTGACAGCAGGAGACCTTTCGCGCTCATGCGCACCGCGGTGGCCGCTTGCCGGCGGTAGGCGAGGGCATCGAGAATGATGGCGAGGGCAACGAGCGCTACACCTGCGCCGAGCAGGGCAGGGTTGCCCACAGGGACCGCGACATAGTTGAGGATGACGCCCAGGACGAGTGCCAGCCCGATGCCCACCGGGAAAGCTACCGCCATGCCGGCGACCTCGATCGCGGCTACCAGCAGGATATTCGCCAGGTTGAATACCGCGCCGCCGAACAGCGCGTGTCCGATGCTGGCGCCATCGGCCTGCGCGAGATCGGCGAAGAATGACCGTCCGCCATTGCTCAGGGTGCCGAGGGTGGCCCCCAGAATAAACGCGATCAGTAGCACACCCAACGCGTAATCCCAGTAGAACAGCTCGAAGCGCCACGCTGCAGGAGCCAGTTTGCGGGAGTTGGCCCATGATCCCCAACAGAGCATCGTGACCACACAGAAGATGACCGCCAGTGAGTAACTGTGGACGACGAACATTGCGAGACACCCCGATTATGTTGGCGAGCAGACGTCTCTCACGGCGACGTCGAGCGGGCCGAGGCCGGACCGCGCCGGCTGAGCTCGGCTTCGAACTCCGCACGTTTTGGAAACGATTTCTGGGTTCCGGTCCGGGTCGTGGACAGCGCCGCGTATAGATTCGCACGGGTCACGGCTTCTACCTCCGGCCTTCCCTCGGTGAGAAACACCGCCAGGCTGCCGATGAATGCGTCACCGGCTCCCGTCGTGTCCGTGGTAGCTACTGAAAACGCCGGTACGTGCACGCGCGAGGATCGCGACGCCAGCACCGCGCCACGGGATCCAAGAGTGAGTATGACCCGGCGCAATCCGCGATCGAGGAGAGCGTCCACACAGGCATCGAGTTCGCTTTGCGTTTGAACCTGTCGTTCGCTGATGACCTCGGCCTCGGTCTCATTCAGGATGAGATAGTCGGCGAGCGCGAGCTCGGACAGATCCGTCGGCAGCGCCGGAGCCGGGTTGACGATGCAGCGCACGTTGTGCGCCTTCGCGAAGCGGATCGTATGGTATACCGTCTCGAGCGGGATCTCGAACTGAAGGAGCACCATCTCGGCCGCAGCCAACTGGGGTGCCGCGGCATCGATGTCGGCCGGTGTCAATGAATCGTTGGCCCCTTTTGCGACGATGATGCGGTTTTCGCCATCGGATGCGACCAGGATCAGCGCCGCTCCCGTTGCGACATGGGGCACCACCCTGACCGCGGAGGTCCGCACGCCCAACGAATTGAAGTTCTTGACGGTCTCGACCCCGAGCAGATCGCCGCCCACCGCGGCCACGATCTCCACGTCCGCACCGCAGAGGGCGGCGGCCACCGCCTGATTGGCACCCTTGCCGCCAAATCCCATGTCGAACCCCCGGCCGAACACCGTTTCCCCGCCTCTCGGAACGACATCGGTCATGAATTGCAGATCGGTGTTGGCGCTGCCAACGACGGCGATGCGAGGTTTGTCAGCCACGGGAAGCCTCCTGAGTGCGTTTCTCGGCGATCAGATATTTTTTACCGACTCGCGCTCGACCAGCGTGACCTCGAAGACAGTGGCCCTGCTGGGGACCTTGGCACCGGACATGCGCTCCTGCAGCAGCTCCACTGCCCGCGCGCCGATGGCCATGAGCGGTTGCGCTATCGTCGTCAGACGCGGACTCACTATCCTGGCCCAGCTGATGTCGTCGAATCCAGTCACCGAGACATCGTTTGGAACGTTGACGTTGTGCTCGGCGAGGAAGTGGATGGCATTGATCGCGGTCAGGTCGTTTCCGGCGACGATCAGTGTGGCTCGCTGCCGGCGCAGCAGAGCGTCCCGGGCGTCGCGGGTGAGGATTCCATCGAAGCCAACCCGCACCTCCCACGCGACCTTGATTCGCTTCGGAAACGCGCGAACGAAGCCGGCGCGCCGCTGCTGCGCGCTTTCGAGGGTGCTCGGCCCGGACAAGAGCCCAACCCGGGTGTGGCCCTGCTGTAGGGCGTAGTTGGCGAGGATCTGGCCGCCCATGAGATAGTTCGAGTGCACGGCCGCGAATCCTGGTCTCGGCCGGTCGATCAGCACGACGGGACGATCGAGGGTGCGCAGCGGAGCGGGCGCCTGCGGTCCCACCGGACACCAGATGATGCCATCCACGCCGTGCTGCGAAAGCAGAAGCAACCCGTCGCTCTCGCCCTCGGCGCTACCCTGACTGTCGATGAGACAGACCAGCAAGCCGAGGCTCCGCGCGGTATTTTCCACGGCTTGGGCGAGCTGCGGGAAAAACGGATTCGTGAGGTCAGGGAGAACCAAGCCGATCGCACGCGTGCGCCCCTTGCGCATCGCCTGCGCGGCCCGGTGCGGCCGATAGCCGAGCTCCTTGACCGCGCGCAAGACCTTTTCCCGTACCGCCGCGCCCACGTTCGGCTTGTCGTTCAAGACATTCGAGACGGTGGCGACCGACACCCCGACTTTGGCGGCCAGATCTTTTATAGTTGCCATCGTGGCCGGCTTTCGCCGTTCGCTTTACAGCTCGTAAGCACGGAGTATACACTCTTGCGCGCAGCGGAAAAACGTTTAACTATGAGCGCTCGGCGAACGCTCGCGTCTTAAACAAAGGCGCGCAGCCGCTCGATGACTCAGGCCAGCTGCGTGCAAGTTGGTTGTCGACCAGCCGCCCCGCCTGGACGATGTGGCGCTGCCCTTTCGCGAGCGCGGTCCCGTGCGCCACCAGCCGGTCGCATTTACGGACCGTTCTGCTGACAGGGGCTCTTCTGTCTATTCCACACATCTCTGAGCTTTCCGGCGCTCTCCTGAAGGGGGAGCTGGACACAGACAAATCCGTTTGGTAGTCTCCTGCGCCTTGCACGGCAAGGCGGAAGGCATTTGGGCGAGGCGCGG
>JBOIAQ010000127.1:0-7170 GCA_050739115.1 Steroidobacteraceae bacterium | reverse complement strand
GCGCCGTGAGATCTCGGCCGCGGTAGCGAAGCAGAATCGGTTCCGGGAGGCTTCCCATCAACCAGAATACTACACAGCCTCCGCGTCAGACGCCAGCGAAATCTTTACGAATGGCTAAAGTGACACGAATGAAGAACACGGAAGAAGACATCGATTTTCAGACCGGCCAGTTTCCACGACTTTCAGGTCGGCGATGACACTCCTAGTCTACGTCTACGGCGAACGGCGGCTATCGGGAAATGTAAGGGGAGACGGTGACCGCCAGATTATGGCCGATAGCGTCAGCTCGCGTTTCCAGGTAGCCCGCGCGCGGTGGTCGCTCCGCGCCCCTTGAGTACCTTGAACGGTGCGTCGGGCTGCCTTGGCTCTCTGATCCACGTTCTCGCAGGCGCCGGCCCAGCGTTCGGCGCTTTTTCCGTCTATGCCAGTTTTGTTGAACCGGCCGCCAAACTTCGACCGCGTAGGAAGCCTCCGGCTCGGTGATCGGCACCCACCCCGTGGCTTCAGATGCCCCGAAATCGAGTCGGTCAGCCGGAAAGAAATCAGGGCGGGGCGGTCTTGCCTATGATCGATGACGGTACCACGCCGGTCGTCGCGGTCAAGGCGCTCCGTTGCTCACTCGCTGCACTCGTTCCTCTACTCGCCGAGTCGCCTGCGGCGAGCCTCTGACCGCGCCGCTGCGGCGTGCCCTCCGAGGTCTCGGGCAATCCCGCCCGAGATTAGCCCTTATTTGCGTTCGGGAGTGATTGCCTTCTGCTTGGATTTCTCCCATTCGCGGGCGGCCTGTTCCGTTGTTGGGCTTCCCACCTGTTCGAGGTTGCCGCCCGGCCAGCGCTGTTGATGCTCTTTCTCGCGACGCGCCTTATCGGTCGTGATGCCGCTATGCTTGATGATGCCACCGACCTTGTAATCGTCTTTATACCACTGCTCGTTAGTCATTCTCGGCTCCTCGTGATATCTTTGCCGTGAGCGTCTGGATGAGAGCCACCATGCGGTCTCAATCATTACGCATCATTCCCGCAGGCCTGATCGCTGGGGTTGCCGTCGCGCTCCTTGGCTGCGCCTCGACCGAGGGTCGCAGCTATGCCACGAGCAGCACCGCGACTGGCCGAAAGACCGCCGCACTACCGGTCAAGCCGGCATGCTTTCGGGTGGCTGATTTCGCGAGTTCACAGATTTGGATCTCGCTCAACAACAGCGAGTTGATCGTGAGCGATCCGGAGCTTTCCCGGTCGTATCTGATCAAACTCTCAGAGCCGGTATACGATCTCAAGCTCCACCACCACCTGGGCTTCGAGCCCGCTTTCACCAACAATGGCTGCATCTGCAATGGCTTCAACGACTACCTGCTAGCGAGGCACTCGGGACTGGCCGGCCACGTGCCGATCGTGGCGGTGCGAGAGCTGACCGAACCGGAAGAGCGGCAGCTGTTATCGAAGTATCACATCACGGCGACTGAGCTACCCAGCAAAGGGTTCGGTCAGCAGCCCAACTGGTGCCCCACACCGTAAGGGCAAACGCCCCGCTACGCTCTTGGTAGCTGCGGTCGCTGTCAGCAACTCGGCGAGCGTTACCGCAGTAACCGCGAGACGGAGGCTCCTCGGATTGAGATGAGCGATGGTAACGCCCGTGCTGCCGGGAGTCGAATCAGCCGGATGAGCCGGGTTGACGCGGGCTCATTCTTTGGATTTCAGACTATCGTTGTTGGCCTCAATGAAGGACCTGATGTCCTCGGCCATGGCGAGCAGCCTCAACCACTGCTCCTTGTACAGGGTCACGGGGAATCGGCCCATACCGTAGACCGACAGAGCGCCTTTCTCGCTGACCTTCATCGCGGCCGTGCTGCGCCCCGATTTTTTGAGGCGCTCATTCTCGGCTCTTAAGCGTTCGAGCTCGGCATGCAGATCATCGGACACGGCGCGCCTCCGGAAACAGCCAACCGCGGGTCGCGGATTATACGGGTTAGAGCGGCGACCTCGACCGACCCCTGGCTCTGAAATCCCCTAAAATCGATCGGATCAGCCGGGCTTGGCATCTGGCACCAGGACCTCGGCGCTCAAATGGGTACCAAGGGTGAGCTGGTGCGGAACGCAGTTCGACTGATAGCTGATATGGCGGGTGCTGAAGAGCGGCAGGAAAGTCTCCTTGAACTGCTCGATCAACTCGCAGTTGCCCTGCGCCTCGAAGTCGGCGTTGCTCGGCATGAGCAGGACTTTCTGCCAGTGCGCCGGCACCACTGGACCGGCTTTCTTACCGTGGTCCGATGAGGCCGGCGCCAATACCTGCATATGCACCTTCACGCCAGGGAAGGGCTCGGCGCCGACCAGCCTGATGCACCCATACGAGCGAACGTGGAGGTCGCGGGCACTGAGCCTCGAGAGCATCTCCTGGATCTGATCGCGCAAGCCGTCGCAGGAGTAGTGGGTCGTGAAGCCCTGATAGATGAAAGTGACTTCACGGGACGCCCAAACGGCCTCGACACGGCTGTCTCGCGGCGCTGCCAGGGCAGGCACCGTGCAGAGGAGAACGCCAGCGGCGGCGGCCATTTGCAAGAGGGCTTTGAAGCGCATGCGAGCGTCCTCCCGGTGCGTTGGATATCTGTCGTCCCATCGACCATCAGCATGCCTCGGGGCTGCGGTTGATACGCTACAACCCGTCTCGTGCCAGCGCAAGTTCGTACTTGCCGCAGGCAGATTCCAGCTACCGGCCGATCGCGAAACTTCGACTGCGTACGAAACCCGCAGAGCGGCGATCTCGACCGACCCCTGGCTCCGCTATTCCCCACAAACGGGCCGCTGGGACGCGACGCGCCCTGTCGGCGCTCAGGAGCTCAAGCAGGCGGAGGGAGGGCAGGGCGGTCTTGCCTGTGATCGATGACGGTACCACGCCGGTCGTCGCGGTCAAGGCGCTCCGTTGCTCACTCGCTGCACTCGTTCCTCTACTCGCCGAGTCGCCTGCGGCGAGCCTCTGACCGCACCGCTGCGGCGTGCTCTTCGCGGTCTCGGGCAATCCCGCCCGAGATCAAGGAGAGCGACCATGTCGCACACCAATTCCCTCTACACCCTGGACCCGGCCGGCATCCCGGTTCCGGCCACCGCCGACGAGATCATCACCGCAGCGCGCGAGCACATCTCGCGCCGAGTTCGTCGGGGCAGGGCGTTGACGTCGCCGCAGGCGACCCGGGACTTTCTGACCCTGAAGCTCGGGATGCGGGAGTTTGAGTCCTTCTGCGTCATCTTCCTCGACAACAGGCATCGGGTCATCGAGTTCGTCGAGCTCTTTCGCGGCACCATCGACAGCGCGTCGGTGCATCCGCGCGAGGTGGTGAAGGAAGCCCTGCAGAGGAACGCTGCCGCTGTGATCCTGGCCCACCCGCACCCGAGCGGGGTGGCAGAGCCGAGCGTCGCCGACGAGCAGATCACGCGGCGTCTGGTCGATGCCCTGCAGCTCGTTGGCATCCGTGTCCTCGATCACTGTGTCGTCGTCGGCGGCGAGGTGGTCAGCATGGCCGAGCTGGGGCTTCTCTAGCCCCGGCGCCACGCGGCGCTGCCTTCTGGCGCCGCGTGGTGCGCTGTGCGGTTGGGCTCGTGGTAGCGTCAGCGCCGATACCCGAGGGACTGTGGTCTAATGTTGCCCGGCACCAAGTAGTATCCTAATTTGCCGCTCCACTGTTAGAGCGTCCACCGGGCACGCTGTGGCTGAACATAGGGACAAGTAATGACGACCAAATCCGAGGCTAGATGGTTCACGGCCGAAGCTGCTTTACCAGCAGATTTGTAGCCTGTGCTCAGGCAGTTAAGGACGGATTACGTTGACGCGGCTCGGCTCCATATCCCGAATTATCCGGGTGGTCCAAGCGCTGAAATCCTCGCGGAACTCATCCGCCAAGGCTGGCGTAAATCAGCGGCCCCAAACTAGGACACTACGCGGCATTCGCCTTTTCGCCTTCGTCGTCCACTTGAGCGCTGATGCGTTCCCAGTCGGACTTTGTGCGCTTCCAGCGTTGAAGGAGCGTTTCGTGAGGCGGCGCGGGCCGAAAGCATCTGCTCGCCTACCGCCGGCCCGGGTTGGATTCGAGGGTGAGTGTCATGGTCGCCTCCCATGTCGCACTGCGATTGCCAGCGCCGCGAGCGTCTTCGCGTCGTGCCTGATCTCTCGCGGCATCGACGTGCCGTTGACGTGCCGCCAGGCGTAGGCGACGGGATCGACGGGTTTGGGCTTGGGAGTGGTCACAAGGCGCCTCTATCTCACGCACGACTAGAGCAAGGGCAGGACGACGCTATCGAGTGCGTCCTGGCTGTCATGCGCGAACTCGACAAGCTTCACGGCATGCAGTCCTTTGAGAAGTACACGCTGGCCTTGTAAGGTCAGGATCCCCTCAACACGAAGCCCCGCCGTACAGCACGGGATTGGTGGTCTCCTTCAGTTCCCCCAAGCGTCAGCGCGCCGGTCGGTCCTTCTTACATATCCATTTCGCCCATTCCGCCGGCGCCCATGCCGCCATGGGCATGCTCTTCGCCCTTCGGAGCCTCGGCAACCATCACCTCGGTCGTAAGCAACAGGCCCGCCACGGATGCGGCATTCTGCAGCGCAAGCCGCGTGACCTTCGTTGGATCGAGAATGCCCTCTTCGAGCATGTCGCCGAACTCACCGGTCGCCGCGTTGTAGCCATAGGCACCCTTGCCGGCTTTCACCTGGTTCAGGATGACCGCCGCATCCTCGCCGGCATTCTCAACGATATTTCGCAGGGGCTCTTCGATCGAGCGAGCGAGAATACGGATGCCGACCGTCTGATCCTCATTGGCACCCTCTAACTTATCGAGCGCCTTGAGGGCACGGATCAGCGCGACACCGCCGCCCGGTACCACGCCTTCCTCGATGGCTGCACGGGTTGCGTGCAGGGCGTCCTCCACGCGTGCCTTCTTTTCCTTCATCTCAATTTCGGTGGCTGCACCGACCTTGATCAGCGCAACCCCGCCGGAGAGCTTCGCGACACGCTCCTGGAGCTTCTCCTTGTCGTAATCGCCGGTCGCTTCCTCGGCCTGCTGGCGGATCGACTCGATGCGGGCCTTGATGTCCGTGGCCTTGCCGGCTCCGTCGATGATGGTCGTGGTTTCTTTCTCGACCACAATCTTCTTCGCGTCGCCCAGATCGTTCAGGGTGACCTTCTCGAGCGACAGGCCAACCTCATCAGAGATCACGGTGCCGCCGGTCAAGGTCGCGATGTCCTGCAGCATCGCCTTGCGACGATCGCCGAAGCCCGGAGACTTCACCGCTGCAACCTTGAGGATGCCGCGGATGTTGTTGACGACCAGCGTCGCGAGCGCCTCGCCCTCGACGTCCTCAGCGACCACGATCAGCGGACGGCCCGCCTTCGCGACGGCCTCCAGGAGCGGGAGCATCTCGCGGATATTCGAGATCTTCTTATCGCACAAGAGAATCAACGGCTTTTCGAACTCGGCCGTCTGACTCTGCTGCTGGTTGATGAAATACGGGGAGAGATAGCCACGGTCGAACTGCATGCCATCGACCAGCTCGAGTTCATTGTCAAGTCCTTGGCCCTCTTCGACGGTGATGACACCTTCCTTGCCAACCTTCTCCATTGCATCGGCAATGGTCTTGCCGATGGACTCATCAGAATTAGCGGAGATCGTACCGACCTGCGCGATGGCCTTCGAGTCCTTACAGGGTTTTGAGAGGCGCTTCAACTCGTCCGTCGTGACGATCACGGCCTTGTCAATGCCGCGTTTGATGTCCATGGGGTTGCGACCGGAGGCGACGGCCTTCAGGCCCTCGCGGATGATCGCCTGGGCAAGCACCGTCGCCGTCGTCGTACCGTCGCCGGCTTCATCCGAGGTGTTGGAAGCGACTTCCTTCAGCATCTGCGCGCCCATGTTCTCGAATTTGTCTTTGAGCTCGATCTCCTTCGCAACCGAAACACCGTCCTTCGTGATGGTCGGGGCACCGTAGCTCTTCTCGAGCACCGCGTTGCGACCCTTCGGGCCGAGTGTCGCCTTCACCGCATTCGCAAGAACGTTGGCGCCCTTGAACATGCGTTGGCGCGCATCGTCGCTAAATCGTACTTCTTTCTGTGCCATTACCGTGTCCTTCGGATGAGTTACTTCGACTCGATGACGGCCATGACGTCTTCTTCACGCATGACCACGAGTTCTTCGCCGTCGACCTTCACTTCGGTGCCACTGTACTTGCCGAAGAGAATCTTGTCGCCGACCTTGATGTCGCAGGGACGCACTTTTCCATCCTCAAGGATCTTGCCCTTGCCAACCGCGACGATCTTCCCTTGAATGGGTTTTTCGGCCGCCGTATCGGGAATCACGATGCCGCCAGGCGAGGTACGATCCTCTTCCAGGCGCTTCACGATCACGCGGTCATGAAGAGGACGAATCTTCATAATTGGACGCTCCTTTTGAGCAGTGGGTATTCCTTGGGTACGAAATGGTGACTTGAGTCAGGATTTCAAGGGTGGATGCCCGAAAAAGCTGCCGACGGCTGCGCCGCTCGGCAAAAAGAGCCCAGGTCTGCTTGGGAAGATGAGCCCCGTGGGGTGACGGGATGACGCGCAAGATTGCGCGCAGCATTGAGGAGAAGACACGATTCGGAAATCCACGGACGCCAAGCTCCGCCGGATCAGCAAAATCAATGCGTTCGAACGTACCTCCGAAAAAACGGCATGCGGAACGACCAGTTTCTGCCCGACCGCCAAGCTATTGATTGCGAAGCGATCGTTTAGCTTACCGGGCGTAATATTCCGAATCGTGTCTTGCCCTCTATTAGAGTCCGGTCTCAGGCGTACAGGTGGCAAAGTCAGATATCACGCGGGAGTTGCATTTCCATTCCCTAGGATCACGAAATCAGATGGGGGAGTGGGGCAGGGGCGGCGCCACGGATTGGTAGCGCGTTGCCGTGCCAGGATGGCTGCTACCAATCCCGCAATCTCGCGCGAAGGCGGAGGGGCCGAATTCGGCGGCAGTCGGGCCACAAGCGGCCATTCCCCAGCGCGACCTCCTTGAGGTATGGTAAGAATTGTGAACGGTGGTCAGGAACCGCCTGATTCTGGGGATAGGCCGCGGTTTTGAAGTGACCGTGTAGTCTCGAGGCGGTCGGCGCCGTCTCGATCGTCTTCTTCCGATTTCCCCCTCTCTACGTCGT
>JBOIAQ010000126.1:0-7540 GCA_050739115.1 Steroidobacteraceae bacterium | reverse complement strand
TCGCCGACGAGCCGTTCTGATCCCCGCCACCGGCCGCCGCGCCGCCGTCACGATCACTCACGCCGCGTGTCTATCACAGGCTGTGAAAACCCGACTATCAAATACCGTGACCGCTCTCATATGAGCTTCGTTCGTTGTCCAGCTTTACGTCCATAATGCGATAGCGAACCTCCGCCCCTCTCGCAAAGACAATTCTCCTCTTCTCAATGCGGAACCACGCCGGATTGGGTCCCGCGGGATATTCCCAGCGCCCGTAGATCAATGAGACGACCCGCTTTTGCTTCGGGTTTAACTTTGGGTAACGATCCAACCCAGGCTGTTGGTTCAGAAGAACTGGCTCCCAGAAATTTCCGCCGCAAACAACGTTGTTTTGCGACGCTCTTTGAAACCGCTCGAAGCTTTGCTTGGTGGGACACTCGTCGACATCCAACTCCGGCCTACCGACGTTCGGAAGTGGCGAACTGGACAGACGCCAAAGCAAATACGGGCCATACACAGGGCACCATGCCTTAATTTGGGCGGGTGATAACCTGAGCTCTACAGCGTAGTCAGCTGCAGCTGCACTAGGTCTCGCGTCCAATATCGTGTATGACCATCGGCATTGGCCATTGAGCGAGATAGTCGCTTTGCTCAACCGGAATATAGCGAGCTGGGAGCCCATGAGGGTCTGATACGCGCCAAAGAGCGGCGAGATGTCCTGCTTGGACAGTTGCAGGGTTCTGCCGAAAGACAGCGCGCTTGCGCAGCAAAGTAGCAAGGCGACTGTTACCCGGCACGAAGTGCCTCGAAATGAGCGTAGCGCGCCGTGCGGGCGCCCAGCTGCCGGTAGCCCAGATGAAAGTCTGCGGCTCAGTGCGAAATTCATGACACTCCAGTCCGTGTGACAAGTCCGTTACTGTTGTCTCTGCTGTCGGCCGGCAGCTCGCAGATAGACGTGCTTGTGTGCCGAGCGCATCGACGCAGATTCCGAGTATACGCTGTGAACGAACGATTGGATCAATCTACACCGCAACGTGCAATCAACCACTGACCAGCTCAGTGATCATAGGACACTCCTCGACCATTACGCACCGACCGCCCTCCTGACTCGCCCTGGCTAGTTTCTCAGCGGCCGAGATAGTGCGTTGTCACGCCCGCTCGGGAGTGTCCCAGCTCTTCAGCCACTATGCCGCGCGCCGCACGGTCGGCGTCTCGATCCACGATAGCCCCGCCGCGGACCGGTGAATCAGGCCCCTGTCAGCTCGCGGTAGCGCTCGTTGGCATATTGATGCCGCAGCCCATGCCCCGTAATGCCGTCCGTGCGCGAGATACCGCAGTAGCGCACCACTTGGTAGTAGTGGTTCTTCCACTGGGAAAGCTTCAGGGACGGGTCGCTCGTGCTCGAGGACAACGTCGCGCAGAAAGTCTTCGCTCGCTCGAGCAATGCCCGCTGTTCCGCAGTGCGGATCGGCTCAACCCGGCCTCGCCCACCCTTGGTGCCGTGCGTGACGTTGAGGTACGTCCCCTTGTCGGCAAGATGAGGCCGAAGCTGCATCGCTTCCCGGGCACGCAGCCCGAAGGCGAGCTGTAATTCGAGCTGCAACGCAACTCGCACATCCTTCTCGCGAACTTGCTCAATCTTCGCGGCGATATCGACGCCCCGCCCCGACCAGCTCTTGTCCTCCCGAGCGATCGAAGAGCGAGCGGTCGTCCCTGACCCCAGATAGTGCTCAATGCCGCGGACCATGCCGGCCTTGCCGATCCACTCCGCGAAGGCGCGAAAGATCGAGAGATTGTTTTGCAAGGTGGAGGCGGACAGCCTCCGCGCTTCCCAGTCCTCGGCCAATGCCTCGATATGCTTTCCGCGGAGGCTCGTCACCGCTTCCATTCGAAACCCGAGCTCGTGCAGCCGCTTGAAGCCGGCGTATAGCACATCGGCGCGCTTGTCCCGGGTGGCGAAACTGGCCACTGCTCCGTCACGTCGCGCACCGTTGTGCGCCTTCAGCACGGCGGCGAGCGACGTCTTCCACCCACCGATGGCGCCGGCAGGATTGCGGCCGGCGCCGTGATTTCTCGTCATGTCATTTAATCTCCTCTGCTCTGGCCAATCAATCTGCTGGGCGATTCCGGAGTCCATGGACGGCTCCGCGGCATAACTTGAGCGTTTACGTGCTTTCCCGGATGCTGTTTCCAGCCATACCGGGAAACCGCTCTTGGGGAGCGGACGGCGTTGCACCGTGTCCGTCCCGCAGGACGGTTCGTGGGGGGGCCACTGGGAAGCTCCTGATGCCCTCTGGCCTGCCAACGGCCAGAATCAGGAGGGCGCCCGAGAGCTACGGGAGGCGGCCGTGAAACGGTCGCACACCCGAGCGGCTTACGCGTGGGCGCACGTAGGCTCGCCTGGGAAAGGCGATTGGAGGAGTCAAGGAGCCTGAGTGGCTCGTGTGTGTATCGGCCAGCACCCCGACCCGGGGAAGGGTCGTAGCCGTACTTCCGGGCGCGCGACGGCTTTTGGGATACGACGTTGCGCACGTCGACAGCGTCGGTGATTGCTTCACCGCTCAATCCGGTGCATCTTGCCGCAGTTGCAACGGATTGTCGAGAGAATGTTGAAGCAGCGAGAATGTTAGCTCAACTTTTGTCTCACCCCCGGTTAACTGTTGGTGTTCTGCCCCAGCGCCCTGTCAACTCAGGGAGTTGCGGCAGCCCGCGGCGCACTCTCTTTTGGCTCAGAGCCAAAAGAGAGTGCGCCTCTGTTGCAGGAGCGTCCATGGAAGTCTGCTCCGCGCAACGCGCGGGAATGGGTTCTGCCTGGGGCAGCTGTCTGATGACTTTCCCGAGCCCGCGCCCGAGTTGCAACAGGCGGCAGAGCTGCCGCAGCCGGCGGCTGGTGGTGGTCGCGGCCGCTTGCCACTTCGCCTGATCCCGCTCGGCGGCAGCGAGCCGGCGTCAGCCGGCGTTGCCTCCCTCGCTCGAACGTCCATCGGCGTTTGGTTCCCTGCCTTGCTTGACCGAAGTCACGTTCGCCACCTTGCCCGCCTTCAGGTGTTCGACCGAGCGCGCTTTGCTGGCCGCAGACGGCGCCTTAGACCCTTGGCCTCAACCGCACCTGCCCGCGCCGGCGTTCGAATAGCTGGGGATATCGGCTGACTCGCGCGTCGACCTGGTCCCGGTCGACTTTCGTCCCATCCTGCTTGTGGTACCGGCGGCGCCGATTGACGGCGCGCGCGATATCCGGCGCCGCCATACTCCCCTCCTCCTTGAGGACCGCGACGATCTCGCCATGCAACGAGGGTCGGCCACCGCGGCGGCCATTGGCCTTCGCGCTCCGCCGCTTCGCCGCTGTCGTCGCCCTGCCTCCACGGCTTGCAAAGATCGACGCCAGGGCACGTGCCGGCAGCATCGCCGGCAACACAGCAGTCATCAGACCGTGAACGTTGATGTGGATGTCCCGGCTTTCGAGATCAATCGCCGAGCCGTCGGGCCACAGGGTCAGCTGCGCGAGCTCTTCCGCAGAGACTTCATCAATCGCGCCAATCCATGACCTCGGGATGACGAATCCGGCGCCGCAGGTCGTCACGATTTCAAGAGCATCCCGCTCAGGCAGGTAGCGAACCGTCTGTGCACGGATCTCCGTCTCAGCCTTCGCCCGCCCCGCAGCGAGCGCCGCGGCATACTCGGCATCGTCGATCTGGCGCTTGCCGTCAGTCATGGTTTCACCTCCAGGCTCATGCCATCTAGAAAAGCCAGCCGAAGCCGCCCGCTCGATACTTCGTAAGAGGCCTTGGCAATCTGTTTCGGATCGCTCTGCGAGCACCGGTGGCGTTGCCCTAGCGCTGGCCGCTTTCACCAGATTTCGGGATTTCAGCGTTTGCTGAAAACCGCAAAATCGGTGAAATCGATCGATTGCCGTGCCGCTATTCGCCAGTGCCCGAATCGCGGCCGCGGATGAATGCCTGCACGACGCCCAGGAGCGGAACTCCGACGAGAGCCACTGATGCCTGCCACGGTCCACCAAGTGTTGCGTTCACGACGGCCCCTACGATGGCTGAGAAGGCGATGATTGCGCCAAACCACTGGCCGCGGCGCGAGTCCTTGATATCTGCGCGAAGCCCTTCCTGCTCTTGCGAGAGACGATGGGCGTGCTCCTGCTCTGTCATCCGCAGAATGCGTTCTGCTCCTCCGGGGATGATCTGCTCGAATTGAGCGAGCGCAGCGGGGGGCGGGAGGGGTCCCACCCACTGCTCGGACTGAAGAACCGCTTGGGTCTCGCCGGCTTTAACGGCTTCGCGCGGTGGCGTCGCCATGCTTTCGCGACATGACCGAGCGGAAGTCGCCGCCGATCATCTCCCAGTCTCTGCGCATGGATGCCATCGGGGACCGCTTTTTGGCAACGTGTCGATACGGCTGGTAGACCTCAGCCGGTGAACTCAGTCCCCGCAGAAATCCCTGGAGGAAGCTGCGCTTGCGGAATTGACTGATGAGCGTTTTCATGTAAGCGATGAAAGCGGAAGCTGAGGCCCCAATCCGATGGACATTGTACTACGGGCCCCGCATACCACAAAAAATGCTTCAGGGCGCAGTACGCCTCGCACAGCGTCGTACTCGACGTCTGCGCGGGTTGATCGCATCGACTACAGCTCGCGAGCACCCGACAACCTTGCGATCGCCCGCTCGACCTCTTCAATCTGCCGATCGATCTCGTCGCCGACACAGCGCCCCACGACCAGGGCAATGTCCGCATCGAGCTCGGCGTTCTGGAATTGCAGCGCGGCGCAGACGGTAAACGCAGGCGGCCATGACGAACTTCAGGCGCAGACGGACGGCCGAAAGAATCCGCGCAGTAGACTCGAGCGGCTCCGGGCGGGGCCTGGCGCGACGCGGGACTGAGTGCGCTTTTCTGGCGCGAGTATTCTTGGCGGCAGCCATGTTCGGACCTCCACATAAGGTTCGGATGTGGTGAGCCGCCCGCCGCGGGTGATGACCATGGCGGGCGGCGCCTTGGCCAGCGCGGGCGTCAGTGGGGTACGAGCAGGGGTATCTTCAGGGCTCCGGAATCGCGAAATGCCGCCTTTTGCGGCATTTTCGTGCCGCCTTCGAATCCTATTCCCGGCACCGCCTCTCTCATACCCAAACGCTTCCCTCTCGCAGCCCGCTCACGGCCTGGCAGCCTCGGAACGGTTCTGCCCCCGGTGGCATTTAGTTCTGGTAGCTCACCAGGGCAAAGCCATGGCACGCACTCTCAAATGGATCGGAATCGGTATCGGCGCGCTGATCATCGTGCTGCTGCTGGTGGTCGCATTCTTCCCCTGGAACCGCCTGCGCGGACCCGTCTCGCGCGCCCTGTCCGCTGACCTACACCGTCAGGTCAGCATCGCGGGACTGCACGGCTCGATCTTCTGGCATCCTCATGTGCAGGTGAGCGGGCTCGCCATCGGCAATCCCGCCTGGGCCGGCGGCGGGCAGATGGTCTCGGTCCAGCGCATTGACCTGCAACTGCGTTTCTGGCCGCTCCTGCGCGGTGAGCTCGTGCTGCCCAAGGTGGCGCTGATCCGGCCGGTCGTGCACCTCTATCGCACGGCCGACGGGCGCGCGAACTGGGAATTCGTCGCCAACCCGCAGAGCGCGAAAGCCAAGAAGCAGGCGAACCAGCCGCTGCGCCTGCCACTCGTGCATCGGCTCTTCATCGAGTCCGGCAAGCTCAGCGCCCGCGACGAACTCCACGAGATCACCTTCGACGGTACGGTCGTCGCCGGCGGCGCAAACGGCGCCGCGACAGGTGCGCCATCGCCGACGGCAAAGGCCGTCAAAGCCCAGGCGATGAGCCACGGCGCCAATGCGAGCAGCGCCAAACAGCAAGCCAGCAGGGTCGCCGCTGCGACCGGTACGGGATTCGAGCTCTTGGGCAAGGGCGAGCTCAACGGCAAGCCCTTCACGCTGCGTGTGAGCGGGGGACCCCTCGTCTGGGCGGAGACTCACAAGCCCTACCCGTTCGATGTGCAGATGATCGCCTCCGACATTCATGCGAGCGCCCGCGGCGTGGTGCCGCACCCCCTCGACCTCGCGCAGCTCGATGTGACACTTTCGCTGAGCGGCAATGACCTTGCCGACGGTTATTACCTCACCGGCGTCGCCCTGCCGAACACACCTCCTTACTCGATCTCCGGGCGCTTGCGCAGCGTCGGCACGAAGTACGAATTCACCAACGTGCAGGGCAGGCTCGGGGGCAGCGACATCCATGGTCTGATAACCGCGCAGTTCAACGCCGCGGGGCGGCCCGACGTCAGTGCCGATCTGAGCTCGCACTCGCTCAACCTCGCGGACCTGGGGCCGACGTTCGGCGCCGGCGCGCCGACCCCGAAGGAGGAGGCACTGGAGCATCAGGCGACCGGACATCCGACCAAAGCGGCGGCACTCCACGCCCTCTCCAAGGGGCTGAGTCACGGCATCACCGCCAAGAGCGCGCAGAAGGTGGTGAGCCGCTACCTGCTGCCCACGGCGAAGCTGCAAGTGGATCGGCTGCGCGGCATGAATGCGACGCTGCACTACCATGCCGATGAGATCAAAGCGCAGACCCTGCCGCTGCGGCAGGTCGACCTTCGGGTGCAACTGCACGACAGCGTGCTGCGCATCGACCCCTTCACCTTTACGCTGCCCGAGGGCGAGATCGTGGGGACGGCGGTGATCAACGCGCATTATCCCGTGCCCACCGAGCACCTGGACGTGCGTCTCACCCACGTGCAGCTCGCGCAGTTTCACGCCAAGGGCAGTACCAAGCCGCCGTTCGAAGGCACACTCGTCGGACGTCTCAACGTGCGCGGCAGAGGCGATTCGATGCATGCCTTTGCCTCGACCGCGGACGGGACGCTCTCGATGGTCGTTCCGCACGGTGAAATCGAGCAGGCCTTCGCCGAGTTCGCCGGCATCGACGTGGCGCGCGGCCTGGGACTGCTGCTGAAAAAGAAGCAGCAGGACACGACGGTGCGCTGTGGAATCGCGGACTTCACTGCGCACGATGGACTTGCGAAGGTCAAGCAGGTGGTCTTCGACACCACACCCGTGATCGTCACGGGGCTGGGCGACATCAACCTGCGCAGCGAGAGGATCCACCTGCAGCTCAACGGCGCGCCGAAGAAGTTTCGCTTCGGGGTGCTGCGCACCCCGATCGAGCTCCGGGGAACGCTGCGTCACCCGGCGGTAGGGCTCAAGGGAAGCAAGCTCCTCGCACAGGGGGCCGTCGCCACCGTACTCGGCGCGATCGGCACCCCGCTCGCCGCCATCGCCGCTTTTGTCGATCCGGGACTCAACAAGAGCGCCGACTGTCGGGCGTTGATCGCGGATGCGAAGTCGATGGGAGCGCCGGTGCGGACCGCGGCGGCCAAGCCGCGCAGGCGGCCGCGGCAGCACAAGGAGCGGTAACTGCCGGGTGCTGGACACTAGCGCGAGTTTACTGATGTTCGGGCGAGCTTGAGGCGTAAATCCCTGAGGGATTGCGGACTTGCGAGTGGGGCCTACGTATACACAAAGGGCGGCCGAGCCGGCACGAGGTGGCGGAACAGCC
>JBOIAQ010000125.1:0-7732 GCA_050739115.1 Steroidobacteraceae bacterium | reverse complement strand
GCGGTGATCACGAAGCTAACATCCAGCGAGCGCTGCTTGATCGATGACTGGATGCTCGGGTTCGGGCCGAGCTTGAGGCCCACGTAGTCTTCCATGAAGTAGGTCTGGTAATACGCATCGTCATCGCCGGTGTGCTCGACGGAGACGACGATGTAGCCGTGGCTGGCGAGTGTCTCGAGCGTATCGGGGATGTTCTTCTCGGCTGCGACCTCAAAGCCATGGGTCGCGATGAGAAGCGGGAAGCGACCCCGCGCAAGCGACGCATTCTCGGCGATGGGGTGGGCGGAGGTGCTGCCCGTGAAAGTGAGCGGCGGTGTGTCGGGAAGCCCCGGATAAACGGTGCCGCCGGTATTCTGGTTGTAGATCGGATTGTTCCAGGTATAGGTGATGTGCTGCGTCGTGCGCTGCGAAGTCGGATACCAGATGCTCAGGTACAGGGGCCGGCCGGCGGTCGTCAGGGGCGTGGAACCGTCCGGGTTGCGGGACGTGTCGATGATGACCGTGGTGACATGCCCGATCGAGTACGGCCCCATCTGGCTCGGCGGATAGTAGCCCCCCTCGCCAGGGTCCGCCGCCGATGCCGTATGGCCTGCCGCCAGGATGATGCCGAAAGCCCCTGCAACCACCGCGGCCGTCAGCGTGCCGCACCGTCCCCGAACGCTCATGGTGATATCCCCCCTTACTTGAAGCAGACGACGACACCTGTGGCACTCAGCGAGGTGTACGCGTTCCGGTGGCGATCGCGCAGTTTTCAGCTTTTGTGGACCGAATGCTATGCCCGGACACGGACACTTACAAGAATGGGTTCGCGACGGCAGCGACCCGTGAGCGGATGGTGAGGGTGTGGCCCGACTTTGACACCAGCCGGATACATGGCGGGATTTCTCGCGGCGAAACACCCACCTGATCCCCCTCGTGGACGGCGCAGGCGAGGGCGGCGTCGACCCAACAGGGTCGGACCGGATCGGGCAACGCCTGAAGCGGAGCAGCTACCGCGGTGTTGGCCGTGAGCCAGGACATCGCGCTGCAGAAAGCGGCGCCGATACCTCGGAGCACGGGCGGGCGATTCACGCGACCGGCGAGCCGCGCCGAGCGAGATATTCCTGTACCGAGCGCAGGCCGAGCTCGTGCGCCGTGACCAGGCTCTCCAGGTGCTCGCGGCTGTTGACGAGGCCCTGCGCCGCGATGATGCCGAGCTCGTTCACGAGCACCGCGTAGGGAAGCTTCGCCACCTGAAACGCGCGTCCGGCCTCCGGCGCATTGGTGAAGCGCTCGGGCGCGATCGCGAAGCGCTGCGCCATTTGCCGCTGCTCTTCGAGCTCGCCGTCACCGATGAGGAGCAGATCGAGACCTTCGTTGGCCGCGAAGAGTTTGATGGTCGGGAGGAGCGACTTGCAGATCGGGCAAGTCGGTGAGACGAAAAAGAGGAGCCGCAGCGCTGCGCCCGGCGCTGGCCCGCCGACCTCGACCGAGCTGCCGGCAAGACTGCGCACCGTGAGCCTCGGAGCGGCCTCGCCCGTCTGAGGTCCACGTCCCAAGGCGAGCGCTCCGACTGGCGCAATGCGCTCGTGCAAGACACCCACCTGGCGCGCCAGCGCGAGCACCGCCACCGCGAGCGCGATAACGGCGATCCACAACATCAGCTGGGAAACGAGCAGCATCAGACGAACCTCTTGCGAAGCTCCATCGAGGACTGGCGCAGCGACAGCAACTGATCGAACGCCCGGTAGATCGCGTACGCGGCAAATCCCGCCCCCAGCCCGTCGACCCATTGCAGCGGCCGGACGAGGGCGGTTGCGGCGGCGAACAGGGGCACGAGCGCCGCCGACAGCAAGAGGTTCCGCACGAGGAGCCCAGTACTCAGCGTCTGGCGCAGTCCCGACTGGAAGCAGCCGCAGTCGATCTCCCGCCGCCCGCGCGCGAGATTGATGCCGATCGCGAGCGCAAAGACACCCAGCAGCGCTATCCCGAGCGCAGCACCCGCCGCCAGTCGCACGCCGCTCGCGAGCGACAGCGCGGTCAAGCTCTCGAGCCCGATGATTGTCCAAGCCACGGGAGCGGCCAGCCGCTCGGGCAGCAGGTGGTAGTTGGCAACCACGCCCGCGAGCTCGTGGCGATGCTTGACCTTGCCAACGGCCGCCGTGGCGAACAGCAGCACACCGAGCATCCGGCAGCCGAGAGCGAGCGAGGGATCGAGCGTCATGGCTGTCAGGCCGCGGAGATCGGATCGGCAGGCCGGGGCGGATTGTCGCTGCCGCCGATCACGGACTCGAGGTGCAGCAGGTGGGCGTCACCTGCGGGAGTGTGGCCGCGATCATAGGGCCTGACAAGCGCCATGTAGAGTAGGCCCGAGAGCACTACCACCGCCGTGCCTAGCAACATGCCGTAATCGCTGTACCACCGGTCCTGCGGCGCGCGCGGCGATACCATTTCCACGACCGCCGCAACCGGCGGCCCACCCGTCGTGAGCGCCATTGCAAACACCGAGTAGACGCCGACGACCGGCGAGAGGTAGGTGAATCCCAGGGAGAAGTTCTGCCATGGGGTCATGGTCCGGTCGAATTTGGAACTGTAGCCGAGCGCCTCGAGCGGGCGGACGTCATCGCGGTCAAGGGCTCGTGCTGGTTCGTGCATGGTGCTCGGGCAAGCGCTCATGCCAACCTAACCATGACGTGGCGCGCCACCGTGTAGTCCTCGAGCGCGTAGACCGAGAGATCCTTGCCGTATCCCGAGCGCTTCAGTCCCCCATGCGGCATTTCACTCACGAACGCGAAGTGCGTATTGATCCAGGTCGTGCCGAACTGCAGCCGTGCCGCAACCTGCATGGCTCGCGAGACGTCACGAGTCCACACCGAGGCAGCGAGGCCGTACTCGGAGTCGTTCGCGCAGCGGATGGCTTCCTCGGCATCCGAGAATCGCGTCACCGACACCACGGGGCCGAAAACCTCCTGCTGCACGATCTCATCGGCCTGCCGGGCGCCGGCCACCACCGTCGGCTCGTAGAAGAAACCGCTTCCCGCTCGCATGCGGCCGCCGACGGTGACTTCCATGTGCCTGGCAGAGGCGGCGCGCTCGACGAATGAAGCTACGCGATTGCGGTGGTTCGGCGAGATCAGCGGTCCCATTTCCACCCCGCTCTCGAGCGGAGTGCCGACTTTGATGCTCGCGACGGCGCGGGTCAGATCCGCCACCAGGCGCTCGTAGAGCTTGCCTTGGACGTACAGCCGGCAGGCGGCGGTGCACTCCTGGCCGGCATTGTAGAACCCGAAAGTGCGAATGCCCGCCACGACCGACTCAAGATCGGCGTCTGCGAAGACGATCACCGGGGCCTTGCCTCCGAGCTCCAGGTGCGTGCGCTTGAGATTGCCCGCCGCGGCGGCCAGTACCTTCTGGCCTGTGGTCACGGCCCCCGTCAGCGAGACCATGCGCACGCGCGGATGCGCGACGAGACTCGCGCCCACGGACTCGCCGCGTCCGCAGACGACGTTCACGACCCCCGCAGGCAGGAGTTCCGCAAGCGACTCCGCGAGCTTCAGCGCGGTGAGCGGCGTCTGCTCCGAAGGCTTCAGAACCACGGCATTGCCGGCCGCGAGCGCCGGGGCCAATTTCCACGCCGCCATCATGAGCGGATAGTTCCACGGGGCGATCGATCCCACCACGCCCACCGGATCGCGTCGGATCAGGCTCGTATGACCCGGGAGATATTCCCCGGCGGCGATGCCCTGCTGAGTCCGCGCCGCGCCGGCGCAGAATCGCAGCACATCCGCGATGGCGGGGATCTCGTCATTCAGCATGGCGCCGAGCGGCTTGCCCGTGTTTTGCGACTCGAGCGCCGCATACGCCGCGCCATTGCTCTCCAAGTGATCGGCGAGGCGAAGAAGCATCGCCGCCCGGTCCTTCGGCGGCGTCCGCCCCCAGCCCTCGCTCGCCGCATCCGCTGCGGCCACCGCCGCTTCGAGCTGCTCGCGGGTCGCCTCGGCGACGGCGGCGAGCTGCTCGCCCGTCGCGGGATCAAAGATCGGCTCGGAAGGCCCGAGCCCGGCGACCAGTTCGCCGCCGATGAGCTGCCGGGTTGGCACCGATCGATGATCTTGACGCTTGAAATCTTCGTCTGCTGGCACGAGCTAACTCCTCGGAACCTTCCTACTTGCCGAGCCGTACGCCGCGCCATACACACGCAGTCCCGCGGGCACGGCGCAGCGGGACGCAAGGTGCGCCACCACCTGCTCGCGGTATCGGGTCACCCCAGTGTTGGTGAACGGCTGGCGGCGCAGCCTCGTCACTTCAACGACGGTGTACGGGTGAGCCGCGCGGCCTCCGGCCACGGGTGCGCCGAGATCAAACGCCACCCAGTTCACGACTTCAGTCAGCATCCGATCCGAGAGCATGCTCAAGGCCACATCGGGCAGGCGCACGATGTACTGCCGCCCCTGGCGCGTGCAGAGGAAAGTGCCCGTCAGATGACTCAGCGTCGGCACCACCTGCGGGGCCGAGAAGCCGTCCACTCCGTGACAGCCCCCGCAGGAGGTGAGATAGGCCACTTGCACCGCCGGCAGCGGGCTCGCCCGATGGGCCGGAGTCGGTTGCGCGAGCCGCGGGGCGAGGAGCGGCCGCACGCGATGGGCCTCTCGCCCCGAGTGCCGTAGCGGCGAAGCCGCAGGCGACACGCGGGAGCGGGGACTGGCGCTCGAGGCGGCCGGTGACGCAGCTCCCGCGGCTTGCGGGAGCAGCATCAGGCCGCAGAGCGCCAGCCTCACTGTCGAACGAGTGTTCACGGCCGGCTCAGGCGGGACCGCCTCAGTCCGCCAGCCCGACCAGTACCGCGAGCGAGCAGTGGTACTCGAAACCCTGAGTGCCAAAGCACCACGTGACGTGATTGTTGGCTTGGGGGCGGTAGATCGGCATCGCGTGATCCGTGTCCGTGCAGCTGCACTCGCTGCATGCGTTGGCCCCGCAGCAGTCGTGGTAGGCGATCAGGTACGCGCGCCGGTCGTCGGGGTTGATACAACTGCCGATCCAGGAGGTCGGCGAGGGCTGCGAGCCCGCCGGGCAGGAATGCGCACTGCCACCGCAGCAGACACAGAGGTTCCCGTCCAACCCGCAGTAGCGCCAGTAATTGCACGCGCTGTCATCGTGCGTCTGCGCCGCGTGGCTGAAATCGGTTCCGGCGTCCGCGGCACGCGCGCGCTGCACGGGCAGCAACGGGAAGGCAGGCGCGGCCACCAGCAGCGCTCCGAGGCGCGCGAGCGCGCTGCGCCTTGAGAGGCGGCCCGCCAGGCGGCGCGTCAGCCGCTCGCCCACCTTGTCGACATCGAGTCGCTTCATGTCACCCACCCTTTACCCGGACCAGACCCGGCGTCACGATCGGCGCGGCGCGCCCAACTGCGCCGGATTCGCCATTCATGACCCAAAGCCACGTGTGCGACAGGGCGAACAGCAGCGGATGCGCATCCTGCGTGACGGCGAGCAGATAGGCGGACTCCGGCACCGCCCAACGATCGAGCAGCCGATGGTGGCGCACATCGAGCACCCAGATCTGCGTCCCTCCCTTCTCGAAGCTCCAAGGCGGTCCCTCGTGCATCAGAACGAACAGCCGTCGGCGCGAGCGCTCATAGGCGAACGGCACTTGCCCGCCCGGGCGCCAGGTGACCTGGCCCACCGTCGAGGTTGCCGGCGACATGCCGGCCGCCTGCTCGATCGACCAAGGGGCAGCAAAGCGGGGATCGTCCGCAAGATGAACCGGGTGCACCCAACCGTCGTAGGTTACGAACAACGCCAGACCGCTCTCACGGTCCGCGACGCTCTCATCCATCACCGGATCGCTCAAGACGTCGAAGAAGGGCTTGCTGCGATGGACGGTGTAGCGGCCGTGCGCCTTCACATCGGCCACGGCCAGCGATCCGTCCGCGCACAGCGAGGCGAAGCCGCGCTTGCCGAACGGGAACACCAGGCCGCAGCCGGGGATCTCGACCTGCGTGATGACCTTGCGCGCGTGCAGATCGACGACGCTGACCGATGAGGCCGGCTGGAAGCTGTAGACATAGCCGTAGCGCCCATCGGGGCTCAGGGCGAAGGTATGCGTCTTCGGGTCAGAGATCAATCGTCCGGGCAGTATGATCTCGGCCTCGTTGCGCAGCGTCGGACCGCCATAGATCGAGAGCACGTCCTCACGCGTGCCGCGGTCGCCGAGCGCCCAATAAGTCTCAGAGACATAGAGTGTGCGATCGTCCGGTGCCCAGGCGAAATTCGCGTATTGCGAGGAATAGACGGTCGCGATCGTCCCGGCTGTATCACCGTCGACGATCCGGATGCCGCCCGTCGTGCCTCCATTAAGCCCGCTGTAGGCGAGCTCGTGCGCGGTGAAGCCTGGGAACGGCGTGATGTCCGCCGTCTCGCTCTCGAGCACGGGCGGGGAGCCGCCGGTAGGCGTCGCCGACCACGCCGGGATTGCGCAGGGCGCGCCGAGCAGCGCCAACAATGCGGCGACCCTGTAGGCCACCCGGTCGCTTTGCCTCCGCTTCATCTGCTGCCGCCTCCGACGCTCAGAAATTATAGCCGATCGTCGCGCCGATGACTCGTGGGCGCAGCGGCGTCTGCGCCACGATGAACTGCTCCGTACTCGTGTAAATCGTCGCATTCGAGTTGGCGAGATTCTGGCCATAGACGGTGAGATACCACTGGTCCTTCGACACCCCAATCGAGGCCGAGTAGGTCGTGTAGGCGGGATCCTCGAATCGCAGCTGCTCGGTGCTGATGGTGACGCCGGGGACGAACGGCGGGTTCGCGCCCGATTGGGTGAACGAATGCCCGGTGTGAAACATGCCGACTTGAACGTGCGCCAGGTACCCCTTCGGAGCCTCGAAATCGTAGCGCAGCAGGAGCGAGAAGCTGAGCGGCGGCGAGTCGGCGGATGGCGAGCCGAGCGGTCCGAAGAGGTTGACGACCGGGATGCAATCGGTGGGACCCGACTTGCAGTCCTCCGTCAACGGCTTGCCGAAGTTCACGCTCTGCGGATTGTTGTCGATGAGCGCGGGCGAGTTCACCTGCTCGCTGCTGTTCCAGGCGCCGGAGGCCCGCAGCGTGAGGCCGCGCCAGAGCTGCGCGATGAGCGAGGTCTCGGCGCCGTTGATCCGGAAATTCTGGCCGTTGGCCTGGAAGTTGAGCGGACCGAAATAAAGGGGCTGGAAGAACGTGATCTGTACGTTGTTCCAGTCCTCGCGGTAGAAGGCGGCATTCCACTGGAAGCTCCGGTGCAACAGCCTCCATTGCGTCTTCCAGCCGATCTCGTAGTTGTTGAGCGAGTCGGAGCTGTACGTCTTGGGCATGATGTACTGCGGTTGGCCGTCAGGGCCGTTGACGAACGTGCTGCCGCCGTTCTGATTGAACCCCCCCGGACGGTAGCCCTGGGAGAAGGTTAAGTAGGTCATGATGCGCTGCCGGTTCCCGGCGATGACCGGGTGGATGCGCCAGGAAAGATCGGCGCGCGCCCTCCAGCCCGATTCCGTATCCCTGAGATTGGCCGCATTGAGGTTGTTCGCTCCCACATAGCAGCCGGTCGGCGAGGTCCCCGCTTCGAAGCAGCCTCCGCTCGGGGTGGTGTCGCCAACCTCGGAGTTCAGGAACAGGAAATGCCGTGCGCCGGCCGAGACGGTGAGCGAATGGGGGATCAGATCGCCGCTCACCGAGAAGAATTCGGCGGTCTGCTGGAGCTTGCGCACCGCATCGATGTAAT
>JBOIAQ010000124.1:0-7816 GCA_050739115.1 Steroidobacteraceae bacterium | reverse complement strand
AGATGCTCGCCGAGCGCCCTGATGAAGTCGTCTTCAATGGCGTCGCTTTCCAGTACCGTGAGCATCCGTTGGTGGCGACCGCTGGCAAGCGTATCCGCATATACTTTGTCGATGCCGGCCCGAATCTCTGGACGTCGTTCCACGTCATTGGCTCCATTTTCGACAAGGTCTACCCCGGCGGGGATGCGGCGGACGCGCTGAGCAACGTCTCTACCTACACCGTTGGACCCGGTGCTGGCGCCATATTCGACCTAGTGATTCCGAAGCCGGGCAAGTACGCCTTTGTGGATCACGACATGGCGCACCTGATGATCGGGGCGGTAGGCATTCTAGATGTCCGCGCTAGTGGCGCCTCGACAGCCGAGGCTGCTGTCGCCACAGCGCCAGTAGTGGCCACATCTGCAGTGAGCGCTCCTCCGCTTTCTGCCCCGTCGGGCCCCTACCACTTTGATCCGGACAAGGGTGCGGCGTTGTTCAGCACCAACTGCGCGGCCTGCCATCAAGCCACGGGTGAGGGCATATCGGGTGCGTTTCCACCGCTCAAGGGTAATGCCGTTGTGTTGGATTCTGATCCAACCAAGCAGATCGAGGTGGTGTTGCATGGGCTGCATGGCGAGAGCGTTGGGGGCACCGTATATCCAAGTGCGATGCCACCATTCGGCTCTTCACTAGACGACGCGGATATCGCGAATGTCGTTGATCACGAGCGCTCCTCGTGGAGCAACCACGCCAAGCTGGTTACGGCCGATCAGGTGAAGGCGGTGCGTGCGAAGGGGCCGGCAAAATAGACAATGATCAATCTGGCTACCCAGATGTGCCGACACGGTGCTCATGCGACTCGTTCGCTGTCGCGTTGGCGTAACGCAGGTCTCGGTCTCTCCAGCTTCATCCAGGTGTGCAACCCGCGAGGCTGCAAATCAGCAGGGCAAGTCTTGCCTCGGCCAGTCATCCGTGGGAGTCCTGGATTCGCTTGAGTTGACGCGAGCGTGCAGGGAAGGCATTAGCATGTCCGCCGAACCGGGCGAACGACCGGTTTCCGGCAGCGTGATTCGAGAGGTGGTGGTCCGCAGTTGGCCGGTTGTGAGCGTTCGGCAAATCGCCTCCCGCACTCACTCCACTGCGGGCTGCGGAGCGCTCTTCAGTGCTATCACGACCGTCGGCTCCACCAAGCCCCGAGATAGGCTGCGGCCGCGAGATAGAGTGGGGCAACGTCGGGATCGCGCGTGGCTGCCAAGAGACACCCCATGGTGTACTTTGCGAGGTGCGCGTCGGCATGCACCGCGGCACGCGCGGCCAATTTGTTCCCAATGGCCTTCTGTTCTTCCGTTGCAGCATGAAATACCAGAGCGGCAACGTTGTTTGGATCGCCATCTAAGATAATTTCTGTTGAGCGAGGCGGTGGCGAATAGGGCTCCTGGAGGCGCGCCTGACCCAAGGTCGCACGAAAACCCAGCACATGCGTCGCAGCGATGCGTACCAGCCGAATCTGATCCGATACCACGTCGGACTGCGCCAGAATCGCTTGAGGAAGCGTAAGGCAGTGGGTCCAGCCATACGGGGCGTGTTCGGGATCGTCCTGCAACATCGAAAGCGCGGCGACCGGAAGCAGGATGCGCTCTGCCTGGCGCACGGTCATTGCGCTAGTGGCATCAGCAAGCAGGTGCGCGGCATAGCCATCTCGCTCCACCGCGAGCATTGTCGGAGCGATGGCGAGCGATGGCGACTTGACGCTGGGTGGTGCCGCGAGAGATTCGAACAGGGATGCGTCGCGATTCAGGACGTGAGATTCAACCGAATCCATCCACGTGAGGCGCCGTTCGGCTTCAAGCGCAAGGGTTCTCAGCGGTGCGCGCAGAAGGGCGCAAACACTCGCGGACCCATAGCGGACGGCGCTCGCAAGCGCCATCAAGAGAATGGGCGCATGCCCTGCGGCGCCCAAGGCAGGAAGCATCTCCTCGGCCAGCGCAGCACGCAGGCGCTCGGAAGAAATGCGTGGCAGAAGGAATAGGAGCGCGCCATCCACCGTGTCCACATCGCCGGCGCGCAGCGCCCGGAGCAGCTCGACCAGGGCCTTATCTACGCTCGCGTGGTCTCGCGCATGCGCCTCGATTTCAGCTCCTTCACCGGCGTAGCGGGTTGCGATCTCCGCAATCCGCCTTCGCGCATCGTCGCGCTTGTCCGCCGAAACGTAGGGTAGAAGCCATGCGCGAGCCAGCAGCTCGAGGGGAGCATGGAGGAGAAAGGAGGAGCGGGCCTGGGCCTTGGGCGGGGCGATGGCGGCCGCGACCGACTGGATCAGCATCGCATCGCTGATCGTCGTCAGTGGGGACCGTGCCCAGGGATCGTCGGGCTTCGGTGCCTCAAATACCTCCAACGGGAGCGTTCGAAGGAGTACCACTGGGTCGCTCATATGTGCAAAATCGGTCATCCTCGAATCACGACTTCAGCCGGGCTCAGCAAGCAGCCATTCATACGCTGGGAGCACCTGCACTCCTGGCGCCTCAATTTCCCCCGCCGCATCGCGGTCAAGCACGAGGAGACGACGCCGGGCGCGCGGATGCTCCTTGGCAGCAGCGGCGAGCGCGCGCAACTCGCGTGCGACTGTCTCGGGTGATTTCAGGCTCGCACACACCTGTAGGAGCTCCTGTTCGCCATTTCGATACCGCACGAGGAAGTCGACCTCCAGACCGTCGGGAGTCTTCACGTAGCCCGTCTCGGCTCGGCGCCGCTCGAGCTCGTTAAATACGGCTGTTTCTAGCGAGTGACCCAAGTTCGCGCGTCCACTTGCATCGAAGGCGGGAATGAGTCCGGGGTCGGCTGGGTAGATTTTGCGGGGGTTGCTGTTTCGCTTGCGTTCGGAGTCAGTCGCGAGCGGTACGCTGCTCAGCAGGAACGCGTCCGTGAGATGCCCGAGCATGGCGTTGACCGCATCACGCGCCACGCCGTGCCCCTGCGACTTCAGATCCTGGGTCAATCGATGAACGCTGAAACTTCCCGCCGGATTTTGCAGACACTGCCGCACCAACCACCGCAACGCTGTCACCTGCGACACCTCGAAGCGCTCTACGACATCGCGGAAGAGTACGGTGTCCACATAGCCCTGCAGCAGCTCGATCCTGAGCGTGCGGGTAAGACCCTGAGCCTCGGGGAAGCCGCCCTCGACGAGGAATTCGCGATGACGCTTTTCAACCAGGGAGCGCTCCGCGGCGGTCCATTGCCGTACTCGCTTGGTGGGCTCTTCGCGCCGGTGCCGCAAGAATTCGCGAAAGCTGAACGGCCGGATCACGGTCTCCATGCCACGCCCGCGAAGGGACGTGTGCACCTCGCGCGAAAGCATTCGCGCCGAGGAGCCGGAGACCACGAACTCCGTCCGCTCGGAATCCATCGCGCGCCGGACGAACCGCTCCCAACTCGGTACGAGCTGAATCTCATCGAGCAGCCAGAGCACGTTTTCTCGGCCACGTAGGTCCGGATAGCGTCGATAGAACTCCTCGAGCAGGAAACCGAGCTGCTCGACGCCGATCCCGACCAGGCGGTCGTCGTCGAAACTCAGATACAGCGCTCTTTCGATAGGCAGCTTCGCTCGCCGCTCCGCGAGCAGCTGACGGAGATAGGTGGTCTTGCCCGCGCGACGCATGCCGATCACGGCGTGCGCCTTCCCGGGTACGGTGGGTAGGCGTGCATCGCGGGGCGTGAAAAGTGGCGGGGGGCCGGGAGCAAGCGCGGCGTTCAGCCGCTCTTCAAGCACTGGGTGAAGGGGCATACGTCCTCATGCTCCGGAATGTGGCCTTACATAAAGTCCAGATTATTATATTAGTGGCACTAATGGAAGGCCAGATTTCCGCCCCGCGATCCCCTGCTCGCGGGCCCTCGTCGGCCCGCCTTCAGTAGCCGTCAACGGACCCTGATCCGAACCGGTATTGCAATCGCCTCCTGCCGACCCGCGCCTCAGCCGGGGAGCGCGGCTTCTCTGCTGCGGTCGCAGCTTGAGACCGCGTCACCGCAGGCTCGACCACGAGCACGCCGCGGTCCGCATCGTAGCGTCCGACGAGACCGGCTCGCGTGAGCGTCTCGGCGAACTTGACGAGCGGGACCGGAGCCGGCGATGACGAACGAATGGGGCGTACACCGCAGCGCTACGAATACATTTGCGGGTACGCGAAGTTTCCGTCCGGGTTTTAGTCACTATCTTTCAGATAGTTAGTCCCACTGATGAGGTGCCGACCTCGGGCACCAATCGACCGTTTTCACAGCCAGTCACCTGACAGTCCACAGGCCCCCGCAAGTAGCTGAATAACCCTGGACGCCAGCCGTTCAAATGTCCCAGGGGATCTTGGAATGAGAGCGCTTCAGCGGGTTCAATGATCCCAGGGAATCCTCGCGATGGGGCGGGGATCGCTGGCGACCGCGGGTCCGGCGCTCCGCTGGCGTCGTAATGCCAGGGCTTGCGCTTGGTTCATGACCCGATGAGAATCGGGCCCTAAGTTTCCTGAGCCGCTGCGCTCGAGTGGCCTCTGTGAAGAGGGAAACGATATGCATGCCAGCAAGTCTGTCGGGCCCAAGACGCCCGACCTCGATCATCCGGCCAGAAGGTTTTCTGTGGTAGCTCTGCGAGGCGCTACCCTTCGGCGTATGCGGGGCGGCCAAGGTTCGGGTGAACTGTGCGACTTCTGCGTCGTGCCGATCAACCCCGCAGACCTCGTGTATGAGGTAGACGCACGGATAAGCGATCAGCCGGTGTCGCTGCGCTTTCACGTAGGCTGCTATGGCGCGTGGAAAGCCGGCCGGGACCCAACATAGGCTGTGGGGCTCTCGGTCAGCTAGATTGTTGAGGGCTGCTGCTGCCTCTTCCCGACTGCCTGGGTATGGCGATTGCGGCACGCGGCCAACGTGCGCTCTCATCGGATCTCAAGTGACCCGAAGAGAACCGGCCGCTGGAAGTGGAGAGCCTCGCACCACTCAATGAATTCCGGTAGGGCCAACCGGCGAGGGGGCGGATCTGATGGAAAGCGTGAAGGAAAATGAGACGGCAAACCCGCCGCGATCTTACGGCGACGACGCCGCGTGCGCGATGGTCTACTACGCGGCTGAACGTACGCTGTTCGCTTGGGTGCGTGCGGCGCTAGGGATGATGGCACTTGGCTTCGTGATAGACCGCTTCGGGCTAGTGCTGCGCGGGCTGCCGCGCCAGACCGGTAACGCGGCGGAAATATCCGCCCAGCACTCGTTTTGGGCCGGCACGGTTCTGGTTCTGGGCGGCGTGGCGATGGCCGTGGTTGCGGCAATACGCTATGGCGGGCTGGAGCTGCGTTTCCGACGCGATGGTTGCGGGGCTCCTGGGCACGGTCTGCCACTTGGGGTGTGCTTTGCGTTGTTCCTTGCCGTGGTGGGCGTGGCCATCGCGTACTATCTCGTGACGGTGAGATACTGAACCTGCGCGCCGCCTTCCTGCAACATCAACTTCGCAGGCATGGCGATAACCGATCCGGTATTCGTAGGGCGGCTTGACCTTCTCTTCGCCATGAGCGAGCTTCCTGATGCCGTCGGCTGATCCCGGACAACATCGTCTTTCCCATACATTGCCGCAGCCGGTAGTGGCGCTTCAATTTTGGTGTTGGTGTTGCGAGCCGATGGCATCAGATCAATTGGGTTGACGCTGGCAGCCCAGCGGGAACGAGGAACTGTCGACCGAGCGCTCGCGGCGAATTCGCCCCAAGAAGGCCGAGTGCTTCTTCGGCTTCGCGCTTGAGGATCGCGAGCGCACGCGCGGCGCCGCGCTCGCCGTAGGCGCAGAGGCCGTAAAGAGGGGCTCGCCCGGCCATGACAGCGTCGGCACCGAGCGCCATCGCCTTCAGCAGGTCGGTGCCGCGGCGGATCCCGCCCGCGACATAGAGTTGCATACGATCGCCGATCACCTCCCGAGCCCTGGGAAGCAGGTCCAGCGGCGAGATCGTCCAATCGAGCTGCCGCCCGCCATGGCTGCTCAGCACGATGCCGTCCACGCCGCTATCGAGGGCGCGATGCACGTCCTCCAGGCTGAGGATGCCTTTGATGAAGAACGGCTTCTTCCAGCGCTCGCGAATCCGGGCGACGGTGTCCCAGGAGAGCGAAGTCGGCTGCTGGCTGCGGATCCAATGCGCGCTCTCGAACATACCGCGCCTGTCCTTGGGCACGAACTCGATGACATTCTTGAATTCCGGCAAGCCGCCGCCCGCGAGCAGCGTGGTCGCGAGCCAGCGCGGGTGAAGCGCCGCGTCGAGCGCGCTCGCGACCGTTGGCAGTGAGTTGGTCGCTCGGGTGCGCTTGTCCCATTCGCGATTGCCGAAAATCTGCGCATTCGTGGTCAGGACCAGCGCCTCGCAACCCGCGCGATCGACTCGATCGAGCAGCCGCTGCCATACCTCATCGCCGCCGAAAATATAAAGCTGCCACCAATGGCGCAGCCCCTTCACTTTTGCGACCTCCTCCACGGCGTCATTCGACATCGTGCTCTGAACGAAAGGCACGCCGGCTCGGGCGGCCGCTCGAGCCAGCGCAAGGTCGGCGTGATGCATGAATAACCCGTTGAGCCCGGTCGGGGCGACGATCAGCGGCATTTGTGCCGGCTTTCCGAGAAGCGGCATCTCCAGCGTGCGATGCGAAACATCGACCAGCGTGCGCGGCGCGAAGCGCCAATCGGCGAACGCGCGGCGCTCGCGCATCATGCTCGCTTCGTCCTCGGCCCCGGCTTCGAGATATTCGAGCGCGATCCGCGGCATCAATTGGTGGGTACGGGCACGCAGATCGGCGATCGCGATGGCGCGCGACGAAATGGCGCCGGTGTAATAGCGTCGCCGCGGCTTGCCGTTCATTTGCGCAAGTCGCGTGTGGCGATTCGGCTCCCCGCTCATCGGCCTTCTCGCACTCGTCAGCGCGCCGATGAGGAAGCCGGCGAGACCGAGCCACATCAAGCCGCGCAGTTCACTGCCACCGCCAAGCCCGGGGCGGCGCTCCCGGTTCCGCCCACGCGCCACGCTGGCTTACCTCCATCGCAGAAGAATCTCCCATCGAAACCCTTCGCGGCCGGTGCGGTTCCTCTGGTGCGCGGGTCTGCGCCCCGTCATCGCCAGCGACGCTGCCGCCAGCGAAGACGCCGTCGCCATCCTCTCGCTCGAGACCTCGAGTTGCTCCCGCGTTCCCGCTTCCTGCGCGGCGAGCTGCGCTCCCGCATCGATCAGGCGCGAAAGTTGCTTGTCCCCGGCGTTCCGGCAACTGACAGCGGAGTGCAAGGGGTATCAGCCCGGCCGCGCGTGGCGCATTACATCCAAAATCTGCATCTGGTGAACGTTCTCGACGAGTTACGAGACGCCTATGAGATCTGCAAGCAAGAGGGCCACCCCAAGCTGCAATTTCTCTTGCTGCAGACAAGGCGGAAATTACTCGAAGCGCTGCATGAGAGCCTGAATCTATACGGCGAGAACGCCGAGCTGCATCAGCAGCTGAGCGACGCCGAAGGCGAGATCAGGCGACTGCGAGCGAGTCTCGCGCACCCCTCGGTGACCGTGGAAAGCTCGCACACCACGCGCAAATTGTCATAGACCAGGCGTCCGCATCATCGCATCGCGCCCACCGCGCAACGAATGGCGGGTCGCTCATTGCGCTGATGCCCTCGCTCCTGCGGTCGAAGGTTTTCATCACCGCCCCGTTTGTTTTAATCGGAAGTTCGCCCGGTCGCCGAGGCGCGCGGTAGTCAGCAGAGACTGACTTTTCCCTGGTTTCCTGCGATAGGGCGATCATCTTTTGGTGTCTAAATGTAGTCACTAAATACTTGCATTTA
>JBOIAQ010000123.1:0-7949 GCA_050739115.1 Steroidobacteraceae bacterium | reverse complement strand
CTTTTGGGTCACAGCAGCACTGCCTGGTTTGAAGCCAGCTTCTGCACGCCGACTCCGAGGGGCCCACCCTCATCTACCACTACAGCACTGAAAGCCGCTTCCTTCTGGCTTTCTTTCGCGTCGCACCTTGTATCTGGCACTCGCCAAACGGTACGATGCCGGCTCCCGACTGGAATCGCGACGTCGTTACCTCGTGGTGATCGGAGCGCGTGGCGAGCACGAAGGGTGCCAAGTCGGCCCCTGTTTGGGCGGCACCGCGCTCAAGCTTCTGACACGCGTCGAGCAACCGCTGCTGCTCGTGCGGGAAATGACTGCCGACGCATGCACGAGGTCGCTAGTCGCGGTGGACACGGCCGGCGCTCTGTCGCGACGCGCGGTTCTGTGGGGAAGTGGTCTCGTTCAGGGAGGAGACTGTCATGTCGTGCACGCCTATGACGTGCGGTACGTCGAGCGCATGCGGTTGAGCCACGTCACCGAAGCCGTGCTCGCCGCACGGATGAGCACGGCACATGACGCGGGGCAAACGACTGTGAAAGAAGCGCTCGCCGCCGCACAGGGTCCGACTCGGCTGCACGCGCACACCGTGCGTGGGGAACCCGTAGCGGCGGTGCTGGTTGAGATCACGCGGCACGCTCCGCAGCTCGTGATCCTCGGCAAGTGTCAGTCTCAGGTGCCCCGTGTTCTGCACGGGTTGATGGGGGCTGTGGGTTTTCGGATTACGTTCCAGGCGCCCGCGGACGTGTCGCTTATTTCATAACGAATTCAGCAGAACGCGCGTCGGTACTTGCAAAGCCACGGCCGACGGCCGTAAATAGGTGAAGCTGAGCCGTACGGCGGGGCGTATGGTCGTACCTTGGATGCTTGCCCCGGCTGGTGCGTCAACTTGCTCCGCTGGGTGACCGCCAATCTCGCATATTTCGCGAGGTATCTGGCCACATACTACTCGTGGCTTGCGCAGTTGCTGAGCGCGACCAAGCGCAAGAATGAACGGTGAATCACATGGCTACACCTCAAGCCGGAGCCCCGGGCGCCTCGCCCCAAGCCGCTCCTGAGAAACTGCCCGGGATCCGTCATATCGTCGCCATCGGCAGCGGTAAGGGCGGCGTCGGGAAATCGACCGTGAGCGTAAATTTGGCACTCGTGCTGCAGCGACTCGGGGGGCGCATCGGGCTCGTGGATGCCGACGTCCTCGGCCCCAGTATCCCCGGCATGCTAGGCATCCCGAGCGGCCAGCCACCGGCCGCGGCCCCAGACGGCAAGGCAATCCCGGCAGAACGACACGGGCTCAAAACAATGTCAATGGGCATGTTTACAGGTGACGACGCACCGGCAGTGCTGCGCGGGCCGATGGTGGGCAAGTACCTGCGCATGTTAATCGGCGGCGTGCAGTGGGGACCTCTCGACTACTTGATTCTGGACCTCCCGCCGGGTACCGGCGACACGCAACTGACACTGGCGCAGAGCCTGACGTTGTCAGGCGCTGTGATTGTCACGACACCCCAGGATGTAAGCCTCAAAATCGCCCGCCGCGGCCTGCGGATGTTCGAGAAGGTGCATGTCCCCATACTCGGGATCGTCGAGAACATGAGCCGTTTCACCTGCCCCCATTGCGGCAAGAGCACCGATATCTTCCGTCGCGGCGGCGGCGAGCGGATGAGCCGGCAGCTCGGAGTTCCATTCTTGGGTGCCATACCGCTTGATGCCGAGGTCGTCACCGGCGGTGACGAGGGCCGTCCCATCGTAGTCGACAAGCCACAGTCGGTCACCGCACAGGCGTACGCCGCGATTGCCGCAGCGCTCGTGGAACAGCTCCACGCCGCTCCGGCGACCGTGCTGAAGTCCTTTGTGTGGAAGTGGGACAGCCATGAGGGAGAGCCGAGCTGGAAGGAGAGCGTCGTGCGGCCGTCGGGCTCTCGGACCCTGGCGATTGGCTTGTGCCAGCGCGACGCTCGGACGTTGTCCGTGCTCTGGGAGGACGGCCACCGCGATGACTTCGATGTCCGCGACCTGCGCTTGGCGTGTCATTGCGCACTCTGCATCGAGGAGATGAGTGGTCGGAAGCTGCTCGATCCGAAGACGGTGCGACCGGATGTAAGCCCGCGCGTGATCTCGAGCATCGGTAACTATGCGATCGGGATTGACTGGAATGACGGCCATAACTCTGGGATCTATTCGTTCGACTACCTGCGCTCCTTAGGCGAGCGCGCCGCAGGGCAGAGTGTCGAAGATGTCTGACGCCCGGCCTGTTGAGCCACCCGTCAGCATCCGCGCGGAGGTTTCACTAGCGGATCCCGACACGAGTAAGTTCACCGTAAGCCGGACGGTCCATCCCGGAGGCCCGTTCTTCTTTGAGAACCGCGAGCAAGCTGCGGGGTCACCGCTCGTCGAGCGGCTATTCCAGCTGCCGGGCGTTGCGCACGTGCTCGTCGCCGGTAATGTGGTCACCGTAGGCAAGGAGAGCAGCGCCCCCTGGTCGGGGCTCAAGGCGTCAATCGGGGCAGTGATTCGAAGTGCGCTGCTCACGGGAATATGCACCATCCTCGAAAGCCCGCTGCGCGCCGGTGCCAGCGAACGGTCCGACGCCGAGGTTCGTGCCACCGTTCAAGGCCTGCTCGACCGGGAAGTCAACCGTTCCATCGCCAGCCACGGTGGACAGATTTCGATCGTCGATGTTCGCGACGGCAAGCTCTTCATCGCGATGAGCGGCGGGTGTCAGGGGTGTACTGCGTCGCAAGTGACCCTGAAATACGGGTTCGAGCTCATGGTGCGCAGGGTCGCGCCGGAGATCGTGGACATCGTCGACACGACCGATCACGCGTCGGGTACGAAGCCGTTCTACCCGCACGCAGGGGAGGTGCGATGAGCCCCTTCGGCTTCGCATATCTTTTGTCCACGCCTGCCGCTCGTGTCGACTAGTGTGCCAGCACGGCCGGCGGGTCTGCTCGACGCAGATGCCCCTCCCGAAGAGGTGGTCGTTGCCTACCATGAGCGGACGAAGCACCATTTTGACCGCTACGCCGCCTCACTCGGCTACATGGACTGGGGCACGCAGCCCGATCCGTTCCGACGCTATCAAGGAGCGGACCTCGTTCGGCTCCCGCTGCCCAAACTGGGTCGTCCGCTTCCTTACTGGCAGCTCTACGCGCGCGGGGACGTGTCGTCGGAGCCGCTATCTCTGGAGTCGATCTCTCTTTTCTTCCGGTACGCGCTGTCTCTGACCGCATGGAAGCGCTTCCATGATGCGAAGTGGTCGCTCCGCGCGAACCCCTCGAGCGGGAATCTCCATCCGACCGAGGGGTATGCGGTTCTACCGGCGATCGATCGGCTCGGCGACGCGCCCGCCGTGTACCACTACGCACCCAAGGAGCATGCTCTCGAACGGCGGGCGATCCTCAACGCGAAGGCGTGGAGCGAGCTCTGCGCGCCGTTTCCGGAGGGTTCCTTCCTTGTGGGCCTCTCGTCGGTTCATTGGCGGGAAGCCTGGAAGTACGGCGAGCGCGCGTTCCGCTATTGCCAGCACGATGCGGGGCACGCCCTGGCAACCCTGCGCATTGCAGCGGCGGCTCTTGGCTGGGGCTTAGTGCTCCTCGACGGAATCGGCGATGAAACCATCGCTGGTCTCCTCGGACTCAGCCGCGCTGACGACTACGGGACGGCAGAGCGTGAGGAGCCTGAGCTTCTCGCATTGGTCACCCCCGGTCTTCCATCGACGTTTCCGCGGCTTGTGAACGGGCTGATGGCAGGCAGCATCGGCGCACAATGGTGCGGCGTGGCCAACACGCTGAGCCCCGAGCACAGCGTCAACTGGCCCGTGATCGACGAGGTTGCACGGGCCACGCGACGATCCGCAAGCGCGCCGATCACGGAGGACTTCCGCGGGTTTCCCACGTACGAGGAACTCTTCCGTCTACCCGTCCGCCAGGGTCTACTCACCGCGGAGAAGGCAATTCTTGGTCGCCGAAGCGCGGTAGCGATGGATGGCTCGACGGCGATCTCGCAGGAAGCGTTCTTCCGAACGCTCGCTCGGTTGATGCCGACGCGCGACAGGCAATCGATGCCCTGGGATGCGATCCCGTGGCGGCCGCACATCCATCTCGGCCTGTTCGTCCACCGCGTCGGAGGCGTCCCTCCGGGTCTCTATGCGCTCGCGCGAGATCCCGACAAGCTGGCGGCACTCAAGGAAGTGATGCGGCGCGAGTTTCGCTGGCAGCGCTTGCCGTCTTGTCCGCCGGGGCTGCCGCTCTACCTGCTCCAGGAGGGGGATTGTCGGGCGCTCGCGGCCACCGTCTCCTGCGGCCAGGACATCGCCGGCGACGGAGCTTTCAGCCTCGGGATGATCGCGGACTACATCAACGGCCTAACCACATACGGCGCCGCGTTCTACCGGAACCTGTTCTGGGAGGCCGGCATGGTGGGCCAGGTGCTTTACCTCGAGGCCGAAGAGGTGGGTATTCGCTCGACTGGGATCGGCTGCTACTTTGACGATCCCGTCCATGAGGCCTTTGGGATCGCCTCACGAGAGTGGCAGAGTTTCTATCACTTCACCGTGGGCGGCCCAGTCGAAGACACACGGCTTACCACGTTATCTGCATACGACTTTGAGGAACAGCGATGAGCCCTGTGTGAACCGGCGTCCGACATTGACCACCGATCGGCGTCGAAGGCAGACCAGCGTAAGGATGTCTAAGTTCATATGCTTTCTCGCAAAAGTCCAACCTACATGCCGTCTCAGCTAAACAGACGTAACGAAGTGAGGGTCGCAGTGCCGGAGCCCCGTTGTTCGGAACCACAATCAGCCGAAGATGAGTTGGAGTCGCTTGCGGAGACGAGGCGGGTTTACTGTGGCCATGATAACGGCCTAACAAATGGTGCGTGACGCGCGTTGAATTTAATGCAGGGGTGCTGGGCGTGCGGCGCTAACCTGACTTTCGCAACCGGGGCATGGGGGCGTAAAGGGATCGGCCAACCCGTCTTGCCCAGAAAGGGCTTTTGGGTTCAGGGTTACGGGAGCGGGAGCGGGTGAGCCCCGATCCGGCGGTGAGTTGCTGACGGAAGGTACGGACGAGGGGGTAGAGCCAGATGTCCTTGACCGGCGGGGCATGCTGGTGGGTGATATCCAGTTTGCCGCGGCCGGTGGTTTGGCCGACGTGGACCCAATTGGCGGCCTTGTAGCAGGTGCCGCGGAAGCGGTCTGATTGCACGAAGGTTTCCAACAGCACGGGCCGGTAGCCGTAGCGCTGCTGCCAATCGGTGGGCAGGCGGCGGGCGATGTGGCCGAGGATCTTGGAAGCCAATCCCTTGGAGCGCACCCAGGGCAGAATCAGAAAGCGCGCATTGTTGACGATCAGATGCCGAGCGTGGTGTCGCTGCTGGGCGCTCCGGCCGATGAACTGATCCCGGGGAGCGGTCTTCCAGGCGACGGCCCCAAAGCCCAGCAGGGCGACAAGGGCGTGTACCCAGGTAGTGATAGCGCTGGATGTATTCATTCCACAACCGCGAGCCGTCCCGGGTCTGCGCACTCACGAGATGACATTCCAGCGGTGGCAGCTGATGGTCCGGCTCGGTGATTGGGGGCTGTGGGTCGGTGGCAGGGGTGGCCGTGGGGGCGCGGCGGCCGTCGAAATTGGCCGCCCGCCGCCGGGGCAGCGCGATGAGCCTGTGGGGTGCGAATTCGCAAATCTTACCGTGAGTCGCCCTCTTCGAGCAGTCTTGCGCTGCAGGGCGTCTCTGGTAGGTAGCGGCTGAGCTACCGCGACCTGTCCGCCATAATGGCCGAGCGCGATGTCGCGGTGGGCCACACCACCATCATGCGCTGGGTACAGCATTACGTGCCGGAGTTCGAGCGCCGTTGGGCGCGATTGTCAAGGCCGACCAATTCTTCGTGGCGGATGGACGAAACCGCGGTATCTGTTCGAGGTCGGTGGAATTACAACCGCACCATAGATTCGGCGCAGGAGTTCTTTCGCCAAGCCGTCAAGGTTACAGGGTCATGGCCGGAGAAGGTCAACCTTGACGGAAACGCCGCGTCCCATCGCGGTTTGCGGTTGCTCAGTGAGGAGGATCCACGAGGGAAGTCCGTGACGGTGTGAGCGCGTCGCTATCTCAACAACATCGTTGAGCAGGATCACCACGCGATCAAGCGGCGCTGCGCGCCGATGCTGCGGCTGAAGTCGTTCCGGACCGCGGCGCTCACGTTTTCGGGGATTGAGCTGGCCCATCGGATCCGTAAGCGCCGGTTCCGAGTAGCCTACGATCGTAACGATCGAGCGCTCTCCCTCAAGGAACTCTGGGATCAGGCGCTCTCGGATAAGAGTATCTCGGGAACGTTTCCTGGGGTCCCCGACTAGGTTGTCAGATCCGTTCGGCGGAGACTTGACGCAGCGCCTTTCTCCGCCCGGCAGGATCGACGCCGAGGGCCAGCAGCTGCCGCGCTGCCTTATGTCGTGCCCACGCGCTCTCTCCATTGGGACTTCCGGAAAACAGCCCAACGAGAGCAGCTTCTCCCGACCCTCAAAGCGATAGCGGTAACGCCAGTATTGGTCGCCTTTCGGCATGACCAGGAGGTAGAGGCTGTGGCCAAAGAACACTTTTCGCGGATAGCGAACGACGCCGCGTCTGGCACGCTGTCCGGGCAGGCGTGGATGGGAGCGGTGCCTTGAGAACTGGTGCGTTAACGCGAGCAGCAGGCCTCGCCACTTCAATTCTCCACTCGTCGATAGAGTAGGACACGGCCGTCCGGTACGAGTTGGTTGAGGAAGTCGAAGTCCCTAAGGTTTCGCGTAACGACGGGCCAGCCGTTCTTGCGGCCTTGCAAGTAGACGAGCGCATCATTGAGGCATTTGCGCTCCGCGCCAGCAGGGTGGCACCCGAGCCGAAACAGCAGGCCCCCCAGGATTCCCGCCTCACCCCAGCTCGACGCATCGGGTGCGACCAAGCGATAGCTGGGAATGTTCCGAACCGTCCTACCGATCACCTTAAGCGCTTTCTCCGTTCGACGATCATTCGGATTCAGCCGGCCGAACGCGTGCGTCAGCTCGGAAAGGCAAACGCAAGAGTGATTACACGTTCGCACGCTCAAGAAGGCATCGAGCGAGTCGGGCGACCGGCCCTGAAGAGAATCGACGTAAACTGTCGTATCGAGCAGCACTGCTCCACCCGCGGCTGGAACGGTGTCGATCCAATTCAGCTGCTCATCCGGCCTGCGCTGGAGCGGACGTCTCCTGCGGCTCGGCTTCAGCCAGCGCAGCGCCGCATCGAGATCAAAACTCAATGTCGATGTCTCGAGGCAACGTCCCCTTATCGCGCACGAGCTTTGCGCCGAAGTCATCCTCCAGAGCTAGTCTCGCCAGCGCGATCTCAATGAGATCGGTGTCCGATGAGAGCCCCGCGCTCCTTTTGGCAGCCGCCACAAGTTCAGCAGGGACACGCCCCGCCACCCTCGCCCTTCTCGCCCCCCCGAGCAGGCCCGCGACCCGCGCGGACTCCAGCGTCGCCCGATTCCGTACCTCGGCCAGCGCCTTCCTGCGTTGATCACCCCTTTCAATAGTTCTCATGATGTCACGGCTTCATTTAGCCTATGTTGCACAAATCTTGCCATTCGTTGCACAAACGGTCAAGGTGCGATCATGCACCTCGCGACGGGCTGTTCAATCTGAGACCGAGGTCGCGCCGACCCGTCCCCAGAAGCTCGCCTTCCGGCGGTGAGCCAATCGCAGGGCGCCCTCGTATGTGAACCGGCGCCGAATGATGACCGTTGCCCGATCCGGGTTGGACGCGGATCACTGGTCATTGTTCGACGCCCGTTAACACCTACGGCGCAACTTTGGTCGGTCGTGAACGCGCATTTGCACGGGTTTCGCGCCTGAGCTACGTTCAGTTTTGACGAGTGCGCATGGCCGCCTCTCCCCTTTTGCCGGACTGATTGGCAGAGCACCTGGGCTCAGCACACT
>JBOIAQ010000122.1:0-8269 GCA_050739115.1 Steroidobacteraceae bacterium | reverse complement strand
GGCGGCTGCTCGGCGTCGTGCTCGGGGCGCTGGCAGTGCAGTTCGTGATCGACGGGCTGCGGTCGGCATTCCTCGCGAAGCCCGGCTGAGCCACACGCCGAGCTACGTCCGTCGAAATTCCAGGTCCCACACCTGATGCCCGAGTCGCTCGCCGCGACGCTCAAAGCGCGTCGGCGACCGCTCCGCCGGCCGCGGTATGAAGCCACCGTCCTCCGCCACATTGCGCAGCCGCGGCTCCGCCGCAAGGACCGCGAGCATCTCGACAGCGTAAGGCTCCCAGTCGGTGGCGAGACACAGCACGCCATCGCGTCTGAGTCTCTCGGCGAGCAGCCTCACGAACGGCCCCTGGATGAGGCGCCGCTTGTGGTGCCGCTTCTTGGGCCAGGGGTCGGGAAAAAAAATCAGAATCTCATCGAGGCAAGCGCCCTCGAGGTTGCGCTCGAGCACCTCCACGGCATCGCGGCAGATCACCCGGACATTGGTGAGGCCGCGCTCCTCGAGCTGCAGCAGCAGCCGCCCGACGCCCGGCCGATGCACCTCGATTCCCAGGAACTCATTCGCGGGCCGGGAAGCTGCGAGCGCGAGCAAGTGCTCGCCGTTGCCGAAGCCGATCTCGGCAACCCTGCGGGCGCTGGCCCCGAAGAGCGCATCGAGATCGAGCGGCGCCGCGCCGAGCTCGATGCCGTACTTCGGCCAGAGCTCATCGAGGGCGCGCTCCTGCGCCGGCGTGATGCGGCCGCTACGGGTGACGAACGAGCGGATCGCCCGCGGGTGATCGGAATCAATCAATCGCTTCAGGGGCGCAAGCCGACGCGCACGGTCGGCAGCCCCTGCGCCTTCCACTCCGAGATCCCGCCGGTCATGTGAGCGGCGGGCTGGCCCGCGGCCTTGCGCATGCGGGCCGCCGTCAGCGAGCGACCGCCCGCGGCGCAGTGGAAGATCACGGCACGCTCGCCCTCCGGCGGCAGATGGGCGGCTTCGAAACTGGACAGCGGATAGAGGAGCGCCCCGGCGATGCGCTCCGCCGCGTACTCCAGGGGCTCCCTGACATCGACCAGCAGCACGCGGCCCTGCTCGAGCAGCGCCTGGACTTCCTCGGGCTCGTACTCGGTGATGCCATCGGGCGTGGTGTGACTCATGGCGGAATTGTATCGCGCAGCCGGGCAGGCGATTGCGTCTTTCAGGAGGTGGCTCGCGCGGTGGCCGGCCGGGCACCGCGGGAATGCCCGAGCGCCGCGGGCTTGAGCAGAAATACGATCGGCAGCATGCAGACGATGAACACCGCGAGCACCCAAAACACGTCGATGAAGGCCATCATGTCGGCCTGACGCTCGACGATCCGGTAGAGCGTTCCGACGGCCATCCGCGCGGCGGCCGCCGGCGGGGCGCCGCGGGCCGTCAGCGTGTGCGTCAGCGAGCGGATCGAGTGCTCGTAAACCGGGTTGAGCGGCTGCAGACCCGCGACCAGCCGCACCTGATGAAACTGCTCCCGCCGCGCGAGCAGCGCCTGTACGAGCGAGATGCCGATGCTGCCGCCGATGTTGCGCCCGACCGAGATCATCGCCGAGGCCCTATTGGTTTTGTTGCCGGGCAGTCCGACATACGCGGCGCTGATGAGCGGCACGAAGAGGAACGGGATCGGCGCGCCCTGCCACATCCGCGCGATCGCGACTCCAGCGAAGGTCACCGTGGTGTCGAAGTGCGTCATGTTCCACATGGCGACCGCCTCGACCGCGAACGCGACCCCCATCATGACGCGCGGTTGCACGTGACTCGAGAGAATGCCCGCCAGTGGCATGCTGAAGAGGGTGATGATCCCGCCCAGCGTGAGGGCGAGGCCCGCCTGCTCGGCGGTGTAGCCGAGCACCTGCTGCACCAGCTGCGGGATGAACTGGGTGGTGCCGAAGAGGATGACACCGATGGTCATCATGATGATCGTGGCGGAGGTGAAGCTGCGATATTTGAAGAGCGTCATATCGAGGAGCGGATCGCGCTCGATGAGCTCCCAGAGAACGAATGCGACCAGGCACGCGCCGGCGACCAGCGCGGAGCCGCGGATGAGCGGGCTCGCGAACCAGTCCTCCTGTACGCCGCGGTCGAGCATCACCTCGAGCGCCCCGAGCGCGAGCGCGATGAGCGCGGCGCCGGGCAGATCGAAGTGTATGCCCCGGGCCCAGCGCTGCCGCCGCTCCTCGACGATGAGTGGCGGCTCATCGACCATCATCTCGACCAGAAAGAGCGCCAGCAGCCCGACCGGCACGTTGATGAGGAAGATCCAGTGCCAGGAGAACTGGTCCGTGATCCAGCCGCCGAGGAGCGGTCCCAACATCGGCGCCAGGATCACGGTGAAACCGTACACCGACATCGCCTTGCCGCGCGAGGCGGGCGGGAAGGTGTCGATCAGCATCGCCTGGGTGACCGGCTGCAATCCGCCGCCGCCCACGCCCTGCACGATGCGGGCGAGAATGAGGAAGTGCAGGGACGGCGCGAGGCCACAGCACAGCGAGGCGAAACTGAAGATCGCGACGCTCGTCATGTAGTAGCGCTTGCGACCGAACACATCGGACAGCCAGCCGCTCATGGGGATGACGGCGGCGTTGGCGATGAGATAGCTCGTCAGGACCCAGGTCGCCTGGTCGTAACTCGAGGAGGTAGATCCCGCGATGTGCGCCAGCGACACGTTGGCGATCGCCGTGTCCAGCACCTCCATGAAGGCGGAGATCGAGATGACAGTGGCGATGAGCCAGGGACTGCGATTGCCCGCCACGGAGCGGGCCGGCGTCCACTCGTGTCCGGAGCCGCGGGCGCCGGCAGCGCGCGCGTCGGCCACTCAGCGCACCTTTATGGTCGGCTCGACTGACATGCCGGGCCCGAGGACGCAGCCCGCCGGCACGGTATCGAGCGCGATACGCACCGGCACCCGCTGCACCACCTTGATGTAGTTGCCGGTGGCGTTCTCGGGCGGCAACAGCGCGAACGCTTCCCCGGCGCCGCGCTGGATGGAGAGCACATGGCCGCGGGCATTGGCCTGGGGGCAGGCGTCGATATGGATGCTGACGCTCTGTCCGGGTCTGAGCTTCGCGATCATGTTCTCCTTGAAGTTGGCGCGCACCCAAAGGTGCAGCGGCACGATCGCCATCATCTGCTGGCCCGGGGAGACGTAAGTGCCGATCGCGACGGTCCGGTTGGCCACATGGCCGTCGACTCTGGCGGTCACGCTCGCATAGCCGAGGTTGAGCCTGGCTTGCTCGACGCCGGCCCGGGCGGTCGCGATGCGCGCCTGCGCCCCGGTCACGGCCGCCTTGGCGGAGTCGATCTGCGCGTGAGCGCTCTGAACCCGCTGCTCGCCGGCGCGCTGCTGGGCGGCCGCACTGCGGGCACTGGCGACCGCCTCGTCAACCGAGCTGCGGGCGACCGCCTTGGGGTTCACCGTGCGCAGCGACTGATAGCGCCTGAGATCCTGCTGCGCGCGGATTGCGGTGGCTCGGGCGCTCGCGAGATCGGCATCGGCCTGCGCCAGGCCGGCTTGCGCCACCGCCACGTTCGCATTTGCCTCACCGAGCGCGGTCTGCGCCTGCTGCTGCGCCGCGACCGCCTGGGCGAGCGCGAGGCGAAATTGCGAGGGATCGATGTCGACCAGCGGCTCGCCCGGGTGAACGAGCTGATTGTCCTCCACGAGAACCCGCGTCACCTGACCTGCAATCTGTGGCGAGACATCCACGATGTGCGCCTCGAGGTAGGCGTCATCCGTGGTCTCGATACCGCTCTCATGCCACCACCAGAGCCCGGCCAGCGCGACGATGAGGACCAGGAGGACGGCACCGGCGACGACGACACTCGGGCGGCGGAACCAGGGTTTTCGGCCACGCTCATGCGCATCGTCCCGCGCCGGCTGCGTGCCGGCCGCGCGGGGAGAGTCCAGCCGCGCGGTGCGGCTCGCGGGATCGGAGGAAGGTTCCACGGTTGGAGTCGCATCCTACGACGGTTCGCAACGGAACGCTTGCCCGGCCGCTCCGGTTCCCGTCAGCGCTCGAGAATCCAGCCGCTGCGCCGTGCGGCTTCCAGGAACGCCCGCACATCCGCCGCCAGCGTCGGGTCCGAGGCGCCTGCCACCCGGGTGGCGATCTCCGCCCGCGTGGAGGTGCCGTCACACAGGGCGAGAATGGCCGCCGCCGTTGCATTGAGTCGCACGCGGCCCGCCCGTGTCACGAGGACCGGGCCGTCGCCCGCCGCCGGTGTCAGGAGTCGATGTGCGGGGGCCAGCCGGATTCTCGGCCGGCGTGTTGAGCGCTGTGCCTTCATGTTGCCGTCGCCCGCGCGCACGCGGGCGTCCCTGCCGCGGTGCAAGCGGCGGGCCAGCGAACGGTCAGCGGCGATGATTCAGCGCGTCACATCCGTCTGACGGGCACGATGCCGTGGCGTTTGATCTTGCGGTAGAGCGTATTGCGGCTGACACCGAGCTCCGCCGCGACGCGACTCATATTGCCGTGCAGCTCCTCGATGGCCTGCAGCAGCGCCGCGCGCTCGGCGGCCTGCAGACGGGTCTCGGAGAGGGGTCCGGCGCCCGCCACGGTCAGTCGCCCGGCGCCATCGGTCGGACTCGGTGTCGAGGGCTGACTGTCACGGATTTCCCGCGGCAGGTCCAGCGCACGGATCACGCCACCTTCGCAGATCGCGAGCGCGGTGCGGACGACATTGCGCAGCTCGCGGATGTTGCCGGGCCAGGGGTATCCGAGCAGGCGCTGCAGCGCGTCGCGCTCGATGGCCGCCGGCCGGCCGTTGCCGGTCTCGGCCGCGAGAGCGTGTTGGATCAATCGCTCCTTGTCGGTGCGCTCGCGCAGCGCCGGCAGCTCGAGCGTTATGCCGTTCAGGCGATAGTAGAGGTCCTCACGAAACGCGCCGCGGGCGATCATTTCCCGCAGATTGCGGTGCGAAGCGGCGAGCACGTGCAGATCGACGGCGACGGCGCTCTCGCTGCCGAGCGGTAAGACCTCGCGCTGCTCGAGCACACGCAGCAATCGGCTCTGCAGGGCGAGCGGCATGTCGCCGATCTCATCTAGGAACAGCGTGCCACCCGAGGATTGCACGATCCTGCCGCGCAGCCCCTCGCGACGCGCGCCGGTGAATGCGCCGGGCTTGTAGCCGAACAGCTCGCTCTCGATCAGCGTCTCGGGTATGGCGGCACAGTTGACCGCGATGAAGGGACGGCCGGCACGCTGGCTGGCGAGGTGCACGGCGTGCGCGAACGCCTCCTTGCCGGAGCCCGTCGGCCCCTGGACGAGCACCGACACGTTGGTATTGGCAATCCGATGGGCGCAGCGGACGTTGCGCAGCATCTGCGGGTCCTCACCGGCGAGCTCCTCGAGCGTCAGCGGCCGTGCGAGCGGGCGCGGCGCCTGTGGACCGATATCCGGGCCGGTGAAGTCATCGCTCCGGGAAGTCTGCCAACCACGCGTTGCGTTCGTCATACGATCCCCTCTACCGTCCACCGGGCAGTGCGTCATGGATGCCACGCGTTGTCGTGACAGTGTCACGATAGAGAAACACGCCTGCGTGGCGACTGCAAGCTCGGCAACGATGCAATCGCGGTGTTTTTCGGCACTCGCGCAAAGTCTTCCTGCGCGCGCGAGCGACCCACAGGCACGGCGTTCCACAGATGTGACAACTCTGTACCGTTCCGTGCCGCAAAATCGGAACAGGGCGGCGGATCGGATAATCGTTGTCTTGTCCGCGCAACACCCGCCTCGGACCGGCGCGTTTCTGGCACGGGCGTTGCACCCTCTTCGCCTCAAGGAGGGTCCTCCATGAACAACCAACGAACCGGCCTTCTCGGAGCCATTGTGTTGGCGGCGCTCGCCGCGCCTTCGGCGCGCGCAATCGACGTGACCGCAGGCGCCTGGACGCTGTCCTTTGACGGCAACGTCAACGCGAACTACATCTACTCGAACTGCCAGGATCACAATGACGTCGCCGGCGGGCTCGCGTGCGTCTCGGACACGACGTCCGACGACTCCTCCGCGGTGAGCAACGGGCTGCTGCCGGCGGCGCTCACCGTGAGCGGCGCGACAACGCAGGATGGCGAGAATCTCGGATTCACCTTCGGACTCTACCCGGGCATCAGCACCAACGACGGGGGTAGCCCGAATCTGGAGGACATCGCGAACACGGACGACGGACACACCGCTCTCGGCACCGCCGGCCTCGATATCCGGCAGGTCTTCCTGACCGTCGGCAACAGCAGCTGGGGCACCATCATGGCGGGCCGCAACATCGGCCTCTTCGGAGCGGACGCGATCCTGAACGACATGACGCTGCTCGGGGTGGGCGCGGGCAACGGCGACTATGCCGCTCCGGCCAACACCTCGCTGGGCTCGATCGGTCTCGGCTACATCTACACCGACTGGCTTTCGCAGATCAACTACACGACCCCCAACATGAGCGGCGCGAAGGTCACGGTCGGGATCTTCGACCCACTCAACACGCTGGGTCAGGTGCCCGTCAACCACAGCACCCCCGGCCTGCAGGCGAAAATCGCCTACACCATGGGCTCGCTGTACCTGTCGGCGAGCGGGCTCTACCAGCAGCAGCGCGTGCTGTGCGGCAACCTCGCGGCGGGCGCCTGCGCCCTGACGGCTCCGACGGGCGCCTACGTGAGTTACGGCAGTTCAGCGTTCGATATCGGCGGCAAGTACGACCTCAACGGCTTCGAGGTCATGGGCTGGTACTACCACGGCAACGGAGTCGGCACGACGGGCCTGTTCGTGAACTCCAACGATGCGATGGGTGCGCCGCGCAGCTCCGATGGCTACATCGCTCAGGTCACCTACAAGATGGGGAACACGAAACTCGGCGTGAACTACGGCGTGAGCGACCTCGACGGGACGGCGCTCGATCACTCGACCTTCTGCGGCGGAGTCGTCGGCTGCCTGGTGAAGCGCAACGACAAGTGGTCACTCGGCCTTTATCAGAATGTCACGGACAATCTGCTGTTCGTCGCGGAATTCAGCCGGCTCGAGTCGAGTAACGAGGCCGACCAGCAGAACTCGAGCTGGAACGTCAACGCCGGCCTGTTCCTCAAGTTCTGAAGCGCCCCCGGGCGGGCGGAAACTGAGCGCCGACGCGCCCTGCGCGCCGGCGCTTTTTTCCGTCGCGCTCCAATCTTGCGCCGCGTCACACTTTGCATAGCAGAGTACTTGACGGAATTTGAGTGCGTGCCTAGAGTCGCGGCACGGTCAGCGGCCGCACGATCCCTGCAAATGCGCTCGAACAATACCGTTGCCATAGACAGCCATGCGCTCGGGACGCTCAACTACATCCGCGCCTCGATCGACGCGGCCGGCGCGTTCGCCGTACCGGGAACCGCGGGTATGGCCATGGGCGCCGTGGGACTCGTGGCCGCCGGGGTGGCGTCGATTCCGGCGCTGACCGCGCACTGGCTGATCATCTGGCTGGCGGCGGCGACCGTGGGCGCGGGCCTCGGTGTGGTCCTGGTGGCGCGCCATCGCTCGGGAGTGGGACTGCCGCTTTACCGAGGACCGGCGCGGCGCTTCGTGCTGTGCCTTTGCCCGGCCCTGCTGGCCGGCGGGGTCCTGACGGCGGTGCTCTGCCAGGCGGGTGCGACGCGGCTCGTTCCGGGGGTATGGCTGCTCCTTTACGGCTGCGCGGTGCTTTCCGCGACCCTGATGACGGCTCCGGCAATGATGCGGCTCATCGGGACGATGGGGGCGCTTTTCGTCATCTGTGGCGCGCTCGCCTTCGAGGTCTCTGCGCACTGGCACAACGTGCTCCTCGGGGCCGGCTTCGGTGTGCTGCACCTCGTGTTCGGATTCCTGATCGGTCGAATCGACGACGTGGAGCGTTCGAGGACATGAAGCCGGCGCGAAGACACGAAACCGCGATGCGCTCACCCGAAGCGAGCAGAACTGCGCCCGCCCCGGTTCCCGTCCGGCGCGCCAACGGCGAGGACTCGAAGTTCGACCGGCTGGTTTACGAGCGGGTGCGGCTTGGCATCATGAGCGCGCTCGCCGTAAACGCCCAGCTCACCTTCAACGAGCTCAAAGCGCTGTTCGATGTCAGCGACGGAAATCTCAGCGCACACGCCCGTAAGCTCGAAGAGGCGGGCTACATCGAATGCTCCAAATCCTTCTCCGGGCGGCGACCGAAATCCGAGTACCGGCTGACACCGGTCGGACGCCAGGCGCTCTACCGCTATCTCGAGCACATCGAGGCGGTCATCAAGGCGACGCGGCGGTCGTGAGCACGCCATGAA
>JBOIAQ010000121.1:0-8306 GCA_050739115.1 Steroidobacteraceae bacterium | reverse complement strand
CATGGCCTGGTGCTCAATGATGCTCACGCCTCAAGCGGAGACGATTACTACTACTCGCATTACGGCTACTCAGGATACGCCGCGGCCGACCGCTAGCGCTCGGGCCCTCCTTCCGGGGTTTGTCCTCACTGCCCTGGCGCTCGCATCGCCAGCGCTCGTCCTTGGGCAGAACGCGGGAGGCGCAACAACCTCGGTTCCGCCTCCCGTGCAGGCGATGCCCGGCGTGGGCAGCGCGGGCGCGGCACTCCCTGGCGCGGTGCTGCCTGGCGCTACGGCCGCGGGGCTGGGGCCGGAGCCCGCGGAGCTGACCGAATACACCATCGCCGCGGGAATGGGCGAGACGGATAACGTCAATCTCTCATCGACGAATCCGATATCGCAGACCGTCGCCGCCGCGGACGCCGATTTCGACCTCAAGCGCAGCGGGTCGCGTCTCGATGCCTCGGCGCTCGGCAATTTCACCGATCTCTACTTCCTCCAGGGCGCCTACGGCAACGACCTTCTCGGCCGCTTCGATGGGCTCGCCACCGCAAAGCTCTGGTCCGATCGGCTGAAGTGGATGGCCGCGGACGATTATGGGGAGGAGCAGACGGATCCGTTCGCGGCTATCACGCCCGTTAACGTGCAGCGGGTGAACAACTTCGCGACCGGGCCGGAGCTGACACTGCGCCCGAGCGATGCGACCTTCGTCGATCTCGATGCCCGCTATTCCCAGGTTACTTATCAGACGAGTCCGTTCGATGGTCACGACCTCATAGGCTCGGCGCAATTCGGCCGGCAGTTCTCTCCCCTATCGAGCGTCTCGCTCGGCGTGCAGGCCGAGGAGCTGCGCTTCAGCAATACGAGCGTCAATACCGATTACGACCGCCGTGAGGCTTACGGCCGATATCTCATCCAGGGAGCGAGGAGCTCGATCGATGCGCAGCTCGGGGCCGTCCAGGCGAACGATGCCGGCGCAACGTGGAAAACGAGCCCGCTCGCGCGCCTGACGCTGACGCGCAAGGTTTCGCCGTTCTCGGTTCTGACGCTTGCCGGCGGCAGGGAGTACACCGATGCGGGCGGTAGTTTCAGCAGTCTCACGGCCGGCGCCGGCGGCGGCATCGTGGTGGCACCGGTCAGCCAGACGACGGCCAATTACCTGCGCAATTACGGGTCGGCCGGCTGGGAGTTCGTGCGGCTGCGCACGACCCTTGGATTCACCGGCGACTGGGAACGCGACGCTTATGACTTGCAGTCGGTCTACGACGTCACCCGCACGACCTTGGGACTCAATCTCGGGCGATCCTTCACCCCGAAGCTATCGGGTATCGTCAGCGGAACGGCGGATCGCTATGACTACTTCAACGAGGGATTCACGACCACGTTCGGCACGGTGGGCGTGGGCCTCGTCTATCGCCCGGGACGCTGGCTCGTCATTTACGGACGATACGATCACGCCTTCGGCCGCATTTCCGGTGCCTCGGGCACACCGCTACTGGGAGGAGCGGTCTACGACGAGAACCGCGTCTTCGTCATGATCGGCTACTCGCCTAATTCCGGGGCCATGGGAGGGCAGCAGGGCGGGGCGTTCGGCGGTGCTGCGACTCCTTGAGCGTCAGTCGAGCGTGACAGTGACCTGTCCGGACATCGAGCTCGAGACCTGCTGCGCGTTGTAGGCGGAGATCGCGAAGTAGTAAGTGCCCGGCGGGAAGTTGGTATCGCTCACGAGGTAGGAGGTCGCGGTGGGACTGGTGATCTGAATCGAGCCGGTGTAGTCCTGCGAGGTCGTGCCGTAATGGAGCGTATAGCCGGCGAGGTCGGTGATCGCGGTGCCGTCGCTGTTCTCAGTGGGGGGGCTCCACGACAGGTCGATCGACTTCACCGTCGATCCCGGAGCGCTCGAGGTGGCGGAGCTCGCGCCCGAGTTGGGTGCGTGACAAGCGCCGAGAGCGGCACAGAAGAGCGTTGCGAGCGCGAGTTGTGCGATGCGCGCGAGATGCGCCGATGCGACTCCCCGAATCGTCATTGTTGAGCCTTTCCTGCCAAGCGTCCGCCCGAGGCAGTGCACGACCCGTGCCATGACTCTAACTAACTGTTATATAAAGAAAAATTTACGGTGGCGTAAGCCGTACGGGCTTATTTGGACATAGTGCTGTCGGCCCCGAACGACGATAAACGCGGTGAACCGTCCAGGTCATGCTACAAGTTGTTGATTTTTAAACGATTGATGATGTCTCGCTTCTGCGACGCCGCGTTACCTAAATGAAAATCGAGGTCAATTCATCGACCGTGCCGCGCGTCTCGCCGGCGCGCTGCACTCGCTTAGGTTCCAACACTGTGACGCTGCACACATTGAGAGAGCAGCCGGCGGCTATTGAATCGGTCGGGTTGCAGATACACTTTGTCGAGGGGTTGTGAGCCGAGTGCATCGGCTCACGACGAGCGTAGAACATAAGACGGTGCCATGCCGGCACGGCCACGACTACAAGGCAAGCGCGCCATGGCGGTGAGATCCACCATTACGACTCTTTTTCAGGACGTTGCCCGGGAGCAGCAGCGCCAGCTCGCGCCCCTCACCGATGACCTCAAGCTGCTCCAATGCGGACTCGACTCGCTGAGCTTCGCGCTCATCGTCGCGCGTCTCGAGGATGCGCTCGGGTATGACCCCTTCGACACGGCGGAGAGCTTCCCCGTCACTTTCGGGGATTTCGTCAGGCTGTACGAAACTCCCGCGGCCTAGCATGAAGCGCTGGATCCGGTCATCCGCCCGGCCCAGCGCGCGGTACCTGTTGCTACGACGCGGCACTTCCGTGTGCCTGGCATCATGGCGCTCTGGGATTCGGTAATCGGAGCCGCTGCGGCGCGCGGCGGCGCGCTGATCGGTCCTGCGCGAGGGCTTCCACTCGCGGCACTCGCCGAGGCCTCGTGTCTCGGGGAGCGTCTGGACTCGCTTCGCGGGCGGTCGGTGATCGTCGCGATCCGTGATCAGTTCACCGCCGCCATGGCGCTCCTCGAGCTCGATGGCATCGCGAGACGGATGGTGCTTTGCACCCCGGACCTCCCCTCGGAGCATCTGCCGCACGTCGTACGCAGCGCGCAGGCCGACGCCTGGCTGGGTGATGCGTCAAGCAGTGCGCCGCCTGCGGGAGTCGGGCTCGACTTTGCGGTCGATGCCGACGCCGAGCCAGCACTACTGCCTCGCTCCGCTCGCGGTGCGGTCGAGAGGACCGAACGTGAGTACGATACCGAGTGGGTACTCCTCACCTCCGGAACGACCGGCGCTCCCAAGCTCGTGGCGCACACGCTTGCCAGCCTCACGAGCGCCTTCGCGGGGCAGTCGCCGGAGGAGGGTCAGGCTCCCATCTGGAGTACGTTTTACGACATCCGCCGCTACGGCGGTCTGCAGATCTACCTTCGCGCGCTCTACGGCGGCTCTCTGGTGCTTTCGCACGCCGGAGAGGCGGTGACGGATTTTCTCGGCCGCGCCGGCGCGGCCGGCGTCACGCACATCTCCGGAACACCCTCACACTGGCGCCAGGCCTTGATGAGCGGCGCGGCGCAGGGACTCGCTCCCGCCTACGTGCGCCTTTCCGGTGAAATAGCCGATCAGGGCATCCTCGATGCGCTGCGGGCAGCGTTTCCGCGTGCCGTGGTGGCCCACGCGTTCGCTTCGACAGAGGCCGGTGTGGGGTTCGAGGTGCAGGATGGACTGGCGGGATTTCCGGCGACGCTGGCTCTCAGACCCGAGCACGGTGCCGAGCTCGAGGTGAGTCGCGGCACGCTGCGAATCCGATCGCGCGGGAATGCATCGGCATATCTCGGCGTGGGGGCTCCAGCCCTCAAGGACGCGCAAGGGTTCGTCGACTTGGGTGACCGACTCGAGCTGCGCGACGGCCGGTATTATTTCATCGGACGCAGCGGCGGCATCATCAACGTCGGTGGCCTGAAGGTCCATCCGGAGGAAGTCGAGGTGGTGATCAACTCCCACCCGCGCGTGCGCATGTCTCTGGTGAGGTCACGGCCCAATCCGATCACGGGTGCGGTAGTGGCAGCGGACGTGGTGCTGGCCGATGGCGAAGGCTCGGGGCGCGAGCAGTCAACGGATGATCGCATCCGCCAGGAGATCCTTGGCGCCTGCCGCATGAGGCTGGCCGCGCACAAGGTGCCGGCGCTCATTCGATTCGTGCCTTCGCTCGAGATGTCGGCTTCGGGAAAGCTGGTGCGGCCCAACGAATCGCCGGGAGCGATTCATGACGACACGCGCCAGGGTGTCGGCAATGCGTAACGTCCTCGTCACCGGTGGCAGCAGGGGCTTGGGGCTCGCGATCGCTTCGCGGCTGGCCTCCTGCGGTTACCGGGTCATCGCGCTCGCGCGAGGTGAGACCAAAGAGCTGCGCGCCGAGATGGATCGCGTGGCGAAGGCGGCCCAGGGCGGGGAGCTGCGCTTTCGCGCCTTTGATCTCGCCGATGCCGGTGCGATCGGAGGGTTCGTGGGTGAGCTGCGCCAAGAGGTGGGGAGCCTCTACGGCCTCATCAATAATGCGGGCCTCGGCACCGCGGGGCTCCTTTCCATGATGCGCGATCCGGACATCGAGGCGCTGGTACGCCTCAACACCTTATCGCCGCTGCTCCTTACGAAATACGTCGTGCGCTCGATGATGTCCGAGCGCGAGGGCCGCATCGTCAACATCTCGAGCGTCGTCGCCTCACGCGGCTATAAGGCGCTCTCGGCCTACTCCGCCACCAAGGCATCGCTCGAGGGCTTCACGCGCTCGCTGGCGCGCGAAGTCGGCCCGCTCGGCATCACGGTGAACGCCGTTGCGCCGGGGTTCGTGGACACGGCGATGACCGATACGCTCTCCGACAGCGAGCGCGAGCAGATCACGCGCCGGAGCGCCCTGCGGCGCATGGTGGCGCCGGACGATGTCGCCAGTGCCGTCGAGTATCTCCTGGGCGAGAAGGCGCGCAATATCACCGGCATCACACTGACGGTTGATGCCGGCAACAGCGCCTGAAGGAAGACCAGAGGCACCATGCGACCCGAGACCATAGCCCTGCACGCCGGCTTCGACGCCGATCCCACCACGAAGTCGGTGGCGGTGCCGATCTATCAGACTGTCGCGTACTCCTTCGACAGTGCCGAGCATGGCGCGGCGCTCTTCAACCTGGAGGTGGAAGGCTATCGCTATTCGCGCATCGCCAACCCGACCACCGATGTGCTCGAGGAGCGCATGACTCAGCTCGAGGGCGGAATGGGCGCGCTCTGCGTGAGCTCCGGACAGGCGGCGCTGCATTATTCCGTGCTTGCGGTGACCGAAGCCGGGCGGAACATCGTGTCCATACCGCAGCTCTACGGCACGACCCATACGCTCCTGGGGCACATCCTGCCGAAGCTCGGCATCGGCACGAAGTTCGCCGACTGCGATCGGCCGGAGGCGCTCGCGGCGCTCATCGATGAGAATACGCGCGCAGTGTTCTGCGAGACGGTCGGCAACCCCGCGGGCAACGTGTGTGACATCGAGGCGCTGGCGCAAGTCGCGCATCGCGCCGGCGTACCGTTGATCGTCGACAACACGGTGCCGACGCCGATCCTCATTCGGCCCATCGACTACGGCGCGGATGTGGTCGTGCACTCGCTCACCAAGTTCTTGGGCGGTCATGGCACCACCATGGGCGGCATCATCATCGACAGCGGGAAGTTTCCCTGGACCCGCCATGCCGCGCGTTTTCCGATGCTGACCGAGCCCGACGACTCCTATCACGGTCTCGTCTATACGGATCACTACGGGCCGATTGCCTACATCGGACGCTGCCGCAGCGTCTTTCAGCGCGCGCTGGGATCGGTGCTCTCGCCCTTGAGTGCTTTCCTGCTGCTGCAAGGCATCGAGACGGTGGCGTTGCGCGTCGAGCGGCACGTCGAGAATGCGCGCCGCGTGGCCGAGTTTCTGCGCGCGGACCCCCGTGTCGCCTCGGTGAGCTATGCCGGCTTCCCGGAGAGTCCCTACTACCCCCTGGTGCAGAAGTACCTCAAGGGCAAGACCTGCTCGCTCCTCACCTTCGCGGTGCATGGCGGCTATGATGCCGGGACGCGGTTCTACGATGCGCTGAAGCTCTTCAAGCGCCTGGTGAACCTCGGCGATGCGAAATCCCTCGCCTGTCATCCGGCCTCGAGCACCCACCGGCAGATGTCTCCCGAGCAGCAGCGGCTCGCCGGCATTGGCCCCGAGACCCTGCGCTTGAGCGTCGGCATCGAGCATATCGACGACATCCTCGCCGATCTCGATCAGGCGCTTGCGGCCGCGGTCCGAGGCTGACCGGAGGCTTCATGCCCGCAGATCGACTTGGGCCGCCGGTCGCGGCGCTTTTCCCCGAGAGAGCCTATCGAGAGCGCCTCGAGGATCGGCTGACCCGTGCGCTTGCGCAAGCGGCGGAGCGCGTGCTGCAAGGGCCGGTCATGCCGGACATCGATATGGTGCAGCTGCGCGCGGAGCTCGCGGCCTTCGACTTCGAAGCGCCAAAGCCGCTCGAGGAGTTGATCGACTGGGCCATCGGGCGGCTCGAGCACGGCACGGTGCACATGATGCACCCGCGCTACTTCGGTCTCTTCAATCCGCCCTCCAACTTTCCTTCCCAATGCGCGGACCGCATCGCCGGCACCTTCAATCCGCAGCTCGCGAGCTCCGGCTCCTCACCCGCGCCTGTGGCCATCGAGCAGCACGTCATCCGCGCGTTCGCGCAGCGTGCGGGACTGCCGGCGGAGGCCGCGGGACACTTCACCACCGGCGGCTCCGAGGCCAACTGCACCGCGCTCATCTGCGCATTGACACGCGCCGATCCGAAATTTGCGGAGGAGGGCGTGCGGACATTTTCCGGGTCCGTGGCGATGTATACCTCGCGCGAGTGCCAGCCCGCGTGGCACAAGATCGCGCACCAATGCGGCATCGGCCGCTCGGCCCTGAAACTCATCGCCACCGACGGCACCGGTCGCATGGATGTGCGCGCACTCGCCGAAGCGGTCCGCGAGGACCGTCGCCGCGGCACCGTGCCGGTGTTGATTTCCGCCACCGCCGGGACCACCGGCGCCGGCATGGTGGATCCACTCGAGCCGTGCGCGACGCTCGCTCGTGAGAACGGCATCTGGTACCACGTCGATGCCGCCTGGGGCGGCGCGGCGCTCTGCTCCGAAAGGTTGCGCGCTGAGCTCGCCGGCATCGAGCTCGCGGACTCCGTGACCATCGATGCGCACAAGTGGCTCGCGACGAGCATGGGCTGCGGCATGTTCATCGCGCGCGCGCCTGCGATCCTGAGCGAGGCATTCCGCGTGGGTGCCGAGTTCATGCCCTCGAGCGCGACGAGCATCGATCCTTATCTCAACAGCGTGCAGTGGTCGCGCCGCTTCATGGGGCTCAGGCTGTTCCTGTCGCTGGCCGCTGCCGGATGGCAGGGCTACGCCACGCACATCGAGCGGGCCGCGCAGGTGATCGAATGCGCCAAGGCTCGGCTCGCGGCAAGAGGCTGGAGCGTCGCCAACGACTCGCGGCTCGCGGTGCTTTGCGTGCTACCGCCCGCGGGCTCCGCGCCGGTGCGCGAGATCGTGCGCAAGGTGCTGACTTCCGCTCGTGCATGGGCGGCTGTCGCAAGGCTCGAAGGCCGGGATGTGGTAAGGATCTGCGCGACGCACGGCGAGACCACGATTGCGGATATTGATGAGCTGGTGGCAGCGCTCGAGGCGGCCGCGCGTCCTGACTGAGAAGCTGATCCATGTGCGCTGATAAATTCCAATTTCCGCCCGGTCCAAGCGAGAGCTACCAAGCGACCGAAGACCTGCTCGAGTGGATGCGCTCAAATGTCGAGCGCTATGGCGACATCTATGACGCATCCGTCTTCGGGGCCAGGGTGTATGTCATCAATTCCCCGGAATTGGCTGACCACGTACTGTTGCGAAACTGGCGCAACTATCCACGAAAGGGACAGGCGGTCAAACGCATTGCCCTGAGTCTCGGCAACGGGCTCATCTCGAGCAATGGCGAGACCTGGGCGCGCCAGCGGCGCATGATCCAACCGGCCTTCGGCAGAGAATCGCTCAAGGTGTTCTTCGAGGCCTTCGTGCGCGTGAGCGATGGCTTGCTCAAAAAATGGGTACGGGCGGCAGAACTGAGTGCCAGCGTCAATGTTACGGTGGACGTGAGTCTTGCCGTGCTGGAGGCCACCCTGGTCTCCATCTTCGGCAACGATTACGAAAGAGTCGCACCGCATTTCGCGCTGATTGCCGAGGAAGCGCGCAATCTGGAGTTTGCGCAGAACTGCGTCGCTCTGGGAAAGCTCGT
>JBOIAQ010000120.1:0-8393 GCA_050739115.1 Steroidobacteraceae bacterium | reverse complement strand
CGATGCGACCGCAAAAACGGGCAACCCCAATGTCAGGGGATCACCGCCCGTGCCTACCCGTACCTCGACTGTTTGTTCTTGTGCACTCATCGTAGTACTCCTCCGATTGTCAGAGCATCATCCGGAAATTCAGCCTCAGCTCACCGTACACGGCCCTCCTCTGAATGAGGTCCACGGTAGTTGTACTTCCAGGTGGTGCTACTGAGCACTTCGGTCTCGTCGATCGTCGGAAAAGTCTCCTGTCCCTGCTTGGCAGCTCGTCCACTCGTGTTTCACGGACGGGGCGTTGGACGTTAACTATCTCCCGTCTCTCAGTAAAACCCTGGATTCCCACCCTGGTTGAGAAGGGTTGTAACCTAGCGTTGCCTCGAACGCGTGTAGCCAGTAGCACCCTACGGTGTGCGTATCAAGGGCGCACAGTACCTCTACGCGCTTCCGCTCTATATTTTGTTCCGAATAGGATACGGATCGTCACAGAACCAGAACACCATGATCCGGCGAGGGTGCCAGTTGGATTCTTCCAAGTCGGCCGCGTGGGAAGCCCTGGGAAGCGGCGATCGTGAGTATGCCCGCTACCGCGGTATGTCGCGATCTCACCCGGCTCCGCATCTTCAAACGGTAGCTCGAATTGCCAGTCTCGATGATCTCGCCTGGTTGAATGAGCCGATCGAGCAGAGTGGCCACCGACTTGGCGTCGCCGAACGTGCCGCTCCTTTCGCCGAAGGGTCTTTCTGATGCACAAGTACACCCGTCAGGTGCATAAATTCCCGCCCTTCGATACTCCCGAGCCGGGAAAGACGGCGTCATTGGCGCGTGGAGGCGATGCTTCAACTCTCACCTTGGGTGAGGGTTGAAGATGTAGGAAAGTGCCCTGTTGAAATGAAAAGACGGTCTCAACTCTGGTATGATTTTGTTGCCAAACATCAACCAAACCAGAGAGGCGACCGTCTCGATGAAGGTTAGCAAATCCGAGGTTCATTGGAAAGCCCGCGCACTGCCCGAGGTCCACTTCGAAGACCAGCAGCTGACCTCCTTTGCCGGGCTCATCGTCTTCCAGCCACTCATCGCGGGGCTCAGGGCACGCCCTCTGCCAACAATACTCCGGGGAATAGAGATACTGGCCAGGTCTGGACCGACACTTCAGGGAATGTCTGGATTTTCGGTGGGAACGATACCGCAAACAACCACTACAACGACCTTTGGAAGTACAGCAACGGGGAGTGGACTTGGATGGGCGGCTCGGACGTGCCCAACCAGGCGGGGATCTATGGAACCCTCGGGACGCCCTCCGCAGCTAATATTCCGGGCGCAAGAGGAGGCGCCATCCACTGGATCGACTCCTCAGGGAACATCTGGCTCTTCGGAGGAATCGGTTACGACTCAGCGGGAACGAACGGGTATCTCAACGACTTATGGAAGTACAGCAACGGCGAATGGACGTGGATGGGCGGCTCGAACTTGGCCAACCAAAAAGGCGTCTACGGGACTATGGGGACGAACTCCGCGAACAATATTCCTGGGGCGCGACGGCGCTCCATTGCATGGGTCGATTCTCAGGGAAAACGTGTGGCTCTTCGGAGGAATCGGTTACGACTCAGCCGGGACGAACGCTTACCTTAACGACCTGTGGAAGTACAGCAACGGCGAATGGACGTGGATGGGCGGCTCGAACTTGGCCGACCAGAATGGTGCCTATGGAACTCTAGGCACGTCCTCCGCGGCTAACGTTCCGGGCGCGAGAGGATCTGGCTGGCTCTGGACCGACCCTTCGGGAAATGTCTGGCTCTTCGGCGGATCCGGCTTCGACTCAGCCGGGACTCTCGGAGAGCTCAACGATCTCTGGAAGTACAGCAACGGCCAGTGGACCTGGATGGACGGCTCGAACTTGGCCAACCAAGTGGGAACCTACGGGACTGAAGGTGTGCCCTCAGGGCCCGACACTCCAGGGGGGCGGGACAACACTGTTGGCTGGGTCGATTCCTCTGGAAACTTGTGGCTCTTCGGCGGGGAAGTTTATGACTTCTCGACAGGAATGGCTGATCAACTCAACGATTTGTGGAAGTACAGTAACGATGAATGGACGTGGATGAGTGGGTCGGACTTGGCTGATCAACTAGGGACGTACGGTACCATGGGCACGCCCAAGCCCAGCAATATTCCGGGTGCGAGAGGAACTCCCATGACTTGGATCGATGCGCAGGGGAACCTCTGGTTCTTCGGTGGAACCGGCTACGACTCTGCGGGAACAGTGGGCGACCTGAGCGATGTGTGGAAGTACGAACCCTGACATCTTGGAGTTGCGCCGGCTATGTAGATCCCTACGGAGTTGGCGCAGCTGCGCTTCCCCGCCATCTCTCCGAGGGCGTGTAGGGCAAGACCCTTACCGCTGTGGCGTTCGGGAAAATGGTTGAGTACTCCTCAAACGGTATCAGAGACCGCTTTCTGGAAGTCCATGCATGTACCTCGATGGCCGCAGTTGGGCGCACCTTGCCGATCCACCGGGAGTGGTCGGATCGCGATTCTAAAGTCCCCGATGGAGGTCCCCATACAAAATCCGGTATGCTGACCGCAAATGGTGCGGACAAATTAACCATGGCGACCAAACCAACCAGAGCGCACGTCGGAGGTACACTGCGTTCAACCCAGCGGGGCTTACTTCTCGCCATCTTGCTATCGGCTGTCTCGAGCTGTGTCGCGGTAGATTTGCGCCGCAGACGCGGGGCCTGTCGCTCCAAGCCGCCGGCGGTCAACTCAAGCTGAGATAAGATTCGGCTTTTCCCGCGGGAAATCCCGTGCCTGACTCAGGTCTATGGCCGATCCCTTCTCGGTAGAGCGCGAAGTCGAGCGGCTGCGCCGGCTGCTCGAGGAGCAACGATTTGTGGATGCTCTGGCGGCGGCCGACGCGCTCCTCGCGGCGGCGCCCGAGAATCGGGACGCTCTTTATGCGCGCGCGCACTCGCAACGCCGGCTCGGCGACATTCCCGCGGCGCTCGCGACGCTCTCGCAGCTCGAGCGACTCCATCCGCGCTTCAGCCGTGCACATCAGGAGCGGGGCTTCTGCCATATCGCCCTGAGGCAGGCTCCGGAGGCGATCGCGGCCTTCGAGCGCGCCGTGCAATGGAGTCCGGCGCTGCCGGCCAGCTGGAGCATGCTCGAAGGCCTGTACCGGATGTGCGCGAGACCGAACGAGGCCGCACAGGCGGCTGCGCACGTCGCGAGGCTACGCGCGCTGCCGCCGGAAGTCGTGACCGCGACGACGTTGCTTGCGGACGGCGAGCCGGCGCGGGCCGAGCCGCTTCTGCGCGCCTTCCTGATCCAGCACGGGCACCACGTCGAAGCGATGCGATTGCTCGCGCGGATCGGCGTGGAAAGCGACATCCTCGATGATGCTCAGGTGCTCCTCGAAGCGGTTCTCGAGCTCGCTCCGGATCACCACACCGCTCGCCTCGAATACGCGGATGTGCTTATCAAGCGCCACCTGTACCTCGAGGCCGAGAAGCAGGCAGAGAAACTGCTCGCAGTTGATCGGACCCACCGCGGTTACCGTACGCTCCACGCGATGACCCAGGTCGGACTGGGCCGGCACGAGCGCGCCATAGAGCTGTACCGGGAGTTGCTCGAGGGCTCGAGTCAGCCCGAGGAGCTCCACCTCTCCATCGCGCACTTGCTGAAGACTCAGGGTTTCACTGATGCGGCCATCGCCGAGTATCGCGTTGCGGCAACGATTCGCCCCGGCTACGGGGACGCATACTGGAGCCTCTCGAATCTCAAGACCTATCCGTTCACCGACGAGGAGATCGAGCGGATGGTCGGTGCCGAATCTGCCCCGTCGGCTCCCGTTATCGACCGCTACCAGCTCTGCTTTGCCCTCGGCAAAGCCTTTGAGGATCGGGCCGATTACGGCAAGTCGTTCGAGTACTACCGCCGAGGCAACGCCCTGAAGCATGAGGAGAGCCGCTACCGGCCGGAGCTGATCGAGCGCAATACTCGCGAGCAAATTGAGGTATGCACTGCCACGCTCTTGGCCCGCCACGGCGGGAGCGGCGCGCGCGCGCCGGATCCGATCTTCATCGTGGGTCTGCCGCGCTCCGGCTCGACGCTGGTCGAGCAGATTCTCGCTTCACACTCGCGGGTCGAAGGCACGCACGAGCTCGCCGACGTGCCGCGCCTGGTGGCGGAGCTGCAGGGGCGGGATTCACAGTATCCGCGGATACTCGCGAGCATGAGCGGTGAGGACGTCCGCCGGCTCGGCGAGAGATACCTGAGCGCTACCCGCCGCTACCGTAGCGGCGGCCGGCCGTGCTTCATCGACAAGATGCCGAACAACTTCAGGCACGTCGGCCTCCTTCATCTGATGCTGCCCAACGCGAAGATCATCGATGTGCGCCGAGAGCCGATGGCATGCTGCTTCGGCAACTTCAAGCAGCTGTTCGCTCACGGCCAGGTGTTCACTTACGACCTCAACGACATCGCACGTTACTACCGCACCTACCTCGAGCTCATGCGGCACTGGGACACGATCCTCCCCGGCCGAGTGCTGCGGGTGCACTACGAGGATGTCGTGGAGGACCTGGAAGGCAACGTTCGCCGGCTGCTCGAGTATTGTGGGCTCGAGTTCGAGCCGGCATGTGTCACATTCCACCAGACGGCACGCAGTGTGAGGACGGCAAGCTCCGAGCAGGTTCGTCAGCCGATCTATCGCGACGCACTCTCGCAGTGGCGTCACTACGAGCCTTGGCTGCGGCCGCTGCGCGAGGCGCTGGGCGACGCCCTGACGCGATATCGGGAGTGAGGCTGCAGCTCAGCGGCGCTTCTTGCCCAGCGTGGCGGTGCGCAGCCGATGCACCTGCATGGGCGTGAGCGGCTTGTCGGCGCGGGCTTTAGCGATATCCGCGGACGTGAACACCGGACCCTTCCAGCGCAGCTTGCCGGCGACATCCAGACTGACGATGTAGTTGAGGGCACCGGCGAGCTTGCGGTTGGACAGGGTTGCGAACGAAGGCATGTCACCGCCGATGATCGGCGTGCCGTCTACAGTGATGGCGCCGATCATTCCAAACAGCATTACCCGCTCGAGGTAGTGCCGTCCGGCAGCGGTCGCGGCGATCCGACCGGCACGGCCCGCGAGCCGCGGGAACTCGCCGGGCACACCGGTGGCGCCCAGCTGGTGGCACATGGAGCAGTTGGCACTGAACACGGCGGCGTGGTCCGCGGTTGCCGCCGCGGCCGGGCCCGACATCCCGACGAGCAGCACAGCGCTCACACTCAGGCTGCGGGCGAGCGCGCGTTCACTCAGGATCGACATCGTGATCACCCAACGGGAATTCCGGTGGGCGCCACAGCGCGTGCCGCGAGTGTGCGCCGCTGGGCCGGCCCAGCGCCGATCCCGGGACATGGCGCGCTCGCGTCTGCGAGGGCAGCTCACCAAAAAGCAGCTGATAGTTCTGCGAAAACCGGCTCCAATGCCAGACCCCATATCGAGCGGCGATATCTCCGATCGATTCTCCGTCCTTTTCGCCCGACAGCAAATCGCGGCGTACGCGGTTCAGCTGCAGATTCCGTATGTATGCCGCCGGCCCCATACCGAGGACCGAGAGAAAGATGCGCTCGAGAGCGCGCCGGCTGGTGCCGGTGTGCTTGCAAACCTCGACGACGGAGATGCCGCTCGTGAGCGAATGGTCGATGTACTCCTGTGCAAGGCGCAGCTGCCGCACCGTACGCGACTGCGCGCATAACAGCCCTCGCTGCGCGTCATCCGTCGTGGTTCGCGAGATGATCCGCCAGAGCGCTTCGGCCACCGAGGACTTGAACGCCTTGGCGGCGGCGGAATACTGCTCGATCGACCGCCGTTGCGCAAAGGCCGCGAGGCCGGACTCCACGACTTCGCGCAAGTTTTGTGCGCCACGGGGCTCGTGAATGACATCGACGCTGCTCCACTCCTCGATCTCCTCGAGCAGCAGCTCCCGCGACAGGTCCATGCAGTAGATGCTGAATCCGGCGGCGGTCTTGCCCACGAACCCGTTGCCCCTCGGGCACACCATCACATGATTCGGCGTCAGAGTCGCGCCATTGAACGTGCAATGCGGGGAACTCTCGGTGAGGACGCAGAGCCCCAATCGGCTCGGGGGAGTTGTGGCCGCGACGGCGATGTCTTGATTGGCCTTCTCGATATGAACGACGAAATCGCCTCCGAAATCGAACGAGACGACTCGCCCTTCGAACGCGCCACGGCTCAATTGCTGGTATTCCTGACCATAGCCCTGATATCGCGCCGCCTGCGAATCGATGTCGCAAAACTGCTCCGCGCGCACCCAGAGGGGGAGAGTCGTCAGTTCACTGAACACACGTCTTTCTTGGCGCAAAACGGATAACGCAATTAAGGTACCGCCCGGTACCTTCTCCGTCAACGGTGAGCCTTCCGGGGCCGGTGCACCGCGGCATCGTCGCGCCGGATACGGACGAGCGCGCCATCGCCCGCCCCATACGGCGGCCGGCGAGCGGGATCGCGCTCTGCACCTGCGTCGCAGCGAAGCGGCTGCCGCGGGGGGCGCCTGGTAGAATTGCACATCCACGCCCGCCCGCCGCCGCGCTGCGCTCTTCAGGGCGGCGGAGCGTTCATCGGCGGGCGCCGTGCGGCCAGGGGTTGACGGAGAAGAAGCTGAGTTTCTCGAGGAGGGGTCTACACGATGAAACTGACAGTCTCCTGCGCCGTCGCAGCGATCCTGAGCGGCGTACCGGTCGCGGCGCTCGCCGCCCAACCGTCGCCCGCCCAGGGCGCCGCCGACAACGTTCCGGTTCCAAGTAGCCTCAAGCGCAGCAAGAGACATCACGCGGATCCTCCCGCCACGACCGGGGTGCTGAGCGAGGTCATCGTCACCGCCACCCGCCGCGCGGAGAACGTGGAGGACGTCCCGATCACCATGCAAGCCCTCGACGCCCGGACGCTGCAGCAGCTGCATATCAGCACGTTCGAGGATCTTCTGACTTTGACGCCGAATCTCACCTCAGCCGACAGCGGCCCGGGCCAGAACGACATCTTCATTCGCGGGGTGAGCGACGGCGCGGCTAGCACGCAGGAAAGCGGCTCCGTCAACCTGTGGCCGAACACCGCTCTGTACCTCGATAACCAATCCGCCCAGCTTCCCGGCCGCAATCTCGATGTCTATACCGCGGACCTGAGCCGCATCGAGGTGCTGGAAGGGCCGCAGGGCACGCTCTTCGGATCCGGTGCCGAGGCCGGTGCGATCCGCTACATCACGAATGAGCCGAAGCTCGACGTCACGGACGGGAATTTCACCGGCACCTATGGCGTTACGGCGCACGGCGATCCGAACAGCGCGGTCACCGGTGTCCTCAACCTGCCCATCATCCCACACCACCTGGCGCTGCGCTTCGTGTTGTTCAGCGACGCACAAGGTGGCTACATCAACAACGTGCACGGGACCTTCACCCGTCACGACACCGATCTCGGCATCGCCTATGCGAACTACCCCGCCGTCAACGGAAAATGCCCGGATGGCGGCGTGAACACCGGCTATTGCGTGCCGCCGGGCAGCCCTGTTGCCAACAACCTCGACGTGGTAGGAAACCACATCAACCCGGTGACCTACAAAGGAGTGCGCGGCGAGGCGCTGTACCAGCTCAATGACGATTGGAATCTATTGGTCACGCAGATGTATCAGAACATGGACGCCGAGGGAGTCTTCTACCAGTACCCGCAGAGCTCCGACAACCAACCGCTGAATCCCCTGGAGGTAACGCTCTTCACCCCGAACTACAACAAGGACAATTTCTCGAACACCGCGTGGACGCTGCACGGAAAGCTCGGAGCCCTGGAAGCCATCTACACCGGCGGCTTGCTGACACGCAATTCCAGCTCCGAGATCGACTACACGAATTACGCCCGCGGCGTCTATGGCGATTACTACCAGTGCTATGGTCCCGGAACCGGCTACGACAACAGTCTGAAGTCCACCTGCTTCTCGCCAGTGGCCTCGGTGACCGACAACGAGCAGGACACCCACTGGCAGCACGAGCTTCGCCTGCAGACACCGGCTGACTGGCGGATCCGCGGCATCGTGGGCCTGTACCACGAGAACTATACCGTAGCGGATCAGAGCGCCTGGCACTACCGCACGATACCGACGTGTACCTCCAACGGCCCGCCCGGGACGCCAGGCAACACCGGCTGCTATTCCACGATCGGCACCGCCCCCGGATCGACTCCCACGGTGCCAGGCCCGCAACCCGACACTTCTTATTACATCGTAACTGCTCACCCCCGTCCGCTCCCGCTGCTGTGAACGGGCGCTTGACAACGTAGCGATTTGATCCTACGCTGCCGCCCATCTTCTGCTGGGTATGGGTTAGGCGACGGTGGGAGCATATTTCGG
>JBOIAQ010000119.1:0-8493 GCA_050739115.1 Steroidobacteraceae bacterium | reverse complement strand
GCGACTGCGGACTCGAAGCGTTCCACGGCCTGCGCATCGATCAGAGGTCCCATGAGCGTCGCGGGATCGAGTGGATTGCCGATCCGCACTTGGGCGTAGGCATTCGCCAGGCGGCGCTCGAGCTCCGCGGCCACCGCTTTATGGACGAAGACGCGGCGGGTGCTGGTGCAGCGCTGACCGGCGGTGCCGACGGCCCCGAAAACGATCGCCGGGACGGCGAGATCGAGGTTCGCCGTCTCATCCACGATGATGGCGTTATTACCCCCGAGCTCGAGGAGACTCTTGCCGAGACGGGCGGCGACGCGCTCGCCCACCTTGCGGCCAACGGGAGTCGAACCGGTGAAGGAAATGAGGGCGATCCGACGATCGTCGACGAAACGCGTCGCAAGCTCGGTCCCGCCATCGATGAAAAGTTGGAATATGGGCGGCAGCCCGCGGCCGAGGAGCACGCGGTTGCAGAGCTGCTGCACGGCGATCGCGGTGAGCGGGGTCTTCGGCGAGGGCTTCCACACCGAGACGTTGCCGCAGATCGCCGCGAGGAATGCGTTCCAGGACCAGACCGCGACCGGAAAGTTGAAGGCGGAGAGAATGCCGACGACGCCGAGCGGATGCCACTGCTCATACATGCGGTGACCGGGACGCTCGGAGTGCATGGTGAGTCCATAGAGCATGCGCGACTGACCGACGGCGAAGTCGGCGATATCAATCATCTCCTGCACCTCGCCCAAGCCTTCGGCGAGGATCTTGCCGTTCTCGAGCGCGACCAGGGTGCCGAGGTCGGCCTTCGCCCGCCGCAGCTCCTCCCCGATCAGGCGCACGACCTCGCCGCGCTTCGGCGCCGGTACCGCGCGCCAGGTGGCGGCGGTCTCGACGGCGCAGGCAATGACGGACTCGTACTCTTCACGGCCCGCGGACCGCACCTGCGCGATCAGGGCGCCGGTCGCGGGATTGCGCACGCTGAGGAGCGGCGCGTCGCGGCTGCTCCCCCAGCCCTGCGTTGCCGACCATGCGCCGGGATTCAACGGGGCGAGCTCCAGCCTCGCAAGGAAGCTGTTGATGTCGGATTCGCTGCCGCTCATCGCGCCGCCGCCTTCTTCTGACTGCGCTGGTGTCCGGTCTTGCCCGAGACGATGACTTCCGCGGAGACGTCCTTGCTGCCGCCCTGCGCGTAGTGGCGCCCGAAGCGGTTGGCGAGAATCTCGGTGAGCCGAAACTCCTCCTGCGCGATGAACCCGTGGTAGCGCTCCGGGTGCTCGAGCACGAGGTCAACGACCGAAGTGATGCCCGCGGCGGTCGTCACCTGGATCGCCGACCAGAGCCGCCCGGCGATGAGCTGCGGGTAGATCTTGTTGACGTAGTTCTCCTCGCGCAGTTCCCCATCCTGGGTCCCGGTGACCGCGGCGTAGACGATCACGACATCCTGCAGCGTCTGCGGCACGGCGTTCTCGAGAATGCGCTTCAACGTGCCCCGATCCTGATTGAGCTTGAGGTCGTTCATCAGCAGGCGCATCTGCTCACAATGTCCCGGGTAGCGGATCGTCTTGTAGTTCATCGATTCGCAACGGGTGCCGTGCGTCTCGGCGAGCGAGCCGAGGCCGCCCGAGGTATTGAATGCCTCGTAGAGCGTGCCGTCGATCTCGATTTCCTCCATTCCTTCGAGCGGTGCCACCTCCAGTGTGCGGCCGTCCACGATCGCCTGGCAGGGATTACCGTACTCGTTGATGAGGCCCTCGGTCGACCAGGTGAGCGAGTACTTGAGCACGTTGTTGGGATGCTGCGGCAGGGCGCCGACGCGCAGCTTCACCGCCCGCAGCTCCTCGAAATGCTTGATGAGCTCGGCGGCCGCTATGCTGATGAATCCGGGCGCGAGACCGCATTGCGGCACGAACGCTTGCGCCGCGCCGGTGGCAATGGCGCGCACGGAGCGCGTGACCTCGACGTCCTCGGTGAGGTCGAAGTAATTCACACCGGCACTGCGTGCGGCCTCCGCCACCGTGACGTTGCAATAGAAGGGGAGGCTCGAGATGACGGCATCGACCGGATGGCGGGCCAGGTGCTGCTCGAGGGCGCTTCGCTGCTTCGCGTTCAGGGCGTGTGCGCTCAAACCGGGAGCCCCGTGCGCACGCACCACGGCTTCCGCGATCGCGCCGTCGACGTCGCCGAGTTGAACCTGGTAGTTGCCGGAGCTTGCCAGGAGCCCCGAGATCAGGGCGCCGATCTTGCCGGCGCCGAGAATGAGTACGCGATGCATTCAGCCCCTCCTCAAAATAGTGCATTGTAGCGGGCCAGCGCCCCGATCAAGAGGCCGTTCGCACCGAGCTATGCCGCTGCCGCGGGGCCGTTGAAGGAGGCCCCATGCTAGGATGCCCCGATATGCGATCCCCGGAGACAACCTCCTGGCACTGCGCCAGCTGGCAGGGCAAGCCTGCCCAGCAGCAGCCGGTCTACGATAACCCGTCGGCCCTCGAACGGGTCGTGGCGGATCTGTCGCGGCTGCCGCCGATCGTCGTCTCCTGGGAGGTCGAGGCGCTGCGCGAGCGGCTGGCGGCCGCCCAGCGAGGGCAGGCGTTCCTGCTGCAGGGAGGCGATTGCGCCGAGACCTTCGCCGACTGCGAGTCGGACACGATCGTCAAGAAGCTCAAGATTCTCCTGCAGATGAGCCTCGTGCTGCTGCACGGCCTGAAAAAGCCGATCATTCGCGTCGGCCGCATGGCGGGCCAGTACGCCAAGCCGCGCTCGGTCGATACCGAGACTCGTAACGGCCTCACCCTGCCGAGCTTCCGGGGCGATCTGGTCAACCGCCCGGAATTCACCGCGGCCGCCCGCGCGGCAGACCCCGAGCTGCTGCTGCGTGGCTACGAGCGCGCGGCTCTCACGCTCAATTTCGTGCGCTCGCTGGTCGATGGTGGCTTCGCCGATCTGCATCATCCGGAGTACTGGGACCTGGGCTTCGTCCAGCACGCGCAGCTCAAGGACGCCTACCAACGCATCATCCAGTCGATCGGCGATGCGCTCGATTTCTTCGAGGGCATCAGCGGCACGGCCATCCATGAGGCGACACTCGTTGACTTCTACGCCAGTCACGAGGGCCTGCACCTTCTTTACGAGCAGGCGCAGACGCGCTTCATCCCGCGGCAGAACCGCTGGTACAATCTCTCGACGCATATGCCCTGGATCGGCATGCGCACCGCCAAGCTCGACGGCGCCCACGTCGAATACTTCCGCGGCATTTCCAACCCGATCGGCGTCAAGGTGGGGACCGCGGTGGATACGGCGTGGCTGCAGGGCCTGGTGACGACTCTCAACCCGCAGAGCCAGCCCGGACGTCTCACCCTGATCCATCGCTTCGGCGCGAAGGACATCGCCACGGCACTTCCCAAAGCCATCGAGGCCGTGCGTGAGACCGGTCAAACCGTGCTCTGGGTCTGCGATCCGATGCACGGCAACACCGAGACCAGCACCGGGGGCCTGAAAACCCGGCGCTTCGAGAACATCCTGAAGGAGCTCGACACCGCCTTCCACATTCACGCGGAGATGGGCTCGTCCCTGGGCGGCGTGCACATCGAGTTGACCGGCGAGGACGTCACGGAGTGCACCGGCGGCGCGCGTGGCCTCACGGATGCGGACCTGCAGCGGGCTTACCGCTCGACGGTCGATCCGCGCCTGAACCACGAGCAGGCGCTCGAGCTCGCCATGTTGATCGCCGAACACAGCCAGGTCCGCCGCGCAACGCAACGCGGCTGATCTCGAACGACAGACTCGTCATCCTGCTGTAGCGCAATTCAGGATGCGGCGGACCATTGCCGCTACAATCACCGCATGCAATACGAGCACATCGTCGTCCCGAGCCAGGGACGCAAGATCACGATCAATCCCGATTGCACCTTGCGTGTCCCCGACGACCCGATCCTTCCCTACATCGAAGGAGACGGAATCGGAGTCGATGTCACTCCCGCCATGCTGCGGGTGGTGAACGCCGCGGTCGAGAAGGCCTACGGGCGCACACGACGCATCAGCTGGATGGAGGTGTATTCCGGCGAGAAGGCGACCGCGCGCTATGGGCAGTGGTTTCCGGATGAGACGCTGCACGCGCTGCGGGAGTTCGTGGTCTCGATCAAAGGTCCGCTCGGGACGCCCGTGGGCGGCGGCATCCGCTCGCTCAACGTCGCCATGCGTCAGAGCCTGGATCTCTACGCCTGTGTACGTCCCATCCGCTATTTCCCGGGCGTCGCGAGTCCCATGCAGGATGCGAGTCTCACCGACATGGTGGTCTTCCGTGAGAACACCGAGGACATCTATGCCGGCATCGAGTGGCCGGCAGGATCGGCGGAGGTGCACAAGCTCATCGCCTTTCTGCACAGAGAGCTCGGGGTCACCGGCATCCGCTTTCCGGCGAGCTCAGGCGTAGGCATCAAGCCGGTATCGAAGGAGGGCAGCCAGCGCCTGATCCGCAAGGCCATCCAGTACGCGATCGAGAACGATCGCGTGTCGGTGACACTGGTGCACAAGGGCAACATCATGAAATACACGGAAGGAGCTTTTCGCAACTGGGGCTACCAGCTTGCGAAGGAGGAGTTCGGCGCCAGCGAGATCGACGACGGCCCTTGGCTCAAGTTTTCGAACCCGCTCACCGGCCACGAGATCATCGTCAAGGATGTGATTGCGGACAACTTCCTCCAGCAGGTGCTGCTGCGGCCGGAGGAGTACGACGTGATCGCGACGCTGAATCTCAACGGCGATTACGTCTCCGATGCGCTCGCCGCGCAGGTCGGTGGCATCGGCATCGCGCCGGGCGGCAACATCGGTGATGGGCTCGCGGTGTTCGAGGCGACTCATGGCACGGCGCCCGGGTTTGCGGGCAAGGACCGGGTCAATCCAAGCTCACTCATCCTATCGGCGGAGATGATGCTGCGTTATCTCGGCTGGAAGGAGGCCGCCGACCTCATTATCCGGGGAGTCGCCAACACCATCGCCCACAAGGAGCTCACCTATGACCTCGCGCGGCTGCGCGAGGCCATCAAGGCGCCAAAACGCGAGCTCGCCGCGCGCAAGAGCGTCGAGGAGGATCTGCAGCGCCTCATCCCGGGGGCGAAGCTCATGAGCTGCTCGGGTTTCGCCACCGCCGTCATCCGTCACATGGACGACGCGCATTAAGCAGGCGCGGACCAACGATGGCCGTCGGCCGGTGCTGGCCGTCGGCCGCAGCGAGGCCTACGATCCCGGCTGCACACGTTGTCCGCGGCTCGCGGAATTCCTGGCCGAGGTGCATGCGAGTTACCCGGATTACTGGGCGCGCCCGGTGCCGTCCTTCGGCGCCGCGAACCCGCGCATCGCCCTCGTCGGGCTCGCCCCGGGGCTGCACGGGGCGAACCGGACCGGGCGGCCGTTTACCGGCGATTACGCCGGCGAGCTCCTCTACCGGACCCTCTACGAGGCAGGGCTCGCCACCAGGCCGGAATCGCTCGCGGCGGACGATCGACTCGAGCTCAAGCAGGCGCGGATCATCAATTCCGTCAAATGCGTGCCGCCGGGCAACAAGCCGCTGCCCGATGAGATCCGCGAGTGCAACGGGTACCTGAAGGCCGAGCTCGCGGTCCTGAAGCGCGTGCGGGTAGTGCTGGCGCTCGGCAGGGTGGGACACGAGGCCTTTCTCATGGCTTCCGGCCTCAAGCGCAGCCATTTCCCCTTCGGGCACGGGCGCGAGCATCGACTCGACGAGACGCGGCACCTGGTCGACTCGTATCATTGCAGCCGCTACAACACCTCGACCGGGGTGCTCACGGAGCCGATGTTCAGGCAGGTCGTGGCGCGGGCTTGTGAGCTCGCGGGACTCCGCTAGCGCCTGAGATCGGGCGGCCGAAGGGCCTCAGCGTTCGCGCAGATGACCTCTACCGAATTCGATCACAAGGCTTACGCGGCCGCGCTGCCGCGCCGGCCGGGCGTCTACCGCATGTTCGGCGCCAGACAGGAGCTCCTATACGTCGGCAAGGCGAGAAGCCTCAAGGACCGGGTGAGCACGTATTTCGCCGCGAGCAATGTCAACCCGAAGGTCCAGGCTCTCGTACGGCAGGTCACGGCTATCGAGGTCACGGTCACCAACTCCGAGACCGAGGCGCTCCTTCTCGAATACAACCTCATCAAGGCGCACAAGCCGCGCTTCAACATCGTGCTGCGCGACGACAAGAGTTTTCCCTACGTGCAGCTCTGTGTCGATCACGAATTCCCGCGCCTCGCCTTCTATCGCGGCCCGCGCAGCGCCCCCGGCCGGTATTTCGGCCCCTTCCCGAGCGCCTGGGCGGTGCGCGACACGCTGAATCAGCTGCAGAAGCTGTTTCGGATTCGCAACTGCCGCGATTCCTTCTTCGCCAATCGCAGCCGCCCCTGCCTGCAGCACCAGATCGGTCGCTGCTCGGCGCCCTGTGTCGGGCTCATCACGGGTGAAGCGTATGCGCAGGACATGGAGTCCGCCGTCAAGTTCCTCGAGGGCAGGAGCGACGAGGTGAACGCGACGCTGCAGACGCGCATGGAGGAGGCGGCGGGACGCCTGGAATTCGAGCGTGCCGCGCAGATCCGCGATCAGCTCGTGGCCTTGAAGCACATCCAGGCGCAACAGGTGGTGACAGCCGAGGGCGAGCGCGACGTCGACGTGTTTGCCATCACCGGGGAGCCCGGCGAATACGCGATCAGCGTGATGCTGGTGCGCGGCGGCCGCAATCTCGGCACCACGAGTTACTTCCCGAAGGCGGTGCTCGCGGAGCCGGAGGAGGCGCTCTCCTCATTCATGATGCAGTACTACGCCGCGCAGGAGCCGCCCCCAGAGGTACTGGTCGGGCGCAAGCTCGAGGACACCGAGCCACTCGCTCAGGCGCTGACGGCTCGCGCGGGACACGCCGTGCACGTGCGCTGCCCGTCGCGGGGACTGGGCGCGCGCTGGGCCGAGCTCACGCGCGACAACGCCACGCAGTCGCTGCGCATGCGGCTCGCGCAGAAGCAGGGACTCGATGAGATGCTCGCCGCGCTCGCAACTGTACTCGAGTTGCCGGAGGCCCCGGAGCGGATCGAGTGCTTCGACATCAGTCACACGGGCGGGGAGGGCACGGTAGCCTCCTGCGTCGTCTTCGGGCCGGAAGGTCCGCTCAAGAAGGAGTACCGCCGATTCAACATCACCGGTGTCACGCCAGGCGATGACTACGGCGCGCTGCGCCAGGCGCTCGAGCGGCGATACACCCGGGTGCGCGAGGGTGAGATTCCTGCGCCCGATCTGCTGCTCATCGACGGCGGCCTCGGACAGATCGCCGCCGTGCACGAGGTGCTCGAGGGGCTCGGGTTCGGGGACCTGACACTGGCCGGTGTCGCCAAGGGCCCGGATCGCCGGCCCGGGCAGGAGCGGCTCTTCGTGTACGGTGCCGCGGCGCCGCGAGTGCCGGAAGCGCATTCTCCGGCATCGCGGCTCATCCAGCGCATCCGCGACGAGGCGCATCGATTTGCGATCACCGGGCATCGGCGCAAGCGCGCCCGCCGCTACAATGAGTCCGTTCTGGAGGCTGTGCGGGGCCTGGGGCCCGCCAAGCGCCGGGCACTGCTCACGCATTTCGGCGGACTGCAGGGGGTCATGCGTGCCGGCATGGCGGACCTCTCCGAAGTCAGCGGAATCGGCGCATCGCTCGCGCGCACCCTTTATGATCACCTTCACCCGGGATCCTGAGCGCGCCATGCACTGGAATCTGCCAAACACGCTGACGTGGCTGCGCATCGCCGCGATCCCGCTCATCGTCCTGCTCTTCTACATGCCCTCCCACTGGTCGGACCCGGCGGCGGGCTTGCTGTTCGCGGCGGCGGGCGTCACGGACTCTCTCGATGGCTACTTCGCGCGCCGTCTCGGTCAAACTTCGCGCCTCGGCGCCTTCCTCGATCCGGTGGCCGACAAGCTGGTGGTGGCCGTCGCGCTCGTCCTCCTCATCAGCAAGGACACGCGGGCCCTCATCGTCCTCACCGCCGCCGTCATCATCGGCCGCGAGATCACGATTTCGGCACTCCGTGAGTGGATGGCCGAGATCGGCGAGCGGCGCAAGGTGGCGGTCTCTCAGCTCGGCAAGGTGAAGACCGTCCTGCAGATCGTGGGCCTCTCGATGATGCTCTACCGTGCACCGCTCTTACATCTCCCGATTTACGCCGTGGGCGTGGTGCTCACCGAGCTCGCCGCGGCCGCGACCCTCATCTCCATGGTGGCGTACCTGCGGGCCGCTTGGCCGGAGCTCAGGCGCTGAGTATGCAAGCCCTTGGCCGGGCATGCCTTTTCGGCCCGCCTGGGGACGGCTTGCCTTGACTTCGTAGGGGCTGCACTTACAATTCCGTCCCTCGCCAAAGGATGCGGGAATAGCTCAGTTGGTAGAGCACAACCTTGCCAAGGTTGGGGTCGCGAGTTCGAGTCTCGTTTCCCGCTCCAAATTCAACAAGTTACAAAGCTCCGTTCGGCCATTTCCGAAAACTTGG
>JBOIAQ010000118.1:0-8529 GCA_050739115.1 Steroidobacteraceae bacterium | reverse complement strand
GAACGACATAGAGAGGGGTAAACGGAAGAAGACGATAGGGGCGACGCCCATCGCCTCGAGACTCACGCGGTCACTTCAAAACCGCGGCCCATCGCCAGAATCAGGCGGTTCCTGACCGCCGTTTACAACACGTATTCACTGCGCGCCGAGTTTTGAAGTTTGAGCTGGCGCAGCGCCTCCAACGCCTTGCCGGCGAGCGGCAGCGTCCGCTCTCCGTTCTTCGTGTCGTGAAGGCTCGCGCGGTCGGCCTTCAGATCCACGTCGGCCCATTTCAGCGACAGGAGCTCGCCGCGACGCGCCCCCGTCGTGATCGCGAGCAGGACCAGGGCGTGAAGCGGCGCCCATTCCGATCTGGAGCATGCGTCCAACAGCGCGGCGCGCTCCTCATCCGACAGGAACCGCGTGCGGCCCCGCGGCTCCTTCTTGCGACGGATGTCGCTTGCCGGATTGCGATCGACGAGCCGGCGCTCTTTCACCGCGAACGAGAACACGTGCGAGAGCGTCCCGATGTAACGGTTGACGGTGGCGCCGCTGCGCCGGTATTCCTTCGGCGCGGTCACCTCGCCGGTTTTCTTGTCCTTGTGCGGCTTACCCCGGGTGAAGGTCTCGGCGACGCACGCGTCGCGGCCCTTGGACACCGCATCAGCGGTGATCTCGGCGAGTGCGAGCCCGGAGAACTGCTTCGCCCACCACTCGAGCTGCCGGGTGCGTGTCGCCCTCTCCTTCTCGTCGAACTCGGCGACCACGGTCTCGATGTAATCCTTGGCGAGCGCGTCGAAGCTCGTGCGCTTCGCGGCTGCGTGCGGGAAGTGCCGTCCCTCGCGGATCGCAGTCTCGATCGAGGCCGCCCAGGCTTGGGCGTCCTTGCGGCTCGGGAACGTCTCGGACTCTGACGGGCGGCCCTTTACTCGTACCTGCGCACGATAGGAAACCTGCTTCGTGAGCGGCGACACGATGCGCTGAATGGAGGCCATGTCGTGCAGCCCTGCCGCGGTGTAGCCCGAACTGCACGGAGTTTGCACTAAATCGCCGGTGCGCAGGGAATGAATCTATATGCGGTTAGATTATAACTTATTGATATATGGTGAGTTTATGTGCCGGCTGAGGGACTTGAACCCCCGACCAACGGTTTACAAAACCGCTGCTCTACCACTGAGCTAAGCCGGCGACTTGGAGCTAGCCGAGAGGCTTTTTCGAGCGATCAATTGTACCGGTCCGGGCGGTTTCAGAGCACAGACGGGTGGCGCCTTTCCTTCACTATGATGCAGGGCACCGGCCCGCCCCCGCCTGGCTTGCATAGCGGCAGCGCCGGTTTCGCGATTGCAGAGGACGAGGCGGTTTGTGGCGCCGCTGCGAGCGGCGGCGCGGCGGACGATGCCGGCGCTTGCGGCTGGGATGACGTCGGCGTCGACGGTGGGGCCGGGGGACAGGGCTGCAGGCTGAGGGTCGAGCTGCCGCCGCCGGGCTCCAGAGCCGAGACGTCCTTGAGCGGCACGGCCACCGTGCTGTTCGCGAGCGTGAGGTCCAGCCAGTAGACGATACCCGGCAGCAACCGCTCGCTCATCGCGGGCCTAAAGCCCAGGGTGCGCACGGCTCTCACGCGGCGCGCGGCCCGAACTTTGTCGGTGAAGAGCCCCAAGGACACCCGGCGGCCGCCGGCATCGGCGGGCATCGCCTCGGCATCATCGATGCCGGCCCGCTCCAACCGGTGCAGCACCCGCATCTCGGCGGCATCGGTGCTGAAGCCTTCGAGGTAAACCCAGAAGCGGCGCACGGCCGGGTCTTCCGCAACCCGCTGCTGCGGCGCGAAGCTTGCCGCCTTGAGGAGCGCCGCCGCCTTCGCGGCGATGGCAGGATCGTCGAAGGGACCTACGGAGACACACACCTGCGCGGCCTTCTCCAAAGCCATCTTCTGCGCCGCCGCCAATGCCACGCGTTTGGCCGGGGACAACTCGCTCACGAGTGTGAGGCGGGGCAGACCCGCGATGGAACTCGGTGACGGCGGAGCGGGCACGTCGATCCATTCCGCCCATCCGAAGTAGAACAGGTTGGCAAGCAACAGGGCTAGGGCGACGATACGCACGGCGCGGATTGTAGACCCCTCCCTAACCGCCCACGCACCAGGCGGCCAGTCCCTCGAGCACGAGATCCGGCACGATGACGGCGGCGCTCTCGATCAACGGCCGAAGTGCTGCCGCGCCCCCTCCGGTCAGCACGAGCTGCGGCGTGCGGCCGACGAGTGCTTTCGCCTCGCTCACCGCCCGATCCACCGCCGCGGCGGCGGCGTAAGCGGCCCCCTGCTCCACCGCCGCGCGTGTCGAGCGTCCGAAGAGCGCGTGTCCCCGTCCGCTCGCGCCGCCCTGCGCGCGCCGACGAATGCCGTTCGTGCCTTCGAGCAGGCTCGCCACCATGAGGGGCGGCGCCGGAATGATCGCCCCGCCTCGATGGCGGCCATCCGCTCCCACGAGATCGATCGTCAGGGCGGTGCCGACCGCGACCGTGCACACGGGCCGGCGGGCGAAGCGCCAGTGCGCGGCGATCATCGCGAGGAGTCTGTCGATCCCGAGTCGCCAGGGGTCGATGTAGGCGATGGTGACTCCGCAGGCATGCCGACGCGTCGTGACCCGCTCCGGAGTCGGCGCTCCGACGAGGTACGCACCCGCCGCGAGCGCATCACTCACGTCATCGGGGGTAACACTCGCCACCAGGATGCGATCGATATCGCGGCGCGAGCCGATCACACGGCGCGCGAAATCCTGTGCCTCCCAGCCAAGGTACGCGGCCGCCCGCGCCTTGCCGAGGCGCTCGCCGGTGAACCAGGCCCACTTGATCCGGCTGTTGCCGATGTCGATGAGGAGAGCTCTCACGCGACCGTCCTTACGGTCACATCCCCCGACACGAAACGCTTGACGCCGTGGAGCGTCTCGAGCACGAGCGCCCCATGCAGATCGATGCCGCGCGCCAGCCCCCGCGCCACGCCCTCGAGCGTGTGCACGTCGACCTGACGGCCACGCAGGGCATCGGCGCTGCGCCACTCTTCCATGAAGGGCCGCAATCCATCCTTCTCGAAGGCGAGAAGTCCGCGCACCACCTGATCGATGAGCGCCGCGGCGAGCGCGTTGCGTGAGGGCTGCTTGAGACCCGCGCTGACGATGTCGATCGCCGCGACGCCGGTCTCGCCGATTCTCTGCAGGAGCTCCGCACCGAGCGCCACGTTGAGGCCGATTCCGATGACGACATTGGCAGGTCCCGCCGACTCCGCCCGCAGCTCGATGAGGATCCCGCCGAGCTTCCTGCCCTCGACCAGTATGTCGTTCGGCCACTTGAGGGCTGCGCTCTCGACTCCCGAGTCTCGCAGCGCGCGCAGCGCACAAACTCCGATGGCGAGCCCGAGCGCGCCGATCTCCTGCGGAACTTCGCGGAATGTCCAACCGAGCGACAGGCAGATCGAGCCACCGGGCGGCGCAAGCCAGGCCCGCCCCCGGCGGCCGCGACCCGCCGTCTGATACTCCGCGAGGAAGATGTCACTGACTCCGAACGGAGAATTCTGTCGGGCGAGCAGCACGCGGTTGGTGGAGTCGACCGTCCAGGCCGCCTCGACGCCACGAATGTGCCTGCGCACGGCCGCGGGCAGGAGTTGCATGATGCGCGCCGCATCGAGGGCATCGCTTCCCGAGCGCAGCCGATAACCGCGATTTCTCACCGCGTGCAGGGTCGCGCCGAGCTCGCGCAGCGACTCCACGGCCTTCCAGACGGCGCTGCGGCTCACGCCGAGCGCTTCCGCGAGCTGCTCGCCGGAATGGAACTCGCCGTCCGCCAGCTCCGCGAACACGCGGGCGACGAGCGGCAGGGCCTCCTCCCCGGCCGATGACGCTTGCCCCGTGGTCTTCGTCATGACATCGCGGGCCGCCGCTCAGCGGCGCCTCCGGCCGGCGCCCAGAAGCCAGAGCTTGCGTGCGCGTGGCTCGGTGCCCGCGCGCATCCGCGCGAGATTGGAGCGGTGGGTATAGACGATGAGGAGCGCACTCGCGACCGCAAAGGTCAGGAGCGGCGCCCGCGGCCAGGCGTGACTGGCGGCACTCGCGAGCGCGAAGGTCGCGGCTCCGAGCATGGAGGCCAGTCCGATGTAGCCGAACACGATGACCGCCGCGAGCCACACGGCGAGCATGGGCGCGAGGAGAACCGGCGATACGCCGAGCACGGCGCCGATGAGCGTGGCCACGCCCTTGCCGCCCTTGAGGCCATGCCAGAGCGGGTAGACGTGTCCCAACATCACCGCAATCCCGCACACCGCGACCGACCAAGCCCGCACCGGCGCCGGCGCCTGCGCAAGGCCCGGCAGGCGGGCCGAGGCCAGAAGCGCGGTCGCGATCCAACCCTTGCCGCTATCGATCAGCAGCACCCAGAAGGCGAACGTCTTCCCCTGGGTCCGCAACGCGTTGGTGCCGCCGGCATTGCCGCTCCCCAAGCGGCGGATATCGATGCCGCCGCGAAGCCGGCCGACGAGGAGGCTCCCGATGATGGAGCCGAGGAGATAGCCGAGCGCGGCCTTGACGAGAAGCTGGATCACGCGGGCAAAAAGACCTCGGCCAACATGCAGCGCACACCACCGCCGCCCAGGCGCTCGATGGTCGGGACCGGCACCGCGAGCACCTGGTCCGTGCACGCCGAGAGTCGAGCGAAAGCCTCCGGATCGAGCGCGTGCCGCGCCGCATCCGACATGACGAGCACCCGGGAATCCCCGAGCGCCTCATCCCAGGTCGCGAGCTCGAGCATATTTCCGGCGAAGCGCTCGATCGCCTGATGCCCGAGCTCGATGACCTCCCGCCCGGTGCCGCGCAGACGCTCGAGAACACTTTCGCGATCGGTGGCCACGATGGCCTCCGTTCCCACCACGGCCAGCCGCTCACCGATGCAGAGCATCACGTTGGTGTGATAGAGCGGCACGCCCGCGCGATCTGCCGCAGCAAACATCATCGGCTCGTAGCCGAGCTCGCGGCACCATTCCTCCACCACCACGGCATGGGTGCGCGGCGAGAGGCAGGCATAAGCGGTGCGCTCGATGTGATCGAGCACGAGGCTCCCGGTGCCTTCGAGGTAACGGTTCTGCGCCTCGTGCGAACTCAGATCGAGAACCCTCGATACCTTGAATCCCAGACGAGCGGCAACCGCCTCGATGACGTCCTCACGCCTCTCGAGCCGGCGGCTCTGCGCCTGCATGGGATAGAGCACCACGGTCCCATCTTCATGAAAGCTCACCCAGTTGTTGGGGAACGCCGCATCGGGCTTTGCCGACTCGGGCGTATCTTCCACGAGGCAGACCTCGACCCCTTCGCTCGCGAGCGCGGCCGCAAGCCCCTGGTGCTCCTTACGCGCAAGCGCCACCTCGCCGCCGCCCGCCGTGGCCGGCGGCCGCTGCAGGGTGTTGGTCGCCGCGGTCTCCGGGTTGTAGCCGAAGCTCGCGGGCCGCACCATGAGAACCGCCTCGGCGCACTGGTGGCGCGGGCCGCGCAGATCGGCGCCGGGCTGCTCGTCCGGAGTGTCGCTGCTCATGGCCGGATTCTCGCACGATCCTGGCATCCCCCGGATCCCGGGCGTATCCTCGCCGGCGTCCGCGCTCCCGCGAACAACAGCGGGCCCGTGGGGGGGCGTGTAGAAGGGGAATGCTGATGGAGCCGACGACCGCAACGCTGCCCCTGGCGGACCGCCCCGCGGCCGGCCGGGTCTTCATCCGCCGGCATAGCCTCGCGGTGCGGATCCTGCACTGGGTGAATTTCGTCACCCTCACCATCATGCTGATGAGCGGACTGCAGATCTTCAACGCGCATCCGGCGCTCTACTGGGGCAAGACCTCGCATTTCTCGCACCCCGTTCTCAGCATGGGCGCGATGCAGGACGATCAGGGCCATACCTGGGGCGTGACCACCGTCGGCTCCCATACGTTCGTGACCACGGGGGTGTTCGGCTGGTCCAAGGGGAGCGAGGGCACGTACACGGAGCGGGGCTTTCCGACCTGGGCGACTCTCCCGGAAGAGCAATGGCTCGCGATGGGTCGCGCCTGGCATTTCTTCTTCGCCTGGATCCTGGTGCTGAACGGCGCCCTCTACGTACTCCTGGGTCTTTGGTCCGGGCATCTGCGCCGCGACCTTTGGCTTACGCGCACCGACTGGCGGCGGCTGGGGCATTCCTTCATCGAGCACGCGCGCCTGAGGTTTCCTAAGGGCGATGAGGCGCGGCGGTACAACGGCATCCAGAAGCTCGCGTACCTCTTCGTCGTCTTCGTGGTCGCGCCGCTGATCGTCCTCACCGGCCTCACCATGTCGCCGACCATCGATGCGGGCTACCCCTGGCTCCTCACGCTTTTCGACGGCCGCCAGAGCGCGCGCACCATCCACTTCATCTGCGCGATGACCTTTTTCGGCTTCTTCCTGGTGCACATCGCCATGGTGATTCTCTCGGGCACCTGGAACAACGTGCGCTCGATGATCACCGGGGCATATGCGATCGAAAAGGTGCCGCCCAGCGCCCCGGTGATGACAGCCAAGGCGGTGGAGGCCAAACATGAGTGAGATCATCAGCGTTCGAAGGCGGCGACTGCTCGTGGGTCTCGGGGCCGGCGTGGGCACCCTCCTCTTAGGCGGCTGCGACCGCCTCTCCGAGCTGCCCCAGACCCAGGCGGTGCTCGGCTCGGCGCAGTGGCTCTCGCGCGCGGTTCAGAACGGAATCAGCGGACGGGATGCGCTCGCACCCGAATACACGCGCGCCGACATCGCGCCTGAGTTCCGGGCGAACGGCACCCTCGATCCCAACAACCCCGAGTACCAGGCGCTGGCGAAGAACGGCTTCAGGGACTGGCGGCTGCGCATCGACGGCCTGGTCGAGAATCCGAAGGAGCTCTCGCTCGATGACCTGCGCTCGATGCCGGTGCAGAGCCAGATCACCCGGCACGACTGCGTCGAGGGCTGGAGCTGCATCGGGGAATGGACCGGACCTATGCTGCGCGACGTGCTGGCGCGGGTCATACCTAAGCCCCAGGCCCGTTACGTCATGTTCTTCTGCGCCGACCCGATGGACGACGGCGCCTACTACTATGAAAGCATCGACATGCGCACCGCCGCGCATCCGCAGACGCTTCTCGCCTACGCCTTGAACGGCGAGACTCTGCCGATCAAGTACGGCGCGCCGCTGCGCCTGCGGTTAGGACGGCAGCTCGGCTACAAGATGGCGAAGTACGTGATGCACATCCAGCTCGTCACGAGCTATCGCCCTTTCGGTCAGGGAGGGGGCGGTTACTGGGAAGATCAGGGTTACGCCTGGTACGGCGGGATCTGAGGCATCTCGCCGCCGGCCGGGGTCGACCGCGGCGGGTCGACGAGCATCGCGCTAAGCGCTCAGTGCGGTTTGCTTGACTTGCGGACCGCGGCGCCGGCTCCCAGGCGTTTCGGGTTCGCGACGTCGTGCACGCGACGCGCTTTGACGTCGGCGAGCACACCTTTGAGCCATTCGCGATCGAGGTGCCGCTGCCTTTCGATGTGTTGCAGCAGATACTCGCCCCCCGTTGAGAGCACGGGCCTCAGCTCCTTGCGGATGGGGCCGAGTTTGGCAATGAGCTCATCCAACCGCTCGAGGCGGCGGCGGAGCAGGTCTTCGACCACGGCCAGGTCCGCAAGGTGCAGAAAGAGCAGCGCTCCGTAGAGCGTCTGCGACACCGGACCCTCCTCCTCGAATTGCCGGTGCAGCAGCGCCTGGAATTCGGCCCTCCCCTTGGGGGTGATTCTATAGACCGTGCGCATGCCGCCGCGAGCCACCCGCTCGCGGGAGACGGCCGAGATCAGGCCCTCCTTCTCCAGCTGCCGGATCGCGTAATAGAGCGTCCCCACATCGATGTCGATGTAGCACTCCACCATCGCGTTCTCCAGGCGCCGCTTGATCTCATAAGGGTGAAAGTCCCCGCGATGCAACACGCCAAGGATGAGCGCTCTTGCCTTCATACTTTAATTAAACTATTATGAACAAACTAATAAAACCGGAGCATAGCGCATGCGACGCACCATCGTGGCGATCATCGCCGGTTTCGTGGGATGGGCTGTCATCGTAACCGCGATCGACTGGGGTTTGCGTTTCTGGCTGCCTGGATATCGGCAAGCGGAGCCCACGTTGGTATTCACGCTCACCATGAAAATCGCGCGCCTCACGATGGCCGCGGTCACCTCGCTCGGTGCCGGCGCGATCGTGCGGGCGATCGCACCCCCAAGCCGCCTGGCACCCTGGATCGTCGGGCTCGTGATCGTGGCGCTCTTCCTGCCGACCCACGTCCATCTCTGGCATCGATTTCCCATCTGGTATCACTTGAGCTTCCTCCTCCCGCTCGCGCCACTGCTGGCGCTCGGCGGCTGGCTCGTCTTACTTTCCGCACATCGCGGAGGTGATTTCGGGGAATTTCCGCCGGCCCGTCAGCCCCGGAAGCCGCTCGCCGGCACGCCGAGCAAACCGAGTACCTGACGCTGCAGCGGAGTGAGCTCGGGCTCG
>JBOIAQ010000117.1:0-8662 GCA_050739115.1 Steroidobacteraceae bacterium | reverse complement strand
CCCCCCGGGCCGGCTCCGCTCGAGCATCCCGGCCGGTTGACGGGTTCGATGAGCGCACCGAATCCAGCAGGTCACTCGAGGCTTCCCGCTCGCGCAGGATCACGATCACTCCGCTGCCGGCGCGCGCGATCCGCTCCATCGCCGCCCGCAGGGTCCAGGCCACGGGATCGGCGCGGATGCCGAGAAGGTCCCGCAGAGGATCGACCACATGCACCCGCACGAGAGGCGGCGCCTCGCCGTGCAGCTTCCCTCGGGTTAGGGCGAGATGCACATCCTGACTCATCCGATCCTCGTAGGCATAGAGCGTGAATTCGCCGAGCTCCGTTTGAACGGACTGCACCGCCACGCGTTCGACCGAGCGCTCGTTGCGCAGCCGATAGCGGATCAGGTCGGTGATGGTGCCGATCTTGAGGCCATGACGATGGGCAAAAGCCTCGAGCTGCGGCCGCCGCGCCATGGTGCCATCCTCGTTCATCAGCTCGCAGATGACGCCCGCCGGCTTGAGGCCGGCCAGGCGGCAAAGGTCGGCGGCGGCTTCCGTGTGGCCGGTCCTGACGAGCACTCCGCCGCGGCGGGCGCGGAGCGGAAAAATATGCCCCGGCCGCGCGAAATCCTGCGGCTTCGAGCACTCATCCGCCAGCGCGCGGATGGTTGCCGCCCGGTCACCCGAGGAGACGCCCGTGGTGGTGCCCGCGCGCAGGTCCACCGAGATCGTGAAGGCGGTGCGCTGCGACTCGCTGTTGCTCGCGACCATCTGCGGCAAGTCGAGGCGCGTGAGGCTGTCCTCCGCCATGGGCACACAGATGATGCCGCTCGCGTGGCGGATCATGAATGCCACCGCCTCGGGCGTCGCGAGCTCGGCGGCCATGATGAGATCGCCCTCGTTCTCGCGGTCCTCGTCGTCCATGATGATGACCATGCGCCCCGCCCTGAGGTCGGCGACGATCTCCTCGATGGAATTCAGGCCGGCAGAGCCGGCCGGTGCCGATTTGCCGGAAAGAGGCAGCACTTTGGACATGGGAACGCCTCAAAGTAAGTTCCCCAAGTATACCTGCCGCGGTTTCCCGCCTCAGGAATGTCCTTTTCGCTCGTTGAGAAGCGGCAACACGGCCTGTTCCAGCGCCTGCCGGGACACCCCGGAGGGCCCCTCGGCCTGAAGCTGCGCCCGGATGATGCCGCTGGCATCGATCACATAAGTGATCGGGACCGCGACCGGCTCACCGAAGCCGTCGACCCGCGCCGCGCTGGCGAGCGCTCCCGGGTAGCCGAACTGTCGCATGACCTGGCGCACCCGGCCGGCGTCCGGGGCCTCATCGATGCTGAGGCCGAGGAGGTCGAGCCCGCGCGCATGATAGCGACGGTAGAGCGCGTTGAGCGTCGGCATCTCGAGGCGACAGGGCGAGCACCAGGTCGCCCAGAAGTTGATCAGCACGACCTTGCCGTGCAGCTTGGCGAGATCGAACGCATGACCGTCGAGCTCCGGCACGATGAGCGGCGGCGCGGGCTGGCCGACGGCGGGCGGTGTTGCCCGCGCAGTACCTGCTGCGCCCAGGGGTGCGGCCGAGAGCATGAGGGCACAGGTCAGCAGCAATGCGCGGTAGGGGCCCTGGCGCATGAGTGCGTCTCCGGTGAAAAGAGGGGCGCAATGGTGCCACATCCCGCGGTGCTCGGATCGCGGTCCGATACCGCAAAGGCGCTGATTATGTGGAAACGCTGGGAGTCACTCCGTGGCGGCGACCCGCTCGATCTGCGGCTTCACCCGGTGGCGCAGCATCGCTGGGCGGTGTCGGGGGCAATCGTCTGAGTCTGGCGCAAGCCGGCGAGCCGCCAAGCGCCTCGCTCAATGCAAGCGTGCAAACGCCAGTAGTGTCAGCGTGACCACGATCGCGCCGCCAATGCGGATCGCGATTTGCGCGAAAGGCATGAGCTGCATGCGCTCGGCGGCAGTCAGGATGGCCACTCCGCCGGTGCCACCCTGGCCGGCGTGGGTTGCGTTCACGAGCGCGGCTTCGATCGGATAAAGCTTGACCTTGTGTCCCATCCAGAACCCCACGCCGATCAGCGTCACCACCGTCGCTGCGATCGTGATCAGGTCCGCCGGAGCGAGCGCCGCGATCAGCTTGTTCCACGGCGTCATCGCGACACCCACCATGAACAGCAGCGGATAGGTGCCCACCTTGGCAAATAGCTGGAAGACCGCATCCGCTCCGAGCTCGAGCCGGCGGGTCACCGACCAGCCGAGCTTCATGGCCACCGCCAGCGCAAGCATCACGACCGGCGCGGGCCACTTCCATTCCACGAAGGTAAGCTCGCCCACCAGGTAGAGCGTCACCGCCGTCAACATCCCGGCCGCGATATTCATCACGTCCGCGTGCGGCGCAGGTGTGTCCTTCTTCAGAAACTCATCCATCTGCCCGCCGGGCTGCAGCCTCCCCTCGCCGGTCCACTGCGGCTTGCGCTTTCCGAGCCGGTTCAGCGCTCCGGCAATCAACACCGCGAAGAGACTTCCGATCATCACCGGTGGCAGCACCTGCGCAAACTGGCTTCCAAAGCCCTGGTGCAGCACCCCGGCATATCCGAGCGACAGCGGCACCGCCCCATCGCCCACCCCGCCTGCCATCACCGGCAGCACCACGTAATACAGCGCGTGCTTCACCCCGAGCCCGAGCACCGCACCGACCGCTCCTCCCACGATCACGGCCGCCACCGTACCGGCCGCAAGCGGGGCGAAAATCTTCACGAATCCCCGGATGAGTACCGTTCGATCCATCCCGAAGACGCTGCCGACGATGATCGCGGAGATATAGAGGAAGAGATAGTTGGATCCTTTGGTGAAGCGCGTGACCGCCCCCACCAGATCTTGTGGCAACACGTGGTAGTACACGAGCGCCGAGGGCAGAAACGTCGCCACGATGACCGCACCGCCCACCATGCGCAGCCCGGGGATCCGATGCCCGATCTCCGCACAGATGAAGGAGAGCAGCAGCGTGAGTCCGATCATCATCGGCAGGTCGGTCGCAACCTTGCCGCGGCCGACGAAATACCAGAGCACGCCTGCCAGCACGATGCCCACCGGCACCGGTACGACCCCGATGCGCCAGTCCATCAGCCGCTGCCAGAAGCGCGCCCATGCCGGGAGGGGCGCGGTGCGGGGGCGGCCAGCGCCCTCGCTGTCCGTCTCAGGGGCGCTCCGATCAGCCGGCCGCGAGGGCCCGGTGGTTGCGTGGCTCGGCAATTCTCCGCCTTGGCGTCGCCTCATCGGAAAGAGACGGCTACTTCGCCATACGCCAGCCGCCCGATGGGAGAGTACGTCGCGATGTCCGCGTTGGTATTCTGGTTGCTGAAGGCACGCGGCGCAAGCGGCGGCATCACATTGCCGATGTTGTTCACGCCGACCGCCAGCGTCAGCTGGGTGTTGCTGTCCACGCCGCGGAGGTGCCAGTCATACGCGCCACGCAGGAATGGCCGGCAGGATCGTCCCTCCCGCCCCGCGGTCCTCGACCGAGGACACGTAGGTGTTCGCCACGGTGAGGCCAAGCCCGTGGAAGGCCCAGTCGACGGTCAAATAGAACCGGTACTTCGGCAGCGTGCCGGCGAACACGCCGAGGTTGCTGGCGTTGCCGGCGTACTGGATGGTGGGCAGAAGGGCGAGGCGGAGCCCGGCTTGTTGACGGAATTGAGGATGTTGTTGAAGCCGATACCGCCCGCGAAACCGTACCGGTAGGTCGAGCAGAAATCCGCCGTCACCTCGAGTCCGTTGACCCGCCTCGGCCGGAACACGAACCCGATGGAGCGCGAGACCGAGATGGCAGCCTTCAGGCTCGGATTGTTGCCGTCCTCGCCGAACACGCCGGCGGCTATGGTACCCGCCCCAGGCTATGGTACCCGCCCCATGCGGGTGTCGAAGGGGCCGTACGCCTGGTATAGCGGCGGCGCTACGAAGGACTTCGTGTAGTCCCGCGGAGCACGGGCTGGCTGTCGAACGGCTCCCGGCGAAAGCCGAACTTCGGCACGGTGTCGCTGCCCGCATCGCTGTAATGCTCGAAGCGCGCCGCGGCGATGAGGTCGAACTGATGCAGTGCCGGCGCGTCCATCAGGCCCGAGGTGATCGGCACGCGGGTCTCGGCCTAGACCGCACTGTCGTCGCGGCCGTGGGAGAGGGGATCCGTGCTGACTCCCCCGACCCAGTTCTGGTCGTTGCCGCTGGTCAGTCCGGTGGTTGGGTCAGTCACCCGTCCGTTGGGGTCGGCGTGGCCGGAAACCTGCTCGCGCCGCCAGTCTTCGTTGTCGTCGCCGTCCCCGCTGAGAAGCCGCTCGAGGTAGCGGGCGATCTGGTCGACCTCGACGTTGACGTGGCCGCCCACGCGCAGCGCGCCGAGGGTCGTGACCGCCCGCGTATGAGGGATGAGGTTGATGCCGAACCTGCCACCTTGTACCTCGTTGGTCGTGAGACTGACGCCATCGATCGCGACCGAGCCCTTGCGGGCGATGTAGCGGCAAAGAGCGGGTGGTACCGAAATCTCGATTCTGCTCGAGCGCGCATCGCCGCTAATTCCCACGATCTCGCCGATCCCATCCACGTGACCGGAGATCAGGTGTCCCCCGAGCGGATCGCCGGCTCTGAGCGAGGGCTCCAGATTCACCGGCGAGCCGGCTGTCAGCTCGCCGAGGGTTGTGAGCGAGAGAGTCTCGCGCGAGAGGTCGGCGGCGAATGAGCGGTCACGCAGCGCGACGGCGGTGAGGCAACAGCCCTGAACGCAGATGCTGTCGCCGACCTGAATCCCCGCGGGGTCGAGCCGGTCGAAAGCGATGACCAGCCGCACGTCTCCGCCGCGTGGCTCACGAGAGACGACGCTGCCGACATCCCGAACGATACCCGTGAACAAGCGCTGCCCTCCCCGCTACAGGAAACTAACTTGCGGCGCGCCGCAGCCGAAGCCGCAGATCCTCGCCGATCGGCTGCGTCTCGATGATGGCGAGCCGCGGCGCATCCTTCAGCTCCCGCACTTCGGCGATGTCGGCGAGCGAACGCGCCGTCGGGCCGAGGAGTTTGGGCGCTACGTACAGGAGCAGCTCGTCGGCGAGCGACTGCTCGAGCAGCGCTCCGGCGAGGCGCGGTCCCGCCTCCACCCACAGCTCGTTGACCTCCCGCCGGCCGAGCCGATCCAGCACCTCGGGCAGACTCAACCGCACCGTTCCTGCGCTCGAGCTCTCGGAAGCAGACACTTCCTCGATTTGCGCTCCCCTGGCAATGAGCTGGGCGCGGCGCGCCACCGTTTCGGTTTCATTCGTGCCCCGGTCCGCCGCCGTCATAATCAAGACACTTCCCCCGCTCGTGAGCATGCGCGCTTCCGGCGGTGTGTGCAGCCCCGCATCGAGCACGACCCGAAGCGGCTGCGCTCTCGCGCGACCCTCCGCCAGATCCGGCAGCCGCACGGTCAGCAGCGGGTCATCCGCGAGCACGGTGCCGACGCCCGTCAGGATCGCCGAGCTGCGCGCCCGCCAATGCTGCACGTCCTCGCGGGCGGCGGCCCCGGTGATCCACCGACTCGCACCATTCGCCAGAGCCGTTCGGCCATCGAGGCTCATGGCGAGCTTCACCCGTACCCAGGGGCGGCCGGAGCGCATGCGCTTCAGGAATCCCGGATTCAGCTCCGCGGCTTCGGCGGCCAGCAGGCCCGAATCCACTGCGATGCCGGCGCGCCGCAGCGCCTGCGCCCCCCGGCCGCTCACGCGCGGGTTGGGATCCTCCAGTGCAAAGATGACGTGCGCCACGCGCGCGGCGATCAGTGCCTCGACGCACGGCGGCGTACGGCCGTGATGACTGCACGGTTCCAAGGTGACGTATGCCGTTGCGCCGGCTGCCGACGATCCGGCGGCGCGCAGGGCATTGATCTCCGCATGGGGCTCGCCGGCCCGCTCGTGCCAGCCCTCTGCGACGATCTGCTCACCGTGCGCGATGACACACCCCACCCGGGGGTTCGGCTGCGTCGTCTCCAGGCCGCCCTCGGCGAGTGCCAGGGCGCGGGCCATCGCGGTGCGATCAAACTCCGTGAACATGAGCGGGCCGTATCACTTCTTTTGCTCCCCGCCGCTGCCATCTTTTTCCGTGGGCGACTCCGGCGAGAGCAGTGACAGCTGGTCGCGGTTCACCGCCGGCGCTCGCTTAGTCGGGCGCCGGGACTCGCGGGGCGGCTGTTCGCCGGGAGGTGGATTGCGCAGCCGGCGGATCTCCTCGTGGAAGGCTTCCACATCCTCGAAGTGTCGGTAAACCGAAGCGAAGCGCACGTAGGCCACCTCATCGAGTCGGCGCAGCTCCTCCATCACGAGCTCGCCGATCACCCGCGAGGGCACCTCCCGGTCTCCGAGCGCACGCACCTCGTGCGCGATGCGGCTCAACGCCTCATCGACCTGCCCGCGTGGCACCGGGCGCTTCTCGAGCGCCTTTTCCATACCGGAGCGGAGCTTGCCTTCATCGAAGGGCTCGCGGCTGCGGTCGCCCTTGATCACCATGGGCATCACGAGCTCGGCGGTCTCGAAAGTGGTGAACCGCTCGCCACAGGCGAGACACTCGCGACGGCGGCGGATCTGACGCCCCTCGCCGGCCAAGCGGGAGTCCGTGACCTTCGTCTCGATGTGGCCGCAGAACGGGCAGTACACGGCCCGGACCCCGAGCTCCTACTGTCCGTTCACGGGGCCGTACACGGGAAAGCGCCGGCAGAGCTCGAGCACCTGACCGCGCACCCGCTCCACGACCGCTTGCGCACCGTCGCAATCCAACACGTCGGCGATCAGGTCCGCCACCTGCTCGACCTCCCGCTCCCTGAAGCCGCGCGTGGTCGAGGCCGGAGTGCCGATCCTCAGGCCGCTCGAGATCATGGGCGGACGCGGATCGTTGGGTACGGCGTTCTTGTTCACCGTGATGTTGGATTTCCCGAGGGCGGCGTCGGCCTCCTTGCCGGTGATCGTGCGGCCGATGAGACTCACCAGGAAGAGGTGATTGTCGGTGCCACCGGAGATGATCTGATAATGCCGGTGGGCGAGCCTCGCGGCCATGGCGCGGGCGTTCGCCAACACCTGCCGCTGATAGACGGCGAATTCCGGCTGCAGTGCCTCGAGCAGCGCCACGGCCTTCGCGGCGATGACGTGCATCAGGGGTCCGCCCTGCGTCCCCGGAAAGACGAGCGAGTTGAGCCTCTTCGCGATCTCCTCGTTCTCGCGCGCGAGGATCAGGCCGCCGCGCGGCCCTCGCAGCGTCTTGTGCGTGGTGGTCGTGACCACATCGGCGTGCGGCACGGGATTCGGGTAGATACCGACCGCGACGAGCCCCGCGACATGCGCCATGTCGACCACGAAGTAGGCATCAACGCTCTTTGCGATCTGCGCGAAGCGCGCCCAGTCGATCACCCGCGAGTAGGCGGAGAAGCCGGCGATGATCATCTTGGGGCGGTGTTCCTCGGCGAGGCGCTGCACCTGCTCGTAGTCGATCTCGCCCGTGTCGGGACGAATGCCGTACTGCGCGGCGCGGAAGAATTTTCCCGAGAAGTTGACACGCGCCCCGTGAGTGAGATGGCCGCCGTGATCGAGGCTCATCCCGAGGATCGGATCACCCGGCTGCACCAGGGCGAGGTAGGCCGCGGCGTTCGCCTGCGACCCCGAATGCGGCTGCACGTTGGCGTAGGCGGCGCCGAAGAGCTTCTTCGCGCGGTCGATGGCGAGCTGCTCCGCGATATCGACATACTCGCAGCCCCCGTAGTAGCGCTTGCCGGGATAGCCTTCGGCATATTTGTTCGTCAGCACCGATCCCTGCGCTTCGAGCACCCGGGGGCTGGTGTAGTTCTCCGAGGCAATGAGCTCGATGTGATCTTCCTGGCGGCGGCGCTCGCCCTCGAGCGCGCGGCTGAGCTCGGGGTCGAAGCTGCGGATATCCAGGCTCTTGGGGAACATTCGCGGGGCCCTTCAGTGAAAGCGAGGCGGAGGCAACGCGGGATTCTACCGGAAGGCTCCCCACCTTGACTGGCTCGCACACGACCGCCGCATGCCACGCGGCGCCGCCCGCCCAGAGAGCGCTACGCCGCGAGACTTTCGACGACCGCGTTCCAGGCGCTGGCGAGATTCGCGCGATCGTATCCTCCGCCCCCGAGCGCCAGCACGCGCCCATGGCCGAGCCTGTCGGCGAGGCTTGCAAGCTCGCTTGCCGCGCGCGCATGGGCGCCGGGCGTGAGGCGAAGATGCGTCAGCGGATCACCCTCGATGCTGTCGGCGCCGCATTGGAGGATGAGAAATTCGGGCTCGAAGCGCTCGAGGTGAACGATCACCTGCGGCCAGAGGTCGGCGAACAGGGTGTCATCGGCACCCGGCGGCAGCGGCAGATTGAGCTTGGTGCCTTCCGCCTCTCCCCGGCCCCTCTCCTCCGCCGCGCCCGTCCCGGGATAGAGATAGCGCCCGTCCTCGTGCAGATCGGCAAAGATGACTGCCGCGTCGCTCTCGAACGCGTAGAACACGCCGTCACCGTGATGCGCATCGATGTCCACGTAAGCGATGCGGTGGAGGCCGAAGCGACTGCGCAGCAGCTCGATCGCCACCCCACAGTCGTTGAATACACAAAAGCCGGCGGCGTGGTCACGGCCTGCGTGATGAAGACCGGCGATCGGCACGAAAG
>JBOIAQ010000116.1:0-8919 GCA_050739115.1 Steroidobacteraceae bacterium | reverse complement strand
AAGAAGCTCTTACGGACCTGGGAGGTTCACACACAGCGGCTCATCGAGCTCAACGCACCCGAATAGCCCTCGCCAGCCGGGCGGAAATTACCCGGAAATCACCCCCGCGATGTGCGGAAAGTAAGACACGAGAGTGGCAGAGGACATTGCCGCATTCGATAGCGTCTCATTGAGGCAATTCATCGCGACCGCCGCGCCGAGCAAGTCCCATGCTGGCACGCCGTGCGGCTAATTCTGCGCGGCTCACGCGACGGCGAGTTACGCCGCCTGTGCCGTCTCGTCGATTCCCTCGGCAACACGCAGAGTACGAAACACTATGGTCAGCACGAACGCCAATGCGATATTCGCGATCAACGTCAGCAGCGCGATGTAGGTAGGCACGACCATGCCGAGCACGTGCACTGGATAGACGGCGCCCTTGAACTTGAGGCCGACCTCAAGCCAGCTGCCCATCGTCATGCCGGCGAGCCACCCCAGGGCGAGCGCCCACCGATGGAACCAGCGCGTGTACAGGCCAAAGACCATCGCGGGTACCGTCTGGATGATCCAGATGCCGCCGAGGAGCTGCAGATTGATTGCGTAGGTGGTCGGGAGGCTCAGCACGAACACCAGCGCGCCGAATTTGACCACCAATGAGACGAGCTTGGCCTGGCGCGCCTCGTCGGCGTCGCTGCAATCGGGCCGCAGGTACTCGCGGTAAACGCTGCGCGTCCACAGGTTCGCCGATGCGATCGACATGATGGCGGCAGGTACTAGGGCGCCGATGGCGATGGCCGCGAAGGCCATCCCGACGAACCATCCCGGGAAGCTGTGTATGAACAGCGCCGGCACCGCGAAGTTGCTGGAGTAATGCTGGAAGTAGCCGGAAAATTGCGGCATCTTGTCCACGCCGGCGGCAATGGCCATGAAGCCGAGAAGTGCGATCAACCCGAGCGCGAGGCTGTAGGCTGGCAGGAAGGCCATATTGCGGGCAAGGGTCCGCGGGTTATCCGCCGCGAGCGTGCCGGTCAGCACGTGCGGGTACACGAAGAGTGCAAGCGCCGAGCCGAGCGCCAGCGTGGCGAAGGCGCTGTAGCTGCCGAGGCCGCCCGGGGGTGGCGTGGTGAGCAGCAGCTTGGAGGCCGGCACGGCATGAAAGATCCTGCCGAGGCCACCAAGCTCGAGAGGAATGACGATCACCGCCGTGATGATGGTGATATAGATCAGCAGGTCCTTCACGACCGCGATCAGCGCTGGTGCGCGCAGGCCGCCGGTATAGGTGTACGCGGCCAGCACCGCAAAAGCGATGATGAGCGGTAGGTCACCCACCCATCCGCCGGTCGGAAAGCCGAGCGCCGCTATCACCACTTCGATGCCGATGAGCTGCAGAGCGATGTAGGGCATCGTGGCGAGGATGCCGGTGATCGCGACGAGGAGGCCAAGTAGCCGGCTGCCGTAGCGGCCGCGGACGAAATCCGCGCCCGTCACGTAATCATGCCGGCGCGCAATACGCCACAATCTCGGCAGCACCGCGAACACCAGCGGATAGGCGATGATGGTGTAGGGCATCGCGAAGAATCCGATGGCGCCGGCGCCGAAGACGAGCGCTGGAACCGCGATGAAGGTGTAGGCGGTGTACAGGTCACCACCCAGCAGAAACCAGGTCACCCAGCCGCCGAAGCGGCGGCCGCCCAGCCCCCATTCGTGCAGCTGGTTGAGGTCGGCCTTGCGCCAGCGTGCGGCGATGAAGCCGACGGCGGTGACCAGGCCGAACAACAGCAGGAAGACGATCAGGGCCGACACCTGCATGCTGCCGCCCTCAGACCAGATCGCGAGTCTTGAAGTAGACCACTCCGGAGCACATCGCGCTCACGGGCACCCAGGCCATGAGGTACCAGTAGAAGAACGGCACCCCCAGCAGTTCGGGAATTGCGCGCGCGTACCAGGGCACCCATAGGGTGGCTACCACGGGCACAACCAGCAGAAGGCGCCACCAGAGGCGGGGATGAAGGCGTCCACCCGGGGATGCGCTCACGCGGCTGCCGGCGTTGGTGCCATTACTTGCATGGTCGTCCACGATGCCGCCAATGGTCTTTTACCGGAGTTCCAGATTGTACATGCTTGAACGCCAGCTCCCCATCGCACGTGGCTTTGCGACGGCTCTCAATCCGATCCACCGCAGCGTAAGCCACGGTTTGTCATCCAGGAGCCGATCGTTCCACCGCGACTAGGGTGACGGCTTAAAGATCAGTATACGGGCCATTGTCTCGCCCAAATGGGGCACCGATACGTACAGCCGATCAAGCTCGGTCGAGTACAGGCTCGTCTTGGCCATTACGGCCGTGTCGACCGTTGGCTGCCGGAGATAAACGTCGTGGGCCTCGATAGCATAGGTGTCGACATGGTCCACTGCGGTCGAGTCATCGAAAGCGGCGACGCGTTGATCTGCACGTATTCCCGGCCGCGCGAGATATCGAGCCGTTGCTGTAGCGTATTGCCAGAACATGGCGCGCCCCGAAAAAATCCGCTCCAAACGAGCTGAACGGGTCCAACTGCTGCAGTATCGCATGATGATGCGCGGCTTAAGCGTGCGGACGCGACTTTGCGCCAGGCCCGGCGGCCAATTCTTTGGCATGTAGGCGCAGCGCTGCATACCACGATGATGGCGCTTCCGTTCAATCCGGGCCGGGGTCGTCGGCTATAATCCAGGGAAACGGGGGGGTGGCCATGAAATCGAGTGTCCCGTACGCCGTCGCCGCCATCCTGGCCGGCGCGGCCTGCCGAGCGTTCGCGGCGCCGCCTCCCGCGGCCCAGCCTCCCTCACCGAATGACGGCGCCGCGATGAGCACCGGTGCCGCCACGAGCGGCACCACCGGCACCGATACCGGCGCGCCCGGCGCCACCGGCCAACTGTCCACGGTCATCGTCACCGCCACGCTATACGCCGTGAACGAGCAGGACGTCCCGATCACGATGCAGACGCTGACCGGAGAGACGTTGGCGAAATTGAACGTGGAAACGCTCGCGGACTACGTCAAATATATTCCGAACGTCACCATAGGCGGTCTCGGCCCAGGATATTTCGATGTGTTCATGAGGGGCCTGAGCCTAGGGGCGCCGAGTTTCGGCGACACGGCGGGTTCATTCTTCCCGAATGTCGCCCTCTATCTCGACAATGAATCGACCACGATGCCGGACCGCTCCCTCGATGTATACGCGGTCGATCTGCAGCGCATCGAGGTGCTCGAAGGCCCGCAGGGTACCCTATTCGGCGCAGGCTCAGAGGCCGGTACCGTCCGCTTCATCACCAATAAGCCGGAGCTCGACACGCTCCAGGTGACGGCGAATGCCGGTTACGGTATCACCGCACATGGCGATCCGAACACCGATGTGAATGCGGTGCTGAACCTTCCGTTGATTACCAACGAGTTGGCAGTACGTCTGGTGGTCTTCACGGACGACCGCGGCGGCTACATCAATAACCTGCCGGCCACGTTCTCGCGCGGCACCACGGATCTCGGTCTTGCGCTGGAGAACGGCGGCGTCGTCCCGACGAACAGTGTTTCTGTTAACAACTACCAGATCGCGGCAAATCACATCAATCCCCTGAGTTACAACGGGGGCAGGGCTTCGCTGCTGTGGAAAATCAATGACGACTGGAACGTTCTCATCGAGCAGACCTATCAGAGCATGGATGCGCAGGGCGTCTTCTACGAGATGCCGAATGGTTCCGAAGGAACGATCCTCAGCGCCTCCGGTCAGCCGAGCGGGGGCGTGGCGCTGCCGCCGCTGTCGGTCAATCTGTTTGAGCCCTCCTATAACAAGGACACGTTCGAGAATACGGCTCTCACGATCCACGGAAAAATCAGCGTATTGAGTGTCGTTTACGCCGGTTCCTATCTGTCGCGCGACACGCAGTCCCAGGGCGATTACACAAACTATGCCCGCGGGCGCTACGGCTACTATTACCAGTGCACCGGCGTCACGTATTCCTCGAAAGTCGGAAACGCCAATGCCACCTGCTACTCGCCGGCGCAGGCATGGCAGGAGTCGTTGCACAATGGGCATCTCAGCCAGGAACTTCGCGTCAGCACGCCGCAGAGCTGGCGGCTGCGCGGAATTGCCGGGGTGTTCTACGAGAACGACCAGGTCAATGACATCACTAACTGGTTATACCGCACCGTTCCGCAGTGCACTGCGAATGGGGTGACGTCCAATTGCTTCTTGCCGATTGGGCCGCCGCCCGGCGAGACCGCCAATCAGCCGGGTCTACGCAACTCCGCCACCGCCTTCACAGACGATCAGCAGCGGACGTTCCGGCAGGAGGCCGCCTATATGTCGGTGAGCTACGACATCCTTCCGAAAGTGCTCACGATCACGGGCGGAATGCGCTACTTCGACATGTTCGACCAGCTGCTCGGCGGCGACGTCGGTAGCTTCGGCTGCAAGGAATTCAGCGCCACCACCTATTTTGGTCGCTGCCTGGGTTCCAATGGAGTGAACCTCAATAACCAGGTTCCGAACAGTCAGGTATTGACCGGACATCTCGGGCGCGCCGATCTGAGCTGGCACATCACGCCGAATGTGATGGCGTATTACACGTACTCGCAAGGATATCGGCCCGGAGGATTCAATCGCGGAGCCGTTGCGTTGCTGCCGGACGCCAATGGCATTCCGCAATTCATTACACCCAAGGCGTACGGCTCGGACTTGCTGACGAACAACGAGGTGGGATGGAAGAGCGAGCTGCTCAATCATCACGTGCTCATCAATGGGGCGCTGTATCAGGACAACTGGGATAACGTGCAGACGAGCTTTTTCTGTCCCTCGTGCGGATTTGGCAACGTCAGCTTCGGGACGAACGGTCCGGTGTACCGCGTGCGCGGCGTGGAGTTGCAGGTCGCGGCCCATCTGGTCACGGGTCTGTCGGTGCAGGGGTCGGTCGCGTGGAACCGTAGCGCGCTCACCAATTCGCCGGCGCTCATCGACGACAATCCCGCGAGCCCCAATTTCGGCAAGCCGGTCACGACCCGCTATGTCCAGGGGGTCGCGGTTCCGGTGCAGAACGTTTACGGGGCCCAGGGCAGCTCGCTCGCGTACTCGCCCCCGTTCGAGGCGAACCTGCGCGTGCGCTACGACTGGATTATCGGGAACTACATTTCCTTCGTCCAGGCGGGGGTCCAGCACGAAGGGGATACGCATTCGGCGGCCGGATATCTGGCGACCTACAATCAGCCCGGCTGGACCACCTACGACGCGTCCATCGGCGTTTCCAAGGGGGACTGGACGGTCACTCTGGACGGAGCGAATTTGACCGACGTGAACAAGAGTATGTCTACCAGTTCCTCGCTGTTCATCCTCACCGAGACGCCGATGCGCCCGCGGGTGATATCGCTCAATTTCCATTACGACTTCGAGCGGCACGAGTAGAGGAGCGTCAATCGCCTATGGGTGCCGGGGGAGTGCCTGGGTCTGGTGGATATCAGATCCGCAGTCCGCGCAGAGCACTTGCCCGCGAAGTCGGGGGAAGGCGCGCGCGCGCGCGTAGCCCTTCCCAGTTGCGCGCGTTCAGGCGCACCTTGGCGCCGAGCACTGGAGTTGCGGCCTCGTTGACCTGTGGAGCAGGGTGATGTGAGGGGAACGATTCGCTTGATTTTGACGAGCGCAGCCGCGGGGGCCTCGCTGCTGCTTCAGTCTCCGGTCATGGCGAGCCCATCTGGGCAAACCATCGCTGCGGCTGCACCGGCCCGGTGGAGTCAATGCGATGCCGACGCGCAGCGATACGTTGCCCGTCGGCCATTGGCGCTCGAGGCGGAGCGGCGGATTGTAAAAATGTTCGCCGCGAAGCGGTACCCTGAGGCCGCTCGCGCACTTCGATCCGTCGTGGTGAAGTACCAGAGTGCGTGGGCGGCGTACGCGCTGGGGCAGCTCTACGGCGCTGGCCTCGGAGTGCCGCGCAGCTCCGCGTCCGCTGTTCACTGGTATCGCTGGTCTGCCGAGCATGGGAGTGAACTCGCCGCGAGGCAGCTTGCGAACGCTTATCTTCATGGCACGGGTGCGCGACGCAGCGCCTGGCGCGCAGCGTACTGGTTCCGCGTCGGGGTCGCCCCGGAGGAACTCGCCGGGAGCGACGCGGAACTCGGTCACAAGTACGCGGTCGGCGCCTTCCTGCCTAGAAATCCCCGGAAGGCGCGGCTTTATCAACAGGAAAGCGTGAGCATACTGCGGCGGCTGGTCCGCCAGCCGAACGGACCGGCCGAACTCGCTCTGGGCAGCGCCTACGCCGATGGGCGTGGCGTGGCGCGCGATCGAGTCCGGGCGCTGACGCATCTGTGCCGGGCCCTCGCATTGGGTGATGGAGCGGCGGCGGTTCGCATCCGTCAAATCGCGCAAGCGCGATGATCAACCGACGCAATTTCCTGAAATGCAGCTTGAATGCGGCGACCGCGGCGCTGTTGCGCAACAGCATTGCGCGTGCATCGGCGCTTGCGGGCGTGGGACGCTCCGGCACCATCGAAGATGTCGAGCACGTGGTCATCTTCATGCAGGAGAACAGATCGTTCGATCACTATTTCGGGCATCTGTCCGGCGTGCGCGGGTACAGTGACCGCTTCCCGTTGCCGTTGCCCGGAGGCAAGCCCGTCTGGTTTCAGCCGCGGATGGATCGTCCCGAGGAGTCGATTCTGCCGTTTCACCTGGACACGCGTCAGACCTCGGCCGCGTTCCTCCAGGATCTCGATCACGGCTGGGCATCGCAGCATGGAGCCATTGCGGGCGGGCGGATGAACGGCTGGCCGCTGAACAAGACCGACATGACGATGGGGTACCACTTGCGCCCGGACGTGCCGTTTCATTCCGCCTTGGCGGATGCATTCACCGTCTGTGACCACTATTTCTGCTCAATCGCCGGACCGACGAACCCCAACCGCGTGATGCTCTGGGCCGGGTCGATCGACCCGCAGGGCCATGGCGGCGGGCCGTATATCGACGATGACTGCTGGCTTTATACGTCGGGCCTGAAGCCATTCGCGTGGACAACCTATGTCGAGCGCCTGCAGAGCGCGGGGATCACGTGGCGTGTCTATCAGGAGGGGCTGGGATGGAGCACAGACAGCCCGATGACGGGAAATTACGACGACAACGCGCTGGTCTACTTCGAGCAGTTCGCCAATGCGGCGACGAACAGCGAGCTGCACCAGCGCGCCATGCGCCCGGCCGGGGTTGACGAGCTGAGGACCGACGTTCTTTCGGGCCGCTTGCCGCAGGTTTCCTGGATCGTGACACCGGCCGCATTTTCCGAGCATCCGTCGTATCCGCCCGCGTACGGCGCGATCTACATCGCCCGGGTACTGAACGCGCTGACAGCCGACCGGCAGACCTGGAACAAAACCGTCCTGTTCCTCAATTATGACGAGAACGACGGCCTGTTCGACCATGTGGTTCCGCCGCAACCGCCGACGCCGGTGTTACCCGGCATTTCCACGGTATCGACCGAAGGCGAGATTCACGACACCGTAAATCCGAATTACCCGAGGCTCTACACGCCGGATCAGCTCCCGTACGGCCTTGGGCCGCGCGTGCCGATGCTGGTCGTCTCGCCCTGGAGCAAGGGCGGATATGTCTGCTCGGAAGTCTTCGACCACACCTCCGTGATTCGCTTCCTGGAGACACGGTTCGGTGTCAGAGAGCCCAACATTTCGGCCTGGCGTCGTGCGGTCTGCGGAGATCTGACCTCGGCGTTTGATTTCGGCGCGTACCAGTCTCGTGCGACGGTGCTGCCGAGCACCGCCGACTACTGGGATCTGTCGTACCAGGAATCGAAGCTTTCGGCCGCGACGGTCCCGCAGCACCAGCCCGTCGAGCTGGCCGCTCAGGAGCCCGGTCGGCGGCGGGCGCGTCCGCTGCCCTATGCGCTGGAACTGAACCTGGTTACGGCGCCCGATAGCGTTCATCTGCACTTCGAAAATCGCTCCACTGTAGGGGTGTGCTGCACGGCGTTCTGGGACGGAAGCGACGGTTTGCCGCGCCGCTATACGCTGGGGGCCGGCCATCGATTGCGGGACTTCGTCCCGCTGCGCAACGGGCAGCGACTAGCGATGAGCGTTTACGGGCCGAACGGATTCGTGCGCAGGATCGGCGGTGCCGGGGCGATGACGTTGGAAGTCTTCGGCTCGCTCGACTCCCACGGCGGTATGACCGTGCGCCTCAATAATACCGGCGATCGTGCAATGATCGCGCACATCCGCGACGAAGCGTATGGACGGTCGGAGCACTCCGTACGCATACCGGGCGGCGGCACCGCACAGCGGTATTTCGAGCTCGAGGGAACTCACCACTGGTACGACTTCACTGTCAGTGCCGGGCAGCAGCAATGGCGTTTCGCAGGTCATCTCGAAACGGGGCGCGAGAGCTTTACCGACCCTGCAATTGGCGCGCCGGTGTTGCAGCTGCTACGCTCATAAGCAAGGTACTCCAGACTGCTCATGTCGGAGGAGACCAGATCCGAGCGACCCCACGGTGGCCGATTCCTTGCCGAGGTCCCTCACGGATGAGGAGATCAAGCGACTGATCAGCGGGCTCGATGGGCCCGGACCCTGCCTCTCCACGAGACGACAATTTGGGCTGGCGTGCTCGAGCTCGACAGTGCTGCGGTGAGTGCCCCCGCGAATTGCCTGCGCTCCGCAAAAACTCGGTCCGTCGCCGCGCTGATCGCCCACGGTGAACTCGGGGCACTCGGCTATTATGCCAACAGCGCGCTCGAGAACGGCATCACGCGCGCCGAGCTGTCCGAGACGATCCTCCACCTCGCTTATTTCAGACCTCCTGACATAGCCCCTTTGGAAAATGTCCGGTTTCGGGCGGTCACGGGGTGGAAGTCGCGCCGCGGTGGGCTGGTGTGCCCGGGAAGGCCAGCCCGATGCGTGGCGGCGAGGGCACGGC
>JBOIAQ010000115.1:0-9168 GCA_050739115.1 Steroidobacteraceae bacterium | reverse complement strand
TGATCCATGCAGCGCAGAGATTTATTGGCAGCCTCAGCGGGCATTCTTTTGGCGAGCGCTCTGGAAGGGGTTGCTTTCGGTCACGCGATGTCAGCCTCGAGTCCGAGCGAAGACGCTGCCGCAGCGCGGCGTGTTAACAAGGAACGGAGGTTCGCCGAGATCGGTGCAGGGCGGATTGCTTACATTGACAGAGGGACCGGGCCAGTCGCGCTCTTTCTCCATGGCTTTCCGCTGAATAGTTTTCAGTGGCGGGGGGCGATCGACCGCTTGTGTGCCCATCGGCGCTGCGTTGCGCCGGACCTGATGGGTCTCGGTCACAGCGAAGTCGCTCCGGAACAGAGCGTTACGCCGGTAGCGCAGGGCGATATGATCGCTGAACTCCTCGAGCACCTGGCTATCCCTCAAGTGGATCTGATCGCCAACGACAGCGGTGGAGCGGTCGCGCAGCTATTTCTCACCAAGCACCCGCAGCAGGTGCGTACGCTCTTACTCACGAACTGCGACGTCGAGATCAATAGCCCACCGGCGGCTCTTTTACCTATTTTTGAGCTCGGGCGTGCGGGCCTGTACGCAGACATTTGCCTCGAGACTTGGCTTCAGGCCAAAGATGTGGCTCGCTCCTCGACGGCATTGGGTGGCTACTATAGCGATCCAGGTCACCCTACTGATGTGGCGATTGATCAATATCTGGAACCACTCCTCTCCTCATGGGCGCGTGAAGAACTCGTCAATCGCTACGCAGCGAGCCTCGCGGCCAATGCACTGGCGGGAATTGAGCCGCTGCTGCGTCAATGCAGAGTGCCTACCCGTTTGGTCTGGGGTCTGAGCGATACGGTCTTCTCTCAGCGCGATCCGGAGTATCTCGCCGGCATTCTGCCGCGATTCATGGGGATTCGGCGAATTCGTGACGGCAAGCTGTTCTTTCCCGAAGAATACCCGGATATCATTGCACAAGAAGCGCGTCGGCTTTGGGATCAGGCAGGACGATCGGGCTAGATTCAACGCGACGGCAGAGATCGCGTCGGTAGAGCGGGACGTGGGCAGATCGATGACCCAATTCGCTATTCGGCATCTTTTGAATACGGAAACCGTGACGCTGCGGGATGTGCTGTGCGACGGTGAATGCCGCCACCGGAGTGCTGAAGAGTGTGCAACGACTACGCACCTGGTTTTTCCGTATCGTGGTATCTACGTGCGCCACCTGGGCCTCAACGACACAGTCGCTGAAGCCAATCAGGTGTTATTCTTCAACGCCGCAGAAAGCTATCGGATCAGCCATCCCGTTAAGGGCGGTGACGCGTGCCTGTCGCTGGCGATTGCCGAACCTTTCTTGCGCGAGTTAGCGCCGAAGGAGCAAGTGCGCGAAGGGGCGCAGTGTGTGTTTCGCGAGCAGCGGCTGCGCATCGATGCCCGCGCTCAGGTGTTGGTGGCGCTGCTTCGACACAGTTTGGTGAGTGGACTCGCAGAGACTCTGGAAGCAGAAACGTTGGTGCTGACATTGGTTCGGCGCGCTTTGGGAGAGCGCACGTCGCACTCCGCCCGAGCGACTTTGGGGCGGCAGAAGCTCGTCAACCGCGCCAAAGTGGCTCTGTCTTCGAATCTGGCCCGGCGCTGGACACTCGCTGATATCGCTGTGGAAGTAGGCGTTTCACCCGTGTATCTCACGCAGCTCTTTCAGCAGGTGGAGGGCGTCCCGCTGTACCGCTATCAGCTGCGTCTCAGGCTCGCGCTTGCTCTGGACCTATTGGGTCAATATGATGACCTGACAGAATTAAGTCTGCACTTGGGTTTCTCGAGTCATAGCCACTTCAGTTCGGCCTTTCGGCAGACCTACGGGCGCACACCGGCAGAATTTCAACGGTCGTTACATCTGCGCTGACTGTGCACGATGTTCGTACGATTTGACAGTGAGGCCTTGATCGTAGGTGTAATTCGTTGAGCCCCCGTCGAGGCGAAATGCAGAGATCAGATTGCGCAACGGTACTGGGCGCGCATGTTGGTGAACGTGCATAGGGCGGCTGACAGCAGACTTATAGAGGTCGCCCTGGTGCATTCTGGTCGTCTCCCTGGCCGCATTTGCGACATGTGTGAGCGGCGGCTTCAAAACCGCTCAGATTAAAATCTCGGGGTGTGCTCTGCGGCTTGCCAAGTGTTGCCTGCAGAGCTCACAACCCCACCCATGTGCAGACTCGCTTTTCGGCCTGCGATGTGCCGGCCCCTTTACTCTTGCCCTTTGAAAAGCATCAGTTGATTCGCGTCCGCGACGGGCGTTCTCCTGGTCGAGGTGACGAATGTAAGTGCCCGGTACGGGAAGACCAGATGCGTGACGGTAGCGCACTCCTCGGCGCTCTTATGCGGGTGAGCCGCGCGTGCTCCGATCGCTAAAGTTTTCGACAGCGCCTCCACGCGCACGGGAGTTTACTGGGGGCTCCCGAAGAGGACGGTTTGAGCGGAGGTGAACCATGACTGCGAAGACTTGTGCTGCCTGCGATTGTCCCCTCGATGACAGCGCGATCAAAGTGAAAATCGGTCAAAGCACCGTCGAGGTGTGCTGTGACGATTGTGCGCGGGCGCTGCGGGAAGCGGATGCCTCAAGGGGGGGCGAGGCAGGAACAAGCCACTGCGGGGAAGGGTGACCGACGATGAGCACTCCGAGCATGACATCGAAGAAGCACGCCGTGACCGCGTCTGGACGAATCGCTTATGTCGAAAAGGGGTCGGGTTCCGTTGCCCTTTTCGTGCATGGCGTGCTGCTGAACGGATATCTCTGGCGCAACCAACTCGAGGCACTGTCGGACGTGCGGCGCTGCGTGGCGCTTGATCTGCTCGCGCACGGGGACTCGGAGATCGAGCGCGGGCAGGATGTCTCGGCTACTGCGAACGCAAAGATGATCGGGGAGTTTCTGGACGCGCTGCGGATCGACCAAGTGGATCTGATCGGGAACGACAGCGGTGGAGGGATCGCGCAGATATTTGCGGCGGCGAATCCCGGCCGAGTCCGCTCGCTGACGCTGACGGATTGCGATACGCACGACAACTGGCCTCCGGATGCGTTCAAGCCGTTCGTCGAGATGGTGGCGGCGGGCGGACTGCGCGGAACGCTGGAAGCAATGCTGGTCGACAAGAACGTGTACCGGTCGCCGGGCGCGCTGGGGCCGGCTTATGAGCATCCTGATCGGGTGACCGACTCAGCGATCGAGACGTATCTGCGGCCATTTCTCAGGAGCGTGGACAGCTTGCGTGATCTCGAGCGGTTCGTCATGGCTTTCGACTGCAGGCACACGGTTACGATCGAAGGCTCGCTTCGACAGCTCAGCGTCCCGACGCTGATCGTGTGGGGCACGGATGACGTGTACTTCGACGTCCGCTGGTCGCACTGGCTGGCAGAGACCATCCCGGGGACGAAGCGTCGCGTGGAGCTGCAGGGGGCGCGGATTTTCTTCCCCGAGGAGCGGGCCGACGAATTCAATCGGGAGCTGCGCGCTCATTGGTCCGCGGTTGCGGAGCACGCCAAATGAAGGGCGAGAGGCCTGCTGAGGAGAGTCCGCAGCCCGCGTTCATGAGCCGCCGCGAAATGCTTGCGGCGACGAGTGGCGCCATGCTCGCCGCAGCGGTCAGCGGCGCGGCAATCGGAAAGAGCGAGTCGCCAGCTTCCAGTGGAGACGTGGTGGAGGCGCAGCGCTACGACCGGGAGCGCAAGTACGTGCAGACCCGCTACGGGCGCATCGCGTACATCGAGCGCGGACGAGGCCCGGCGGTGATTCTGCTCCACGGGTTTCCGCTCAACGGATTCCAGTGGCGTGGAGTGATCGATCGTCTCTGCACACAGAGGCGCTGCGTGGCGCCCGATTTCATGGGCCTCGGGTTCACCGAGGTCACGCCGGGGCAAGACGTAACTCCCGGCGCACAGGCCGAGATGATCGCCGCGTTCCTCGACAGTCTGGGGATAAAGCGGGTGGATATCATCGCGAACGATTCAGGCGGGGCAGTTGCCCAGCTGTTCGTATCGAAGTTCGGTCCGCGTGCGAGGACGCTCTTGCTGACCAACTGCGATGTCGAGACGGACAGCCCGCCGGAGGCGCTCCTGCCGATCATAGACGTTGCGCGCGGCGGCTTATACAGCGAACTGTATCTTCGGCCGTGGTTGATGAACAAGGGGATGCTGCGATCCTCGAACCATTGGCGGCTATGCTATTCCGATCCCGGACACCCGAGCGACGCGGCGATCGCTGAATACCTCGGCCCTTTGGTGTCTTCTCCGGCGCGAAGCGCTCTGACGAACAGGTTCGCAGCGAGTCTCGCGCCGAATCCCTTGGCCGGAATCACCGAGTCACTGCGCCGCTGTCAGGTGCCAACTCGCATCGCATGGGGAATGAGCGACGAGGTCTTCTCGCACGGCAATATCGAATACTTAGTTTCCGTGCTGCCGCGCGTGACGGGAATCCGGAAGATCGCTGGCGCGAAACTATTCTTCCCCGAAGAGAATCCGGACGTGATCGCGTGGGAGGCGACGACGCTGTGGATGGATCAGGTATAGCGCATGCACCGCTTGACAAGCGGCTTGGCGCTGCGGGCCGCGCTTTGCGCTATCGGCCTCGGGGCGAGTGGGATGGCGGCCGCGACTTCGGAGGCAGGTTTCTCACCGCCGCAATCCTTGGACGACGCCTGGTGGACCGGGCCGCTACTCGCGGCGTCGGCGGCCACGTTGCCGCGAGGTCATTGGCTGGTCGAGCCGTATGTGTACGACCTGATGACTTACGGCAATTTCGATCGCGCCGGAAACCTGCAGAGCGCGGCCGCCTCGCACGACTTTGCGTCGCAGACCTATATCGAGTACGGCGTGGTTGATGCGTTCACGCTCGGGGTGATTCCGCGTCTCGGATTTCATGAATCGAGCGCCGGGGAGGACTCATCGGGATTCGCAATGGGCGATGTGACGCTGCAAGGGACTTATCGCCTGACACAGTTTCATCAGGGCAGGTTGGTGCCCGCGACCTCGCTCGTCATCGCAGAGACATTTCCCACAGGGAAGTACGATCGGCTGAGCGGGCCGATCGACGGCGCCCTCGGTAGCGGCGCCTACTCGACGACGCTCTCTCTCTACTCGCAGACCTACTTCTGGATGCGCAACGGTCGAATCCTGCGCACACGCCTCGATCTTTCCTATTCACTGTCACGGTGGGCTTCGCTGCAGGGGGAGAGTGTCTACGGGACCTCCGCGGCGTTTCGAGGTGATGTTCACCCGGGTCCGACCTTCGTGGGCGATCTGGGTTTCGAATACAGCCTCACGCGAAGCTGGGTGCTCGCCATGGATATCAACTGGGAGCGTGACGGCAATACGAGTGTCGCAGGTGGATACATGCAGTCCACCGGAACCTTGCTCTTGTCGTCGTCGCCGGTGCAGGATTCCGGCTCGAGCGAGCGGCTCTATCTGGCGCCGGCGGTTGAGTACAACTGGAATGCCCAGATGGGCGTGATCGCCGGCGTGAGGATCGCCGCCGCCGGCCGCAACGTCACTGCGACGGTTACTCCCGTGGTGGCGATCAACATGGTGTTCTGATGCAGTGCGGATTCTTCAATCTCGCGGCGATCCGACCGATTAGAACTAATGCTTAGCAGAGGCATTTGTAATATTATGAAACAACCTCGCAGCTCGCTCCGTTGGCTCGTTCCATTGCTGGGGCTGACCCCGTTCGTGGCGTTCGCCGCCACAAGACCGATTCGACTCACCGACTTCCGCGCGCTGCGGCGAATAACCTCGCCGCGATTCTCACCCGATGGCAAGGAGATCGCCTTCGTGACGTTGCGGCCGGATTTCGTGCACGACCGGTACGACCCGACGCTGCGGGTGATCGGCATTGCGGGCGGCAGATCGCGCGTTTTGGTGCGCGGCATGAGCGATCTGCACATGCCCCGCTGGTCGCCGGACGGGCGCAGGATCGCCTTCATCGCGCAGGTCGGCGGCGGCAAGGACCAGATCTACTGTGTGTCCGCCGCAAACGGCACGCCAGTCGAGCTCGGCGATGCCCCGAACGGGGTCGAGCAGATTGCCTGGAGCGCCGACGGCAGGACCATCGCCTACGTTACACCGGATAATTCTCCCCTAAGCGCCAAGGACCGACGCACGCATCACGATCTGTTCCTCATTCACGACGACGATTACCTGATCACCAGTCCACCGGTGCCCTCGCACGTGTGGCTGCTGTCCTTGCAGAGCGGCAAGGCGCGAGAGCTCACTCACGGGTCGGCCAGCGTGCTCGAGACTGTACCGCCCATCGGGGGCGGTGTGTCCGCGCCTTCGTGGTCGGCCGACGGAGGCTGGATCGCGTACACGCAGCAGGCAGATGACGACGATGCTGATTCCGACCGCAGCAGTATTGCGGCGGTAAACGTGGCGAGCGGCGTCGAGCACCTCATCACCGCGCAGCGCAGCTACGAGTACGACGCGAGCTTCGCACCGCAAGGCGATAAGATCGCCTACCTGTACCCGCACGGTCCGGGTCCCGTAAGTGACATGGACCTCTTCGTCAGCTCGCCCGAAGGTGGCACCGCGCGCGATCTGAGCGCGGCGCTCGACCGCAACCTGCTTCCCGACTTTGCATGGCTGCCGGGCCGGGAAGGACTGGTCGGCATGGCGGACAATCACGTCGGGATCACGCTCTACCTGCAGCCGCTTACGGGCAAGGCGCGCGCGCTCAACCTCGGCGGCCTGAATCCGCTGGCAGTGAGCGCCTCGCGCAATGGCGCGCTGGCCGTCATCGCCGACAGTGCGACCCAGGCTCCGGAGGTCTATCTGCTTGCGACGCCGGATAGCCATCCCGTGCGCCTGACGCACATCAATCGCAGGTTCGAGCAGTACGCCTATCCGCGGAGCGTCGACGTGCGCTGGCGCGCTCCGGATGGTACGCCCGACGATGGTATTCTGACCTATCCCAACGGCTACCGGCGCGGCAAGCGTTATCCGCTCGTGGTCTACAGCCATGGGGGACCCGAAGGCGCGTCGAGCGAGGATTTCGATACCGGCGAGATCAGCCCGCTGCGGGACCTGTTCGCCTCGCAGGGAATGCTGGTGTTCGAGCCCAACTACCGTGGCAGCGATAATCTGGGCAACGCGCACGAGCACGCGATCTACCGCGATCCGGGACAGGGTCCGGACAGCGACGTCATCTCGGGCATCCGCATGCTCGAGCGCAAGGGAATCGTCGAGACCTCGCGGATCGCCGCCGTCGGCCACTCGTACGGCGGCTACATGACCGGATGGCTGATCTCGCACCACCATTTCTGGCGCTGCGCCGTGGTGGCCGATGGCGCCGTCGACTGGACCGCGGAGTACGAGTTCGCGGGCGCCGGAAACCTCGCATGGACGCGTGATTCCTTGGGCGGCAGTCCGTGGGAGCCGCAGAGCGCCGCGCTCTATCGGACGGGCTCACCGTTGACCTACGCCGGCGACATCACGACGCCGACGCTGATCCTCTCGGGCACGGATGACACCGTGGTGCCGATCAGCGAGGCCTTCGCGCTCTATCACGCCCTCGCCAGTCGGCGCATTCCGGTTAAGTTCATCGGCATCCCCGGCGCCCATCACTCGCCGCAGGATCCGGTGCACCGGGAGTTGTACTATCGGGCGATCGACCAATGGATCGATGCGCATCTCGGGGCGAAGTGATTCAGGGATACCCTTTGCGCCATGACCACGTAGATCGCTTTCCTTCGTGGCATGGAGGAGTACTGTTGGGTCGGTCGGGCGAGTGACCGACAGAACGAAGCCGGCAGATCGGCAAACAAAGACGAAGAACATCATGCTTATCCTCACGCGGAGAGTTGGCGAAGCAGTGATGATCGGGGATAACGTGACTATCACGGTCCTCGGGGTCAAGGGGAATCAGGCGCGCGTGCGCATCAACGCGCCGCTGCGGCCCAGCGGGAGGAGACCTATGGGCGGATCGGGCGAGCCGGAGATTGTCAAAGCAGTACCGATTGAACCGGTGAATCAGCGATGAGCAACGCCCAGCAGAGGGGATGGTTCCGAAAGAAGGACGTCGGCTTCGGCTGGGGAGAGCCAGCGTGTTGGAAAGGGTGGATTAGCTTGCTCGCCTACATGATTTCCATGGCCCTCGGCCTGCCTTTGCTCGGGCCGAAGTTCGGGCGACATGGGCAGCTCTTGGTCGCGGGCGTACTCACTGCTGCGCTGTTGACCGTGGTTGTACTGAAGGCTGAGCCTCTCTGGGACAGCCAAAAGAAGAGGAGCGAATCCAGCGACTCGGGGCGACGGCTGGATTCGTACACAATCAGTTCCTACTTTATCGTTGGTCTGCTCATTGCCTTCTCCATCCCTCTCGCGTTTGGGTTCGTGCCACAGAACGCCTCCTACGGATTTCGCATCCCCAGCACTCTGAGCGGTACGAGCGCACACTGGTATCACGTTAACCAAGTGGCGGGCGTAGCAGGAATTGCAGCGGGAGTGATCTCCATAGCTATTACGACCGTTATAGCCCGAAGGGTGAGCGCCTCTGCAAGTTGGAGAGGCCCCGTTATGCTGCTCCTGGCGCTCGCGACGATATTAGCCGCCTCCGTGCCTCCCTTCCTCGTCAAGTAGCGCCGCCTGCTATGGCTCTGCCGATCGTCGGTCGCCCGAGCGAAATGACCGGCCAGTGGTCACCTATATCGGCTGTCTGAGACTAACCCGTCCTCCGTCCTCGCGGATTCGCCCCCGGTTCTGACGGCTGCGCGGGGATTGGGTAGCTACAATTCAAGCACTTGCGCGCGATTCGGGGGCGAAAGTCGCTGTAGTGCCGACCTTGGTGCGGGCCAGGAGCAGCGGGGTGCGCATAATGGACCCCCGTCGTGTTCCTGCGCGCCAAGATCCGCAAAAAGGACGGGAAGGAGCACCGCTACTTCAGCGTGGTGGAGAACCACCGCGTGCGTGGCGGTCGCGTGGTGCAGCGGCACGTGGTGTACCTGGGGGAAATCAACTCCTCGCAGGAGCTGGCTTGGCGCAAGTCCATCGAGGTGTTGGGCGAGAGGAGCAATGCTCCCCGATCGCTAGCGCGAGTTTACTGATGTTCGGGCGAGCTTGAGGCGTAAATCCCTGAGGGATTGCGGACTTGCGAGTGGGGCCTACGTATACACAAAGGGCGGCCGAGCCGGCACGAGGTGGCGGAACAGCCG
>JBOIAQ010000114.1:0-9347 GCA_050739115.1 Steroidobacteraceae bacterium | reverse complement strand
GCGCCTGAGGGCGCCGCGCCCCTGCTCCTGCGTTAGGCCGCCAGAACGCCTTTTGCTTTGGCAGCGTGGGTCGCGATCGCGTCCATCAGACCCGGCGAGAGACAGTCATAAGGCTCGAGCTTGAGCTCCTTCAGCCGAGCGCGCACCTCGCCCATCTTCGCCGGCGGGAATCCGGCTTCGATGATGGAGGATACGAAGGCTGCGAAATCTGGCGCCGCCCAGCCCTGCGCGCCGAAGAGCTCCGGATGGACGAAGTCGAACCCGTGGAAGGGGTGATTCTTGTTCTCGATCCGGCCATACATGTGCACGCCGCAGCCCGTGCAGCCGTAGCGCTGAATGGGCGCGTTCTGATCGACGATCTTCAACTTCTGCGCATTCGCGGTCACGGAGAGTTTCTCGCGCGGCACCACCGCCACCAGCGAGAAGAGCGCTCCCTGCGGCTTCCAGCACTTGCTGCAGCCGCAGACATGATCGAAGGCGACGTTCGCGCCGAGACTCACGGTGACCGGTGAGCTCGAGCATTTGCAGGTGAGCGTGCCGCCCGCGAACCCCGAATTGCCGGGCTTGACGCCGTGATCGACTGCCGGATGGATCGAGATGGCCATATGTTTATCCTCGCAGGAGTTGTTGGCTTTCAGAACGTCACGACGGAGCGGATCGACTCGCCCTTGTGCATGAGATCGAACGCGTCGTTGATCTTCTCAAGCGGCATCACGTGGGTGATCAGATCGTCGATGTTGATCTTTTTGTCCATGTACCAGTCGACGATCTTCGGTACATCCGTGCGGCCGCGTGCGCCGCCGAACGCAGTGCCCTTCCAGACCCGGCCGGTGACCAGCTGGAAAGGTCGGGTCTTGATTTCCTGTCCGGCCCCGGCCACCCCGATGATGACCGACACACCCCAGCCGCGATGACAGCATTCAAGCGCCTGACGCATGAGATCGACGTTGCCCACGCACTCGAAGCTATAATCCGCGCCACCGTCGGTGAGGCCGACCAGATGCTGCACCAGGTCCCCGCCTACCTCCTTGGGATTGACGAAATGCGTCATTCCGAAGCGCTCGGCGAGCGGCTTGCGCCGCGGATTCACGTCAACGCCGATGATCCGGTTGGCGCCGACCATGCGCGCCCCCTGGATCACGTTGAGGCCGATGCCACCGAGGCCGAACACGACGACGTTGGCGCCGGGCTCGACCTTCGCGGTGTTGATGACGGCGCCGACGCCGGTCGTCACGCCACAGCCGATGTAGCAGACCTTCTCGAAGGGTGCATCCTCACGGATCTTCGCGACCGCGATCTCCGGCAGCACCGTGTAGTTGGAAAAGGTCGAGCAGCCCATGTAGTGATGCACCATCTTGCCGCCGATCGAGAAGCGGCTGGTGCCATCGGGCATCACGCCCTTGCCTTGGGTGGCGCGGATCGCCGTGCAGAGGTTGGTCTTGCGCGAAAGACAGGACTTGCACTGCCGGCACTCGGGCGTGTAGAGCGGGATGACGTGATCGCCCTTCTTCACCGAGGTGACCCCCGACCCCGTCTCGACCACGATCCCGGCACCCTCGTGGCCGAAGATCGCCGGAAAGAGCCCCTCCGGGTCGGCGCCCGAGCGGGTGAATTCATCGGTGTGACAGACGCCACTCGCCTTGATCTCGATCAGGACCTCCCCAGCCTTGGGGCCTTCCAGATCGACGGTCGCGATCTCGAGCGGCTTGCCGGCCGCGTATGCAATGGCTGCTTTGGTTTTCATGCGGAATGCTCTGGATTCTAGAGTCCCATCAGCGGGGGCTGAGTTTAGCGTCGGCATCCACGCGAATTCGCGCTGGGCCGCCGCCAGCAGTCCTCCGCGGCGCCGTTGTTCCAATACGGAACACTGGCCTGTTCCGCTGTACCGCTTTCGATGCTCGCGGCGGCGGCGCTAGCGGCGGCCATGGCATAATGCCGGCGCACGATCCAGAGGGGGATCCCATGCTGCAGCCTATCGGCAGCCACGCCCGGTACATCCAGTCGATACTGCGTGGTACCGCCCGCGACGAGGGCTCGGGCACGCCTGACTACGTGAAACGGTCCTGGCTGCGTTGCCTCACCCAGTACCACCTCGACCCGCAGTCGCAACGGGAACCCTACGTCCTGCCCCGCGACGAGCGTCTCGCGCGCAAGGAGCGCAACCTCGAGCTGGTCTCGTTCGCCGATGCCGAGATGGCGCACCTCTATCATCAGCTCGCAGGCTCCGGCTACTCGATCATCCTCACGGACCGGGACGGCGTGCTGCTCGACTACTATGGGGACTTGAGCTTCCGCAATGCCGCGTTCCGCACCGGACTCGTGCTCGGGGCGGTCTGGAGCGAGGAGCACGGCGGCACCAACGGCATGGGCACCTGCCTCTTCGAGCGGGCACCGCTCATCGTGCATCGCGATCAGCACTTCTTTTCCCGTAATACCGGGCTCACCTGTTGCGCCGCCCCGATCTTCGACTATCGCGGGGATCTCGTGGCAGTGCTCGATGCCTCTGGGGAATCCGACCGCGCGCAGCAGCACACGCTGGTGCTCGTCAACATGTCGGCGCAGATGATCGAGAATCGCCTCTTCCTCTATCGCTTCAAGGACGAGTTCGTAGTGCGCTTCCACAGCAGGCCGGAGCTGGTCGGCACCTGGAGCGAAGGGATCATCGCGCTCGATGCCTCTGGAGCGATCGCGGCACTCGATCGCAACGCCCTGTTTCAGCTCGGAGTCAAGAGCGCGACCGAGCTCACCGGCGCGCCGCTCGAGCGCGCCTTCAACATCTCGCTCAGCGCACTCGTCGGCCGCAGCCAGAAGAAGTCCTTCCATGCGCTGCCGATCTACGACGCCCGACACGGCGGCCGCTTCTTCGCCGTCGCGCAAGCGCCGCAGTCGAAGCGCGCCCCGGGCAAACAGCGACTGACGCGAGTCGAGGAGCTGCCGCTCTCGGACCCCGCACGCAGCTCCCTCGATGAGCTCGACTTCGGCGATCCGATGATGGCGCGCAACATCCAGGCTGCGCGGCGAACGCAGTCGCGCGAGGTGCCGATTCTGGTGCTCGGCGAATCCGGCACCGGCAAGGAATTCTTCGCCCGTGCGATGCATGCCTCGAGCGACCGCGCCGATAAGCCTTTCATCGCGGTCAACTGCAGCTCCCTGCCCGACCCGCAGCTCGAGCAGGAGCTCTTCGGCCGCAACTGCACTGCGCGCAGCGCGCCACCCGCAGGCTCGGAGCCCGCGCCGGGGGCAGCTCAGCGGGAGAGCGCCGAGCGCCGCCGCGAGCCGACTCAGGTCGATGAGGATCTCGGGCGGATCGTGCAGGCGAACGGCGGTACGTTGTTTTTGGATGATGTCGGCGAGCTCCCCCTCGAGCTGCAGGCGAGACTCCTGCATGTCATCGAGGAGCGGGAAGTACTGCGCCCGGGCGGTGAGGCGCCGGTTCGCATCGATGTGAGGGTGGTGAGCGCGGCGCGCGGCGGGCTGCAGGAGAAGGTGCGCCGCGGCGAATTTCGTGAGGACCTTTTCTACCGCCTGCAGAGCCTGGTTCTGACACTGCCGCCGCTGCGGGAGCGCAAGGACAAATCCGCACTCATCCGCCATGTCTTCGCCCAGGAAAGCGCCGCGACCCCTTCGGTGACGTTGGGGGATGAGCTCGCCGATGCGCTTCGGGCCTACGCCTGGCCGGGCAACATCCGTCAGCTGCGCAACGTGCTGCGCGGCATGATCGCCATGCGCTCGGGCGACCGGCTCGACGGCAGCTGTCTACCCGCGGATTACGGCGTCGGCGAGCCGGAGCCGGTGGAAGCGCAGGAGTGCGAGCTGCCGCCCGAGGCGCAGGGCCTCAATCCCCTCGAGAGAGCCGAGCGCGGCGCCCTGCTCAAGGAAATCGAGCTGCACCATGGCAACATCAGCCGCGTGGCGCACAAGCTCAGCATTGGCCGCAACACGCTCTATCGGAAGATGCGACGGCTAGGCATCACGCTGCCGCCGAGGCACTGATATCGGCGAGTCGGCGTCCTGCCGCTCTTTGGGCTGATGCAGTCAGCGCCTGATCATCCTGCGTGAGTGGTCAGGTAAACGTAGACGTAGGCGTAGGCGGTGATGAAGAGCACGCACAGGCCGCAGACGAGGAACGCGGCGCAAGCTGCCGCCAGATAGACAAACACTCTCGACGCCGCCTGGGCATGAACGCCGGCGCCGCCCAAGGCGTCGAACCACATCGTCAGCGGCGCCGCGGCCGACGGGACCAGCATCCACCGGCGCATGCAGGCCACGAGCTCACTCCGCCGCCGGCGGTTGTGCCGGTGGGCCACGATGCGTTCCTCACGCGTTCCGCAACTCACGTCCCTATCAAGCGAAACGGTGAGAACCAACACAGCAGTGACTCGAGCATGCGCAGCGCTTTGCAGGGTAGACGATCGAGTGCCGTCGGTGTTCCAGCCGGGCGCGGCAACTCGGGTTGAGAGACAATACCGCTGTTCGGATACCGACGAAATCGAGGGGCGTTCCCATGCCAGAGACCATCTTCGGCAGAATCCTGAGCGGCAAGATTCCCTGTCACAAGGTATACGAGGACGAGCGAGTGCTCGCCTTCCTCGACATCAATCCGCTCAGCACCGGCCACACTCTGGTGGTCCCCAAGGAGCCGGCGCCGACGCTCGATGCGCTCTCCGATGAGTCCGCCGCAGCGCTGGGGCGCGTACTGCCGAGGATCTGCCGTGCCGTGATCGCGACCACCGGAGTGAAGGAATACAACGTGCTCGAAAATAACGGAACCACGGCGCATCAGGCCGTTCCGCACGTTCACTTTCACATCATCCCGAAGCCTAGCCACGGTCAAGGTCTGGGCATCGGATGGCCGGCGCGGACACTCGACGCCGCCTCAGGCGCCAAGCTTGCTGCGAAGCTGCGGGAGACTATAGGCTGAGTACACCCGAAGGGCGCACGATCCGACGCGCGTCAAAGCTCGAGCGTTGCTGTTCTCGCGCGAGCTCGAGCGAGCCATTCCGAGAACAAGCGCATACACTGCCTTGGTGTCTGAGCTAAACGACGGCGTTCAATCAAAGCTCGAAACAACCCCCAGCGGGATCGGCGGCCTGGACGAGGTCACCGGTGGCGGACAGCCCGCCGGACGGCCGACGCTCGTGTGCGGAGGACCGGGTTCGGGCAAGACTCTCGTCGGGCTGAGCTTTCTCGTCAACGGTGTCCGGCAATTCGGTGAGCCCGGTGTGCTCGTGAGCTTCGAGGAGAGCGCCGCCGAGCTTGCCAGCGATCTGCCTTCGCTCGGTTTCGATCTGCCGGGGCTGATCGCGAAATGCATGCGCGCGTTCACCAACCTCAAGCGCATCTGCGAAGAGCACCTGGTCGACCGCTATCGGATCGAGATCATCGACCTGCTGCAGAATCCGCAGCTCGCACGCGGCGACCAGATCCTCGCGGTTCCGACCCTCGTGCGTCAGCTGCCGGAGCCCGTCAAGAAAACCATCGGTGACCTCTCCAACACCGAGCGGCCAGACAAGCAGAGCGAGTGCACGGCGACGCCCGAAGGGACAGGTACCGCCCCGGAGCTATATGACCTGTGTCTTTACGTCACTGGAATGACCCCCCACTCGGTCCGGGCCATCGAGAATCGCGCAAGAGGAGCAGCTGATCGCGGCACCGACACTGGTCAAGCGCGCGCCGCGGCGGCGGCTGGTCGGCGATCTGTCGAATCAGGAGCGAGTGCGCGCTGCCCTTGGACTTTCAATGTGAGCGCCCCTGTCTAGAGGTATCGATCTCCATGCAGCATGATTCGAAGGCTCATCTGAATCTCGAGAGGCTCCAGGCGCTCGAGGCGCGGCTCAGCGAGGCGGAGGAGACGCTTCGGGCCATCCGCGCCGGAGAGATCGATGCGCTGATCGTCCAGGGCTCCGTGGGCGAGCGGGATTATACCCTGCGCAATGCCGATTACCCGTACCGCACGCTGGTCGAGCAGATGCAGGACGGGGCGGCGATCCTGAGCCCGGACGGAGATGTTCTTTATTGCAATCACAGCTTCGCGAGGCTAGTTGCCACGCCCCTGCAAGAGGTCATCGGCGGCCCGGCGGCACGCTACTTCGCGGGGGATGCCGGGCAGGTCCTCGACGCGCTCCTCGCGCACGGCTGTGGTAAGCGGCGCGCGCGCCTGACCGCCCGCGATGGGCGTGAGGTGGATGTGCTGCTGTCGCTCACCAGCACGGCAACCCATGAGATCGAGCGGCGCAGTTTCATCGTCACCGACTTGACCCAGCTTTCCGACGCGCAGATCGGCCTCGAGCGCGCCCAACAGCAAAGCCATGCCAAGGATGAATTCATGGCGATGTTGGCGCATGAGCTGCGCAATCCATTGAGCGCCATCAGCGCAGCGCTGGAGGTCCTGCAGGCCGGTGGCAGTAACGAGGCCATCAGCGCGCGGGCGCGCGCCATCATTGCCCGCCAGACCCGTAATCTCTCCCGGCTCGTCGACGATCTGCTCGAGGTGGCGAGGGTGATCACGGGCGAAGTTGTCCTCGCAGCGGTGCCGCTCGATCTGGGCGATGCCGTCCACCGTTGTATCGTGCAGCTCGAGCCACGGGCCGAGGGGCGGCGGATCGAGCTCGAGATCGAGGGCGGCCCGCACTGGATTCACGGCGACTTCTTACGCATCGAGCAGATCGTCACCAACGTCCTCTCGAATGCGCTCAAGTACACGAGCGCCGGCGGAGTGATCCGCGTGACCCTCGCGGCGCAGGACAACGAAACCGTGCTGCGGGTGAGCGATAATGGACTGGGAATCGCGCCCGAACTCCTGCCACAGATCTTCGAGCCCTTCGTCCAGGGCGAGCGCACGCTCGATCGCGCTCAGGGTGGTCTGGGCGTGGGCCTCACCCTCGTGCGCCGCCTCGTGGAGTTGCACCGAGGAAGCGTGCAGGCCTCGAGCGACGGACCCGGATGCGGCAGCGCGTTCACCATCCGACTGCCGAGCGCCGCCGCGCCTTGCGCCCAGCCGGGTTCCGCCGGCACGCAGCTGAAGACGCTGCCGAGGCGCGTCCTCCTGATCGAGGACAACCGCGACGCCCGCGAGACTTTCCGAATGATGCTCGAGCTCGCGGGGCACGACGTCATGGAGGCGGAAGAAGGCCACAGGGGGCTCGAGCTGCTCAAGACCGAGCTCCCGGACATCGCCGTGATCGATGTCGGCCTGCCTGGCCTCGATGGCTACCAAATCGCGAGCAGCTTCCGAAAAGAGCCGATGAGCAACCGGGTCCTGCTGGTCGCTCTAACCGGATACGGCACTCCCGATGCCCGAGAGCGCTCGCGCGCGGCCGGCTTCGATCACCACCTCATCAAGCCGATCGACCCCGAGGTGCTGCGGGAACTGATGGTCAGCGTGCCCGAGCGGCCCCACTCGGCCTGAAGTCCGGTAGGCGCAGTGCTCGAGCACCACGCACGGCAAGGGAGCCGAGAGGATTGCCCCCTGGCCTTTCCGCTTGTAGAATGCGCAGTCTACTGGTGCGGGGTGGAGCAGTCTGGCAGCTCGTCGGGCTCATAACCCGAAGGTCGCAGGTTCAAATCCTGCCCCCGCTACCAACGAAACTTGCATGCTGCGCGCCGCCCCCTGCGGTTCGCAGCAGCGCGGCCGCGACCCCTGCTCGCTGTAGAGCCGGATCTCGCGCTCATCCGCTTCCACTGTCACCGTCCCGACGTGCTGCCGGATCTCCTCGCGGGCGCGGAGTACGTCGACCGGAAAGAGGCGGGTTTCAACGGCCATCAACAAACGGCACCACGTTGACCAATCGAGTGCTGCTGACCCAGACGATTTGGTTGGCGTACTCTCTGCCGCCACATTCGCGGTAATGCCGGCGCTTCACTCGATTCAAGATCTCATGCTCAACATGTGGCTTGCGCCCTCACGGGTGCAGTGATAGGCGATATGGATACGCGCTCCCCTGTGCCACTGGATAAGGGCTGCCGAAGCCTCAAATCAGCGTTAGCATCCGTAACTCTACCCATGCCGCCCGAGAAAGCGGAAAGTACCTAATTTCCTGGTCTCCCGCCTATAGTGGCCGGCTGAGGGTGCTAGCAGGTCCGGCGAATCCGCGAATTGCCGCTCTTGCGGCGCTCGTGCTGGATGTGGCCGCGGTCGCTTTCTGCCGTGCTGCTTGCTCCTTGCGCAGATCACGCTCCATGCGCAGGTAATCGACCGGCCGGATGGTGTCGATCACGCACTGCCAACCGCGGACCCTGACAAGGGCGAGATGCACCCGCAAGTTGCGGGGGCGGATCAGTCCGATGTGCCTGACGAACATCAGATCGGGGCAAGGCTGGTGCACAGTGATCAGATCGACCTGATTGTTGTCCGCCTTGTCCGTCCAGACCACCAGTTTGTTCTGCGCGATCGGGTTCCATCCGTCGACAGCAATCCGCCAGAGAAACTCGGATCGCCTCGAGAGCGACGTAATGGGCTTGCCGGCGTAGGCCTCGACGCGGCCGAGCCCCGCAGTGTACGACCTCTTCAACGGTATCATCTGCGAGTAGGACGCCAGCGGTACCGCGACCGCCAGAACAGCCGTCATGAGCAATAGGTTGATCGAATGTTTCATGAGACATGCTCCGTCCAATCATTCTCCGCGCGTACAGTGTAGCGCATGGCCGGCTTGCCAGATGACGGCGACGTCTGCCACTACATCTTGAGTGATTGCACGGCCAGGTCGGTCGGTATGCGGGGCCCCGCGATCACTGCAATAGAGCCGGAACCGCCTCGCCGCGGATAGGTACTGTCGGCCATGACCGGCCAGAGGCGCGTCCGCCAACATCGCCAGTGACCGGACATTGAAAGCGCACAATCATGACGCTGAGCACTCACTTGCACATTATTGGGCGTTACCTTGCGAGCGCGTCCTCAATGCTTCCGATGCGAGTCCTTTTGCGACTACCAGCGCCTCTGACGCAGGCACTTTCACGTCCGGAATTACACCTTTACCCTCCCAGTCCGTCTTGGTAATCGGGTTGATGGGTCGACCGGTCGGAACGCCAATCACGAAGCGCTCGTCAATGCGCTCGGGCGAAACCAAATGAGCTCCGCCTCCGGTCACCTCACCGACCACTGTCGCGCGCTTCAAGGCCTGAAGCTCATACGCGAATGCTTCGCCTCCCGAGAAGGTCATATCGGAAGTCAGCACATACACCGGAATGGGGCCAAACCGCTCTCCGGGCACGTATGGTAACGTCCAGAGGTGGCTCGGTTTTTTCGGACACGACGATAAGTGGACGGACTGCTGTACATTCCCCCTGTGGAAGGAGCAGATCCGATGCGAAGACCGAGACGAAACCATTCCCCGACGTACAAGGCGCGC
>JBOIAQ010000113.1:0-9448 GCA_050739115.1 Steroidobacteraceae bacterium | reverse complement strand
GCCTGAGAAAGCTGCGACTGGCGCCGACGAGCCCGGCGCTGCCTTTGCCGAGCCCTGGCAGGCGCGCGCGTTCGCGATCGCGATCCTTGCCTCCAAACAGGGCTGCTTCAGCTGGGCCGAGTGGACCCAGGCACTGGCTCGCGAGCTGCAAACAGGTTCAAACCTCGACCCACAGACCGGGGAAGCCCATTATTTCGACTGCTGGCTGCGGGCGCTGCAGCTCCTGCTCATCGGCAAGGGTGCGATCGGGCCAGCCGAGCTGCGCGAGCGCAGAGATGCGTGGGAGGACGCTTACCGGCGTACGCCTCACGGAGTTCCGGTCAGCCTGTCCGAGCCCTGACGAACAGGATGTCGAAGGCCGGTCGCCACGAGTTGCCGTCGTCCTTCGAGGCGACGGCAGTCTCGCGCACGCCGGTGCCCTGGGGCTGCCAGGTGGCTCGGTACCAAACGCGCCGGCCGTCGCTGCCTAAGTTGTTGCCGGACATAGTGAGCACGCCATGCTTGAAGCGCCCCTCGATGATGAGCAGCTCGCCGGCGTTGGTTACCCAGGTCTGATGCCAGAGGCGCCTGGACGCATCATAGATGGTGACGCCGTTGCCTTCATGACCGTCGTTTTGACGGTAGCGCTCGAGAATCACGCAGCCATCCAGAATGGCCGTGACCGCATCGCGGGCGACGTAGGGGCCCTTGCCGTCGTTGTCGTACGCCTTCCAGTTCCCCAACCAGAAGTCCAGCTGTCGGTACTCAGGCGCCACGCAGTGGGGTGACCCGGCCATCGCCGGCCCTGCGAAAGCCACGGCTACTGTCGCGAGAGTTGCAAGCCGTGCCCTGTGCAGACCGCCGATGGCCCGGGTCATGAGATGAGCTCCGTCAACGCACCGGGATGGCTTCGAACGCCACGATCACGTTCGGGTTCGAGGCCAGCGTGGCCTGCCCCGTAATCACGCCCTGATCATTGATGTCCTGAGCGCTCGTGAGGGTCAGCGTGGTGCTGCCCGGTACCACCAGGCTGTTGAGATCCGTCATCTGTCCGTTCTGCCAGATGAAGGCGTGCCCGGTGTCGAGCGATACGCCGATCACCTGATCCCGGTCGTTGACGCCGAGGGCCTCGCTCAAGCCGTTCGGACCGCCGAGCGCGCCGAGGTCGCACGTGGTGTTGCCTCGGACCACCCTGCCATTGCAATTGAATGGGCGCAGGGACCAGAAGAAGGCCTGGAAGTTCTGCTGCCCGAACTGCGGGCCGTCCCCCGGCAGATCCGAGAATCCGGCGACATCGCCGCGATCGTTGATATCCATGGGCGTATTCCAATAGGCCCCGCCGAGCGTCGGCAGCTCGCGCGCCACCCGGCCATGGCTCCACATCACCATGTGCTCCGCGGTCCCACCACCGATCGCACCGTCGCAAATACCGGAAATGCCGACGACCTCGCCCCATTGATTGACGGCGGTCGCCGCGCCATCGAGATCTCCGGGATACGGCGGCAGCTCGATCGCCCGGTAACGATCACCCATCCCGCTGTCATCGTCCCCTACCCACATCACCGCCTCGAACTGCAGCACCTGTCCGGTGTTGTTGAATTCGTCGCAGGTCGGATCGTGAGTGCCGTCCTCGGCCCAACCGACGATCTCGCCACGGTTGTTGACGCCAGTCGCGAACCCGTTGTCGCCCCCCAAGGTCGGCAGCGCCGACATTCTGCCGTCGCGCCAGGCAAAACCCCGGCAGACATGATCGTCAGCGGGGGTCAAGTAGACCGCGAGCTCACAGCTCCAAGTCTCCCCGTGCGGTTGCACTTCGTTAATGTCGGAAATCCCGACGATGACGCCGTGGTGATTGCGGTTGGGCCACGCGACGGAGCTTTGCGGACCGCCGAGTGTTCCAAGCTGCATCGCCGAGCCGTTTCTCCAGAGCTCTGCGAGCATGGTGCCGTCCGCTTCGGTTGACCAGCCGGCGATCCAACCGGGTTGATTGTCGGTGGTACCCTGACTAGCGGTGCCTCCTTCTGGATTGCCGAGATTGATGACCCGGTAGAGAGGTTGCCTCGAGCCTGCCGCAGATGCACCGCAGGCGAGAAGTAGAGAGATCGCTGCAAGAGCCAGTCCGAGGGGTAATTTGGTTTTCATAGCGGACTCCGATATCAGCCGATGTCAGGGAAATATACGCAGCGCGTTCACGCTTTCTGGCTGGAATCGGACCTCGATGTCCTCCCCGGCGGGCGGCGGGGCGCAGGTCCCAGTATCATACGGCACGTGGATTTCGATGAGCAGACCTGCGAGCAGGCGCGCCTCCACCGGGACGCGCGCTTCGACGGCCGCATCTTCATCGGGATCACCTCGACCGGCATCTATTGCCGTCCGATCTGTCCCTCGCCACACGCGAAGCGCGTGCATGTGCGGTTCTTCGCGTCGGCGGCCGCGGCCTCCGCCGCCGGCTTCCGTCCCTGTCTGCGCTGCCGTCCGGAAGTGGCACCGGGCACTCCGGCCTGGAACGGCACGTCCACGACCGTGAATCGCGGCCTTCGCCTCATTGCGGAGGGCGCTCTCGATGAGGCCGGAGTCGAGACACTGGCGGCGCGGCTCGGTGTCAGCTCGCGGCATCTCTCCAGGCTATTCCAGCGGCACCTCGGGGCGCTGCCGAGTACGGTCGCTCAGACCCGCAGACTCCATTTCGCCAAGCAGCTGATCAGCGATACCAACTTGTCCATGGCTGAAGTTGCGATGGCCTCAGGGTTCAGGAGCATCCGCCGCTTCAACGATGTTTTCCGTGATTTCTACGGACGTCCGCCGTCAGAGCTACGGCGTCTGGGGGCGCGCATGGGGGTGACGGAGGGGGAGTATGTGTTCCATCTCGCCTTCCGCCCACCGTACGATTGGAACATGTTGCTGCGCTTCCTCGCCCCTCGCTCGGTCCCGGGAATGGAATCCATACGAGACGGCGTGTATCGCCGAACTCTGGCAATTCAAGCTCATCATGGCCTGCTCGAGGTGCGGCTGGCGCCGGGCACGCACGCCCTGCGGGTCCATATCAGATTCCCGAAGCCGGAGTATCTCCTTCAGATCGTCGCTCGTGTGCGCGTGATGTTCGATCTGGCTGCCGACCCGGATGTGATTCGTCAAACCCTCGGCGCGGATTCGATGCTCGCGCCGCTCCTCAAGCGCCACTCGGGCCTGCGGCTCCCGGGAGCCTGGGATAGCCTCGAGCCAGTCGTGCACGCCGTGCTTCATCAGAGGTTCTCGCTGGACGAAACGCAGCACCTTCAGGCTCTCGTGGCAGAGGAGTGCGGGGAGCCCGTATTCTCGCTCGGGGCCGAGGAACTCTGCCGTACCTTCCCGAGCGCGCCGATGCTCGCCGAGAGTCGTCTTGACTTCCTCCCCCGATCCACCGCCGATCTCATCCGGTCCGCCGCGCAGGCCGTCGCCGCGGTCCGCCCGAATGCGCCTCCCGACGATCTCCTGGTAAAGCTCCGGACGATCAGCGGCGTCGACGATGCCGTGATTCAATATGTCGCGATGCGAGCGCTGAACGATTCGGATGCGTTTCCCGCCGAGCTCGCGGAGCTGCGCAGCGCCTTCGATGCCATGTCAGGTTCCCAGGAGCTGTCGCGGCGCGCCGCGGCATGGAAACCCTGGAAGGCCTATGCTTCGATGCTCCTCATGTGCGCGGGCCGCGGCCGCGGGGACCCCGAGGCACGGGTCCACGGCCTGGACGTCAGAGCCGATGATCGCCACCAGCTCCGCGAACGTTGACCGGGTGTGGTGATTGCCGCTTGACCGTCCATGCCGAAGCAACATGTCACCTTATAGACGAGACGTACGCTCATGTTCTGGCGGACTGAGCCCTGATCGACCGGTGCAGCGGTCCTCGACTCGCCCTCCGTTGGAGTAATTGACAACACTCTAAATTGTTGTCATCATGTCCAACATGCGGACGCGGCTTCTCGTCGATCAGCGAGTCATCCTCGCCGCGCGGCAATTTGCCGAGATCGTCATTTGGGAAGTCCCCGTGCCGGTGCACGGCAGCGGTCACGGATTGAAATACCGATTGGCTTTCGTGGTGGATGGCGAATGCGTTCTGCGCTACGACAACGAGGTCGGCAAGGGCGATCACCGGCACGCCGGTGGCACGGAGCGAACCTATCGCTTCGAGAGCATCGAGAAGCTGATGGCCGATTTCGAGCGGGACATTGCGAGGTGGCGAGATGAAAACCGTGACGCTTGAGGTGAGGTCGCTGAAGGACTCCCTGAAGGATGCTGCTGCCGCGGCAAAGAGCCGTCGGGCCATGAGTACGGCGCGGATCAGTTTCGCCTCGGCCGAACTGCTGTGGGAAGTGCTGACGGCGAAGCGATGGGAGATTCTGAAGGCCATGGCGGGAGCCGGGGCGCTCAGCATTCGCGCGATTGCCCGGCGGGTCCATCGCGATGTGAAGGCCGTGCATACGGACATACACGCGCTGCTCCAGGCGGGCATCATCAGCAAGACACCCGAGGCGCGGGTCCTCTTCCCCTACGAGGAAATCCATGTCGATTTCGTGCTGAACGCGGTAGCATGATCGGCATCGACGGGGCTCGTCGCGCGCAGCTCGACCGAGCCTGCCTTGAGGCCGCCGACTGCCGACCTGGAGGAGTTCCTCGAGCGCGAGGCAGGGGACGCACTCGATCCGCTCGACGTAATTCCACGAAGGCAGGTCAAATGCCCCGGCGACCCCTAACGTGGCTCCCGGAGCGACCGTGGGCGTCACGCTCCAGCACTTTCACATCGACCTCGGCGCGAATCTCGAAGCCAAGCGACTGGTAGAGGGATATGGCGGGGCGGTTGCTGCTCCAGGCGTGAAGGAACGGCCGCTCCCCGCGTAATTCGATGCGGGCCGCGACCGCGGCTGAAAGTCGGCGCGCCAATCCGCGGCCACGAAAGTCGGGGTGGGTACAGACGCCGCTCACTTCCGTGTAGCCGGGGAAGCGGAAGCGCTCTCCAGCCATGGCAGCCAGTCGCCCGTCGATCCGGATGCCCCGAAAGACCCCCATCGTATGCGTACGAGGCAGGAACGGGCCGGGCTCGGTGAGCTTTGCCAAGGCCAACATCTCCGGCGCATCGGCGTCCGTGAGCTCCACCACCTCATCGTCCGCCATCGCGGTCTTGATGCGGAGAGTCGCGACCATTTGCACGCCTTTCGCCGCCCTGATGGTCATGAGGCCGGCCGGGACGATGATGTCGGGGACCTGTAGCAGGTAGACGCGCTCCCCGGGTTGCACCAGTTCCGTCAGCGCCGCGAGCGCCGCCGCGGTGTCGTCGCAGGCGGATGCGAACAAGTTGACATCAGGCGCATATCTTCGCGCCAGCGGGCCCCCCATGGACAGGGGAAGGTGTTGGGCGCTGAGAGACGCCCATACGGGGCGATCGAGCATGGTCATCATCCTACCCTGGCCGTGCGCCTTCTACCTGGCGGCTGCGAGGGCGGCGCCGGGCCGGGCCCCTTGCAGGTCCAGCTCTTAGGCTCGCTTGACCGTCCAAGCCGAAGTGGCGTACAGTTGATATGTACATATCACCGTACAAAGGAGACGTGCGCTCATGATCGAAGTGAATGTCACCGATCTGCGGCAGAATCTCCCCTCCTATCTCGAGCGCGCCCGACGCGGTGAGCGCATCCGGGTCAGTTCCAGGGGCGAGGTGATCGCGGAGATCTCGAGCCCGAAGGTTGCGGAGGAGGTAGCCGGGCTGATCCGCAGACAGCTGCGCGGCGCCGTCTTGCATTACGAATCGCCCACGGAGCCGGCGCATGCCCAGGAGGAGTGGGCAGCGACCCGATGATCGTCCTGGATACGCACGTTCTGGTGTGGTGGGTGGACGGGGAGACGAAGAAGCTCTCGCGTACGGCGCGCCAGGCTCTCGAGCAGCACGGTAAGCGGCACGAGCTTCTGGTTTCCAGCATCTCCATCTTCGAGATCACCACGCTCGAGCGCCGCGGTCGCCTTCGCTTCAGGACCCCGGCGTCAGAATGGCTCGCTCAGGTACGGCGGCTTCCCGAGTATCGAATCGAGCCGCTGACCGATGATGTCGCCGAGCGTGCCGGTCAGTTCGGGGACGCCTTCCCCGGAGATCCCGCCGATCGGTTGATCTCAGCAACCTCGCTCCTGGCCGGCGTGCCGCTCGTGACCCAAGATGAGAGACTACGCGGGATCGAGTATCTGAAAACTATCTGGTGAAGCCCCGACCGCGCTGCACGATCCGATCGCCGTGCGGCGCAGCTTGGCGCCTCTGGGGACGGGTATATGAGAAGCGCTGCAATTTCTGCACTGCGGGCGATACTGATAGGCGGCCTGGTCGCGGGAACACTCGACATCGGCGCCGCCGCGCTCATCAACCGGGTGAGCCCCGTGTTGATCGCTCATTACATTGCCAGCGGCGTTCTCGGGAAAGCTTCGTTCTCCCTCGGGGTCTCGGCGGCGTATCTCGGGCTCATATTGCAGTGGGCCATGTCGGTGGTGATCGCGACGATCTACTGGTGGGTGACCGCGCGGATGCCGCGGCTTCGCGAGCAATGGTGGCTGGGAGGTATCCTCGCCGGGGCCGTGATCTTCCTGGTGATGAACTTCATCGTCATGCCGTTCTCTGCCGCACCGGTCACTCTGCACGAGGTGATTGCGCGTTTCCACGTGGCAAAGGGAGCCGAGAATCTGGCGGCGATGTTCGTGTTCGGCCTGATCGTCGCGTTCTGCGCCCGCTATTTCGGGCAGCGGCACCACGGCGAGGCGATACGTGTGGAGATCCAGTCGATGCCGAATCCGAAGCGACCCTGATCGCCCGGGCGAGGCGGTCCGCTACGGCTGAGCAAGACCGCATCCGCACTTTCGCGCGAGTTGCAGAATGCGCGGCGCGGCCAGCCCGCCATAACGCTGGTCGATTGCCAGCAAGAGCTTGCGGGCGCCCGCGTGCCGGCCCTCGGATACGAGCGCCCGCGCCTGAGTGAGCTTGTCGTCGAGCTCCGTCCGCAGGTGTGAGCGGCAGGCCTCGAGCCGGGCCGGATCGGAAGGCGCGGGGTTCAGCAGTTGCGCGAGCGCCTGCCCGAACGCTTCCGGACTCATGAGCTCGTGACCCGCATCGTGCGTCTCGTGAGTGTCCACGTCGAACACGCACTGCTCGCGCATCGATTGCACGCTGCTCGCGTCACTGGCGAGATTCTCGGTGTCGAGCTCGCCGGTAACGTAGATGAGACGGCTCGAGCGTTGAAAGCGCAGGAACAGATCCCGGGACGGCAAGGTATCGGGACCGCCCCAGGGATCGGCGACGCCCAATGGGTCGGCGCCGGCGTTGAGCAGAGCGCCATGAAAGATGTCGGGAAAGCCGAGCGCGATGCGCAGCGCCACCCGCGATCCACCCGAGAATCCTCCGATGTAGATGCGTTTGCGATCGACCGGATATTCGCGAACGATGTTTTCTTCGGCCGCGAGCGCGAGCGGCACGCGGCGGCTCAGCACGGCTTGCGCGTTGCCGGCGCGAGCGGGAGTGACGAAGATGACGCCGTAGTGATCCAGTTGCAGGCTCCAGCCGAACGGCAATGACGCCTGCTCCCATGGCGGAACGAACACGAGCAGCGCGTAACCGTTCGGCGGTGGCGCCGCGGACGGAACGTACACCAGGAATCGTTGCTGCGCGAGATCGAGCGGGTAGGGGCTCAGCGCCTTGTGGGTGCGAGCGAGAATCTCACGAACGGATTCTTGCGCGAGGGGGCTCAGGAGCCGACGTACGATCTCCGCGTTGCTGAAGAGAAGGGAGTAGTGGGTGAACACGACCTTCTGGGGTGTGCCACGGACCGTCGGTAGCAGGCGAGCTGGCGCGGCCTCAGGCGAAGCCGCAGCCGGGCGCTCGCCCTGCGCAGCCGTGCAGTTGAGCAAAAGCGCGGCGACGGCGAGCGCGATCGCGCCCAGCACGCGAAGCGGTGCGCGTCGGGTTGCGAGCTGATGGCTCACTGCGAGAGGTGCGTCGGTCCTCAATGTGTCGCGGCGCAATCTAGCGCCCCGGGGCCGTGGATTGCTTCGTTGCAGACCGAAATATGTCAATCGGCGCCCGCTTTTCCCGCCGCGCGCGATCAGGTGACCGGTAGAACTCGCAGCAAACCGGCTGCGCGCGGGCTCCATCCCCCCGATAGGCGAAAGCGGCCCCCTTTACGACGGCCATTATCAGGCCGCCAACCCCGCGCTCACCCTTTCGACGCTCGGTGGCCGGCTGAATGCAGCTGTGCAGTCCGCCTTCGTCTGGTTCCACGGCCCGCAGGGTAGTGGCGCGGCGCGCGCGCAGCGGTTGAAGCTCGTTTACTCCTTCACGCCCGACCTCACGTTGCAGACGCTGGTTCAGCACGACAACGTGACCCACGCGGTGTCGGCAAACACCTTGTTCGAGTGGATCATCCGGCCGAACCGCATCCTTTAGGGGAGCCAGACCCTCACGGGCACAACCGTCGTCGTCAAGCTCGAGTGGGGCTTCTACTAGCTTCGAGGGGCGCACCGCTGGCAGCGGCGGTCTCTACTCGGTCACGGCGGATCAGTCGCTCACACATTCACTGGTCATATCCCGGGATCCGAAGTGGCTATTGTCGCTCCGTGTGCCTGCGGCGTTAGCGTCCGATTGCCTCCTGTGCTCCGGACCTCAGGCGCCCGAGATGGCGAGTCCAAAGCGCCTTTGATCGCTGTATCGGCTGAGCGTACAGTGCAGTTCGTTCCGGAGGTCCGGATTGAGTGCTGTTGACCAGGTCGGGGTATGGTGAATTTCCCTTCTGCTCTCAAATTGGTCTCGTCGATCTCGGCGGTCATGCTTTCGGCCTGCCTGCTCGCGCCGCGCAGCTTCGCCGCGAACATGCATTTGGCGGGTCCGGATCCGGTCACCATCATCGCATCGGCCCGACAGGCCATCGAAACCGCAAATGCGGGATGGGTAAGCGCGATGAAGCACGGCGATGCGGTCGCAGTGGCAGCGGCTTACGCCAAGGATGGAGTTCTCATTCTTTCGAATGGCGCGCTGATTCGCGGACGCTCGGCGATAGCGGCGCGATATCGGGCCGAGATTGCGCAGATGGGGCAGGTCGTCGGCGGTGGCCTGGTACAGGAGGGAGTCACCGTCTCCGGTGGAATGGTCTACGAGTGGGGACATGGATGGCTCGCGTTCAGGCAGAAGGACGGCAAACGTCGAGTGAGCTCCGGACCCTACTTGACCGTATGGCGTCGGGGCCCGGTCGGCACGTGGGCAATCATTCGGAACCTCGTGCTCTAACGACCACCGCCGAAAGCCAAGTCAGTGAGCTGTCAGTTCCACGGCAGTAGACAATTCCCAAGAGGCTAAGGGACGACTCAAAAACAACTTCACAGTTTCCGTAGCTGTTTTTGGTCGTAGGGATTGATGGTGTAGTTCCACTCGGGCAGGGTCCTGTGCGCGCGGATGTTCAGCAAGTCCATTTCCTTC
>JBOIAQ010000112.1:0-9453 GCA_050739115.1 Steroidobacteraceae bacterium | reverse complement strand
GCCCAAGCCTACTGTCGCATCTCGAGCTACCTTCAGACCATGGCCAACCAAGGCTACAACCCTCTCGTCGCGATCCAAATGGCCCTATCCGGTCAGCTCTACGCCGAAACCGGGTGAGCAGTTACCCGCCGGAATTCCAAGCAGTTCGGCTGCCGCGCGGTTGTGGTGCGTCACCTGACCTCTGACGTCGCACGCAACCAGCGCAATCGGAAGTTCAGCGATTACGGTAGCTAGCAGTGTCTGGTTTTGCAGCAGCGCGGCGGCCATCTGCTTGCGCGCGGAGATGTCGAGCAGAAACTCAACTGAAGATTCCGGCTCCGGGCCGCCGTCGCTGACGAGTGAGGTGGTTGCATGAACCCACAGCGCGCCGCCGCTCTTGCGCAGGTAGCGCTTCTCAACCTCCAGGTGAGCGATTTCTCCGCTCCACAGCCGCCGGAGGCCTGCCGTGGTGGACTCAAGATCCGCCGCGTGCGTGAGGCTCTCCATCGACTCGCCCTTGAGCTCCTCGGGATCGAGGCCGAGCATGGCGCAGAAGGCCCGATTGCAGTGGCGATAGCGGCCCTCACGGTCGGCGAAAGCGATGCCGACCGGCGCACCCTCGACCGCATTGCGGAATAACGTCTCTACGTGCCGGGGGTGCGTTTCCCCCCGCAGAGCTTCGACCTCCTGCCCAGCGATGCTTCTATCCGCGCTGTTCATCGCCCCCGACCCATGCAGATTCAAAGGGCACGCCACAGCCGCCCAACCCGCAGTAGCCACTGGGATTCTTCGCCAGATACTGCTGGTGATAGTCCTCGGCGTAAAAGAACTGCGGCGCGTCGCGGATTTCCGTCGTGATGGTGCCGTGTCCCGCGGCAACGAGCCGGGCCTGATAAGCGCGCCTCGAGACGTCGGCGGCGTCCCGCTGGGTCCTGTCAGTCACGTAGATCGTGGAGCGGTACTGCGTACCGACATCGCCCCCCTGCCGCATGCCCTGCGTGGGATCGTGCGACTCCCAGAACACCTTGAGCAGATCCTCGTATCGGATCTTAGTGGGATCGTAAATCACGCGCACCACCTCGGCGTGTCCTGTCTCCCCGGTACAAACTTCCTCGTAGGTGGGATTGGGAGTGAACCCACCGGCATAGCCGACTGCGGTCGAGTACACCCCGGGCAACTGCCAGAAGAGCCGCTCCACGCCCCAGAAGCAGCCCATGCCGAACACCACCTCGCGCAGATCGGCGTGGAACGGGGGTACGCTGCCATGACCGTTGACAAAGTGCGTCTGCGGAACGCTGAGCGGTGTAGCGCGCCCGGGCAATGCCTCGTGCTCGTTGGGCATTACCGATTTCTTTCTCACATGCGGATCTCCCCAGATGCTAGGGGCAGCCCCACCGTAGGGCTGAGCGCTGGATATGAAGCGCTCGGCACGACATAACTGCTGTGATCGCCGTCACGTCGGCGGTTGCGTCAATGTGACGGAGCGCGCGGTGCAGAGATCCGTGTCAGGCGTCGGATTCAACGCACGCGGTGAACCTGCCGTTTTCTCCGGATGCGACCGACCGGATCAGTTCGTGCCGGTGAGCCCGCCGCTAGTGTTGTAGGCATATTTCCGCTGTCACCGGGCCGGATCCGGATCCGGCCGCGCTCATCCGCCCGAGGGATCGATGAATGCCTCGGATTTGACTCACAATAGTGGTTTAACTTATGGAAATATAAGGCATTATTGTTTTGCGGGAGACGCATCTAACTTGGCCTGAAAGCTCTTTAGGTGCAAAGACAAAGACTTTGGGTAGTTCTGCTTAGCCAGCTACCCTCAAAGTTACCCAGCAACGCGAGTGATGACCCGATACGAGTTGGGCTTTCAATACATATCGATTATTGATATGAGTTGTCATGTTCGGCGAGGCGTTGCGACGTCTTCTCGACCTCGACCGTCGGCGATATTGACGGCTGGAGCATTCGACTTCGCATAAGGGAGGTCACCGCCCTCGAGCAAGCGCGCAAGGAAGAGGGTACCCGGTTCCAGTTCGAGGCAGATGAGGTCGAATTAGAGGTCGAGGAGGACGATGATGACACGCAAATCTCTCAATGAGCTGCGCGAAGAGATGCGCGCCGTGGTGCGCGGTGAACGGAGGACATCGCCTCTTCCCGCAGCGCCCCTGCTCGCCGCTCTGTCACGAGAGGCGCTCGAGCTTCTGGCCGTTCTGCTGCGTAAGCACCCCGGGAGCGTCACCGAGCTGGTGGAGTTGACTGGGCGGGCGCAGCCGAATGTGTCTCGTTCCCTGCAGCTACTTGCCAGGTATCGTTTAATCCGGCTGGAACGGAAAGGGCGACAGGTTCGGGTGGAACCTATCGCAAGGGCGGTGCGCGTGGACCTGGCGACGGGAATGTATAAGACGAGGCCCATATCCGGGGCGGCAGCCTGAGCTTTGCGTCATCCGAACCGCCGCTTGGGCCACTATGTCGAGCAGAGTAATTCGCCAGCGTCCCAGTCGACGGTTTGATACCGCGTGATACGCCCTGATCGGCCTCCCACCAGGCGTTCTCGGGCGATCGCAACGTCTCCGTCCCCGCGGACAGCTAGCGTACTGCGCCGGTGCGGCTACTAGGTCAACCCACAAGGCTCAGGGCGCGTGCTTCAACGATGCACGTGTCGAGCTGGAGGTGGTTGACCCCGTAGACGCCGCGCCGGCGGGCGCCGGCGTTACCGTGTAGCGAAATTGCGCCTCGCCGAAAGTGATCACATCGCCGTGCTCGAGCCGGGCGCAGCCAACGGGACGCTGGTTGACAAGCACGCCATTTGTGCTCCTCAGATCTTGGACGAATGCGGTTCGGAAGGTGGGGATCAGCACGGCATGATGACGGCTAACCGACCGCATTGCGAGCGAAAGGTCGTTGTCACGATCGCGGCCGATCGTCGTCCGCCCGCGCAGCACCACGCTGTGGTTCTGGCCGCTGTCGATACGTGTCAAGATGCTTACCTGAGCGTGAGGGGACGCGCCCTCGGAGGCAGTCAGGCTGCGGCCGAGCTCGTCGATGCTCGATTGCACCCGCCCCAGGGCGTCGGCGTTCATTGAGGCGATTTGCGTGGCTCGTTGGAGCTCAGCGTCGCGCTCCGCCAGCAACGTGTCCAGCTGCCCCACCGTGGCCCGCAGCTCTGCGTTCATCGACTCGAGACGGGTAAGACGCGAATCGCTCTCCGCTGCTTCCTTCGTCAGTGCGGCGACTCGCTCCTCGAGAGCTCGGCGCTCCGCTTCCGGCGTCGCCAGTCGGGCGGTCAGCTCCCCGATCTGTCCGCGCAATATCGTAATTAGCGCGGTCTGCTGGGCGTGACTCGCGGCCATGGCGCTCGCCGTAGCCTCTCGTTCCTCGAGTAGACGGCCCTGGTCGGAGAACATGGTCTGGCTCCGCAGCAGCGCCGCGGTCAGGTCCGCGAGCAATGCGCGGTTGCGCTCGATCTCGAGCCTCGCGTTGGTGAACTCAGCCTCGCGCGATGCAACCGCAGACTCGAGCTCGCGCAGCCGCCCCGCGGCGGCCGCGCTTACGAGGGCTTCGGCCCCCGCGCGGTGCTGTGCGGCTGTCAGCGTCGCCTCCATCGCAAGGAGTTGCGCAGACACATCGGCCCGCTCGGCGGTCAAATCGGCGAGTTGCGATTCCAGCGCGCTGCGCTCGCGCTCGCCTTCGCCTCGCTCGGCGGCGTGCTGAGTGATTTCTGTGTCATGCAAATGTCGCGCCTCGTCGCGCTCTCGCATCGCATCTTGAAGTCGCTGATCGCGCGATTGGAGCTCAGCGCCGAGTTGATTGGCTCGCGCCTCCTGCTCGGCTGTCCGGAGCCTCGCAGCGGAGAGCTCAGCATCCGACTCCCGGAGGGTGCTCTCGTAGATCGCACGGTACGACTCGCGATTGTGCAGGCTCTCGAGGCAGCTTGCGAGCTGAGCTTGTAGCGCTTTGACCTCTGCAGCAAGACGCTCGCGAGCGCCAGTCTCGCGCTGCACGTGCGCCGTTAGTCCGGCGTGAGCGTGGTTCTGCGCCTCGATGATGTGCTGCGCATTGCGCTCGCGAGCTGCGCTGTCGCGAAGGCGAATTTCGAGCTCGGAAAGCTCGCCCACCGCACGCTGACGGTCCGCGGTGAGAGCTTCGTGCGTATGCTGCAGCGCCTGAAGCTCCCCGGAACGCTGTTCGAGGAGTGCTCCGGAGTCTGCCAGCGCCGCGTTCTGCTGTGTTTCAGCGGCACGCGCGTCGGCCACTTCCTGCGTGAGCCGGGCGGCGTCGCACCGCGCCGCATCCAACTCGACGGCGCGACGCTGTGCGGCTTCTTGCTCGCTAGTCAGCGCTTCCGCAAGCGCTCGCTCGCGGCCGTGCAGTGCCTCGAGATTCGCGTTCGTCTCGGCGAGCTGGCGACTCAGCGCACCGACGTGCGCCACGGCCGCGGTGCGTTCGCGTTGTGCAAGGCTCAGCGCGTCGTGATGAGCGCGAAGCTCCTCGGTTTTCTGCACGATCCAGTGCTCGACCGCCAACATGGCGTCCGAGTCGGCCATAGGGGGCGCAGCATTGGCCACGCGGTGGTCGGGAACAGGGGATCCCGCTGCAGAGGGATCGGACTCCGCGGCGGTGGCCGCGCCATCAGACGGTCCAACCGATTCGCGGGATAGGATTTCTGTCTCGTACGCAGCGACATCGAAGACAGGAAGCTCGTCGGTTGCATCGAGGTCGACGGATGGTCGAGCCGTTGTATTCGAGGGTTTCATATTTTTTTCAGTGTGCCGCGGGCACTGGCGCTCATCGGCGTTTTAGCCCGATCCCCTTCGCCTGCTCATTTAATCTCAATTTGGGCCGAAACGCACTGTGCACTTGACAATGCGCGGCCCTCTTGTCAAGGCTAAGGTTGCGCTTGTGTAAGCGTGTATGGGACTGCAGAGGCTTCGGAAATCCTGCCCGCGAGACATCGAGCCTGGCCAGAAAGGCCATTAGGAAACAGTAACTTGAGCTGTTCTGGCCGTTGAGTTACCCAGAAAGTTACCCAGCAGAACAGCCGACGGCTGGATACGCTGTGATATGCCCTGATCAAGCACCAACGTAGATCGCCAGCCCTGCGGGGCGATTGATTCGTGTCCCCTGCGCACGCGGATCGGATAGGCGACTTCCCGCAGAACCCAATGAGTGAATCATCTCCGTCGAGTGCCTTTATTTCGCTGTCCGAAGGGCGCTACTTGGCGACGCCGCTGACTCGCGGCCCTTGGGACCTCAAGCACCAGCATGCGGGGCCGCCCATCGCGCTGGTCCTCGGCGCGATCGAACGCGTCGCTGCGAAGCGGGAGATGACGCACATCGCCCGGCTGACGGCCAACCTGTTTCGGCCTATCCCTATCGCGGAGCTCAGGATCGGGGTCGGCGTCGAGTACGCTGGCCGCAACTCCGCACACATCTCGGCGAATCTCTATGCGGAGGGTAAGGAAGTTGCACGGTTCACTGCGCTGGCCCAGCGCGGGATTAACCAACCGGTGTCGACAGGCCTAGCCGGCCACCCACTGCCGCAGCCGCCGCGTTCTCCCGATAACTCGCCGCACGCGCGCTTCCCATTTGAACATCGGCACCTTGGCTACTTCGACCTCGTCGAAACTCGTGTTGCCGCCGGTAGGCTCTTCAATGGGCCCAGCGCCATCTGGTTCCGCCTCAACCACCCGATTGTCGCAGGCGAGGTGCCCAGCGTCTATCAACGTGTAGCGGTCGCTGCTGACTCCGGCAGCGGCGTTAGTGCCGTGCTGGATCTGCGACATTTCTTATTCGTCAATTCCGACCTCACGATCAATCTGCTGCGTTGCCCGTGCGGTGAATGGGTATGCTTGGAGGCGCGCACGTTGCTCGGCGACGAGGGTTCAGGATTGGCGGAATCTGTGTTGTACAACACTGACGGAGTCGTTGGCCGCGCCACGCAGAGCTTGTTCGTGCGCAAACGCGAGGGGGGAGATGCGCGCTGCCGGATAGGCAGCTCAGCTGTCGTCTGCCGATCAGCATCGGGACGAATCCACCAAGGCGCGCCCGCCTAGGGGTCGTGAAGAGTCGGGCGGCCGACCGCGAGACCGACGACTTCATGACCCTTCCAGGTTCGCGCCCAGGATGACGAGAAGCTCGTCCAGCTGCTCGAACGTCTCGGGCATCCGTCGGGTCGCGGTGCCGAGCTTTCCAACTGGCTGACGAGAACCCGAGCTCACCGGCCTCGCTCCCCGTCGAAGCTCCCGAAAAAAGCACGCAACCGAGCGAGAAAACGTTGACACCATCAAAGATACATTTCTGGGGCCCGGGCGAGGCATCGAACTCGGCCTGAAATTCCTTTAGAGATGGGTATCTAGGCGATTCTGCCCGTCGAGTTACCCTCAAAGTGACCCAGCGGCTCCGCCGACGGCTTGGTACGCCGTGAGACGCCCTGATCGGCTTCGCAGGACCGATTCTTCGCGGGGAATCGGTGTCCGCGTAAAATGCCGCCCAACGGAGTTCTGAGGCGGTTCAGGAACCATGTCCCCGTTGATCGAAGAGAACCTCGAGGAGATCGGCCGGCTGTGCCGCCTTCACGGCGTGTGCAAACTCGAGCTATTCGGCTCCAGGTCGCCGATGACGAGGCGCAGCGGATGCTGCGGGCCGAACTCATCATCCCGATAGGTCACGGCGAGCATGGAATGCGTGCGATGAATGCGTCGCCCCAGATATTTCAGCAGGTCGAGCGTAGCTTCATCCGCCCAATGCACGTCTTCAATGACGATCAGCCCATTCAATTGCTCGAATTCATCGAGCGCCGCGGTAAAGATCAGCTCGGGCCCGACTCCGGAACCGAGCGCCGTTGCCAACCGGCCATGCGTCTGGCGAGCGATATCATGCAGCGGGGCGAGAGGCCGAGGCGTAAAAAGCGCATCGCACGCGCCCCAGAGGACGCGCACCTCGCTCTGCCGCTGCGCGAACTCCTGCAGCAGCGCCGTCTTGCCTATGCCGGCTTCACCGGCTATCAGCGCGATACAACCACTTGCGTGGATAGCTGTGTCCAGCCAGATCGTCAGGTCGGCGAGATATTGCTCGCGCTCGAGTAGTTGCATCGGCTTCGTGCCCCGACGTGGTGCCGGGCTTATCAGCCCCCGCAAGGTAGCCGCAGGCCGGCAAACTCGGCCGGTCAATAGTGGTCAAGCGTCCCCTGAAAAGTCGGGAAGCAACAGTGTTTCGATCGATGTCACGGAACGCCACGCCTTATCATTGGTGATCGCCAAAGTGGCACCAGCTATCAGCCCCGTCGCGATCTGGATCGCATCGGGTGTCCGCAAGCCGTGGTGGGCGCGCAGCAAAGCGGCGTTCAACAGAACCTCCCGTGAGATTGGAACAAGTTCGAAGTGGGGGAAGTGGTCGAGCAGCAATTCGTAATCGTCCGCTGCGTCCTGACGTCCGAGCCGCAACGGCTGCACTGTCAGCTCGAGCAGAGTGAGTTCCGAAGCGACGCCTCGCAACTTGCCTTCTTCCAGAGTCTCGATTACCCGGTCGGCGGCCGCACCGAGCTGCGGATGTTCTTCGAAATGGTAGATCCATACGCAGGTGTCGATCAGAACTCGGCGATGCCGCCCAGGAAATTTTCCGCCTACCAAGCGCTTCGCTCATCCTGCAGGTAGGCTTCCGCTCCTTGCCAGATCTCCCGATGCAGGCCAGCCGTGCGCTTGGCGAACTTTGTCGGCTTGGGAACGATTACGACGCGGTCCGGCTTGCACAGGACGAGCAGCTCGTCGCCTGCCGAGAGGGAGAGGGCTTCGCGGGCTTCGCGAGGGATCACGATCTGGTATTTACTGCTCAATGTAACGGTCGCGGACATGCGAGGCGCCTCTGCCGGTAAAGTAATAATACATAAATACTTTACCACATTTGAGGGAAGCTGGGCAGACGCTCATGCCGCTTCCGGGGCTTTGTTGAATCTCCCCCACCCCGCCCCGATCAAGCCCTGCTAGGATGTCGCCGCGGCCAGGTGAAGAATAAAAGTAATGATCCGGCCGCGCTCATCCACTCCGAGGGATCTTTGGATGCCTCGGACTCAACTCACAATTTGTATTTAAATTATTGAAATATAAAGAATTATTTGTGCCCGGAAGAGGCACTGAACCTCGCCCGAAAGGTTTTTAGGAACAAACACTTGGTTGGTTCTGCGTTGCGAGCTACCCTCAAACTTAACTTACCCAGCGGCCCAGCCGACGGGGCCGCTGGGTTGCCTCCGCGTATAATTGTCCTGCTCGCCAGCAAAGCGTCGGCAGCCTCGCGAATCAGTAAGTAGGGGTACTACACGATGAACCCAATGATCGAAAGCAATCCCGCCGTCATGATGGGTAAGCCGGTCGTCAAGGGGACACGAATCACCGTGGAACTGATACTCGAGAAACTCGCGGCAGGAGAGACGGTCGAGCAAATTCTGGACGCTCATCCGCGGCTCACGCGCCCGGCAATTTTGGCGGCCATTGATTTCGGCGCCCAGGCCCTGCGGGCTGATGTCATCTATCCGCTCTCGGCCGCATGAACCTCGTTGCAGACGAGGGCGTAGACAGAGCAATTGTCGATGCGCTTCGCCGAGGGGTTCAGCGTTAGATATTTTACTAAGCCGGGGGCGGGTCGACGGACAAAGAAGTGCTGGAGGCCGCTAACGATGTCCAGAGCCTTCTGCTCACGTGTGACAAGGACGACTGACGGGCATGCCTGCGACCAAAAAGGCAGGTATGGTACTCGAGGCTATCAAGAAACATGGATCGGATATGGCGGGAGCGTTTAGGGTAATTTCGCCGGGGTTACTGCGGGTTCGCCGTCGCGAACCAGTACCACCAGCGATTTGACCCCGGTCGGCCGTCTGCTCGTCGATACCCACCCAGTTACCCACGGGACGGCCCGACGGCTGGGTATCCCGTGGTACGTCCTGGTCCGGCTCACGGATCCCATCGGCGTAAATTGCCTGTTGAGGTGAGTTTCGTGGCGTCCAATGGCGCGATGACACGCGCCGATCGTCCGGATCGGACGGCTATGATTTCTGTTGTGAACGACTTTGGAGTACTCGCGTGGCACGCAAGCTAGACCGGATAACGATCGACCCGGCGATTATGAACGGGCAACCCTGCATTCGCGGGATACGCCTGCCTGTGCGACGCGTTGTCGAAGCTGCCGCATTGTACCCGGAACGGAAGGATCTTAGGGGGGAATACCCCGAGCTCGAGGACGAGGATGTCTCGCAAGCTCTCGATTTCGCCGCGCGCAATCTCGACGATCAGATCCTCCCGTTGGAAACCGCGTGATTCGAGTGCTGCTCCGACGTCCTTCTCATCGACGCTGAGTGTCGGGGCTGCGCCGCTCGGCAAAATGAGCCCGGGTCTGCTCGTGAAGATGAGCCCGGTGGGGTAACAGGATAGCGCGCAGGATTTGGCGCGCACTACCGGAAGGGACGGGGGCGGATCGGGCCGGGTGAGG
>JBOIAQ010000111.1:0-9707 GCA_050739115.1 Steroidobacteraceae bacterium | reverse complement strand
ACGCTGAGGTTCGATCTGGAGCTGGCTTGGGTTGCGCGCCGCCTTGCGCCCGATGCGCTCATCGTCGCCGGCGGCATGGAGGCGACCTTCAGACCAGAGCTGATGTTCGAGCTCGGTCCCTTCGACCTCGTCGTGCTCGGCGAGGGCGAGCGGCCGCTCACCGAGATCGTTCGTCGGCTGCGCGGTGGGGAGCCCCTCCAGGCCATTGCGGGCACCGCTGCCAAGGTGAACGGTGCGCTCCTCAAGCGCCCGCAGAGCGCCCTCAACCGCGAGGAGCTGCGCGCGGCGATCTTCGGTACGCCGTACGCGAGCATGCCCTACTCGGCCTACTGGAGCCGCCTCGAGCAGGCGTACCGCATCGGTCAGCTGCCGAGCAAAGCGGCTCGCGAGGCACGGCTCGCGGAAGTCCGCTCCGTGCGGCTGATCACCCTCAACTACTGTCCGATGGGCTGCACCTTCTGCTCCGCGACGAACTTCCTGCACGAATCGCAGGGCCACGTCGCCGCCGTCGCGCGGCTCGAGGCGGACGAGTGTCTCGCGATGATCGCGCGCATCGTCGCCGCACATCCCGGCGTGCGCACGATCATCTTCCAGGACGACATCTTCGCCTTCACGCAGGATCGGCGCCTGCTGCCGCTCTGCCAGGGCATCCTCGCCGCCAAGGCGCGCGGCGAGCTGCCGAATGGCCTGCAGTTCATCAGCACCAATCGCATCGATGCGATGTCGACGGAGCGTCTCGCCGCCATGCGCAACGCCGGCTTTCGCGTGCTCGGGTTCGGCATCGAGAGCTTCTCGCCGCGCATCCTCGCCGAGTTCAACAAAGCGCAGATTCATCGGCACATCGAGCCGGTGCTGACCGCCGCGCTCGAACTCGGCATCACGCCCTTTCTGGATCTCATCCTGAGCTCTCCGCGCGCGACTCTGGAGGATCTCGGCGAGACGATCCGCGAGGCGTATCGCTGGCTACGGCGGGGATGCGAGATCGGGATCTACCCCTACGTCATTCCGTTCTCAGGAGCGGCATTCGCGCGCGACCGTTCGCTTGCGCCCTACACGATTCATAGCCGAAGGCGCGTCGCGGGAACGGATGTGGAGTGGGATCAGCCGGCGAAGATCCTGCCGATCGATCCGGTGGTGCGCGAGGCGGTGCTACGCATCGAAAGCGATTTCGAGAGCAGGATCGGCGAGATCGAGCAAAGCGTGGCGCATCTTCCGTCGCGGATTCGTTCGCTCGTCTGGATCCTGAGCTCGTTGTCCGTGCTCGCCGACTACGGGATCGCAGCCGGCGACGCTCAGGGGACCCAGGCGGAGCTCGAGGCGCGCCTGCCGCGGCTGGAAGGAGCGGCGGACTTGCGGGCGGTCGTGACCGCATGACGACCCGGCGCTTCGTCAGCATCGCAGCGCCGCTCGCGGTATGCGGGCTTCTCGCCGGTTGGGTCGTCCTCTCGGCGGCGAACGCCGAAGCCGCGAGCTTCTCGACGCTGGTCTATGCGCTCGCGAATCTGATCGTCTTCACCGATGTGCTCGATTTCCTGCTGCGGCTTTACATGAAGCGGCGGCATACCGCTACCGCGCGTGGCACCGGCCGCGAGCGCGAAATCTCGATCGACCTCAACGCCGGGCTCCCTGGCACAGCGAACGCCGTGGTGCCGGTCGAGCCCTACGCCATCATCGCCTCGGTCTTCAATCTCGAGGAGCGGATCGAGGAGTTCGTCGCAGCCTATGCGCCGTACCGGGATCGAATGTGGCTCATCAGCGACGGCTCAACCGATCATACCCTGATGCGACTGCGTCAGGCCGGCTGGCGCTGCTTCGATGACGGCGTCAATCGGCGCAAGCCCGCTGCCTTGCGCCGCCTGCTCGAGACGCTGCCTGAGTACATCGAGACCGTCATGGTGATCGATCCGGATATCCGCATTCTCGCGCCGGGGGACGGGAGCGAGATCGATCTCGAGCAGTTCATCAGCGAGTTCCAGCAGTCGGGAACCGCGGCGGCATGCCCCGCGTCATGATCGAGCGCGACGGCTTCCTCGCCCGGTTTCAGTCCTTCGAGTACGCGCTCGCGTTTAAGGTCGGCCGCCAGAGCCTCGCGGACTACAGCATCACGTCCGGCGTTTCGCTCTACCGCCGCGAGGCTCTGACGCGCGCACTGCGAGAACACTCGCTGTCGGTTTATGCGGAAGACTTCGAGAACGCGTTGATTCTCCTCAACCGTGGCGAACGGATCTACTACGACGGCCGCCTCGTCGTCGGCACCGAAGGACCGGGCTCCTTCCCGCGGTGGTTCTCGCAACGGGTGGGCTGGTATCACGGCCTGCTCAAGGTCTACCTCGAGCGCCTCGGATCCGTCTGGCGCATCGCGAGGCGCACCCCGTTCGCCCTGTACCACTACCTGGTATACATCGGCGTGCTCACGATCTGCCTGCACATCGTGAAGCTCGTGAGTGCGACTTTGTTGCTCGTGAGCTTCGTGAGTGGTGTCGACAATCTCTTCTTCGCTCACCTTCAGGGCTGGGCCAACCCGGCCTACTTCATGGCCGCCGTAGGGGGCTATTTGGTCTTCGGGGCCGTGGCGCTGTTCACCGTGGTGCCCAGATCCGAGCGCGCCTACGCCGCGCCCATCGTTCCTCTGTATCTCTTCTACGCGCTGGTTCAGCTCGTGCCCATGTCGGTGGGATATGCGAACTGGGTCGCGCTCAAGCTGGTGGGGCGGCGGGTGTATCACGATCACTACGAGCCCGCCACGAGCGAGCTCGGCGCACCACAAGGCGGGCACTGGCTGGCGACGAGGAGACTGCGATGACGGCCGCGCGAGCGGCCGCAACGCCTTGCTATCGGCCCGCGGAGTACTGGGAGGATCGTGCCCGGCGCTTTGCCGTCGAGGCTGACGGCCTCGCGGCCGTCTGCTCATATGGAATGCCGCGCTTTTACAACCGGCTCATTGATTTTTGTCAGCGGCGCGCGCTCGCGCCCTGGCTGAGGCCCCCTCCCGGCACGCGCGTGCTCGACGTGGGCTGCGGCGTCGGCCGCTGGAGCCGACTGCTCGCCGCACGCGGCGCTTGCGTCACGGGCGTCGATCTCAGCCCCACCATGATCGCCGAGGCGAAGCGCAGGGCCCTCGCCAGCGGACTCGCAAGCCGGTGCCGATTCGTCGTACAGGATTCGGCGGCCCTCGAGATCGCGGGCAGTTTCGACCTCATCCTGTGCGTCACGATGCTGCAGCACATGCTCGACATGAGCGCACTGCGCTCCGCACTGCGGCGCATGGCGCTTCATCTCGCGCCTCAGGGCCGTCTGGTCGTCCTCGAGGCGGCGCCTGTGCAGGCGGCGAGCCGCTGCAACAGCTCGGTGTTCACGGCGCGCCACCGTGCCTTCTACCTCAGACTGTTTCGTGAGTGTGGCTTTCGGGTCAATGCGCTTTCGGGCGTCGATCCGGCGCCCTTCAAGACGTGGCTCCTGCCTCATCTCCCACATCTGCCCCGTGCGCTGCGCCTCCCGGCGCTCGCGCTGGTGACCGCTCTTTCGGCGCCCATCGATGCCTGCTGCGGGCCGCTGCTGGCGCATCGCTCCTGGCACGCCGTGTTCGTCCTGCAGCACGACTCGGGGGACTGACCGTGCGTCTGAGCCGCCGTTCGATGCTTGCGATCGCCGTGTTCCTCGCGGTCGCGGTGCTCATCGTCGGCGGCCATTCGTATGAGGCGCGGCGCGCCGTACGCGAGTCGCTCTCCAACACCGTCACCGTGAGTGTCACCAACGGCGGTGACCGCGGCACCGGCACGCTGCGCGAAGCGTTGTTCATCGTCGCGACAGCCCCCGGAGCGGCGCGCATCTCGCTCGAGGTGCCGAAGATATCGCTTCTGAGCGCTCTGCCGCCGATCGTCAACTCGCGCGGCCTGCGCATCGTGGCGCGCCCGGGGGGAAGCGAAATCGATGCGCGCGCCCTGGGCGGCGGCCCGGTGCTCGATGTGGCGGCGGCAAACGTCTCACTCAGCGGACTCACCATCCGCAACTGCCCGAGCGACGGGGTGCTGGTGCGAGCGGTTCACTTCGACCTCGAGAACGCGACTATCGAAGCCTGCGCGGTGGGCGTCGATGTGGCCGCAAATGCGCAAGGTCTGCTCCTCGAGGCCAACCACTTCATCAATGACCGCATCGGCGTACGGTTCACGGACTCGAGCCCCGGGACGACGGTGGCGGCGAACCAGTTCTCAAGCGAGAGCGAAGCGGGCATCTGGGCGGTACGCGGCGAGACCGCCGTGTCGGCCGGAGCGATCAGTGTGCGAGACAACCGGTTCGATCAAGACCACGAGGGGATCGTCGCCGGCAATATCGGCGTGCTCATTGAGCAGAATCAGATCACCGGCGCGCAAATGGCGGCTGTCGACCTGGTGGGGGCGGGAGCCCTGGTTCGCGGCAATCGCGTAAGCGGTGGCCCGGGCATGGGCATCATCGCCGACGGTGCGAGGGCCGCGGTGATCGAGCACAACGAGATCAACGGGCTCGCCGCCTACGGCATCATGATCCGCGGATCGAGCAGCGCGCTGGTGCGCGCCAATCGACTTTACGACTGCGGGTACGGAATGGCCTTCGTGCTCGGTGACGAACGCAATCCGAGCACGGCGGTGGACAACATCATCATCGAGCCGAGATACGACGGCATCGACGTCGTGGGAGATGCCCCGATTCTACGCCGCAACCACGTGCTCGCGCCGCATGCCTTCGCGCTGCGCGTGGAAAATTTCAAACGCCCGGACGGCCGCAGAGTGCTGAGCGCCCCCTACCTCGACCATAACTCCTTCGGTCCGTCCATCGCGACCGCCGTGGCAACGGGCAGCGGGGACGCTACGTGGCGTTGATACCGGGATGAAGTCTCTCGACAGCACCCAACTCCTTCCGCTCCCCACGTGGAGCGATCCGCGCGTGCACCTCCTCGATGATCTGTGGCTGCTCGCGATCTTCGCGATCCTGTTCGCCGCGGGTCTGCCCTGGCTCGTGAGCTCGTTCGACATACGGGTTGGCGCGACGCTGCTCGGTCTGCTCGCCCTGGCGGGTATTCACGTCGGGTTCACGATACTCACCGCGCCGGCCCCGGGCATCAACCGCGGGCGCAGGCGGGCGCTCGCTGTCCTGCATGCGGCCGGTGTCGTGGTGGTCGCGCTCATATGGCATTACGCGGGCGGCGTACACAATCCGGCATTCCTGCTCGTGTTCGTGCTGCCCGTCACCGGCGCAATCTTCGTCTCGCGCTGGCAGCCCTATGCGGTCGCCATTCTAGCCATCGTCGCGGTCACGATCGTGGGCCTCATCGAATCGCCGGAGCTGCGATGGTATGCGAGCGGCCTCGTTCCGCAGGCTTCCTGGCTGGTGGCCCTCCTCGGTGGCGCGACCGAGCCGAGCGATCCTTTTCCCGGCTTTTATGCCCCTCCCGGCTACTTCCTCGTGATGCTGGAGGGATTCGCCGTGCTGATGGCGGCGTGCGCCTTCGCCGCCGAGTACCTCGGGACGGTGTTCGACCGACTTCACGCCGATCTGGCAGGCGCGCGCGCGGAGGCCGAGCGCGGACAGCAGCTCTGGGCGAATCTCATCGAGGAGCTGCCACTTCCGGCGCTGCTCGTCGATGCCCGCACGTTCCAGGTTGCTTCCGAGAGCGCCGAGCTCGCCGCGCTATCCGCGGATGGCTCGCCCGCGGTCGGGCGCAAGCTCACGGAAGCGATCCGCTTCTCCTATCCGGAGATCATCGAAGAGCTCATCACCGGCACGGGGGGTACGGCGCAGAATGTGGTACTTCACCACCGGACCGAGCTCTCTCTCGCCCGTGTCCGGGTGCAGCACATCCCGTACAAGGGACGGCGCCTGGCTTTGATCCTCATCGAGGTGATGACGGAAACTTTCGCCGTCCGAGCCGCGCTCGATGTCGCGGAACAGGCGATCGTGGTCATCGACTCGCAGGATCGCGTACTCGCCTTCAACAGACCGGCGCTGGCGGTCTTTTCCGCCACGCGAGTCGGCGCCGACGCCGCCACATTGCTGGCGCAGCCCGAAGCCCCGCCACGCTGGTGGGACCCGGGACTCGCCGGCCGGCGCAAGATGCACCTACGCATCGTGCCGCGCCTTTTCCAGGTGACCTGCACCGCCGTGGCGCTGCCGGGCGAGGAGGAGCGGCTCTGCGTGATCGCGTTCCTGCCGATCGCGCGGGCTGCGAGTCTGGAGATTGCAAGCCTCGGCGCGCATCCGCCCGGCGCCGCAGTTCCGAGGACACGATGAGATCATTGCGCTACTCACCACTCGTCGCTCTCGCAGCGACCTGGTTCGCACCGCAGTTTGCCGCCGCGGTCGATTCCTCCGCGGTTGCTCCCGCCGCATCGGCCGCTCGCTCGGTCGACAGTCTGATCGTCAGCGCCGACGGTTCGACGCTGACCGGCGCAACCGGTGGAGGCGGGGGATCGCTGACGTGGCTGCACGATTACAACGACGGCGTCCTCGGGATTGCCGGTGAATACCAGACGCTCGCCAACGCGCACTGGGCGTTCGGCTCGCTTTCCGGTTCGGTCAACGCCGGCAGCCCGAGCGACAAATGGACCTTCTCCGGCGATGCGCACCTCGGCAGCGGCGACATCGGTGCATACCAGGGATTTCACCGCTTCGATTACCAGGTGGAAGGTCTGGGAGTGGCCGGTACTTTCGCCGACAAACTGACCCTGCAACTCGGGGCGCATCAGTACGACATCGACACCACGCACGGCGCGCTGCCGAAGGCCGGCCTGGGAGTGCTCTGGACAAAGCATCTGCAGACGACCATTTCGTATGCGCGATCGGTTTCGGGAAACCTCGACACGGAACTCGAGACGCTGCAAATCGATCACTACGGCGTGGTCAACTGGCTCCTGGGCGGCGCGACGGGACACGTGGCGCCGTCGATCGTCAACATCTACACGGGTCTCACCGGACCGGTGCCTCAGCTGCGCGAAGGCTACGCGGGAATTTCGAAATCCTTCGCGCGCAGCGACTGGTCCATTCTCGCCGACTACCTGAAAGTGGGCGGCGAGAGGCGCATCACGCTCACCGTCGTTTGCACCCTGCACATGGGAACCTCGGCCACATGAGCTTAAGTCCCCGTCGGACGCTCGGTCGCCATTCCACCTGGCTGCCGGCACTGCTGGTGTTTGCGACAGTCGCTGCCGCCGGCTCCCGGCTCGTGCTCCTGAGCGTGCAGCAGCGGGCCGAGGAGGCGCGCAAGGCGGCCCAGGACTCGGCGGCACGCTGCGCTCAAGCGATCGAGCAGCAGATCGACGAGCTCGCGCAGCGCGCTTCGAGCGCCTCACGCGCCGCAGGCCCGTCCGCGCGAGCAGGCTCCGATCGCTCCGAGACCCCCGGCGCATCAGCGGCCCGCCCGTCCAAGTCCGACTTCAAGGTGTTCGACTGGATGAGTGATGGCGGCATCGTTACCGCGGCGCCGGCCAATGAGGCGGTGGCGACGACCATCGTGAGTGAGTGGCAGGCTGCAGCGCCTGCCCCGGCGGCGGCTTCCGCCGCCGTACTCGGACCGGTACGCGAGGGCAGCGACTGGCTCCTGGCGGCACGCGCGCCGCTGCATCGCGAGCTCGGCGCGACAGCCCAGGGCGGATGGGCAGTCGCCTACGCCGATCTCGATCGTCTGTTGGCGCGCGCACGAGTCATGCGCATGGTAGGCGCGCACGAGGACTTCGCGCTCGTGCGGACCGAGCCCACGAGCCGGTATGCGCGGGCGTTCGTCGCATCGAGCGCCACCGCATTGCGCGATCCGGCGGTCGGTGTGATTCACGCACCTTCAGGGTTCGCGTTCAGCTCAACCGGTGCGCTGAGCTTCGAGATTCGGCCCCGCGGAGGTTGGTATCCGACGCGCACCCTCGCCACCGACATCGGGCTGCTCGCGCTGATCGCCTGGCTGCTCACGTTCACAGCTCACGACCTCACCCAGCGAACGCTTCGCCTGCGTGCCTCGCTCGCGGCGGTGCGCCGGCAGCTGCATTCCGCCAACCAGCGACTCGCGCGCGAGATCGAGCAGCGCGAGGGTCTGCAGGAGAGCGTCAACCGCGCGCGCTTTTACGATGCCTTCACCGGTCTACCGAATCGCTACTACTTCATGGAGCAGCTCGATCGCGCCATCCGCGAGCTGCGTGGCCGCCGCGGTCGGCGCATGGGCGTCTTTCTCATCGCCATTGATCGCTTCCAGCTCATCAACGAGACGCTCGGCCACACCGCCGGAGACGAGCTCATCGTCCAGGCCGGTGACCGTTTCCGCAAAGCGGCTTCCTCCAACTGCGTGCTGGCGCGCTGGGGCGGCGATCAGTTCGCCGTGCTCGTGCGCGATCTCGGCTCGGACGAGGCGGCACCGCGGCTGGTGAGTGAGCTGCAGTCGGCCTTGCAGGAGCCGTTCGAGTTGCGCCGACACCGTCTCGGAATCACCATCCACATCGGGATGAGCTGCCTCGAGAGTTGGCCGCAGCGCGCCGAACAGCTCATGCGGGAAGCGGAGGTCGCCCTCTCCGTCGCCAAGCGGCAGGAGGAAGTCACCTGCATCACCTACTCCCCCTCGATGGGAGGAGATGCGGTGAGTCTCGTCAGCCTCGAGGCGGACCTGCATGTTGCGCTCGAGCGGCACGAGCTGAAGCTCCTTTTCCAACCGATCGTCGCGCTGCACGGTCGCCGCACGGTGGGTGCGGAGGCGCTGCTGCGCTGGCTGCATCCCATAGAGGGCACGCTGGCACCCGGGAGATTCCTGTCGATAGCGGAGGAGACCGGAATCATCGTGCCGATCACGCGCTGGACGATTCACACGGTCTGTGTGCTCGCCAGCGAGTGGCGGCGCCGCCTGCCCGTCGGGACGGACTTCTATCTGAGCGTCAATCTGTCAGCGGCGGTGCTGCGCGATCCCGGGCTGAGCGACTACGTCGCGGAGCAGTTGGCCGAGACTGCAACGCCGCCGGAGACGCTCAAATTCGAGCTCACCGAGGGCGGACTCATCAGCAACGTGGTGGCGGCGCGGGAGACTTTGGAGCGTCTGCGCCAGACGGGGGTGGAGCTGATGCTCGATGACTTCGGCACCGGCTACTCCTCGCTCAATCACTTGCAGCTCTTTCCGTTCGATTACGTGAAAATCGACCGGCCCTGGGTCGGCGCGGGTCTTTCGCCGCATGGGGGTGCCAGCCTCGCATCGGCCATGGTTCAGCTCGCCTCGAGCCTCGGGCTCACGCCGATAGCCGAGGTGGTGGAGTCGCAGGCCACCGCGGATGCCTTGGAGGAAATGGGTTGCCGGTTTGCGCAGGGGAATTTTTTCTGCGGCCCGGTCGAGCCCGAGGATGCCCTTCAGTGCCTCGGTGCCGACCGAGGTGGCGTGCTTCCCCGGGGGCAGTTCGATGCCGAGCAGGACGACTCGCCGACCCTGATCCTGCCGGCCGGGTTCATCACCGAGGAAAGCGCGGGATCCGTTTGACGTCCCGGTCGACCGCCTAGCGCGAGTTTACTGGCCTTCGCGCTTCCTTTGACGATCTCTCGTTCGGGAGAGGCTGAATTTCAGCCTGTGGGATCTCTCGCGGGCGCCGCGTCTCTGTATATACAAAACTATAGCTTTGGAGGCGCGACCACAATAGCTTGTATTTATAGTGTTTATGGCGATACCACCTATCGTTGACAGGAGATTGTGGCCATGGTATACACAAAACACTGTG
>JBOIAQ010000110.1:0-9727 GCA_050739115.1 Steroidobacteraceae bacterium | reverse complement strand
TCCGAAATATGCTCCCACCGTCGCCTAACCCATACCCAGCAGAAGATGGGCGGCAGCGTAGGATCAAATCGCTACGTTGTCAAGCGCCCGTTCACAGCAGCGGGAGCGGACGGGGGTGAGCAGTTACTCCGGCGGAAGAAACCCTCCAAGCGGTCCCGCGCAACCCCTACCCCCTCACCTCCCAGGTCTATCTGGCGGATGGCACAACGCCGGTGCCGCGTGAGGATCGTCCGCTAGCGCGAACCCTGCTCGGTGATACGGTGCGTGACGCCGAGTTCGTCATCCTCCGGCCGGACGGTTTACGCCGCACGGTGTTATCGAGCGCGCAGCGCCTGATCGGGCGCGCCAACCAGCCACTCGGTGCTCTCGCGGTGATCGAAGACATCACCGAGCGGCGGCTCGCCGAAGAGGAACTCGAGCGCGTACACAAGCTGCTGCTGGTCGCCTCCCGGCAGGCGGGCATGGCTGAGGTGGCCACGAATGTCCTGCACAACGTCGGCAATGTGCTCAACAGCGTCAATGTTTCGGCGAGTATCGTCTCCGAGCGTATCAGGAAATCGAAGTGCGCCGGGCTGGCGCGGGTCGCTGCATTCCTGAGCGAACATGCGCCCGACCTGGCGACTTTCGTGACGGGTTCTCAAGGCAGGCACCTGCCGGTGTACCTCCAGGAGCTCGGCGCCGATCTCATTGCGGAGCGTGATGCGGCCAGCGCGGAGCTGGCGGTGTTGCGCACCAACGTCGAACACATCAAGGAAATCGTGGCGATGCAGCAGAGCTACGCGCGCCGCAGCGGCGTGACCGACTTGGTTGACATTCGCACTCTGGTCGAGGACAGCCTGCGGATGAACGAGGGGGCGTTCAGCCGTCATGGGATCACGCTCGTGCGCGACTTCCAGGAGGTGCCACTAATCACGGTCGACAAGCACAAAGTGCTGCAGATCCTCGTGAACGTGATCCGCAACGCCAAATATGCTTGCGATGAGTCCGGAAGCACCGAGAAGCGCGTGACCGTCCGCGTGCGGGCGGTCAATGGCACGATGCTGATCGCCGTGATCGATACTGGCGTCGGCATCCCACCGGAGAATCTCGAGCGCATCTTCAGTCACGGCTTCACGACGCGCAAAGACGGGCACGGCTTCGGTTTGCACAGCTGCGCACTGGCGGCTCAAGACCTCGGCGGTTCGCTGCAGGGCAAGAGTGGCGGCCCCGACCAGGGGGCTACCTTCACCCTGACACTACCCCTCACCCAGCCGGAGCAGCCCCGTGGCCAATGAATCTGAGCTGCTGACCCACCGCCTGCTGATGATCGACGACAATCCGGCCATTCACGAGGACTATCGCAAGATCCTCACTGGCTGCGATAACGCGCAGACCTCGGCGGCGGAAGCGGCGTTGTTCGGCGAGCCGCAGTCAACGGTGTCACGTCCGACATTCGATGTGGACTCGGCGATGCAGGGACGGGACGGCGTGGAGTTGGCGCGCTGCGCCCTCCTCCGGGGACGCCCCTACTCAGTCGCCTTCGTGGACATGCGTATGCCACCCGGCTGGGACGGACTGGAAACGATCGAAAACCTCTGGAAGGTCGACCCCGAAATCCAGATCGTGGTCTGCTCGGCCTACAGCGACTACGATTGGATAGAGCTCCTGACGCGACTCGGGCACTCCGACAATCTCATCGTCATCAAGAAGCCTTTCGAGCCCATCGAGATCCTACAGTCCGCGAGCGCGCTGAGCCACAAGTGGCAGAACGCACGCGCACTTAAGCGCCACGTCGAGGGCCTCGAGCGGGTGGTCACCGACCGCACCCGCGGACTTGAAGCGGCGAACCGACAGCTGCGGCACCTCGCCTCGCACGACTCGCTCACCGGGCTCCCCAACCGGCTGCTGCTCGATGACCGCATCACTCAGGCGATTGCCCAGGCGAACCGTCAAAAGCATGAGTTCGCCGTCGCGGTGCTGGATCTCGACCGCTTCAAGCTGATCAACGACTCGCTCGGCCATCGCGCGGGCGATGAACTCCTGTGCGAGGTGGCGGTCCGGCTCAAGGGAGCCATCCGCGCCGTCGATTGCATCGCACGCCTCGGGGGAGACGAGTTCGTGATCATCTTCGACGGACCGATGACGCGGGCGGAGACGCTGGAGATGGGCAAGCGCCTGCTGATGGTGATGGAGCTGCCCATGCGGCTTCTCGGCATCGATGTGCACGTCTCGCCTAGCATCGGCATTGCGTTCTACCCGCGCGATGGCGCGACTATCGATACGCTGCTGGCCCACGCGGACGCCGCCATGTACTACGCCAAGGAGCGCGGCCGCAACAACGTGGAGTGCTATACCGAGAGCATGGGCAGTGTGACGCAGGAGCGCGTGAAGCTCGAGAGCGAGCTCCACGAAGCACTGCGCGGCGGGCAATTCGAGCTACATTACCAACCAAAGGTCGACACCGCGACGGGCCGGGTCAACAGCGTCGAAGCGCTGATCCGCTGGCGCCATCCGCAGCGCGGCCTGCTGCTGCCGGCTGAGTTCATTCCGGTCGCTGAGGAGTGCGGCCTGCTCGATGCCGTCGGCGAGTGGGTGCTGTTTGAGGCGTGTCGCCAAGGGAGGATCTGGCAGCAGCGCGGGCCGCGCGCCCTGCGCATCGCCGTCAACCTTGCGCCCTCGCAGTTCCGCCTCGTGGACCTGGTGGGTCAGATTCGCCGCGCTCTCGATGCCTCGGGGCTCGACCCTACACTCCTCGAGATCGAGCTAACCGAGACCGCGGTCATGAGCGATGCCGAGGAGTCGGTGCATATTCTGGAAGCCGTCAGCCGCATGGGTGTACTGGTCTCGGTCGATGACTTCGGCACCGGGTACTCCAGCATGAGCTATCTGCGCCGCTTTCCGATCGACAAGCTCAAGATCGACCGCTGCTTCGTCGAGCAGATGACTGCGCGCCGGGAAGACGCTTCCATCGTGGGCGCTATCATCTCGCTCGCCCATAGTCTGTGCTTGAAGGTGATTGCGGAGGGCGTGGAGACGCCCGAGCAGTTGCAACTGCTCGCCAAGCTCGGCTGCGACCAGTACCAGGGCTTCTATTACAGTCCCGCCCTCCTTCCCGCGAAGTTAGAGGAGCTGCTGCGAGAGGATCCGCTCCTGACCGAGGAGGATGCGGTGCGAACCCACAGCAAGCTCGCCGGCTTGAAGGGCTGAAGACCACCGCGACGACACGCTAACAGCTCGCCACAGTACTCGGCGCGATCGCGCTCTCATTCAGCCCCGAACCCGTGACCGTGATGCAACCGCATGTCGAGTCCCCGACGCCGTAGGGACTGCTCTTCCCGTACACCGCCGCCGGGTCGCCGTATCGATCAATTTGCGATGGCATCAGTCAAGCCGGAACGCGCTGATTACGCGATATTGGGGGCCGTCCCACCAGAAGCGGGCGAACCTACTATGAAAAGCGCCATCGACTCCGTGGCGGCGAGCTGCCCCTCGAGCTCCGAGGACTCGGTCACTCAGCCTTTCGGCAGTCCCGCCTGCCGGCCCGCCGGGCCCACGGATTCAATTCTTTGATCTAGTTCCGGCAACCAGCCTATCAAACTCTTCCAACATATCTGACATGCCGGTCGACGCGGCAAACTCTCGTACCCAGCGGCGGGCAGCAGCGATATTAGCTCCCGGGTGTGCGACCAGAAGACCTCTAATATCCTCCAGATCTTTGGGCCGGCGCGCAATCGCCTTCATCACCAGCAGATCCTCGATTCTGGGCAACCGTACGCTCAAGCCGCCGATTTCATGGACCACGCTGTTTTCGACCGCAGACTGCTCAAATTGCAATCCGCCCATAGTTATATCCAAGTCGATGCCCGATTTCGTATGCCTCAGGAGCAAAACGCGGCTACGTCGCGCAAAATCGAGCACATCCGGAATGCGCGGAACGATGCCGAACTGCGCTGCAGCATCTACCGCATTCTCCCAATCGCCTTCTGGCAGGATCGCCAGAGCATCGATGTCTTGGGTCAACCGCGGACGGCCTAAAACAGAGGCGGCGACGCCGCCGATAACCATCGCTGGAATCCTCGCGGTAGCGATCCACTTGAGCAGATCCGTCAGTGCCGCTTGAAGCGAATCGGCCAGCCCCTCAGCCACCCAGACGCCTCCGCAGCCGTGCCCAACGATCGCGAACGCTCTGCACGTCGGCTTCGCGATGAGGATCGGACCCAAAGAGATTGCGCGAGTCCATCAATGCAGCGAGTTGCCGAAACTTCGTCTCCATCGAGGTTCGGCGCAGCTCGGCCGCCTCCATTTCGCGGACCAGATCCCAGCGTCGGAAGTAGGCTTTCGCCTGCTCGGGAGTCATAAATCAATTCTACTCTTCGCCTGACCGCCTAGACATCCTAGCCGAGCCGAGGAAATTCGCCAACCGTTTGGCGGGGCCGCACCGGGAGGTTTGGCAGGCGTGGCCAGGACGCGGCGGTCGTCTGCCTGGGTACCTATACCGTGGTGGTACCAGATACCGAACTTCGCCGAAATTGCCGTTGACCACACGGTCGAGTTCGCCCGCGTTCTCCGGGCCAGCAGCCCCGATGCGGCATTCTCTTTTTTGAGCGGTGGCGGCGCTGACCCTACGAGGCAGAGCCCAAAGGCCTTCGCGCCGCGTTTCAAAGACGCATACCTCGATGCGATCGCTCTACTACGGAGCGACCGTCATCTCTCTTTTGGGAGAGGAGCCGCGCCTTTTGTTGTCTGCAATCGAACCCAATAGGGAAGGTGGCGGCGGGGGGTGCCGATGACCATCAACCGAGGAGATCACGATATGCGACAAGCTGACAGGGTTGCACGAGTTCGCAGCTGGATCGTCGATTACAGCGCCGCGAGAGCGAAAGCGATCGGGTGGCTGGGTGATCGGTACCTGCTGGCGAAGCCCATCAATCGCAGCTTTACAGCCAGTCATGCCGATGACGGCCAGCGAGCCGCCACCGCGACCGCTCGCGATTAGGAGTCTTCGCCGTGGACGATGTGCGCTCAGGCTCGGTGAAAAGGGTCGCTTCCGCGGTCGAAGAGGATCCGTAGTCGTGTGCGCGGTGCACGCCCGGATCGCTTCCCTTAGGCAGTCCGAGGCTCGCGCGAGCCGGTACGCGTCGGAAAAGCGAGTCCGCTCGCTCTCAGCGGCTCACTGAGTCCGGAAGCTCCATAGCGAGCTCGTCGAGGTAACACCAGCTCCAGCTCTCCCCGGGCTCGATCGACGTGATGATCGGGTGACGCGTCGAATGAAAATGCTTCGTTGCGTGCTTGTTCTTCGAGTCGTCGCAGCAGCCGACGTGGCCGCAGGTTCTACACAGCCGCAGGTGAAGCCACGTATCACCCATTTTGAGGCACTCCTCGCACCCCGGCGTGCGCGCCTGCGAGGTCTTGACCGAGCCCCAGTGGCTGCATCGAGTCTTCATTCGCGCCTCCCCGAAGCGTTCGCGCGGCTCTTTTACCGGTACTCCGCATCGCAACTATGGCGCCCGCCTTCCCGGGCGGTCAAATCAAGCTCACGTTCACCGGGCCTTGGCAATGGGTTCCGAGAAAGCGCCCGGCTGAGGTATTTATTTGCTCTTGACAATAATTGTATAATCAAATATTGTTCATACAAGTATTGGGGGAGCAAACATGAACGAGCCGCACTACACCATCGATTCGCTGGAACCCGGCAAGAGCATCGGCTTCCTGGTGAAGCGCTGCGGGGTCGCCATGACGAGGGTCGCCGAACGGCGCTTCTTGACCGAGTCCGTGTCGTTCACGCAGTGGCTCGTGCTCGCGAACTTGAACCGGTTCGAGCACGTTTCGGCGACCATGCTTAGCGAGGAGACGGGCTACGACATGGGCGCGCTCACTCGGATCGTCGACCGTCTCGAAAGCGACGGCCTCGTGCGGCGCGAACGCTGCCAGCACGATCGGCGAGCGGTGGAAATCGCCTTGACGACCGAGGGTCGCAGGCGCCTGCAAGGCGGCAAGCGCATCGTGGCCGATCTGCTCAACGAGCTCACGGCCTCCTATACCCCGCGCGAGCTCGAGACGCTGATCGGATTGATGCAGCGGATGCTGCTCAAGCTGCAGGAATCTGAGGCTCAGGCCCGTGCGCAACCAGCGCCGCGAGCACCCAGGCAGCGCCCCACGCGGCGCCCGACTTCAAGAGGTGTCAGATGATTGCGGCCCATGCACCGGTAGCGCCTTCCGTCTGGATTGCAAAAGGAGCGGCACTGCTCAAGAGCCTCGGCCCTTATGCGGCTCTGGAGCTCGTTGTGCCGGGCGGGAGCCTCATCGCGATCTCGCTCTGGCTGTATCAGCATCGACGCAAGGGCACGCGCACTGCGGCCGCCGTGCGTGGCGGGGGGAAACCGAAGCGAGGCCGTTGGCCGCGAACGCTCCTCGTGAGCCTCGGAGCTGCCCTTGCGGCTGGCTGCACTCTCGGTCCCAATTTCGTGCGCCCCGACGTTCCGCATGTTGCCTATGCGCACGCGCTGCCCCCTGCCGATGCGATGCAGAGCTTCGCTTATGGAAGCGGCGTGGCGGGTGACTGGTACCAGTTGTTCCGTTCCGATGCGCTCGATCGGCTGGTGCACCAGGCTCTGGCCAACAACCCCGATCTCGAGGGCGCTCGTCACGGTCTCGCCGCGGCACAGGACGAGCTGCGGGCGGTCTCGGGCACCGCCCTCCCCCAGATCGATGCCGCGGGTCAACTCGGCCGCGCGCACATCAACGGCAGCGAACTCTACGAGCCCGTGCGCACGCTGAGCGTGACCGGCAATCGCTACGAAATCGGGCCCTCGCTGGCCTACAACCTCGATCCCTTCGGTGAGGTACGCCGCTCGATCGAGTCGCAGCGGGCGCAGACCGCCGCCGTGCGTGATCAGCTCCGTGACACTTATGTGACCCTGGTCGATGAGGTCATCGTCACGGCCTTCGACTACGCAGCCGTGCGCGCGCAAATCAAAGTCACCCGCTCGCTCGTGAGCGAGCTTCAGGCGCAATACAACCTCAACGTGAAGCTCGAGAACGCGGGCAAGATCATCCACAGTGATACCCTGCAGGCCCAAACGCAGCTCGAGAACGTGCGCGCGACGCTACCCGGCCTCGAGCAGCAGCGCGACACCTACCGCGATGCGCTCGCAAGGCTCAGCGGCGAGACACCGGATCAGTTCAAGGCGCCGACGCTGACGCTCGCCGACTTCACGCTCCCCAACCGGTTGCCAGTGTCGCTCCCCTCCGCGCTGGTGCAGCAGCGTCCCGATGTCCTCGCGGCAAAGGAGAACCTGCACGCGGCCAGCGCCGAGATCGGCGTCGCCGAGGCGGCGCGATTGCCGCAGCTGAGCCTCTCCGCGCAGTATGCCCAGCAGGCCAGCGCGCTCGGCGATCTCTTCACCCAACCGGGCGGTGTGTGGTCAGCGGGCCTCGGGCTCGCGGCACCCCTTTTCCACGGCGGCACGCTCGCGGCACGCGAGGATGAGGCCAAGGAGCGGTACGCTCAGACGCTCTCGAGCTACCAGAGCACCGTGATCAGCGCCTTCGTGGAGGTGGCTGACGCCTTGCAAGCCCTGCAGCATGATGCCGACAGCTACCGCGCGCACAACCGTGCGCTGGGAGCGGCACGAGCGAACCAGGACCTCGCGGTCGCGGAATACCGCGCGGGCAAGTACACGGAGCTCCAGGTACTCACCGCCGAGCAGCAGTACCAGAGCGCCGCGCTGACACAGGTACAGGCCGACGCCCAGCGCTTCACCGATACCGCGGCGCTCTTCCGCGCCTTGGGCGGCGGCTGGTGGAACATCCGTGATAGCGCGCTCCTCAGCGCAACGATTGTCGGCGCCCCATTGAACTCCAATCGCCAAAACCGAGCCCTTCCGGGAGCAGACCATGACTGAGCAGCAATCCGCAAAGACACCTCCAAGGAGCCGCACGCTGCTGCGGCGCGGACTCCTTGCGCTGGTGGCGACCGTGGCCGTCATCGCTTTTGGAGCCTATTACGTGCTGTTCATGAGAAATCACGTCACCACCGACGATGCCTACGTGAACGGCAATCTCGTGCTACTGACGCCACAGATCGGGGGCACAGTCATCGCCATCAACACCGATGAGACGCAGTACGTGCGGCGCGGGCAGGTTCTGGTCCGGCTCGATCCGCGCGATGCGCAGATCGCGCTCGCGCAGGCGAAGGCGAACCTTGCGGAGACCGTGCGGGAAGTCGCGCAGCTTTTCGATGAGGAGCGACGCGATGCCGCGCTCGTCGCCGCCGCGCAGACTCAATTGACTCAGTCGGGTGAGGATCTGACACGCGATCGCTCGTTACTGTCGGTCCATGGCGTGTCGCTCGAGAACCTCGAGCACGATGAGAATGCGGTGAGCAGCGCCCGTGCCGCTCTGCAGCAGGCACAGGCGACTCTCGCGAGTACCCAGGCTGCAATTGCGGGAACGACACCCGCGACCCAGCCCCGGGTATTACAGGCGGAGGCCAATCTGCGCGCGGCGTGGCTCGAGCTCTCCCGCACGCGTGTGCTGGCGCCGATATCCGGTTACGTCGTGCGCCGCGCGGTCGAGCTCGGCGAGCAGGTCACACCCTCGACGCAGATGCTGGCGCTCGTGCCGGAGCGCTCGATGTGGGTCGATGCCAACTTCAAGGAGAATCAGCTGGGGGAGCTGCGCATCGGTCAGTCGGTGCGGGTTTCGGTGGACATGTACGGCTCGCGCGTCGAGTACCATGGCAAGGTTCTCGGCCTCACCGCGGGCACGGGCAGCGCGCTCGCGGTTCTGCCGACGCAAAACGCCTCGGGTAACTGGATCAAGATCGTGCAGCGCCTGCCGGTGCGCATTGGCCTCGAGCCCGCGGAGCTCGTCCGCCACCCGCTCTTCCTCGGTTTGTCCGCAAACATCGATGTGAGTGTCAAGGATCGTGCGGGGTCCGCGTTGTCGCGAATTCCCGCGTGGCCCGCTTCACAGCGCACCGACGTCTACACGGACCAGGCGTCCGGTGCGGATCGGATAATCGATGACGTCGTCGCTGCCAACCTGCATCGCAGCGGCCAAGCCCTCTATGCACGCGCGAGCACGGAGCGGAGCCTGCGGTGAGCGCTGCGAGCGATAAGGCGAGCGCGATGGGCTCATGGATCATCGCGCCGGTGGTCGCGCTCGCGGCGTTCATGGAGATCATGGATATCTCCATCGCCAACGTCTCCCTGCCTCATATCGCCGGCGCGCTCTCCTCGAGTCAGGACGAGTCCACCTGGGTGCTGACGAGTTACCTCGTCACCAATGCGGCGGTGATGCCGATCTCGGGCTGGCTGTCGGCACGCTTCGGCCGCAAGCGCTTCTTTCTGGTCTGCATTTTGGGCTTCACCGGGGCCTCGCTCCTCTGTGGCCTTGCGCCGAGCCTCGCGACGCTGGTGCTGCTGCGCGCGCTCCAGGGTGCCTTCGGCGGCGGCCTGCAGCCGATGGGTCAGGCCATCCTCACCGACAGCTTCCCAGCCGAGAAGCGCGGCATGGCTACGGCAATCTACGGCATCGCTGCGGTCGTTGCGCCAACGATCGGTCCCACGCTCGGCGGGTGGATCACCGACAGTTACGACTGGCGCTGGATTTTCCTCATTAACCGGAAGTTCGCCCGGTCGCCGAGGCGCGCGGTAGTCAGCAGAGACTGACTTTTCCCTGGTTTCCTGCGATAGGGCGATCATCTTTTGGTGTCTAAATGTAGTCACTAAATACTTGCATTTAT
>JBOIAQ010000109.1:0-9735 GCA_050739115.1 Steroidobacteraceae bacterium | reverse complement strand
GTGCCGCGGCGTCCGCGTGGGCCGCGGGCACCGCGGCCGCGCCGGCGAGCACCGCGGCAACCGCGAGGCCGATCTTCAAGGGCGCCTCGCGCGAGGTTCGCGCGGTGGCGGCAACGCAGGCGCAGACCGAGGTCTTGCGGTTTGCTGAGCGCATCAGAGACCCTCCCCGAAATCGATTCTGGTGCTCATGGCGCAGTCGGCCACGGGCGCTGTTATCGCGCCGCAATCTTCCTTCGAGCCTCCGCCCCGAGTCAATCGGCGGCTATCCGCACCGGGAACGGCCGGTGCTCACTCGAAGCGCGCCAGGCAGTCCCCGAGCGCGCGTCGCAGCGGCTCGAGCTCCTTCTCGAAGTGCCGCCAGTAACCCACCGCCGCGGTGTAGATCGGCTGGCGCACCTGCTCGGCGCTCGCGGTGCGCACCGGACGCTGCGTCTGGTGAAAGGCGAGGCAGGCGGGCTCGAAATCGAGCCCGCAATGCTCGAGCAGGCGGCGGATACCGGCCGCGGGCAAGCGCACCAACTCCTCGTAGCGAACGTGCAGCACCTTGCCCGGAAGGACGGCGTCCCAGTGATCCATCAGCGCAAGGTAGCAGCGATAGTATCGCCCGAGGTCCTCGAGGTCGTAACTGAAATTCTGGCCCTCCGCGAAATACTGCTTGAAGGTGCTGAAGCACGCATCCATGGGGTGGCGGCGCACGTCGATCACGGTTGCATGGGGCAGTATCGCGTGGATGAGCCCGATGTGGCTGAAGTTATTGGGCAGCTTGTCGGTAAAGCGCCGGCGATCGAGCCGCAGCAGCGGCGCCGTCTGCTCGAGGTAGCGGCGGCCAAGCTCGGTGAGGCGCTCCGCGGATGCGCCGCCGACGGCCTGCGGATAACCGCTCCGTCCGGGGGCTCCATCCTTGAACTCGCGGACGATGTTGAGCACGTTCAGCAGCTCCATCGTGCCCTCGACTGCGGAGTGACTCGCGAGGATCTGCTCCACCAGTGTCGAGCCCGACCGCGGCAGCCCGACGATGAAGATCGGTGCGCGGCTCGGGTCACCACCGCCGCGACGCGCAGAGAAGAACGCTGCATCGAAGAACCCGCGGATGCGCGCGCAGCGGCGCTCGAACTGCGCGATGTCGAACGGCGCCTCGCGACGGCGCAGCTGCGCACCCCGGGCGTAGTAGGCGAACGCCTCACGGTAGCGCGCGCGCTGCTCGCAAGCCTTCCCGAGCGCGAAATTGAGCTGCGCTTCGTTTGAAAGGCCGCGCGGGTCGGAATCGATCAGCCGCTGCATGGCCGAAATCTCCGGGTCGCTGAAGGCGTAATTCTTGAGATCCGCCAGGCTCCAGTACGCCTCCGCCCGCCCAGGATCCATCACGAGTGCCGCTTTGTACGAGGCCTCGCTCTCGGCGCGCCGCCCGAGTGTCTTTTGCAGATGACCAATCGACAGCCGCAAGCCCGCCTCGTGCGGCCGCAGCTCAAGCGCGCGCTCGTAAGCGTCGATCGCCTCCGTCTGCCGCATGAGTCGGATTGCAACGCCCGCGCTGGTCACCCAGGTCTGCGGGCTCTTCGGCTCGATCCTGGCAAGGTACCGCGTGGCCGCCTCGGCCTCGGTGAGGCGTCCTAGACCTAAGAGCGTCGGGGCGAGTCCCCGGTAGGCGAGCGGCAGGTGCTCGGATTGCCTGAGCGCATGACGCAGCAGCCGCTCGGCATCGCGCGGCACATCGGCCGCCAACGACAGCGCCGCCATCCCGCACAGCGCGGCCGAGTGGCTTGGGTCGCGCGTCAGGACGGCGCGGAACAACTCCTCGGAATTTCGCCGCTCCTCCTTGAGGAGTGCTGCGGTGGCTGCCTCGATGCGCGCTCGCTCCGGGTCGGTGAGCCGCCCGCGCTCAAAGGCGATGCGCGCATCGTCGTGCTGGCCGAGATCGACCAGCACGTCGCCGTAGGCGAGCCAGGCACGATGATGATGGGGGAGCTCCTCCAACACGCGCCGCACTTCCTCGCGCGCCTGCACAGCGCGTCCTGCGCGCCGCCAGGCGCGGGCGAGATCGACCCGCGCCTCGGCAAAACCGGGAGCGCTCTTAACCGCGCGCTCGAGCATCGCGACCGCCTCCTCGATCCGGGACTGATCGAGCAGCGCCACCCCGAGCAGCCAGAGACAATGAACCTCGCCCGGAGACTCGGCCTCGAGCGACCGCAACCACTTCTCCGCGGTGGCCGCTTGCCCGAGGCGCAGCAACGCCCGCGCCCGGCGGCGGCGCTCCTCGAAGGTGGCTGGTGCGTGGGTGGCGGCCATGATGTGCGTTGACTCCCGGCGCGGTAGTCTGCTCCACGCGCCCGCCCTCAAGCTACACTGCCGACCACTTGGCCCGACCGCGGCCCTGGAGCGAAGCCCGATGCATCACCGACGCCGGCTGCCGATTCTCGCCGTCCTCGCCCTCCTCGGCGTGTGGCTGACTCCTCCGGCGGCGCACGCCGGCCGGCCCCTCGAGCCCGAGGACTGGTACCGCTTCAAGGCGGTCTCGCAGCTTGCAATTGCGCCCGATGGCCGCGCGGTCGCCTATATCGTGACGAGCTACGACAAGGCCGCGGACGAGAGCCGCGGTGCGCTGTGGCTCGCCGCCTGGAACGGCAGCGAGAGCCTGCAGCTCACGCGCGGTGCGAGCGTGAGCGTGCCGCGCTTCAGTCCCGACGGACGCTATGTCAGCTTCCTCTCGGCGCGTCCGGGCGGCAGCGCGACACAGCTCTGGCTCCTCGACCGCCGCGGCGGGGAGCCGCGTCAGCTGACTCACGTGTCAGGCGAGGTCACCGACTACGCGTGGTCGCCCGATGGCGCCCGGGTAGTGCTGGTGGTGCGCGCCGCCGAGCCTCGCAAGAAGGGGCAGCCGAAGCCTCTGGTCATCCATTCGCTCCTCTTCAAGCAGGACGTGAAGGGCTATCTCACCGACGGCGCACACACCCACCTGTACCTGCTCGAGGTCGGGAGCGGGTCCTGCCAGGCCCTGACGACGGATGCGACGAGCTCGGACTCCCTGCCGGCTTTCTCTCCGGACGGGCGGCAGATCGCCTATGTCAGCCATCGGTGGGATACCCAGCAGCAACTCGGCGTCGATGAGATCGAGCTCGTGGCCGCGACCGCGGGCGCGAAGCCGCGGCGATTGCTCACCACCTGGTCGCCCAATCAGCAGCATCTCGAGTGGAGTCCCGACGGCAGGCGACTCGTCTTTCTGCAGGGCGATCAGCCGAAGTACAACGCCTACATCCTGGATGCGCTCGCGGTTGCGGACGTGCCCTCGGGACGCGTGCGCACGCTCACCGGAGCCCTCGATCGCGCCGTCGTCTCGCCCGCCATCCGCAGCGACGGGCGGGCGATCGAATTTGCGGTCGAGGACGACGGCTATCAGTACCCGGCCGAGGTGCCGCTCGCGGGCGGTGCGATCAAGCGGCTCGCCAGCCGTATGGTCGTCACCGCGCTCGCCACCGCCGCCGGGCACACTGCGGTGCTTGCCGCGAGCGATCGCGCGCCGGTCGAGGTGTATGCGCTCGAGTCCGGGAAGCTGCGGCCACTCTCCGCGCACAACCAAGCGCTTTTCTCCGAGCTGACGCTCGGCACGGTCGAGGACATCGCCTTTCGCAGCAGGGATGGCACCGAGATCCACGGACAGGTGGTGAAGCCGCCGGGCTTCTTGCCCGGCCGGCGCTACCCGACCATCGTCTGGATCCACGGCGGACCCAACGGCCAGGACGATCACTCCCTCGAGCTCGAGGGCTACGGGCCGCAGCTCGAGCGGCAGCTGTTCGCGACGCACGGCTACCTCGTGCTCGCCATCAACTACCGCGGCAGCAGCGGCCGCGGCGTAAAGTTCGCGCGCAGCATCTTCGCCGACTGGGGCGACAAGGAGGTGCAGGACCTCGAGGCGGGCGTCGACTATGCGGTGGCGCGGGGCTGGGCCGATCCCGGGCGGCTTGGCGTCGGCGGTTGGAGCTACGGAGGAATACTCACCGACTATCTCATCGCCTCGACGACGCGCTTCAAGGCGGCCATCAGCGGCGCGGGCAGCGGCAACCAAACCGCGATGTACGGCGTCGACGAGTACGTTTTGCAATATAACGCCGAGTTGGGCGCACCGTGGCAGACGACAGGGCGGTGGCTCAAGGTGTCCTATCCGTTCTTCCACGCCGACCGCATCCGCACGCCGACGCTCTTCCTCGGCGGCGACAAGGACTTCAACGTTCCCCTGGCCGGCGGGGAGCAGATGTACGAGGCGTTGCGCACGCTCGGCGTGCCGACCGAGCTCATCGTCTACCCAGGCGAATATCACGTGCTCACCCGTCCGAGCTTTCTCGTCGACCGCTTCACGCGCTACCTCGCCTGGATGGCGAAGTACCTAAGGGGCGAGTCCCGAGGCGGCGCCCCCTTATGATTAGACCAGTCAGGCGCAAGCCGACCCTGGAGTTCGGCCGTCGACTGCTGCTCGCGGTCGCGTTGATTTCCGTGCTGGCGCAGGCGCCGGCGGCGCAGACCGCCGCGCGGGCCGGCTGGGCCGGTGAGCGACTCCTGAGCGGCGCGGAACACGCCTGGGAGCCCTTCGTCGCCGCCGATCCAAACAGCAGCAACGTGTATGCGACGTGGTTCCTGCGGCATGGACCGGCGCTGTGCCCGAAGTGCTCGACCTCGAGCGGCGTGTTCGTCATGTCGAGCGACGATGGATCGAGCTGGTCGAGACCGGTGTATTGCCCGTTCTGCCGCCTCGGGAGCAAGGGCGACTACGACCTGACGATCAAAGTGGTCAAGCGTCCGCCGCGCGGATCACCGGCCCCGGTCTACGTCATGTGGATGGATTGGAATTCGACAGCTTTCAGCAAGTCGACGGACTACGGCAAGACCTGGAGTCCCGAAACCATCATCTCGGGGCCTAAGTGGAGCGATCATCCCTGGTTCGGGATGTCGGCCGACGGCAAGGACGTGTATGCGTTTTGGACGCACGCGCACGGTTATCTGTACACCGTGTCCTCGCATGACCATGGCGCGACCTGGTCGAGACCGCAGCAAATCAGCACCATCGCCCACCGGTATTACTACGCCGAGGGGGTCGTGGTACTCGCCGATGGTACGGTGGTCACCGCGGCCGCGGGTTATCCGTGCGGGAGCGGATCCCCCAAATGCACCGGACAGATCACCTACAACATCTTCCGCTCGACGGACGAAGGCGCGGCATACACGCAATCGGTCATCGACACGCTCTATACCGGCCCACAGTTCATGACGGATGGTCTCGAGACAGTGGCGGCCGACGCCGCGGGCACGCTCGTCATGATGTACACGGGCGCAGCCTCCCTGCGCGCCGACAATCAGGTGCACGTGCGCCGCTCGGTCGATGAGGGGGTCAGGTGGTCGACGTCAATCCCGCTGACCGGCTCGGGGAACAGCGCGGACTTCTCTTATCCGGCGATCACGGGCGCAGGCGCCGGCAGCTTTCGTGCGACGTTCATGGACGATCGAGCCGGGAAATTCAACGTAAGGTATAGGCAATCGTCCGATGGCGGCATCACGTGGTCTCGCGAAGTGCGGATCTCTACTGCGACCTCGGGAGCGCCTTACGTCAATGCCAACGGCTTTGGCGCGCCCTACGGCGACTACAGTGGCATTTCGGTTCTCTCGAGCGGCTGCACGATCGCAATCTGGGGAGAATCGGCGGCGGACCAGAGGCCACCGGGCGGGGTTTGGATGAACCGCAGCAGGTAGGAGCCCGCCAGGTCCGTGGTTGAAGGTCACCCGGCCATTGCTGTACGCTTGTTCAATAATAATCTTTGCTCGGGTACGCCGATGGCATGCGCACGAGGCTCAGTGTTGTACCGCCTGCTTGTTGCGTTCGCAGCGGCTGCCGCTGCCTTGGCCTGCCCCGGCATCGCCGACGCCGGGCCGGCGACGGCTCGAACCGCCCTGGCGAAGCTCGCCTGGCGCAGCGTCGGCCCGTATTTCGGCGGACGAGTGGTGGCAGTGGCCGGCGTGCCGCAGAACCCCGACCTCTTCTACATGGGTGCGGTGGACGGTGGCGTTTGGCGCAGCACCGATTACGGCATCCGGTGGGTCAACCTCACCGACCACACCCTGCCGGGCGCGAGCGACAGCATCGGCGCAATCGCGGTGGCGCCCTCCAACCCCGAGATCCTTTACGTTGGCACCGGCGAGAGCGACATCCGCAACGACATGGTCACCGGTGACGGGGTGTTCCGTTCCGCTGACGGCGGCAAAACCTGGAAGGCGGCCGGCCTCGCCGACACCCACACCATCAGCGCCCTGGTGGTGGATCCGAAGAATCCCAATCTGGTTTATGCCGCCTCCATGGGACACGTGTTTGCATCCAACCCCGAGCGGGGCGTGTTCAAGTCCACCGACGGCGGCGCGAGCTGGCACAAGATCCTCTACGTCAACGCCAAGACCGGCGCCATCGACCTGGTGATGGACCCGACCAACCCCCAGGTGCTTTATGCTGCGATGTGGCAGGCTTACCGCGCGCCCTGGAAGCTCGATGACGGCGGCCCGGCGAGCGGCCTTTACAAAAGCGTCGACGGCGGTACGCACTGGAGCGAGATCTCGCGCAATCCCGGCTTTGCGCACGGGATCCTCGGAAGGATCGGCGTCAGCGTCGCCGCCGCCGATCCGAGCGTGGTCTATGCGATCGTGCAGGCCCGGCACGGCGGCGTGTTCCGCTCGAGTGACGGCGGCGCGAGCTGGCAGCGCGTGAACGCCGACTGGGAACTGCGCCAGCGCGGTTTCTACTTCATGACGATCTACACCGACCCCAAGGACCCCAACACGGTGTACGTTCCGCAGGGCAATGCGCTCGAGGTGTCGCATGACGGCGGCAAGTCCTTCATCGAGCTCTATACGCCCGGCCCTGACAATCATGTTCTTTGGATCAATCCAAACGATCGGAAAATTCTGCTGGAGGGCAACGACAACGGTGCGACGGTCTCCACCGACGGTGGCGAAACGTGGAGCAGTTTGAAGAACCAGCCCACCGGTCAGTACTATCACGTCGCCCTCGACGATCAGTTTCCGTTCCACATGTACGGCGCGCAACAGGACGCCGGGCCCTTCGAAGGCCCGAGTGCGTCACCGGAAGGAGATATTCCGCTCAGCGCCTGGCACATGGTCGCCTGGGGCGAGAGCACCTTCGTTGCCCCTCAGCCCGGCAATCCAGACGTCACTTACGGTAGCGAGTACTACAGCCTCATGGCGCGCTACGACATGGCCACCGGCCAGTACCGGGACGTGAGTCCGTGGCCAGACTACCGCGATGGTGCTTCCTCCGGCGAACTCAAGTACCGCTTCGGCTGGACGCATCCGATCTTCTTCTCGCCGTCCGATCCGAAGGAGTTGCTGGTCGGCTCCCAGTACGTCCTGAAAAGCAGCGACAGTGGGCGTACCTGGCAGCGCATCAGCCCCGACCTTACGCGTAACGATGCGGCCACCGAGGGCCCGACCGGCGGACCCATAGATCTCGACACGAGCGGCGCGGAGATATTCCCGGATGTCTCGGCACTTGCCGTTTCGCCGCTCGACGGCCGGGTCATCTGGGCCGGGTCGGCCGACGGGTTGGTTCATGTCACACGCGATGGGGGCAAGCATTGGGTGGCGGTCACGCCGCCGGCCCTGCCCGAATGGGCGCAGATCAGCTCGATCCAGCCCTCGCACGAGGCAGCGGGCACCGCGTACCTGAGCGCCTCGCGCTACATGTGGGACGACTTCCATCCTTATGTGTTCAAGACCACCGACTACGGGCAGCGCTGGACGCGCATCACTACGGGCATTCCGGAGGATGAGTACGTGTTCGTGGTGCGAGAGGATCCGTCGGATCCGCAATTGCTGTTCGCCGGCACCAAGAGCACCGTCTTTGTGAGCCTGAACGGCGGCACGCGCTGGCAGCCCCTGACGCTCAATCTACCGCACGTGCAGGTGCGCGACATTGCCATCAACGCGCGGCAGGGGGATGTCGTCATCGCCACGCATGGCCGCGCTTTCTGGATACTCGACAACCTCACGCTGCTCGAACAGCTGTCGCTGCGGTCAGCGGTGGCTGCCGATGAGGTGGAGGTGTATGCCCCGCAGATCGCCTGGCTGACCCAAGCGTATGGCGTCAGTCTCAGCAACGGGGATGACAAAACCGTCTCTACAGTCGGCATCAATCCGCCCTTCGGCGCCACGGTGTTCTTCCGCGTTCCCACGGGCTACGATGGCAAGCTTCCGGTGAGCCTGAGCTTCCTCGACGGCCAGGGCCACTTGATTCGTGCTTTCAACCTGCACCTAGAACACGAGACCCGCACGCCTGCCCCCGCGAATGACGCGGCCGAGAGCAAGCTCACCGCCATTACGCCCGGGTTCAACCGCTTTCAGTGGGATCTGCGCTTCCCTGATGCGATTGCGGTGACGGGCTATCGCCCCCCGGAGTGGTGGGGCATCACCGACGGCCCGCCCGACTCGGAAGAGGGTCCGACGGTGATCCCCGGACGGTACACGGTCGTGCTCGATTACAACGGAGCGACCTCGCGCCGCTCGTTCGAGGTTGCTCTCGACCCGCGATTGTATCCAGCACCCGGCGCACTGGAGGCGCGTCTCGCGTTCGAGTTCCGCATCCACGGTGCCCTCGATACCCTCGACCGGGCGCTCAATCAGGCCATCGCCCTGCACAACCGGCTCGAAGTCGCCCTGGCCCATCATCGGGTCTCCGATACCCAGGCTGGAGCGTTGGCGCTGGCGTCGCTCGATGAGGCGATCGGCAAGGGTGTCCAGCTCGCCAACCATTCGACCGAGGCCGACTCGATGCACGAGCAGAAGCTGCACAGCCGCCTCGCCTATCTCGCGGGCCTCGTCGATATGGCCTATGTCAAGCCAACCCCCGCGGAATACCACGTGTTGCACTCTCTCGAGCAAGAGGCTACGCAGGATGAGGAACGACTGAAGGCCGCCATGGTGCAAGGCCACGCTCTGAGCAGCGCGGCGCTCGGGCAGACTCACACGCCCAATACCGGCGCGCCGCTGGCCGGATCCGAATAGCTGTCGTGACCGTTCTCGATGTGACCGGCGAGGCGCCATTGATGCCGCTCGGCGCTCACACTGAGATCGTACCAGTGGTGGCTTGCTTGCAGATTCCAGAGCCATTCCGTCGCCTTTTCGGGCTCAAGGTGCACACCGTGCGCGCCTCGACCGTACGCCTCGTCCCGGATGCGCGCGGCATGCCCAGCGCCAGCAGTTGTTGATTATTATATCGTCCCCGACGGGATTGTTTGGATAGAAAAGCGGCGCGCGCGCACGGTAGGGTACGGTGGTAATTCTCTCGGTTTCCCGAGGGACCTCAGGCCGGCTCCCATGGCACACACGATTCCGCAAGCCTCCCTTGTCATCCCGGCCAGTCGGATTTCCCGAGAGCCTGTGGGATGCGAATTGATAACCAAGCGGCGATCGGCACCTCGAACAAGCCCCGGCAATGGCGCTCCCACAAGTAACCGGTGAGTTTGGCACGCGGGGTCGGCGGTCCCTGAGCGCGTTCCGCGGCTGTCGTGCCGTGCAGTGCGCGGTGACAACGAGCCCGATTGTGATAATTCTGGAAATCCGTCAGCTTCTGATGAAGGTCAACGGAATTCCAGAAGAACGTGCGATCGAGGTATTCGCGCCGGATCGTCCCGATCAGTCGTTCGATGAATGGATGGGACGCCGGGACATACGGCACGGATTTGATTT
>JBOIAQ010000108.1:0-9887 GCA_050739115.1 Steroidobacteraceae bacterium | reverse complement strand
CCTTCGACGCAACTTGTCGAAAGCTTTATCGCTTCCCGATGGATCAAAAACCGACATCGAAGTAGCTTACCCCGATCATCTGACTCCAGAGACGAAACTACCGTCTCAAGATGTGTGGAATAGACAGGTTCTGAGACGTAACGACGTAAGCCCGTGCGCGTTCGGACTTCGACATCCCGCGGGTCGTATACGTGCAGTACTCAGAGTCCGCAAGCTCCGCAGAGTGGCGACGGCGCGAGCACCTTTACATGTACGGGAAACTTACTAAAAACTTACCGATACTCGCGTCAGGCTCGGCACCGCAATTATAAGCTTTTGCTTTTATACGCAGCTCAAGCTTCGCGCGCCGCGTACCAACTACAGGCGCACGCCATACATCGAGTTGAGCGCGCCGCTCGGCGCGCCGCCACCGGGAACTTGGGGGTCTTCACGACGATGGCGGCGTAGCGGCAATAAGCATCGGCACCGTATCCGTCCGGTGCCTTTCACACCTGCCGCATCGCAACGCCCACGACAATCGGTAACGGCACAGCTGGCTGGCACGCCGGCCCATAGATCGCCCGCGCTGCCGTACGGCAGTCCCGTCGGATCAGTAGAGTAGAATGGAGAGCGGGCCTCTTGAGGTCCGCCCTCTTTTTATCTGGTGCGCCCGGGCGCAATTCGAGGTTACGTGATGGCCGCGGTGCAGCCGCTTCCACCCATGTCGCGTATTGAGCGGGAGGTTCGCCGCGGTCGCGAGCTGTTGAAGCAGCGGCAATACCAGCGCGCGCTGGAATTGGGTCAGGTGCTGCTGGCCGAAGTGCCGGAAAATCGCGATGTCCTGTGCCTCGTGGCCGTCAGCCAGCGCTGCCTGGGTCTGGTGGCCGATGCGCTGCGCACCCTGGAGCGCTTCGGGCAAGCTCATCCGAATTTTGGCCGCCTTTATCAGGAAATAGGCCATTGCTATCGCATGGTCGGCCAAACCGATCCGGCGATTCTCGCCTATCAGCGAGCGGTGGGGCTCAATGAAGTATTAGAGGCGAGTTGGAAGGGTATCGCCGAGCTCTGCGCCGCGGCAGGACGGCACGAGGAGGCGCAGCTGGCGGCGCACCAAGTCGCGCAGATGTCGCGGCTGCCGCGCGCGGTGATCAACGCCAAGGGCATGCTGGCGGAAGGTGAGATTTATGGCGCAGAAGCCGTGCTGCGCAAGTTTCTTCAGACGCATGGCGATCACATCGAGGCGATGCGTCTGCTGGCGCAGATCGGCGTGAAACTCGACGTCCTCGATGACGCCGAGTTTCTGCTCGAGAGCGTGCTGGTGTTCGCGCCGGACTACCATGCCGCGCGCTACGACTATGCCAATGTGCTCTCGCAGCGACACAAGCATGCGTTGTCACTGGAGCAGGCGCGCAAGTTACTGCAACTCCAACCGCGCAATTGGGCCTACCGAATCATCTATGCCAACAGCTTGGTGGGTCTGGGCGAACATAAAGAAGCGCTGAAAATCTTCCGTGATCTCATCGCAGAGACACCGCAAAATGCCGAGATGCATCTATCGGCGGCGCATGCGCTCAAGACACTGGGCAGACAGGCCGAGGCTATCGAGGCGTATCGGGTCGCGGCTGCGGCGAGGCCGAGCTTTGGCGATGCCTACTGGAGTCTGGCGAACCTGAAGACCTATCGCTTCAGCGATGACGAACTCGCGCGCATGCGTGAGCTCGAGGCGGCGCCGGATATCGCACTGGTGGATCGCTACCACCTGTGCTTTGCCTTGGGCAAGGCGATGGAGGATCGCGCCGAATACGAGCCATCGTTTCACTACTATGCGCGCGGCAACGCGTTCAAGAAGAGCGAGAGCCGCCATGATACGGCCGCGCTGGAGCAGATGCTGCGCCGGCAGATCGCCGTTTGCACCGCCGAGTTCTTCGCCGCGCGACAGGGCGTAGGCTGCGACAGCTCGGAGCCAATTTTCATCGTCGGGTTGCCGCGGGCCGGCTCGACGTTGCTGGAACAGATTCTGGCGTCGCACTCACAGGTGGAAGGTACGACGGAGTTGGCGGAGATTCCGCGGCTCGCACAGCGGCTCAGTGGCCGTGACCACCATGGGGTGACATCGCGATATCCCGGCGTATTGGCTGAGATCGAACCCGAGCAGTTCAAGAAGTTCGGCGAAAAGTACCTCGCCGACACCACGCCATATCGCACCGGCAAACCGATCTTCATCGACAAGATGCCGAATAATTTCCGCCATATCGGTCTGATCCATTTGGTCCTGCCGAACGCCAGGATAATCGATGCGCGACGTAACGCCATGGCGTGTTGTTTCAGCAATTTCAAACAGCTGTTCGCCTCGGGACAGGAGTTTACCTATAGCTTCGAGGATATCGCGCGCTACTACCGGGGCTACATCGAGGTGATGCAGCATTGGGACGCGGTATTGCCCGGCAAGATTCTGCGGGTACGGCATGAGGACGTGGTCGAGGATCTGGAAGACAATGTATGCCGTATTTTGGAGTTCTGCGGACTGCAGTTCGAGCAGCGCTGCGTGGAGTTCTTCAAGACCGAGCGCAGCGTGCGCACCGCGAGCTCGGAGCAGGTACGTCAACCGATTTTCAAAGAAGGTTTGGCTCAGTGGCGTCACTACGAACCGTGGTTGGGACCGCTCAAGGACGCGCTGGGTGAGCTAGTGAACGGGTGAGGTCGTAATGGTCGCCTTGAGTTCACCCTGATGACCGAACACAGACAAAGGGAACGATTAGAACGCCAACGCCGGGCAGGTACGAAGACGTTAATACGAAACATAGTGACGACTCAGCTTCCGATCTGCGTCTCGCCGGGTGAACGTCCAGTCGATACCGCATCTCTGGGCTTTGCGCCGTTTCTGCCAGGCCACCACCACTTCGGCAGCGAGAGCGGTTTGCTCGGCAGCGCAGCGCGCCGGCATTGACGTTGCAGTATGCCGATTTCGATCTCTGCCATATTCAGCCAGCTCGCGTGCTTGAGCGCGTAGTGAAACTCGATGCCCGGAAGGGCTGCCCGCGGCAGTGGAACAGTTTCAGGAAATCGATGACGTCCGCGAGTCAAACGATTATGGGCAACGCGAAGCACTGCGCGCTGAGGCGGGCGGCCCAGATATGCGCAATCCCTCTTCGGTGCGGCATCTGCGCCGCACGGTCCGATGTCCAGGAAGATCCACCGTTCTCTACTGCCGTCCGTACGGAAATCTTGGCAACACTTTCCGTACGGATTCCGTACGAGCGATCTTACCGCGAACGCGATGTGAGATAAGTGCTTGATCTGGCGGAGAGAGAGGGATTCGAACCCTCGAAGGGCTTTTGACCCTTACACCCTTAGCAGGGACGTCTTTTCGTCCAAGCTTGTCTACCCCTATCTTATTAAACACGGCATTTATAGGCTTTTTTGCGATACCTGTCTATACTTGTCTCGTGGTGTCGTGCCGTACCATGCCGTACGAGGGCTTTACACCCTTGCCTGAACTGTTACACAAGCGGGACCGGCAGCGCCTTGCCGTACGGCGCGAGCCGTATTGGGTGCGGCTGTCGGAGGGCATGCATTTAGGTTTCCGGCGCACCGAGGAGGGGCTCGGTTTCTGGGTCGCACGGTACCGGGGCCGCGACAAGAAGCGCGTTTACAAGGCGCTCGGCGATGTCGCGCTCCACGACTTTGACGACGCCAAGCGCGAGGCGGAGAAGTGGCTGGCGGCCCTCGGCGGACCCGCCGTCCGCACGGTAAAGCGCGCCACCGTTCGGGCGGCTCTCGAGGCCTACGTGGCCGACCTTACCCGCCACGGACGTCCGGAAGCCGCCAAGGGTGCGCTCGGACGCTTCAAGGTCGCCATGTACAAAGATCGGCTCGCGGACCTTGAGCTCGAGCGAGCGACCCGAGAGGACTTCGAGGAGTGGCGCGACCGGCTCCGCCCTGGCCGGAAGCCCCGGACTATCAACCGGCTTGTCCGTGCCATCGTCGCTGGCCTTAACCGAGCCGTCGAGCTCGGGCACGTCGGCGCGCCGGCTGCCTGGAAGCTGAAGCCGCTCACCGACGCCGAGGACGAGGGGGAGACAGCGATTTTCCTTATCCCCGAGCAGCGCAGGTCCGTTATCGCGGCCGCCGGGGCGCACGCTGCAGCCTTCTTCAGAGGTCTCGAGCTCACGGGCGCACGCCCGAAGGAGCTCGCCGCGGCGCGTGTGCGCGATTTCGACGGAGAGGCGCTGAAGCTCGCTCACAAGAAAGGCCGACCGCCGAAGCTCCGCGTGCGATACGTTGTCCTCGGCGCCGACGGTGTCGAATTCTTCAATCGTGCGACAGCCGACAAGCTACCGAGTGCGTACATCTTCGCGGAAGATGGCAAAACAGCGTGGCGACGGCATGTATGGGCCCAGGAGATGCGTGCCGCAGTGGTCAAGGTCAACAAGGAGGCCAAGGGGCAGGCTCGCATCCCGCCGCGCGCTGGCGCCTACAGTTTCCGGCACGCGCGAATCAGCGAGCTGCTACAGGTCCACGGAATCGACCCGTTGACTGTAGCCCATCAAACCGGTACGTCGATTGCAATGATCGAAAAAGCGTACATGCGTTTTATTCCATCGGCGCTGCGCGAGAAACTTGCCGCGGTTCGCGAAAGCGCAGCGCAATAGTTATCTGCAAACCGACTCAGCTACGTCGCCAAGTGCCCGAGGTGTCACGCGAGAGAACCGAGACATTCCGCCACCAGTTGGGAGCGGTCTCCCCATGTAGACGGTGGTCAGAACCCGCCTGATTCTGGGGATGCGCCGCGTTTTTGAAGTGACCGCATGAGTTGGCGGCGGTCGGCGCCGCATCCAACGTCTCCTTCCGATTCCCCCCCTTTATGTCGCTCTTCTGCGCGCGACCGCGAAGCGGCCGCTGAAGGATGGGAAAGCTGTCATTCGCGCCTTGAAATCATCGAACTTTCCCATTAGCGAGCATTGGCGTCGGAATTAGTTTGAGCATCAAGGGCTTGCAGATAAACTTCCCGGTCAACGAACCTTCCCGTGATCGGTCGTGTATGGGAATATCGGTGCACGGTTACCGGCCGTAAACCAGGAGGCGGTAGGTGCCGAGTACCGGTCCGAGCGGACTCCCTAGCCGTGCGGCGCGCGGTTCAGTGGGTGGTGGGTGCTACGTCGCGTGGTGCATGGCGCGAAAGAGGAAGAGCGCGCCGAGGATCAAGAACAAGCCGCTCGCCACATAGTGAATGGCCTTAAGCGGTAGGCGCTCCGAGAAGGCATTACCGAGGAACACCACAGGCGCGTTGGCAAGCAGCATGCCGCAGGTGGTGCCCGCGACCACGGGGACCAGACTGGAGTATGCGGCGGCGAGCGCGATGGTGGCAATTTGCGTTTTGTCACCGATTTCGGCGATGAAGAAGGCGATGCAGGTCGCGATGAACGCACTGGTTCGCTTCGGAGACGCCGAAGACTCGCCCAGCGTATCGGGCTTGAGCGTCCACAGCGCCATGCCGATCATGCTCACGCCGACTATGGAGTCGAGTAGCCTCGGCGTGAGGTACTTGCCGAGATGCACGCCAAGGAGGCCTGCGGCTGCGTGATTGGCAAGCGTCGCGCAGAACACTCCGGCGAGAATAGGCCAGGGCTTGCGGTAGTGGGCGGCCAACACCAAGGTCAAAAGCTGAGTGCGATCACCCATCTCCGCGATCGCCACGGTCGAGATCGAAACCAGGAAGGATTCCATCGGGGGCTCCAAGCCGAGCGGCGAAGGACCACGGCCGGAAGCACCCCGCCGCTCATGCCGGAGGTCCTGCCGTTGGTCTCGCCATGCCCAGAAGGCCTCGTACGCCACGGGCTTGCGCCCAAGTATGTTGACGTACGACCCGGTGCGCGCCGGGCGACTACTCCCCAAGGAGAGAGCGCTTTGTACCGGAAGGTCGCAATCGTTGCAATGGGTCGAGCGCCGGCGCAAGAGTTTGTGTGTGCCTCGATCCTCAATTCGACCACTGACGGCCTCTGGCTTCGAAGGCCCGCATTCAGGGTTACTTCGATGTCGAACACTGATAGTATAGGGGGCTATATCATTAGCCGCCGGATGGAAGCCCCACTTGGCACACACGATCCGCGAGAAGACGAAGTTGCTGAGCCGAGTGCGCCGCATCCGTGGCCAGATGCAGGCGGTGGAACAAGCCCTTGAGGACGAAAAGGGCTGCAGCGGCGTGCTGCAGCTGCTGGCGAGTGTTCGTGGTGCCGTTAACGGCCTGATGGCAGAGGTTCTCGAGGATCACATTCAGATACACGTCGTAGATCCCAAGTTAGCCGAAACACGGCGCAGCGAAGGCGCGGCAGAGCTGATCGATGTCGTACGTGCCTACCTCAAATAGCCCTCGGGGCTTTCGGCATGGCAGTTGAGAAGACCACAATTCCTCGATCGGCGTCCCATGTAGCGCACCTCGATACGACGCCGGCTGCCCCAGTGCCCCCTCAAGATCATGAGCACGAGGGGCACGAGCACACGTTCGATTGGATTGAGGCGTCGCGGATCGCCCTGGTTGCCGCCGGCGCTGCCGCGGTCTGGTTCAGAGTGTGGGAACCTCTGCGTACAGTGAGTCTGATTGGCATCATCTGCCTGCTCATAGGCGGATGGCCGATCCTCGAGGAAGCATGGCAGAACCTCCGCGCGCGCCGCATGACGATGGAGCTCTCCATGACCATCGCGATTGCGGCGGCCGCGGCGATCGGGCAATTCTTCACAGCGCTCGTAATCACGCTATTCGTTCTTGTCGCGGAAGTTCTGGAGAGTCTGACGGTAGGTCGAGGTCGCAAGGCGATCCGCGACCTGCTCGAATTCCTGCCGGATCAGGTCTCCGTACGGCGCGCCAGTTCGATCCACTCCGTCTCAGCCGGGGAGCTGTCCAGCGGCGACGCGGTCCTGGTGGCTCCGGGCGAGCGCATCCCGGTGGACGGTCCCGTGCTGTCAGGCCATTCCTTTGTGGATGAATCGCGCATCACCGGCGAATCCATGCCGGTTGAGAAGATGGTTGGGGCGCGTGTCTTCGCCGGCTCGATTAACCAATCCGGGGCGCTGGAAGTGAGTGCCGAGAGGATTGGGCGCGATACAAGCTACGGCAAGATCATCGAGGCGGTTGAGCGTGCCGAGCGCTCGCGCGCCCCAGTCCAGCGTCTGGCTGACCGCATGGCCGGATATCTCGTCTATTTCGCGCTCGGTGCCGCCATGCTTACCTTCTTGATCACGCGCAATATCACTTCTACGATCTCGGTCATCATCGTGGCGGGCGCCTGCGGCATCGCCGCGGGCACACCGCTGGCCATCCTCGGCGGCATCGGCCGAGCGGCTCGGCTCGGCGCCATCGTCAAGGGCGGCGTGCACTTGGAGGTCCTCGGCCACATCGATACCGTGGTGCTCGATAAGACGGGTACCCTGACTTTCGGCCGGCCAGCCGTGCAGCAGATTGTCCCGGTTGGCGGCGCATCCGCCGACGAACTTTTGGACGCCGCCGCGGCGGCCGAGTTGCGCTCCGAGCACCCATTGGGCAAGGCAATCGTCGCCTTTGCGCGCCAGCGGGGCCGAAGCGTCCTCGAACCCACCACCTTCGCCTACACGCCCGGCCGGGGCATCACCACCCGGGTCGCCGATGCCACCGTGCTGGTCGGCAATCAAGCATGGATGATGGACAACAGCATCAGCGTGCCAACCGGACCAGATCAGACTGCCGAGGCGGGCTCCGCGGTCTTCGTCGCCCGAGGATCTCGGCTACTCGGGTACATCGACATTGCCGATACGATCCGGCCCGAGGCCAAACGCGCCATCGATACCCTGCACCGCATGCATATCCGGACGATATTGCTCACCGGTGATGCGCAGCGCGTCGCTGCGGCTGTCGGCTCATCCCTAGGTATCCAGGACATTGAGGCTGAACTGCTCCCGGAGGACAAGCTGTCCCGTGTCCGGGCACTCGTGCAACAACAACGCATCGTTGCGATGGTTGGTGACGGCATCAACGACGCGCCGGCGCTCACCGAGGCAAGCGTCGGTATCGCGATGGGCTCTGGCACGAACCTCGCGCAGGAAAGCGCCGACGTCGTGTTACTCGGCAACGATCTCGAACGCTTCACCGAAACGCTGGCCGTCGCCCGTAGGACACGCACCACCATCTGGCAGAACTTCGTTGGCACCATCGCAGTAGACACGCTGGGCATCGGCCTAGCCGCCTTCGGATACCTCAACCCCTTGCTGGCGGCGGGTATCCATGTGGTCTCGGAGTTGACGTTCATTCTCAATTCGGCACGACTGCTGCCGCGGCCAGAGACCAGGTCTGCAACGGCCTCGGAGTTCGACTCGTAACCCGCAAAGGCTTAGGACGTCGCCTTGTTGTTACGCTACCGTTGACACTCCCATAAAAGGATCTTAAAGGTTACCGAAGATCATGGGCCTGCCGGCTGTCCCGGACCAATCTAGCACCGTGGCGCGCTCATCGGCAGCTCGGTCGGTCGGCGTGGGCCCCCAGGTCCAATAGAGAGCCACATAGCCATAGTTCTCCGTTTGACCTGCGATGCTGTGGCCATACGCAAACAGGAACTGGAATCCCGGGTGTTGGGGGTCAAACGTGTAGTAGCCGCCGAAATCGAGATCGACGGCGTATTGCGAGAGCGTCCGGTCCGCCGTTGGGCGTCCGTGTGCAAACAGTTCGGGTCCGACGGTCAGTTTATTTGACACTTCATAAGTGACGATGGTCCCGCCGAACGGGTAGTTCCTCCCTCCCGGAACCTCGTCGCTGATATTGATCCCGCCGCCTCCGTCGATCGACCACGCACCGAATGTCTTCTTCGCATAGAGCGGAATCTTCCAGGACGGCTTTCCCGCTCCCAATCCCCGCGAAGCCTGCCCCCAGGGCAACTCCATCATCAAAAAGGTTCCGATCATCGGCCGGTATTTGGTCTCTGGAAGGAATTGCATCTGAAAGCCGAACTCCCCATCTGTCGGACCAAAGGTGGTTGGCCTGCCGCTTGGAATCGACGCCCCCAATGGCGCGATGAAGTGAAACATCGTGTGGGGGATCAGGCTCCAGTTGAATTCAATGGCTGGACCGGCGGTGTTCACAACCCCGGGCGACGAGACCACGCCGCCCCAGGCGTAGAATTCGTGCCAGTGGTAGGGAATTACGTCCGGATCGTCAAGCTGATAAGGTGGCCCCGCCAGCGCTCGATGGCGGGGGATAATCAAAAGTGGCAGCAGCAGCAGCAGCCGCAGTCGCCACGACATCATTATTTTCCTTGCAACAGATCCATGAACGGCGGAAAGGTCAGCAGCAGCCCGACGATGAACAGGAGCGCGGCGAGCAGACTGATCCGGTGCAAGTTCAGATCGCGGCGCGCCCACAGGCGCGAGAGCGCCAACCACGACGCCAGCCAGACGATGATGGCGATATCCGTCACGCCAGAGAGCGGTCCGGTCGGCCTCCAGAAGGTCAGTGTGCGCGCGAGGCTGGGAAACGCATCCCCGGTGAGCGCGAGGACGCCCAGGATGAAACCGCCGATCGCCGCGGCGAGCAGCGCGGCCGCGCCGGGACCGTTGGCCGGTGGGCCCACTGCCTGCTCATCACTCATGGGAGTGCCCTTGCAGGAGCACGATGTTCGCGCCGCCCCGGACCGGCGCATTCTTGTTGAGCATGGCGCCGAAGAAGCCGGCGATGCACACCGCCACGAACGCCAGCGCCATCAAGCCGGCCACGGCGTTGCGCAGCGGTTTGAGCGAGCGTAGATGAGTACCGTAGCGTGCGAAGATGTAGGCCACCGCAGTCAGACTGATCGGCGCAAACCAGGCGAGGTGCTCCTTCCACTCCATGCCGAGGTCGTGCCAGCCGGATGTGGCGGGACTCGACATCAGTAGGTGCTGCGGATAGT
>JBOIAQ010000107.1:0-9923 GCA_050739115.1 Steroidobacteraceae bacterium | reverse complement strand
GGGGTGTTGCTCATCTTCCTCGTCTGGCTGGCCGGCCGGCGCTTTCTCGAGCCGCGTTGGAATCTCGCGTTGACTGCCGCCGTAGCGCTGCTGCCCGCGTTCATCGCCGATGCGCAGACGGCCCGCATGTATGTCTTCCTCGTCACCGGGGTCACCGGTTTCATGGTGCTCCTCTTTGCCTGGGAGCGCACCGGCCGTAGCGGCTATCTCATCGCGGCGGTGGTGGAGATGGCCGTGAGCCTCGAATTTCACATGCTGTCGATCTTCACCGTCTGGTTGTGTTTCATGCCCGGTCTCGTGAGCGTAGCGGGGCGCACGACCCGTGAGCAAAAGCGGTTGCTCGTGCAGGGCGCCGTGGCCTTCATCGCGATCGCGGCCGAGTATCTCGCGCTCAACCATTGGATCTCGCTCGAATATCCACACGCCCTGCTCGGCACGATCGCCGGGACTCCGCTCAACGCGCCACGCGCCGTGCCGCCGCCGCTGCACCTGCTATGGCCGCTCGCGCTCGCGCTCCCGGCGCTCGCCCTGGCCTGGTACGTGTTGCGCGAGCGGGGATGGTTGCCGACTGTCCTGCTGACCGCGGGCCTCGTGGCGCAGGTGTCGCGCCTGGATCACGTGGGGCTCATTCTCATCATCGCGGCGCTGGTGCTCGCGCGCCGCAGCGGCCAGTTGCGCGTACCGAGGCTGGCTCTCTATTTCGCTGTCTGCCTGCTGCTCGCCGCGGCGCAGGTCGGGTACTTGCGGGCGCACCACGCGGGCACTCTGTCGCAAATCCTGGGTCTGCTGCTCGGCTGGCCGAGCGTGCGCGTCTACGTCGCCACCTCGATGTACTCGCAGGTGGCGCTGCTGATCGCCGCCTGTGGTCTCGCGGCGGGACTCTGGCGGCTCGCCCATCGGCAGCGCGTCCCTGACTACCTGTTGTTTCTGACGCTCGGGAGCTGGATTCCGCTGTTGCAGATCGGCTATTTCAAGTGGGATCCGGCGCCACGTTACATCGAGGGGCAGCTGGTGCCGGTTCTCATCGTGGCTTTCGCGAGCGCCCAGTGGGCGAGCGCGGTGCTCTTATCGAGGACACTTAAAGTGTCCTCGATCCGCGCGAGCGCCCGGCCACGGACGGCCGGCCCGGAGCGTCTGCCGCCACGGACGGCTAGTGGCACAGCCTCTCGTTTCGGTACGGTAGCGGCGGCCGTCTTGATGTGCGCTCTCGTCATCGACCCGGCGCGGCTTCCGGCGGCGGTGAACCCGACCTATGCGGATTATCCCGACCACAAGGGCGCCGCCAGGTTCGTGGCGTCACAGCATCCGGGACCCACTGACATCATCGTCGCCGAGGATGCGCTGATGCAGACGTATTACCTCGGGCACGTGGATTATTGGCTGGAGGACCGCGAGATGGCGGCTCCGTTCCTGCGCCAGGTTGATGGCCGGTGGACCGATGAGTACACCGGCGCGCCGTTGATCGGCAGCGGCGCAGCGCTCGAGCGGCTGGTCAAGAGGCGTGATCGCGGCGCGATCTACGTGATCGGCAGTGGCGAGCAGCAGCAGGACCGGCGCAAGCTCATGCGCGGGCTCGGGATCGCGCAGGTGCTCGATTCGTCGGCGTTCCATCTCGTCTACGTCGGTCGCGACCATCTCACCGACGTATGGAAAGTGAATCCGCCCCGTCAGCGGCTGACCGCCACCGCGCGTTAGGTACAGTGTTACCAGTGACCGTCCAAAGACCGCAATTGGTGTCGCTCCTCGCGAATTCGTATTCGGGGGCGACCCTCCTCACCCTGCTGCTCAATGGTCACAGCCAGATCGTGAGCAACGGGGAGGCCATGTTCATCAACGAGCGGGACGAGACCCATTATGAGTGCACGTGCGGCAAATACCTCGAGGACTGTGACTTCTATCGGGCTACTGCGAGACACCTGCGCCTGCCTGATGATACGGGCTGGGATCGGCAGCTCTTCATGCGCGTGCCGCGCTTTTCCTCGAGTGCGCTGGTCCAGGGCTTGCTTCGTTCAGCGCGGTATGTCAGCAGGCCACGGGACCGGCTCATCAATTTCATTCCGGCATACCGCAACATCAGGGACCGGTTCCTGGAGGCGCAGCTGCAGTTCTTCGCCCACGCGCGAAGATTGGCGGGCGCGCCGATATACCTCGACGGTACGAAATCCCTTCGCCGCGCCCAGCTCTTTGCCGCCGATGGCCGCTGCGAAATGAAGGCCCTGTATCTCATCCGTGACGGCAGGGGATTTTGCGCCTCGTACTTGAAGAATACGAAGCCGCCACCGAGCTTGACGCAGTCCGCGCAGCGCTGGCTCGCGCATATCGTGCGGGTCGATCGGTTCGCGAAGGGCTTTCCCTCAATTCCACTCCTCACGGTGAGGTATGAGGATCTGTGTCGCTCGACCGAAGAGACGATGCGCACGATCTGCCAGTTCCTCGAGGTCCCCTACGAGAGTCTCGGGGTTGGCGCAATGAAAGAGGCCCACATCCTCGGCAACAGGATGAGGAAGACCTTCAGCGGCACGATCGTGGAGGATGTGTCCTGGAAACAGAAATTGGATCGGACCAGTCAGAGTAGATTGACCTCGATCATGAAGCGCCAACTCGAGCGCTTTGGGTACTTGGCCGGAGCCGATCGAGCCCGGCCGGATATGGCCGTATGCCGCGGCATCGACTGAGCGCGGTGAGCGTTGCCCATGGCAAGTGAGCGCCTGTCCGGGCTCGGCAATCGGGCCGTGATCCTGACGCTGGCGCGTCTGGCGAACTACGGGCTGACGATCATCAGCCCGATCATTCTCGTGCGCCTGCTCACCGTCGCGCAGTTCGGCCGCTACCGGGAGTTTCTGCTGTACGCGACCGTGCTGAATACGTTCGCCACCTTCTCGATCAACGCCAGCCTGCTTTATTTCATCCCGGCGGAGCCGTCTTGCCGCTGGCGCATCGTGCGCCAGACGGCGACGCTGCTGGCCTGCTCCAGCATACTGGTCGTGGCAGCCCTGGTCGTGATCGATCGCGCCTCGGGCGGCCGGCTGGTCGGCGATCTTCTGCTGCCGCTCGGCGCCTTCACCCTGTTCGCCACCAATCTCGATTTCTGGGATTACTACTGGGTGGCGACCGAGCGTGCCGGGCTGGTGTTCGCCTACTCCTCGATCCGCCTGGCCGCCCGCGTGGCGGTGGCCACGGTGACGGCCGCAGTCACCCACAACGTGCAGACGATCATCTGGGCGCTGGTGGGGCTCGAGGGCGTTCGTCTGTCCCTCGCGGCCCTGCTGTGGATGCTCATCGAGACGAGCGCGACCGAGCCTTTGCTCACCGACCCGTGGCGCGCGCAGCTGCGCTTCTGCGTGCCCTCGGGCACCGGTTCGGTGCTATCGATGCTGAGCAGAAATCTCGGTGGCCTGGTAGTCGCGAAGATGCTCGGCGCCGTCTCATTCGCCCAGTATGCGATCGGCCGCGCCGGCGATCCGGTGATCCACACGCTGCGCACTTCCGTCTCGAACGTCGTCCTCCCGGAGATGGTGCGCCGTGCACGCGGCTCACGGGAGGCCTCGCTCGCGCTGTGGCGGCGCGCGACCGTCGTGAACGCGATCGTGCTCCTGCCGGTGGTCGTGCTGATCCTGCGCTTTGCGCGACCGGTGATCGCGATCGTCTTCGGCAAGAGCTATGTCGCCGCGGCGATCGTGTTGAAGATCTATACGCTGGTGATCGTGCGGGAATGCTTCGATTTCTCACCGGCGGTGCGCGCGCTCACCTGGACGCGTCCACTGGTTGAGAGCAATGTGCTCTCGCTCCTCACGTGCGCTATCTTGCTCGCGCTGCTCGTGCCGGTCGCGGGCGTCGCCGGCGCCATGGCGGCCGTCGCGCTGTCGACGCTCGTCGATGCCGGCTGGCTCGCGTACCGGACGATGGGGGCCTACCACCTCACCCTCGGTGAGCTCGTCCCGTGGAGCAACATGGGGAAGACGGCCGTCGCGGCGATTCTCGCGGCACCGACTCTCTTTGTGTTCGCCTGGCGAGACCTCCTCGGCTTCGGCGGGGTCGCGCTCGGCTCGGTCGCCTATCTCGTGACCTTCGCCTTGCTCGTGCTTGCCCTGCGCGTGCCGGAGGCGCAGACGCTGCTCGAGTGGCTGCGGCGGTTCGTGCCGCTGCGCACGCCGACTTCCCCTGGGGCCTGAGCGATGATGCGGCTGCTTTTCATGTTGGTCATCGGCGCGCTCGCCACCGCGGACACCTTCAGTCTCGATATGAGCCTGGGGCCGGGTTTGAGCGTCAAGAATGCGTTGATTTATCCGATCGCGCTCGGTCTGATATTTCGCATGACCCTCGCGGGGCGCTTTCGCCTGCGCTTACCCGTCCTGAACGCCGCCTTCGTGGTCTGGATCACCTACGCCATACTCACCTGGATCGCCATCATCACCGTCATCCACTATCCCGGATACCAGATACGTGAGACGGGGATCTCGCTGAAGGCGCTGCTGATGGACTCGGCGATCTTCTTCTTCACCTTCTTCTACGGCGTTGAGTCCGAGAGCGACTTCCTCGTGCTGACGAAAACGCTCGCCTTCGCGGTCGGCGTGGCCAACGTCCTCACCCTGGCGGACGTCGCCGGCATCATCAACCTCGGGATCACGGTCGGCAGCTCTGGCGTCGAGCAGGGGCGCGTGTTCGGGGTCTTCGGGCACGCGAACGACACCGGGGCGCTCATCGTGTGTCTCTTGCCGATGCTGGCTGCCGTCGCGACATCGAGTCGCGGTTGGAAGAGAGTCTTCTGGTACATTCTCGGACTCGCCTCGATCGCCGTGCTCATGCTGACCGTCTCGCGCGGCGCCTATGTCGCCGTCGTGGTCGGATATGCCGCGGGGCTGTGGCTCTGCAGGCGATACCTGCCGACCTCACGCGTCGTGGCGTGGGTCCTGATCGGCCTCACCTCGCTCGTTGTCGCGATCGGAGTCGGGGCCGCCGTGATGCCGGATTTTCTCCAGACTCTCACTGAGCGGCTCCTCAACCAGTCGATGGCCGTGTCGGTCGCAACCGTCTCCTCCGGACGGACCGCTCTCTGGCTCGCCTCGTTCGACGTGATGATGGCGCATCCCATCACCTTCCTGACGGGGTACGGTTGGCGCACCCATCAGCTCATGTTCACCCTCGTCACGCACAACTATTATCTCGACCAGTGGTTCAGTCTCGGCCTCGTGGGCCTGTTCGCCTTGCTCACGATTTTCTATCAGACCGTGAGGACCGCGCTGCGCGCGGTGGCGGTCGCTGAAGCGCATCTGCGTCCGTACATGATCGCGCTGGTCTTCGGCATGCTCGGCCTCGCGGTTGCGATCTTCTTCGTCAATCTGGAAAGGCCGTGGGATTACATCTGGATCTACGTCGGTATTACGCTGCGCGCCGCGGTGGATGCGGTGGAGAAGGCGCAGCGGCCGGTGAAGCCGGCTGCTTACACGCCGGTCGCGCCGGCGCGGACTCGCGCCGTGCGACCACGGCTTGTCGGTGCTGTCAGACGCTGAGGGAGCTCTTGCGCAGCGCCATGCGCGCCGCGGCGTCTGTGAACACAGACAAATACCGACAAAACACGCGCTGAATCTCGGTTTTGCGCGCGCGAGTATTGACGTTGTGAGCAAGGCTGTAAGAATAGCGCCCGGTTGCCCGCGGGCACCCCGAGGGGTGGGATGCTGCGGACACCTCCGGTACAGACGTGAACGCGGTCATCGAACCGCGGTGCTGTCGGAGCGCCCGCACGCGCCCGGCATCACAACGACATCAGTCACGGCTCGGACCCAAGTGCGCGCCGCCTGCCGGCTGCACCGGAAGCACCTCGACGCTCGTCGAGCGGCCACTTTTGAGCTTCCGGGGGTAATGATGTTGCACCATCCGATTCGTAGACTCTTCGCGGCTTTCGCCGCCGTCGCCGCGCTCGCACTCTCCGCCAGCGCCTTCGCCTTTACGCCGCCGCAGTTTCCCCGCCTCGCGGGTATCGAGAACGGCGGACAGGCCAATTACAACGACCCGACCTATCAGGACGAGCTCGCGAAGCTTTCGGTGATGATTCTCAAGTACTGGCCCGGGCTCACACCGGGCGGGGAATCGATGGACAGCATCATCGAGGCGATCAAGGCGAAAAACCCCCAGGCCCTGGTGTTCCTCTATGCGGACATCGATGCAGCGGTTCCCTCGGCCAGCGGCTCAATGACCCCCCTGATCGACAAGGTCAATGCCATGCACTGGTGGCTGAACGACGGCACGAGAGTGGTGCCGTCCTTCTATGGGCACGGCGAGGTGACGATCGACAGTTCTCCGCTCACGCCCAAGGACGCGAACGGCGAGACTTCAATCGACTGGCTCACCCGGTGGTACGTCAGTAACTACTACACGCCGAACCCTGACATCGACGGGCTCTTCATAGACAACGTGTTTCCGCAGCCGAGGGTCGCCGGCGACTGGAGCGGTGACGGCGTCGTGCTGCAGCCCTCCAATCCTCAGGCAGCGGCGGCGCTGCAGGCGGGCTACGAGCGTTGGTTCAGCCTCACGCACCAGCTGATGCCGGGAAAATACCAGATTGGCAACATCGGCAGCTGGGTAACCAGCGCAGCGACAGTGCCGGCCGGGTACGTGGGCATGGCCAACGGCGGCGTGCTCGAGGCGATCATCGGCGAGTCCTATTCCGCCGAGACCTGGGGCGGATGGCAGGGGATGATGAAGGAGTATCAGACCATCATGCAGGTGGTGAGTGAGCCGAAGCTCGTCATATTCAATCAGTGGGGTGATCCGACGGACTATCAATCGTTCCGCTACGGTTTTGCGGCATGTCTGATGAATGATGGCTACTACAGCTTCACGAGCAGCTCGGTGGGCTACTCCGGAGTCGTGTGGTTCGATGAGTACAACGCCCAACTCGGCAATCCCATCGGCGCGGCGCCGACCAACGCATGGCAGAACGGAGTCTGGCGGCGGGACTTCAGCAACGGGATCGCGCTGGTGAATCCGAAAGGCAATGGAGCGCAAACGGTGACCCTGGGGGGATCCTTCGTCAAGCTCAAAGGCACGCAGGATCCAACCGTGAACAGCGGCCAGACGGTAACCCAGGTGACGCTGCGGGATCGCGACGGCATCATCCTGCTGCGCCAGTCGCCGCTTAAGCAGCCGAAGGCGCCGACGGACGTCGCGGACTGAGCGCGGCGTCGTCTGCGATCGCAGACATTGACTGCGAATACAGACATTGACGTCCGCGCGAAGACTGCAACAATAGTGGCCGTGACCGTGGGCGTTTCCGAGAATCGGGATGCCCCGGACACCTCCGGTACAGACGTGGAAGCGGTCATCGAACCGCCGTGCTGCCGCAGCGCTCTCAGGCGCGCGGCATCACCCCGAGATCAGTCACGGCTTGGAATCCGCCAAGTGCGCGCCGTCGGCCTGCTGCCCCGGAGAGCACCTCGACTGGGTCGAGCGGTCATTCTCGAGCTTCTCAGGGGGAACGATGTTCCATTCGATTCGTAGACTCTCCGCGGCCTTCGCCGCTCTGGCCGCGCTCGCGCTTTCTGCCAGCGCCTTCGCCTTTACGCCGCCGACGTTTCCGCGCCTCGCGGGCATCGAGACCGGCGGGCAGGCCAATTACAACAGCACGAGCTATCAGGAGCAGCTCGCCAAGCTCTCGGTGGTGATTCTCAAGTACTGGCCCGGGCTCAAGCCGGGCGGGGAGTCGATGGAGAGCATCATCAACGCGATCCATGCGAAAAATCCCAACACGCTGGTGTTCTTCTACACGGACTCGGATGACGGGCCTACCTCGGGCGGGGGCTCAATGTCCCCGCTGTACAGCAAGATCACCGCCATGCACTGGTGGCTGAAGGACGGTTCGAGCCTGGTGCCGTCCTTCTACGGCAACGGCACGGACACGATCAACAATACCACGCACACGCCCAAGGACTCGAGCGGCTACGATTCGATCGACTGGATGGCCCATTGGTACGTCAACAACTATTACGCGCCGAATACGGCGGTCAACGGCTTCTTCATGGACAATGTGTTCGCGAAGCCGCGAGTCACCGGCGACTGGTATGACGACGGCGCCGCGCTGCCGGACTCCAACTCAAGTGCGGCGGCGGCGCTGCAGGGGGGCTACGAGCGTTGGTTCGCGCTCACACACCAGCTGATGCCGGGAAAGTACCAGATCGGCAACGCCGGCAGCTGGGCGATGCCCGGGGCGACAGTGCCCGCTGGGTTCAAGGGCATGACCAATGGCGCAACGCTGGAGGCACTGATCGGTGCGTCCTATTCCACCGAGCAGTGGGCGGGATGGCAGGCGATGATGAAGGAATACAACACCGTCATGCAGGTGACGAGCGCGCCGAATCTCGTCGTCTTCAATCAGTGGGGAAGCCCCACGGACTATCAGTCGATGCGCTATGGTCTCGCATCCTGTCTGATGAACAATGGCTACTACAGCTTTACGAGCAACTCGACCGGCTATTACGGCGTGGTATGGTTCGACGAATATAACGCCAAGCTCGGCAGTCCGGTCACCGTTGCGCCGACCAGCGCATGGCAGAAGGGGGTCTGGCGGCGGGACTTCACCAACGGCATCGCGCTGGTGAATCCGAAAGGCAACGGAGCGCAGACGGTGAGTCTCGGGGGGACCTTCGTCAAGCTCAAAGGCACCCAGGCCCCGGCCGTCAACAACGGCCAGACGGTGACCCAGGTGACGCTGCAGAATCGCGACGGCATCATCCTGCTGCGCAAGACGCCGCTGGTGCAGCCGGCGGCGCCGGCGGCGGTCACGGTGGGATCGGGCTGAGTCCGACCCCGGGCGGCCGCGGCAGCGCCTGGCCGTCGGTGAGTTGCTGGAGGCAGTCGCTGAAGTGGGTGGTCATGGCCTGAACCGTGAAGCGTTCTCTGACCCGCCGGGCGGCGGCCTCGCCCAAGCGGGCGCGCAGCGTCCTGGAAGTCAACCTCTGCAGGTGCCTTGACAGCGCCTCGATGTCGCCGGCCGGGTAGAGAAAGCCGTGCTCGCCGTGGATCAGCTGCTCACCGGCGCCGCCCAGGTCGCTCATGACGAGCGGCTTGCCGAGCGACATCGACTCCAGCGCGGCGAGCGAGAACGTCTCGGAGCGGGAGACCAGCGTCATGACGTCACACGCTCGGACGAATGCTCTGACGTCCTCCTTCACGCCGGTCATCACGACGTGCTCGCGAATCCCAAGCTGCTGGGCGCAGCGCTCGATCGCGGCCCGCTCGGGGCCGTCACCGATCAGGAGCACCTTCGCGCGGATGGCGCGCGAGCGCAGCGTTGCCGCGGCGGCGAGCAGATCCCCGTGGGCCTTCTCCGGTCGAAATGCCCCGCATAGCCCAATGACGAAGTCCTCATCGCCAAAGCCGAGCGAGCGGCGGAAGGCGAGCTGCTCCGCGAGAGCTCGGGAGTCCGAATACCAGTCGGTGTCGATGCCGTTATAGATCACCTCATCCGCCGCCGGATCCACGCCGTTATCCCGCCAGTGGCGCCGCTGACTCTCACAGACGTAGATGAGGCGGTCGCAGCGGTTGAACAGCCGCCGGTAAAGGAGCATCTGCGTCTTCTCGCCGCAAGTGCGCAGCTGGGTGCTGTGAAACACGGTGGCGAGGCGCGGGCGCTCGCGCCGGCGGCCGTATCGCGCCAGATACCCGTACAGCATGGGGTAGGAATTGGTGCACACGATCGCCTCGATCGCGTGCTCGGCGATGAACCGGCGTAGGCGCCGGACGGCTCCGAGATCGATGCGATGCGCGACGTCCAGGCAAAGAAGCCCGGTGAGCCTCGCGCAATCGAGCTGCCCGAGCAGCTCCTCGTTGCGCTTCAAGTACCCGAGGTGCAGCTCGAAGCGGCGGGTGTCGAGATGGTTGAGCAGTGAGACCAACTGTTTTTCCGCCCCGCCCGTCCGCAGCGAGTT
>JBOIAQ010000106.1:0-9994 GCA_050739115.1 Steroidobacteraceae bacterium | reverse complement strand
TACGAGATCTTGTATGTATTGCGGCCGGTTACATGGTCGAGGGCATACTCGTTGAACTTGACGCCGCGCTCGCGCAGGCAGCGAGTGTAGGCCTTGATGCCTGCCACGTACGCTTGCATCTCGGCAGGCGCAATGGTGTCGGTGTAATCAATGGTGACCAACGTCTTGCTGGCATTGGCCGCATGCGTGCCGGTGATGCCGGAAACTGCAAGCGCCGCAGCGACACAAGTAGTCATAGTTTTCATAACGCCTCCGAGCAGTGGCATAGCCGCGAACCCGGTGCGACCGGCTGATCACGTCCTACGCGTCAATTCGATTCCAGATTCGCGATCGGCAGGCAAAATAGTGTTATTTATCAATAACTTATTGCTCCCCGGTTGGACTCGAAGTCGTAAGCCACTGATTCACCGGGTATTATTCGGCCCCTTCGGTAAGTTACCCTCAATCCTATCCTGGAAATCGTGCGCTGCGGTGATACGGCGTGATACGAAGTGATCAGGCAATGTGAGGACTGATTGATCGCCGTACGGCCTGCGGGCTAATGACGATCACGTCAGAATTCGACGTAGTTCAGCCGCGGTACTCGCGCAAAGGCTCGCTCACGACCGATGAGGGTTGCGCCGTAGACGAGCGCTGTGGCCGCGATCCAGGCATCGTTCTCCCCGAGCCGCCTGGGTAGGGTGCCCTGCATCATCGCGGCGCGCCATGCAATGGCGCGCGAGAGTTGTACGACCCGGAACCGGGCGATGAACTCACCGAAGGCTTGCGGGTCGATAAACCCTTCAGCGAATTCGCCCAGAGTAATGATGCTGATAGCGCTCGCCGAGCGACGGTAAGCCCCGAGCAGAGCGGTCGCCGCTCCGGGTAGCCGCTTGACCAGCTCATCCTCGAGTTCGATGAGGAAACTCGTATCAAGCAGCAGCATGCCGCGCCCGTTTGCGGCGAGGACCAGCTCCACGGCCTTCAAAGGCTTTCATCGCATCCAGTAGCTCGCCCGCAGTGAGCGTGGGCCGTTCGGCAAACAGGCGTCGAATCAGTCGGGAGAATGATTCATTGGGCTCGCGCTTCTCGCGTACCAGGAGGTCGTAGACGTCTGTTTCGATGGAAATGGTTTTGGTAGCCATTCGTGTACCATGCATGAACCATGCATGGAAATCAAGTGCACAGACTCGTTTCCTATGTCGTGAGCAATCGTCGCCGCAGCCGGTGCAGGTTCGCCAGCGCAAAGGCTGTGTACAGCCGGGCGGTGCTCGAGGCGGATCTTCCGACGGTGATCACTGCTGTCGCTCCGTGCCCATTATAGGATGGCGCGCACCGCCGAGATCTCACGGAAGCAGCCAATTAACCTCACGGCTCGGTAATCCTCCGCAGAGGGGTTGCACCGTGGGGCAATTACGCGACATTAAAATGCTTGGCCGCCGGCGCGGAGCGCTGTTGCTGCTGTCGCTTATGAGCTGCGCCGCGATGGTCGCGGCAGACCCGGCGCCGAAGAATTGGCGAATGGTTCCGCACGATCAGCCCAAGTTTGAACTCGTGATGCAGTTGGTCGTTACCTGCACGTCGCCCGGGATCACGATCGATACGGAGGCGTTCGCCGATCCCGATTTCGATACGGTCATCGTCGCGGCCGCGACCGAAGTCAAGCCATCGAGTCCCGGGCTGTTGGAATTCGTGCGCCAGGCGCTACCGACATCGAGGCGAGTGGCAGCGCTCTGCACCGGTGCATTCGTTCTGGCCGAGGCCGGCATTCTGGACGGCCGGCGCGCGACGACCCACTGGGCCTTTGCGCGCGACCTTCGGGAGCGATACCCGAAGGTGAAAGTGGAGCCGGACGGATCTTCATCATTGACGGCCCCGTGTGGACCTCCGCGGGGATGTCTGCCGGTATCGACCTTGCGCTGGCGATGATCGAGAAGGACTTGGGGCTCGAGATTGCCCGGTCCGTTACCCGTAAACTGGTCGTCTACCATCGACGCGCCGGCGGCCAGTCGCAGTTCTCCGCCTTGCTGGAGCTCGAGCCGAAGTCCGATCGGGTCCAGAGTGCGCTGACTTACGCCAGAGCGAATCTGCACACCCGACTCTCCGTCGAGCAGCTCGCCGAGGTCGCGCACTTGAGTCCCCGCCAGTTCAGCCGCGCCTTTCGCGCGGACACCGGCCAGTCGCCCGCCAAGGCGGTCGAGAATCTGCGCGTCAAGGCCGCGCGGCTCATGATCGAGCAGGGTCGGGTGCCCATCGACATCGTCGCGCGGGAAACCGGATTCAGCGACCGCGAGCGCATGCGCCGGGCCTTTCTGCGTGCGTTCGGTCAACCCCCCAGGTGATTCGCCGCAACGCGCGCCCCGCCGGGTAGGTTCCGAGCGTTGCCTACCTTGCAGGCACGCCGGACTTGCGTTTCTTACAGGATTATATATGATGTCTATCATATGAAGAGATCGGCCCTCAGACCCAAGGAAATCACGCACGAGCGCATCGTCGAGACCGCCGCGCGCGCCATCCGGCGCAGTGGCTACGCTGGCACCAGCGTCGCCGACATCATGAAGGAGGCCGGGCTCACGCACGGTGGCTTCTACGCCCACTTCTCTTCGCGCGAGGCGATGCTCGCCGAGGCGGTGGACCGCGCCGGCGCCGAAGCCGTCGCCACCTCGACGCATATCGCCGCCACCGCTCCGCCCGAACAGGCGTTGCAGCGGCTGCTGCGCGCCTATCTCTCGAAAGCGCACGTCAAAGGCGCGGAATCGGGGTGTCCGATTGCCGCCCTCGGCTCCGAGACGCCGCGTCAGGGACCCGAGGTGCGACGCGCGGCTACGCGGCGTATCAAGGAAATGATCGATGTCGTTGCCCGCCAGTTGCCCGACTGGGGTCAGCCGGGCGCTCACGAGCGCGCGCTCCTTACCGTGGTCACGATGGTCGGCGCATTGCTGCTGGCACGCGCTGTCGACGATCCCAAGCTTTCCGACGCATTGCGGGAAGCGGCGTTGCAGCGCCTCGTTCCCACTGGCACCTGAGGGCGTGTACCCGCGTGCCGGACTATGTTCGAGTAAATATATGATGAGTGTCATATCCAAGTGCGCGATGAGCGGCACCCCGATATCCGGCAGCCCCTGCTCCGTCATCACGGCACCCCAATGGATGACCACCCACTGAAGGTATTCCCATGAAACTCAATGAATCCATCGCGCTCGTCACGGGCGCCTCATCAGGCATCGGCAAAGCGACGGCAGAGCGGCTCGCGGCGGCCGGCTACAAGGTCTACGGCACCAGCAGGCGCGCAGCGCAGACAGGCGAGCGCTCGTTCGGGATGCTGCCTCTCGATGTGACCCGGGACGAATCCGTCGAAGTGGCCATAAACGAGTTGTTTCGATTGGAAGGTCGAATCGACCTGCTGGTGAACAACGCCGGCTTCGGCGTCGCTCCCGCCGGGGCGGAGGAGAGCTCGATCGAACAGGCGCGGTCGATCTTCGAGACCAACTTCTTCGGCATCGTCCGCATGACACGAGCCATTGTGCCCCACATGCGGCTCCAGGGGAGCGGTCGCATCATCAACATCGGCTCCGTGTTGGGGTTCCTGCCCATGCCCTACGGTGCGCTCTATGCCGCCACCAAGCACGCGCTCGAGGGTTATTCGGAATCGCTCGACCATGAGCTGCGCACCAGGGGTATCCGGGTCTCGATCATCGAGCCCGCATACACGAAGACGCGGTTCGACGCGAACTTCCTCGAGCCCGACGCCAAGCTCGATGAGTATCGCGAGGTTCGCGCATCCCTGGGCGCGACGCTGAAGGAGGTGATGAGCGCTGCGGATGACCCGAGCATCGTGGCCGACGTCGTGTTGGAAGCTGCCACCGCGGCCCGCCCGAAGCTCCGATACCCGGCCGGCCGGCTGGCGCGGCGCCTGCGACTGTTGCGCAGATTTGCGCCTGCCGCCCTGGTGGACAGTGGGATTCGAAAGGATCTACGGCTCGGCACGCCGCCGCTGCCTCGCACACCGGCCATGGAACGGCAGTCGATTTAGGAGAGGACGATGACATTCAAAGCACTGCTTGCCACAAAGACAGGTGAATCGATTTCCACCCGCGTGGTCGAAATGAGTGATCAAGACCTCATGCCCGGGGACGTCACCATCGCGGTCGACCATTCGACTGTGAACTACAAGGACGCGCTGGCCATTACCGGGCGTGCTGAGGTCATTCGCCAGTTCCCCTTGATCCCGGGGATCGATCTGGCCGGCACCGTCGAGGCGTCCTCCTACCCGGGCATCGCTGTCGGGGACCGCGTCGTCGCGAACAGCTGGGGTTTGAGCCAGACCCATCACGGCGGATACGCGCAGAAGGCGCGCGTGAAAGGCGAATGGCTGATCAAGATACCGGCAGCCTTTTCGACCCAAAGACGTCTGGGCTATCGGCACCGCTGGTTACACGGCGATGCTGTCCGTGCTGGCGCTCGAGCACGGCGGCCTCACGCCGCTGCGTGGTGACATCCTCGTCACAGGCGCCAACGGTGGCGTCGGCTCCGTTGCGATCGCACTCCTGGCGGATCTCGGCTATCGCGTAGTCGCATCCACCGGACGGCTTGAGGAAAGCGACTATCTGCGCAGGCTCGGCGCCGCGGAGATCATCGACCGCCGGACGCTTGCGGAGCCGGGCGTGCCGATCGCGCGTGAAAGATGGGCCGGCGCAGTGGACTCTGTCGGCAGTCGCACGCTGGCGAACGTACTGGCGCAGACACAGTATCGCGGCGTGGTCGCGGCCTGCGGCCTCGCTCAGGGCATGGATCTACCTGCATCGGTCCTGCCCTTCATCCTGCGTAAGGTGACTCTTGCCGGCATCGATTCCGTCAATGCCCCGCAGGAGGCCCGCCTCCAGGCGTGGTCGCGACTCGCTCGCGATCTGGACCTGAGCAAGCTCGCACGCACGACGCAGATGATCAGGCTTGCGGAAGTCCCCATCATCGTCGGCAGGATGCTCGAAGGGAAGGTTCAGGGGCGCACCCTCGTCGACGTCAATGCGTAACCGCGACCGCTTGCCCCTGACTTCAAGAAACCGGAGATAGCAACTTCATGAAGGCGTTCATCGTCGATCGTTATAAAAGCAAGAGCGCCGTGCGGCTCGGCGACATGCCGGAACCGGAGATCCGGGACGATGATGTCCTGGTGCAGATACACGCCATTAAGGCGGACTACCTCCTTCCGCTCGATCGTGTTTTCCGCGGTCGAGAATGGGGCATGATTTCCCCCACAACCCACTTTGGTGGAAAATCGCGACTCAGCGGAATCAATAATTTGCAATGCGCCGCCGGCGTGTTGGAATCGCGAACTCGAACCCGGACCCGCGTTTGGGACTCGAACTCGACGACGAGCGTTCAAAAGCTTAGGCGAGGTGATCTCGAATCAGCTTTACTAAAACACTGCAACGTACTGATTACAATGGCTCCCCGGGTTGGACTCGAACTGGCTCGTAAGCCACTGAATCTGTGGGTGTTTTTCGGCCCCTTCGGAAGGTTACCCTCATTTCTATCGTGAAAATCGTGTGCTGCGGTGAGACGGGATGATACGCGGTGATACGCGCCGGGCGCGGGATTCCTCAGGGTCGGGCTGCGCTTGTAAGTAGACGCCCCAACGCCTCGGGTGCCTGCAGATATTAGGTCGAGCTAGCTGTCCTTACGGCATAGACACTGGCGGGGGGACTTCTGCACACTACTGCCTCAACGCAACGGAGACACGGGAATGGCCACTATTCAGATCGATCTGCCGGATGCCACGGCGCAGGCCGCGCGCGAGGCAGGGCTCTTGACGCCCGAGGCTCTGGAACGCCTTCTGAACGAGGCGCTGCGTCGCAAGCAGGCTGCCGACGCGCTCCTGTCCATCGCCGATCGCGTCGCCGCCGCCGGCATCGAGCCTATGTCGGCCGAGGAGATCAACACCGAGGTCAAGGCTGCGCGAGCGGCGCGTAAACAGCGTGCGCGCGATAATTGATACAAATGTGCTGCTCTCCGGCCTCTTCTGGCTCGGACCGCCGCACTCTCTGCTCGACCGCGTCCGCGACGGCAGCGTCGCGCTCATCAGCAGCTCGTCGCTGCTTGCTGAGCTGTCTGATGTGCTTGTGCGCCCCAAGTTCGATCTGATCCTCGAACGTTCGAGCACTTCGCGTGAGCGCTCGCTCGCTGAGATTTGGGCGCTCGCGGAAGTCGTCAGTCCGCCGGACCTACGGACCCCCATCTGCCGCCGATGTGATCATCTCCGGCGACAAGGATCTGCTTGACCTACACTCGTTCCAAAATATCCCTATCCTCACCCCTGCTCAGGCGCTTTCGAGGATCGAGGCGCAGAAGTAGCAATGGACACATTGTCCATCAACAAACACGTGCGCGAGGCCTTGGCACTGTGGGAGCGGCGCGAGCGGAGGCGAGCACAGATTCTCGCGGCCGTGGACGCCGCGGAAGCGTCGCTCGCGCGAGGCATCGGTCGTGCGATCACACAGGAGTCCGCGCGGCAGCTCGCTCGCGAGGTGAAGAGCCGCGGGCAGATGCGTCTGGCGGCCGAGCAGAAGTCCCGGACCTAATGGTGCAGGATTCGCATCGCCACTCGCATCTGTAGAATGCCATAGGCGATGAGGATTCTGCGCTACTCAGATCTCGATACCTCAGGGCTCACGGAGCAGTACTCCCGGACCGCGGAGCAGATCAGCCGGGGGGATTTTCGCGCTGCGCAGGTGAAGAAGCTGACCGGCCACGACGGGTTCTATCGGGCAAAGCTCGGCCATGCCGAGCGGTTGATCTTCTCCCTCGTGAGGCACGGCGATGAGGTCTGCGCGCTCATGCTCGAGGTGGTGAGGAACCACGATTACGGCAAGTCCCGTTTCCTGCGCGGAGCGGAAATCAGTGAGACGAAGGTTCCGGATGCGATCGAGGCGCAGGCGCGCGCCGAGGCGCGTCCCGTGCGCTATCTGCACGAGGAGCGGCCGGTCATCCATTTTCTGGACAAGCCGCTGTCCTTCGACGATGCGCAGGACGCGATCTATCGTCTACCACCGCCGCTCATCATCGTCGGCGGGGCGGGGAGCGGCAAAACGGCACTCGCGCTCGAGAAGCTCAAGAGCACGACGGGCGAAGTACTGTACGTCACTCAGTCGGCCTACCTCGCCCGTCACGCCCGCGACCTTTACTACGCTGCAGGCTTCGAGGGCGAGGATCAGGAGGTCGCCTTCCTCTCCTATCGCGAGCTGATGGAGTCGATTCGCGTGCCGGCGGGGCGCGAGGCCACCTGGCGCGATTTCTGCGGCTGGTTCGCCCGGGTCCGGCAGGCCAACAAGGGAGTCGATGCCCACCAGGCGTTCGAGGAGATTCGCGGAGTTCTCGCCGCACAGGCCGGCGGGGTCTTAAGCCGAGAGGCGTACCGGGCACTGGGTCTGCGCCAGTCGATCTTTCCGGAGGCCGAGCGGGACCGGCTGTATGACCTTTTCGAGAAGTATCGGGGCTGGCTCGCGGAGGCGAAGCTCTTCGACACGAACCTGCTCGCCCACGAGTGGTGCGCGTTGACCGCTCCGCGCTACGGGTTCGCCGTGATCGATGAAGTGCAGGACCTCACGCCGGCGCAGCTTTCTGTGGTGTTGAAGACCTTGCAGACGGCGGGTCAGTTCCTGCTCTGCGGCGATTCCAACCAGATCGTGCACCCGAATTTCTTCGCCTGGAGCCGCATCAAGACCCTCTTCTGGAGCGATCCGCAGCTCGCCGGGCAGCAGCAGTTGCGGGTGCTCGAGACGAACTTCCGCAACGGCGCGACGGTGACGCGCACGGCGAACGCGCTGCTCAAAGTGAAGCACCGCCGATTCGGCTCGATCGACCGGGAGAGTAATTTTCTGGTGCGCTCGGTGGGTGAGCTTGCCGGCCAAGTGGCCCTGCTGCCGGACAAGGACGCCGTCAAGCGGGAGCTCGATGCGAAGATCCGGCAGTCTGCGCGCTTTGCCGTGTTGGTGATGCGCGAGGAGGACAAAGCCGCGGCCCGGGAGTGCTTCGCGACGCCTCTTGTCTTCTCTGTGCAGGAAGCGAAGGGGCTCGAGTACGAGAGCATCGTCCTCTACCGCTGCGTCTCAGGCTACCGGAGGCAGTTCGAGGAGATCGCACAGGGCGTGTCCGAGGAGGACATCGCGGCCGACTCCCTCGAGTACGCCCGGGCGCGCGACAAGGGGGACAAATCGCTCGAGATCTACAAGTTTTTCGTCAATGCGCTCTACGTCGCGATGACCCGCGCCGTGGAGAATCTCTACCTCATCGAGTCCGATCTCGAGCATCCTCTCCTTAAGCTCCTTGGGCTCTCGGCAACGGGCGAGCTCAACGTCGCCGCGCAGCGCTCGAGCATCGAGGACTGGCAGAGGGAGGCTCGACGTCTGGAGTTGCATGGAAAGCAGGAGCAGGCCGAGGCGATCCGGCGCACGATTCTCAAGACCACCGCCCCTCCCTGGCAAATCTTCGATGAGGCGCATCTGCGCGCGACCTTGAGCGCCGTATTCCGCGATCGGGTTCCGAGTGAGAAGCAGAAGCAGCGCCTCTACGAGTGGGCGGCGGTACATGATGAGCCGGTTCTGGCAATGTGGCTGGCAGAGGAGGCCAACTACGGCCCAGCGTACGGGTTTCGAGACAACAGGCCCGCTGTGGCGCGCAAGCATTGGGTCAAGTACAGCGTGACCTATTTCAAGGACATCCTGCGGGAATGCGAGCAATACGGCTTGGAACACCGCACGCAGGCCAATCTCACGCCTCTAATGGCCGCGTGCGCGGCCGGCAACGTGCCGCTTGCCGAGGCTCTGCTCGAGCGCGGCGCGGATCCGGAGAGTACCGACCACTACGGTCGCAATGCACTGCACTGGGCGATGCGCATGGCGTTCCGCGAGCCGAAGTTCGCGAAGGGGCACTTCAGCGCGATCTATGAGCGGGTAGCGCCTGCGTGCATCGACGTGAAGGCTGGCGAGCGCCTGGTGCGCATCGACAGGCACCAATCGGAATACCTCCTTTTCCAGACGCTCTGGGCGCTACTGAAGGACCGCTTCGCTTACGCCCATCGTGGGCCGGGCGGCGCGTTCGATTCGCAAACCGTGCTCTCAGCGTGGGAGCATTTCCCAGCAAGCGTGGTGCGGCCGGAACGGAACCGGCGCCAACATGTGTCAGGGGTTCTCGCACGCAATGAGGTAAGCCGCGACTATGCCTACAACCGGGCGCTCTTCCTGAGGGTGTCGCACGGCTTTTATCTCTTGAATCCCGTGCTCGAGCTGCGTTGTCGGCCACCAGAGGGGGAAATCTGGCGCCCGATGGGCTCAGTGCTCAACCTGCCGCTCGTCAAGGAGTTCACGATCGAGCACTACAAACCCGCGGTCGACCGGTTTCTCGAAGCCGCGCAACTGCCGGCGCACCCGGGGGAGTTCTCGCAGGAGCGCGCGGATGTCTCCCGGCGCCGCGCGGAGGCGAGCATGGCGGCTACGGAGCGAGCGCGGCAAGTGTGGGAGGAGGAGACTCTCTGGGATGAGCTCGAAGGAACCGATGAGCCCAAGTGGGGCACGTCGGCGGCCCGCCTGAGAGAGATGATGCGCCTGCAGCGCCGGATCGATGAGCAGAGAAAACGCAAGAAGGAGGGCTGACTGCGCGGAGCATCCACGGCGCAATTTACCGGAGGTTGCAGACACGAGTAACTCAGCCGCAGTGTCGGTTTCGCGTGCGGGTAACTCAACTACGGCAAGCCGAGTTACCCGCAAAGTTACCCGCACGAGGGGTTCGCTGGAAAATCCGATCTTAGCGAAATCAACGACCTACGAGGGGCGGGTTCGCCAGCTGAAATTGAAAATCGAACCGGGATCCATGTTTGGGACTCGAATTGGCGAACGGGGTTTCAACGGCCTGCTTGACACGATCTCGAATTAGAAGGAATTAGAATTATGAAAGTATCGCAAGTCGCTGATTATAAATGGCTCCCAGGGTTGGACTCGAACTGGCTCGTAAGCCACTGATC
>JBOIAQ010000105.1:0-10057 GCA_050739115.1 Steroidobacteraceae bacterium | reverse complement strand
AACGTGGCCATCGACGAGCCGGAGCAGATCCCGCAGCACCTCGAGACTGAAGGCGAGCTCGCGCCCACGGCGGATGAAGGCGAGGCGCTTGAGATGGCCGAGGGTGTAGCGCCGATAGCCGGCGGCGCTGCGCGCCGGCTCCGGCATGATGCCGATTTTCTCGTAATAGCGGATCGTCTCTACTTTGACACCGCTCTTGGCGGCGAGCGTTCCGATCGCAAAGTCGCCGTGCTTAGCCGCTGATCCAACCATGAGTGCGCCTCTGTCGTCGCTACAGGGTTCGGGGGCAGGCTACCTGCGGGGCATGGCGGGCGCAACACGGCGGGCCTGCCCCGCTCGCGTCCATTGTCGCGCCAAGCGGCTTGCGTCTGTAGCGACTACAGGGTTTAGGGTGAACCGATGCTCGTGACAGGGGTGACAGCATCGAGGTCGGGAGGTTGGAGATGAGTGAGAAGCCGGAAGCTCTCGGCGCCGCCGGGAGTGCAGTGGGCTTGAGCGCCCTGGCGTTCGCATTGGGTGCCTGCTGCGTCGCGCCTTGGGCGGTGGCACTCCTCGGGGTCGGGGGCGCGGTGATGCTCGCGAGGCTTGCCGTTCTGCAGCCTTACGTGGTCGCGGTGACGCTCGTGCTGTCCGGCCTCGCGTTCTGGTATGCCTATCGCAAGCAGCCGGCCGCGGCGCTCGCGAGCTGTCCGGTCGGGAGCCGCCGGGGGTTGCGCGTGGTGGTAGGGATCGGGGCGCTGATTGTCGTGCTCGTCGATGCGGCCTCCTACTTGGCGCCGCGCTGGTCCTCGTTCTGATGAAGGAGCGGTCGATGTCACCGAAGCTCCTGCCTGCCGTCCTCACCAGCATCGGCATGCTGCTGCTCGCCGGCTGCGATCGCGTTACGCGTACCGCCGCGACCACCAATATCCACTATGCCGCTCTCGGTGCCGGCGATCAGCCGCTGCGCGGGGACTTCAATCGCGCTCGCGGCGATGTGAGGCTGATGTTCCTCGTGGACCCCATCTGCCCGGGATGCCTGCGCGGTCTGGCGGACATGGGCGAAGATCTGCTCTCGAGACTGCCGAAGGACGCACATGTGAAGGTGTATGTGATATTCGAGCCCGTCATCGGCGGTGAGGCCAAGAACATTCCAGGCGCGGCGGCGTTGCTGAAGTCATCGATACCCAAGCTCTACTGGAATCCAACGGGCGACTTCGGCCGACAGATGTCCCACGTGCTGGGATACTGGAACGGCAAGCGCTGGGTCTATGCCTGGGATACCTGGCTCATCTATCCGCCCGAGGCGGCGTGGAACGGCCCAGCGCCGCCGAAGCCGGTCTTCCTGATGCAGAATGTCGACCAGCTCGGCGGACTCCCGCACGATCAGAGGTTCCCGCACCTCGATGCGCGGGTGTTCGCGGCCAAAGTGCGCGCGATGTTGACCGATCCCGCTCGGACGAGCGCCTCCCGATGACCTCGGCGGACCGATCCACCGTGCCTCTGACGATGTGCGAGTTGACTTGCCCATCCTGTGGCGCGTGCCGGTGGCGATACCGGCACGAGCTGCTGTGGCTAACCTCGATCGGAGGAGGAACCCATGATCGCATCGTCAACGGCCAATGAATCGAGAGACTGGGTGAGGAAGCCTCTCGCCCTCGTCCTCTGGTGGGGGTTGCCGATCCTCGGCGGCATCTCCTCGAACTTCCTCGGCCTTTCGCTCGCGCAGGAGGCATTCCTGTTGGCGGTGGCCTTCGCGTGGGCGGGAACGGGCTGTGTGCTCAGATTCGGTGTCGTGTCCGCTCCGCATGCGCTCGACGACGTCGTCAATGCCACGGTCGTATTGGTGGTGCTGTCGTGCTTGCCTGAATGGTTCTGGGGGCGGTACTACACCCTCAAGACCTGAAGCGGGGCTTGGGTCGAAGCGGCCTCAATGCCCGATAGCGCGTGCTGCACGCGCGGCGGCCAGCCGCACACCGTTCACGGTTGGGGCCCGCGGTTCAAAGAGCGAACCGATTGCGCTATTCGAAATGCCCGTTGCCGCATAATTTGGTAATTCGCCCCTCACAGGCGTCCCTACCGCGATACGCCGCAAGCGGGTTCGGGCGGTAGAGAGTCAGTAGAGGAAACCGCATGAAGAATTCCGCGCGTGGTGACCGTCCGCCAGAACCGGAAGTTCAGCACACTGAAATGGCGTCCCCGAAGCTATCGTTCGATAGCGCCGCGGCACCGGTTCCCAATCCCCTCGGCATTCGCCGCATCATCCTTGCTTGTATGGAAAAATCCACCAGAGCACGCCAAACCACTCTACCGTCCGGCGGCGTCTGGAGTTCGTAGATAGAGAGCCCCGTTCGAGTTGATCGCGCTGGGGGCGCGGCAAAACACGCCTGCAAAGCGCGCGGCCATCCTTACATATCCATCCCACCCATTCCGCCGCCGCCCGGCATGCCCCCATGGGCATGCTCGTCGCCCTTCGCAGACTCCGCAACCATCACCTCGGTCGTGAGCAACAGGCCCGCGACGGATGCGGCGTTCTGCAGCGCAAGCCGCGTGACCTTCGTCGGATCAAGAATGCCCTCTTCGAGCATGTCGCCGAACTCGCCGGTCGCCGCGTTATAGCCGTAGGCACCCTTGCCGGCTTTCACCTGATTCAGGATGACCGCCGCATCCTCTCCGGCATTCTCAACGATATTTCGCAGGGGCTCTTCGATCGAGCGAGCGAGAATCCGGATGCCGACCGTCTGGTCCTCATTGACACCCTCTAACTTATCGAGCGCCTTGAGGGCACGGATCAGCGCGACACCGCCGCCCGGTACCACGCCTTCCTCGATGGCTGCACGGGTTGCGTGCAGGGCGTCCTCCACGCGTGCCTTCTTTTCCTTCATCTCAATTTCGGTGGCCGCACCGACTTTGATCAGCGCGACACCGCCGGAGAGCTTCGCGACACGCTCCTGAAGCTTCTCTTTATCATAGTCGCTGGTCGCATCCTCGGCCTGCTGGCGGATCGACGCGATGCGGGCCTGGATGTCCGTAGTCTTACCGGCTCCGTCGATGATGGTCGTAGTCTCTTTCTCGACCACAACTTTTTTCGCGTCGCCCAGATCGTTCAGGGTGACCTTCTCGAGCGATAGACCAACCTCATCGGAGATTACGGTGCCGCCCGTCAAGGTCGCGATGTCCTGCAGCATCGCCTTGCGACGATCGCCGAAGCCCGGAGTCTTCACCGCTGCAACCTTGAGGATGCCGCGGATGTTGTTTACGACCAGCGTCGCGAGCGCCTCGCCCTCGACGTCCTCAGCGACGACGATCAGCGGACGCCCCGCCTTCGCGACGGCCTCCAGGAGCGGGAGCATCTCGCGGATATTCGAGATTTTCTTATCGCACAAGAGAATCAACGGTTTATCGAACTCGACCGTCTGACTCCGCTGCTGGTTGATGAAATACGGGGAAAGGTAGCCGCGGTCAAACTGCATGCCGTCGACCAACTCGAGTTCATTGTCAAGTCCTTGACCCTCTTCGACGGTGATGACTCCTTCCTTGCCAACCTTCTCCATTGCATCGGCAATGGTCTTGCCGATGGACTCATCAGAATTCGCTGAGATCGTACCGACCTGCGCGATGGCCTTGGAGTCCTTACAGGGTTTTGAGAGGCGCTTCAACTCGTCCGTCGTGACGACCACGGCCTTGTCAATGCCGCGTTTGATGTCCATGGGGTTGCGACCGGAGGCGACGGCCTTCAGGCCCTCCCGGATGATCGCTTGGGCAAGCACCGTCGCCGTCGTCGTACCGTCGCCGGCCTCGTCCGAGGTGTTGGAGGCGACTTCCTTCAGCATCTGCGCGCCCATGTTCTCGAATTTGTCTTTAAGCTCGATCTCCTTCGCAACCGAAACACCGTCCTTCGTGATGGTCGGGGCGCCGTAGCTCTTCTCGAGCACGGCGTTGCGGCCCTTCGGACCGAGTGTCGCCTTCACCGCATTCGCAAGGACGTTGGCGCCCTTGAACATGCGTTGGCGCGCATCGTCGCTAAATCGTACTTCTTTCTGTGCCATTACCGTGTCCTTCGAATGAGTTACTTCGACTCGATGACGGCCATGACGTCTTCTTCACGCATGACCACAAGTTCTTCGCCGTCGACCTTCACTTCGGTGCCACTGTACTTGCCGAAGAGAATCCTGTCGCCGACCTTGACGTCGCAGGGACGCACTTGTCCGTTCTCAAGGATCTTGCCCTTGCCGACCGCGACGATCTTTCCTCGAATGGGTTTTTCAGCCGCCGTATCGGGAATCACGATGCCGCCAGGCGAGGTGCGATCCTCTTCCAGGCGCTTCACGATGACGCGGTCATGAAGGGGACGAATCTTCATAACGGGACGCTCCTCTTATGAGACAATGGGCTACTTCAGGCCTAGATGGCGGCTTAGGACCGGATTTCAAGGGTGCACGCCCGAAAAAGCTGCCAATAGCTCGAGAGCTGCGTTACCCATCCGGGCCGAGTCCTCCGGCTTTCAGTTTATCCCTGATATAAGGTACTGGGTAGGTTCGTGCTGCCCGGAGGAGAAGTAGGCAAAATTCCGCTCCTTCGGGCGACGCATCCCTCGCAGGGGTTACGCGTCGGGATGCGATCGGGCTGCGACTGCGCCACCAGATGGGCTGATGATCGACCCGAACAGCATCTGTAGGCGCTCGGGGTGCGGGGTGTGAACTCCATGTAAGCTGGCTCGCCGCAAGCTCCGCTGACCGGACGATCCGGTGCACCTGCGTAGCGGGCAAACCGACTAGCTGCCTCATTGCACTGAAGGAGTACATCCGATTGAGCAAGAGCATGGATCGCAAAAGGGAAACTAAGGAGAAGCCGGCCAAGACGATGCTGGAAAAGCGAGCGGCCAAGCACGCCATGGCCTTAAATACCCAGGTGGAGTGTCACGTGAACTCGGAAGATCAGCAGATCAGTCTGGCCTGCGTGGAGTCAATGAAGCGGTGCCGCGAGCCCTCGATCACGCGAGCGGTGTGGCAGCTGCTGAACACGCTTATCGCGTACGGCCTGATCTGGGCGCTGATGTCTGTCACCATCAGCGTCTCATACTGGCTGACGCTGCCATTTGCCGTGATCGCGGCGGGATTCCTGGTACGCGTATTCATCATCTTTCACGACTGCGGCCACGGCTCGTTTCTCAAGTCGCGACGCGGCAATGAAGTCGTGGGATTTATCACCGGCCTGCTTACCTTCACGCCGTACTTTTACTGGCGCTGGCACCATGCCATTCACCACGGCACTTCGGGTGACCTGGACCGCCGCGGGACGGGGGACGTGTGGACTCTGACGGTGCAAGAATACCTTGAGTCCTCGCGCTGGCGGCGCTTTGTCTATCGCCTGGCGCGCAACCCCATCATATTGTTCCTCATTGCGCCGATTTTCTACTTTGTCTTCGCCCAGCGCCTGCCGGCAGCCACAGCTCCGCTGCGCGAGCGCCGCTCGGTCTGGGTTATGAACGCGGCGATCATTATGCTGGCGCTCATCCTGGCCCACCTGCTGGGCTGGCGTGCGTATCTGCTAATCCAGTCAACCGTCTTAGCAGTAGCCGGGGCTGCAGGCACGTGGCTGTTTTACGTGCAACACCAGTTCGATGGCGTTTACTGGGAGCGCGGCGCGGCCTGGGATTATACGTCGGCTGCGCTGCGGGGTAGTTCGTATTACAAGCTGCCGGCGATCCTGCGATGGTTTTCCGGCAACATCGGCTTTCATCACATCCACCATTTGAATCCGCGCATTCCCAATTACAATCTTCGCAAGTGCCACAACGCTGGGCCGATCTTCCGTCAAGTAAAGTCAGTTACTTTGCTCTCCAGCTTGAAATGCCTTTCCTTTCGGTTATGGGATGAACAGCGCAAGCAACTCGTGGGCTATCGGCATCTCCACTGAGGCGATTACGATTCAGTCCCGCGACTGGAGACTGTTCGACTCATGCGCGAGCGAGGGAGACGCGGAATAATGCGGCCCTTGATCAGCGCGCGTAGCAAAACCGCTTCCGCGCCGACTATCACCAGTAACCCTCGGTGAAGAGGTCGAGTTCCTCGGCCCTCGACGGCTAGCGCGAGTGTACTGGCTTTCGCGCTAGACGCCTTGCCCCTCTTTGTAGGAACTCGTACTTCCGCTCTGGGCACGACCTGGCCGCACGGCAGCAGGCGCGTCTGGCGGGTAAGAAGCCGGGCCTGCAGCTGGTGGAGCGCGGCCGACCTTGGCGAATGCGCCGTGCCATCCGAATCATCACCTCATCGTTCATGCGGAGGACAGGGGCAAAGCCATAACCGACGCCACGGTCGTAATTGACTTGTCAAAGTACTTTGACACGATCCGACACTCGATCTTGCTGGACACGATCGCGAAGCGCGTTCAGGACCCGGCGGTCATGCATCTGGTCAAGCAGATCGTCGAGAGTTGCCGGGAAAGTCGGAGTTCCGCAAGGCGATCCAGGCGAAGGTCCGTGACATTATTGCCCCCGGCGGGGCATCGACCGCCGCAGAAATCGTCACGCGCATCAACGCTGCCGTCGCCGGGTGACTCGAATACTTCCGAGTGGGTAATTCCAGTCGCGCCTTCAGTGAGGCGCGCGACTACATGGAAATGAAGGTCCGCACCCTGCTGTCCCGGCGCAAGCGACGGCGAAAGCGCAGTATCGGCTGGCGGCGATGGAGTAACGAGTATCTCTACGGGGTTCTCGGGCTGTACGGGGATTGGAAGCTTCATCCACTCCCGGGCCCCGGGAAGCCCACGTGAAAGTGGCCGCCATGACTGCGACGACTCATAACCTCTCGACGGATCCCGCTCGGGCGAACTGCTTGCGGGAAAACCGCCCGAGCAGTTCCTATGGGGAGGGACTGGAAACGGACCGAGACGATATTCGATACCGCGCCAGTCCCTTACCCGACAAAATATCGCCGCCTGTTCTCGTCAACGGGAACTCGATGCAAGCCCGGTCCGACCTGAACGCTTGATCGGAATGATCCGGTGCATCCAGCGTCAACTGGATTCCGCCCTCGGCGTGAAGTGGCGGCAAGCGCCCGGCCGCACCGCTGCACATCAGGAGCTTTTTCGTACGCGCGCGAGACGCCGGTCGATATTGAAGGGCTCGGCCGCACCGATGGTCAGCTTGTCAAAGTCCGGATGAGCAGGATTGAGCAAATAGTTGGATTCCTCCGGAACGATTGCCGATGGCACCTTCAGGCAGGCGGTCTGCGCCCTGCGGAGCCAGTACTCTCCAATATTCCGCAGCACCGTCGGAGGGTCGGGATCCCGCCAGTTCTCAGGCAACGCCGAGGTGGAGACGGACTCGACGTCCACCGCGTCGGGGATGGTTGCACGGGCGAGTACAGATGCAGGGAGCCAGCCATGCCGCTTGTAGTTGAGCGCGTACTCCAAGACAGCCAGGGAGATGCTCTGGGAGGTGTAGACGACTGGGCGGCCGCGCGGCGTCCAGCGCCCGTACGCGTAGATTCCTCCGAGACCTGCAAAGACTTGGTCCCGGTACCGCTCCTTGGTAATCCGATAGACGGCGATTGTCACGAATAGACGCCGTATTCCATCTGATGAAGGAGATTGGTGACCTTCTCTGCGCCGAAGTCGCTGCTGATGGCTTGCAAGGGAGCGCGGCCATTCAGAACATCGCTCGGCTCGCGCAGCCAAGCAACTGCATGGGCTTGATTCTCGAGCACGTCGGTTGCCAGAGCCAGAATGCGGGCAACGCGGACGATGCGGTCGGAAGTGGCTGAGTTGAGCCGGCTCCGTTGTTTCCAGCGGACGCGGGTGCGAAGGCTCACCTGGAGCAGCCGGTCCTCCTCTGCCGGCGTCAAGCCGAGCGCTTTCACGAGCGCGACGTACGTTTTGACCGGCAGACCTCGCTCTATTTCGGCCAGAAGGTCGATCCGACCGCTGCCGGCGCCGAAGGCGCGGCGTCCTCCCAGTGCTTTGATGATTTCTGCTTCCATCGCGGCGCGCAGTATGACAGATGGCGTATATTCTAATGCCATTTGCCGCATCTGCAAGAGTGCATCGGTCAAGGTCCAGGCATCGTCTGAGCCGCCAATCGAGCCTGACTCGTTGGGCGCCTCGTACAGGCGCGGCGAGGAGGCCTTGTCCCGAGGGTAGAAGCATACTTGTGTATGATGTTGCACATGTGTAATATACGTCAAGTATATTGCGCGCGCTTGACAGGAGCCATCGTAGGGATGAACACCAAAGCAGAGTCGTTGCTGCGCCAGCAATATCTGGTGCCAAGACGCAGCGTGAAGAAGCTCAAGGAAATGAGCCGCAAGGAAGGTGTTTCCACCGGCGAGCTCGCTCGCCGCGCGATCGCGGCATATACCTCAGGCAGGGTGCTTTCCGAGTCCGAGGAAGAGACCAGCGCTCGGGCGCTGCTCGAGGAGATCCACAGCGCCGTGCGCGATGTGCTCAAGCGCATCGACGCCTCACTCGCCGAGGTGCGTGAACGGGAGCGTGCGTTCGACGAGGGCGCGTTTCGAGCCCGCGTGCGTGAGGAAACCATGACGTGGCTCAGAGGCCATCCCGAAGAGGCTGAGGCCATTGCCGGGCTGTTGACCCCACCGGTGTCGGCATGAGCCTCCTCAGCGAGGTCATCAAGTACGGCAAGGACATCGTGCTGCTCGGCGAACGAGTCGAGGCGCTCGTCGCAGAGCGCAAGGAAATGTCCCAGCGGCAGCAAGATCATGAGCGGCGCCTCATTCGTATCGAGACGCTGATCGAATTCTGCCAGTCGCAACGTCGGGAGCTGCCGAAGAGATAGCGAATCGCCTGCTTCTGAGTCGTAGGAGAAGGCCGGGTCCACGATTTGTCAGGCCCGTTCGGCGGAAATTTGACGCAGCGCCTTTCTCCGCCCGCGGCGCGAGCGCCGTCCGGCTGGGGACACGCGTTGCGCTAAGGCGCGACCGGCGGCGTGCTGATACTCGTCGGTTTCACCGCGGGCCTCTTTCTCGGTCATGCGCGCTCCGCGGCGCCGAGGCTCCCTGATTTCGGACCCGCACGGCATTACACGCTCACGAATCAACTCGGCGAAACCGTCTCCTCGGCGCGCTTCGCCGGCAAGGTGCGCGTGGTCACCTTTCTCTTCCCTTATTGTACGACCTACTGCCCGCTGATCGCAGCCCACCTAATCAGTTTCGAGCATCTGCTCGAGCAGTCGGCGATGCCTTGTGGGATGACTCGACAAGATGCGCGCAAGCTCGATCATGCGACGTTGGAAGCGATCCGAATCCGGGCGGTGCAACGGGTACAGGCTGGGGAGAGCCCCGAAGCGGTGATCAGAGCGTTGGGCTACTCGAGCCGATGCATTTACAGCTGGTTGGCGATGTATCGGTCTGGCGGATGGGATGCGTTGAAGGCGAAGCGCATACCCGGTCGGCCGAGGAAGCTCAAAGCGCAGTGCGCTCGGACTTTCTCAGTGGCAAGACCTGGGCGGTCAAGGGCGAGACGCCGATCGTGCGGGTGACGGGGCAGCGATTTTCCCTGAACATGATCTCGGCGATCAGTCCCAGAGGGGCACTACGATTCATGGTGGTCAAGGGCGGGGTGGGCGCGAAGGTGTTCATCGGCTTTCTGAAGCGCCTGATGCACGGGCAGCGCCGTCCGGTGTACTTGATCGTCGACGGTCATCCCTCACATCGAGCCAAGGCGGTGAAGGCATATGTCGACAGTCTCAAGGGCAGATTGAAGTTGTTCCTTCTGCCGCCGTACTCACCGGAACTCTATCCTGACGAGCTTGTGTGGAACGACGTGAAAAACAACGCCGTGGGTCGCTCCAAGCTTGACGGTCCAAAGGATCGGCACCGCGCTGTCGTTGGCCGGCTGCGCTTCTTGCAGAAGCGCCCCGATCGAGTCCGCAGCTTCTTCTTGGCTCCCGACACGCGTTACGCTGCCGCGTAACTGAAGATACTTACGTACTGGTTAGTAACTTAACTTAGCGCCAGGTGAGGTGGGACCACAGCAGATGCGCGAATTCCTGACGCAGTATGGCTGGAATGCCTCTGACCCACACTGGCAGTTCCTGACCGGCACGCTCGCCCAGATC
>JBOIAQ010000104.1:0-10127 GCA_050739115.1 Steroidobacteraceae bacterium | reverse complement strand
ACCCAGCGTCAGTTCCCCTTGCTTCTGCTCAGTCATCGTCGCACCTCGGCATGCGGCCACTCGCCGCAGCCGAGAGCATCGGCCCGTCAGATCAGAGGCGGAAGAACGGGGTTCTCGGAGTCCTTACAATCTACCCGCTTTCAAACGCGGTTGGGGTGCGACGCCCTGATACGCCTGAGCACCTAAAAACGATAAAAATGCTACAAAAACAAGAGATTAGAGAACTGGATGATACGAGATGTTACGGCCTGATACCCCCTGGGAAAGGGGCCCTGGTGCCCGGAAGAGTACCGATAAGTACGTTAAAACTATCATAGATTCAATCGCTTAGGAAGGTATGCCCGTCGAGTTACCCTCAGGGTTACCCAGCAAAACAGCCGACGGCTTGATACGAGATGGTACGCCCTGATCGGGCACCGAACCTTGGCGTGGTTACCACCGCGGGAAGGAGATGTGGCGCCCCGGCTCCAGCCATTAATGCACCAGAACCAAAAGTTACCCAGCGGCCCCGCCGACGGTCTGGTACGCCGTGCAGCGCGCGATCTGGGTAGCCTTGCCCGCTTCGAAGACCTTCGGTTAAGGTGCACCAGTGGCCGACAAGACCGAAAAAAGCAGCCTGGAGCAGTTGCTGCGTCCCCTCCGCCGGGGCCTGAATCCGGAGCTCGCGGCGCTCTTGCTTCGTATTCGAGCTGATGACGATGTTCAGGCGCGCTACGAGGACTTGGCCGAGCGGAATACTGAAGGCCAGCTGAGTCCGGCAGAGCAGAACGAGCTCGCCTCGATGGTTCAGGCGAACGCGCTCCTCAGCGTGCTGAAGGCTGAAGCCCGCGCTTATCTGCAGCACCCCGACGCCGCGTAGCTGAATGGACGCCCAGCTGCGTCAATCTGTCCGCACGCGGGCTATCTACCAATGCGAGTATTGCCGGCTCCCGCAAGAGTTTTCCGAGCTGCGCTTTCACATCGAGCACGTCGTTCCGCGCCAACACGGCGGCGGTGATGGCCTCGATAATCTCGCGCTGGCCTGTCCTGACTGCAACCTACGCAAAGGTCCCAATCTAACCGGAATCGATCCGGAAACGGGCGAGGTTACCCGCCTGTTTGATCCGCGGCGCGACGCGTGGTTCGGCCATTTTCGTTACGAGGGACAGAATATCATTGGTATTACGTCCATCTGAAGGACGACAGCCTCACTGTTGGAAATGAACCATCCGGAGCGCAGGAGGGTCCGAGAGCTCATCGCCAACATCCAAAGCTAGCGCCTCGTCACCGCTACTGGTGGGAGCGCAGCCGACACTGCTTTCTCGACAAGTGAGCGACGTGCGAGAATAGGGCGTATGCAGGGAACCAGTCTGCCGCCTTCGGCCGCGAGCCTCTTCAGCCACGTCACGGCCGAGAAGGCTGCTGTGTATAGGGCGATCATGGAAGTCTTCGCGGCCGCCAAACGCCAGTTCCGGCTGCATCTGCGGCCGGATGAAGTACTTCTCGAGCCACGCTGGCCGGGCGAGAGACCTGCTCTCGAGGAAGTGCAGCAGGCGCTTGGCCAGCTCGTGGAGTGGGGCAATCTGCAGGCCCAACCCGACACGGCGCGGGTCGCCAGCATCGAGGACTTCTATCGCAAGCGGCTCCTGTACCGGTTGACCTCGGGAGGGGAGGCGGTCGAGGCCGGCTTGCGGGTGTTTGCGAGCACGCTGGCGCGTCGCGCCGAGTTGCAGTCAGTGGCCCTCGAGGATATCCGGGCAAGGCTCATGGCGCTCTCGGAGCTCGCCTGTCAATCTCCGCTCGATCCCGCCAAGATTCATGCGGCGTTGCGCGATCTCGTACACGTGTTCGAGGGGCTGGCGGCGAACGCCGAGGCCTTCATGGCCAGCCTTGCCCGGTCGATCGACCTGCAGCGGGCGGACATCGCCGTGGTGATGAGCTTCAAGTCCCGTCTCATCGAGTATCTCGAGCGCTTCATCGGCGACCTCGTGACCCGCTCCAGCCAGATCGCCGAGCTGTTGGAGAGCTTGAGGCCGAACGAGCAGGCACTGCTGCAGCTTGCTGCCGACCGAGAGGCGCGCGACGCCGCGCCCGGGGATGCCGAGTCGCAGGCGGAATCGGCCGCAAGCCGCCTCACCTCCTGGGGCGAGCGCTGGGCAGGGTTACGGCGGTGGTTCCTTTCCGAGGGCCGCGGCAGCTCGCAAGCAGAGCTCCTGCGGCGGAGCGCGCTGGCCGCCATCCCGCGGTTGCTCCAAGCCGTCGTCACGCTCAATGAGCGCCGTGCCGGCCGCAGCGACCGGGCCGCCGATTTTCGCCGGCTGGCGCTCTGGTTCCTGGAGGCTGAGAGCGATGCGGAGGCGCACCGTCTCTGGCGGGCGGCATTCGCGCTTTCACCCGCCCGGCACTTGGCGTTGAGGGTTCCCGATGAGGATGTTGGGGCCACGGTTTCCTGGAAGGACGCTCCGCCCGTGGAGATCTTCCCCCAGTTGCGTGAGCAGGGCGTGCTGCCGGTAAGGGGCGCGCCACCGCGCATCAAAGACCGCTCCGCCGAGCGCGCGCAGCTCGCTGCGAGAGCAGCGGAGGAAACTGCGCAGACCGAGGCGGCCCGCCGCCGGCTTGCAACCGGGCGGCAGGTGCGGCTGTCGGAGCTTGGGGCGCTCGATCGCCATGCCTTTCGACTCTTCCTGACACTGCTCGGGGAGGCGCTGGCTGCCCAGACTCATGCCGACAGGCCCGTCGAGCGCCTGACCGGCGATGGCACGCTGGTGATTCGCCTCGAGCCGCTCGAGGCGGGCAGTCGCGCCGTGATCCAGACGGAGCTTGGGTCTTTTGCCGGCCGGGATCATTTGATCCTGATTCGGGAGGTTTGAGACGGTGAGTCCCGAAGTCGGTCTCACGGATGTTCTCGCGCGACAGACCGAGGATGAGCGTGAGCGGGCGTTGAGAGCGCTCCTGATGTGCCCGCTCATCGGCGGCGGCAGCGAGGAGCATGCGCTCATCAGGCGCCACTCGGGCTACTTGCGGGACTGGCTCGCGCGTGAGACCGGCTGGCGATTGCATGTGGAGCGCAGCTTCGCTCGACTCTTCAAGACACCCGCCGATACCGGCGATGCGACCCGCGGGCAGCCGTACTTCGACCGGGAACGATATGCGGTCCTCTGTCTGGTCTGCGCCGTGCTCGAGCGCGGCGAGTCGCAGATCACGCTGCAGCGCCTCGGCGAGCAGCTGCTCGAGACCGCCCAGGACCCCGAGCTCGCTGCGCGCGGATTCGCGTTCACTCTCGAATCTCACCATCACCGCCGCGCATTGGTACAGGTGTGCCGCTTCCTCCTCGAGCACGGGGTGTTGTCGCGAGTGGTCGGGGACGAGGAGACCTACATCAACAGGTCCGGCGACGTACTCTACGATGTCAACCGTAGGGTGTTGGCGACCTTGCCCGCCAGCACCCGGGGAGCGAGCCTCATTGCGGCGAATCCTGGGCGGCAAGGCTTATCCGAAGTTCTTTCCGCCTTGGTCGAGGAATACGTCCCGGACACGGCGGAGGGGCGGCGCATGGCGCTCCGCCACCGCCTGAGCCGCGGGCTTCTCGACGATCCCGTCCTCTACCACGATGAGCTCACCGAGGAGGAGCGCCAGTATCTGGCCAGCCAGCGCGGTCCCATGGCGGCGCGACTGGCGGAGGCTACCGGCCTGGCTGCGGAGCTGCGAGCCGAAGGACTGGCGCTCGTCGATGAGCAGGGGGAGCTGTCCGACAGACAACTCCCTGCGGTGGGCACGCTCGCCCACGCGACACTACTGCTCGCCGAGCACCTCGCTCAGGCGGCCCGCGACGAGCCGCAGCGGCTGCACTCGCTCCACGAGCTCGCGGCCTTCATCCGCACGGCGGCGGATCGCTACGGCCGGTTCTGGCGCAAAGATGCGCGCGCACCCGGAGCGGAGGCGGAGCTCGCCGCCCAAGCCGTCGATTGCCTCGAGGCGCTGAGACTGGTGCAGCGCGTGCGGGGGAGCGTCTGGGGCCGTCCCACCCTCTTGCGGTATGCCGTGCGGGAAGCGCGGCAGCTCGAGCGAGCCGAAGCATGACCCGGGAGCCCCCCGCCATTGATCTGCCGCAGCCCGCGCGCGAGCGCTGGCAGCCGCTGCGCCTCGGGTTGATCGAGCTCTATCACTATGACGTAGAGGAGTTCGAGTTTCGCGACGGCCACCTGCTGCTGCGTGGAAACAACGGCACCGGCAAGTCGAAGGTGCTGTCGCTCACGCTGCCCTTCCTCCTCGACGCCAACCTGACTGCGGCTCGGGTGGAGCCCGATGGCGATCGCAACAAGCGCATGGAATGGAATCTCCTCATGGGCGGCCGCTACGAGCGGCGCATCGGCTACACCTGGATCGAGCTCGGGCGGCTCGACGAGGCCGGCCACGCCGAGACGCTGACGCTCGGTTGCGGCTTGCGCGCCGTGGCCGGAAGGAGCGGTCTCGATTCGTGGTATTTCACGACTGAGCAGCGCATCGGCGCGGATCTCTGGCTCACGACCGCACAGCGCACGGCGCTCACTCGCGAGCGCCTCATCGAGGCCATCGGAACCCGCGGACATGTCTTCCAGAGCGCGCAGGACTACAAGCGTGCCGTGGACGAGCGGTTGTTCCGACTCGGCGAGGACCGTTATGCGGCGCTTGTCAACACATTGATCCAGCTGCGCCAGCCGCAGCTTTCGAAGCAGCCGGACGAGGAGCGCCTGTCCAACGCGCTGACGGAAGCCCTGACACCGCTCGACCGTGAAGCGCTCGAGGTCGTCGCCGAAGCCATGGCCCAGCTCGAGGAGCTGCACCGCGAGCTCGAGGAGCTTCAGGCCATGCGCAAGGCCGTCGCGGCATTCGGCGAGCGCTACGAGCGGTATGCGCAGGTGGCGACGCGCCGCCGCGCGCGGGTGCTGCGGCAGGCGCAGACGCTCTTCGATGAGGTGAGCCGCGAGCTCAATGCCGCCGAGCAGACGCTCGAGAGCACCCGGGCAGCGCTGGCGCGCTGGCAGCAGGAGATGCAGGTTCTCGACGATCAGCTTGCTGCGGACGGGCAGCGCGTGAGTGTACTCGAGACACATCCGACGATGCAGGATGCGCGCCGCATTGCGGATGCCAGACAACTTGCCGAGGTCTGCTCGAAGAGCTTCGAGGAGGCGGAGGCGCGTCTGGCGGATGCTCGCTCCCGTCTCGCTCGAGAGGAGGCCGTCGCAACCCGCCGGCGCGAAACAGCCAAGGAGACTCGATCCCATCTCGTCGAGCTCGAAAGCCGGGCCGCCTCTCTGGCAGTGTCGGCCGGTGTCGGTGATGGGCTTTCGCGTACGCTGGCGGAGGCTGCGTCTCCCGACGGGCTTGCCGGAACCGGCGCGCAACTGCTGGACACGCTACGTAGCGGAATACGCGGCATCGAGACTCGCCGCCGTGAGCAGATTGCCGTGATTCGCAAGGCGCTCGCCGAGGTGGCCGCTGCCGATCGGGCGTGTTCCGCGGCGAGAGTCGAGCGCAGGAGATGCGCCGAGGCCTTCGATGCGGCGACGGAAGCCTCGGAGCGGGCGCTGGCGGTGCTTCGCGATGCCGGCGCGCAGCTCGTCGCGAGCTGGCGGCTGCATGTCAGTGCGCTCCAGGCACTCGTGGTTTCCGCAGCCGAAGATCTCCTGGGGGAGCTGACGCTCTGGGTGGGCTCGCTGAGCGGCCCGAACCCGCTGCGCGCCGCACTCACCCGGGCCTGGCAAGCTCACGAGAGAGAGCGGGCCGCGCGCCGCGCCTCGGTCGATGTCCGGCGCGAGCGGTTGCGAACGGAGCGACGTGAGTTCGAGGAGGAGCGGTCCCAGTTGGAAATGGGAGGGACGCCGGTCCCCCCTGCCCCCTACACCCGAGACGGGCTCGGACGAGAAGCGCGCCCCGGTGCGCCGCTGTGGCAACTCGTGGACTTCTCGCCGCAAGTGGACGAGGCAGCACGCGCCGGCTTGGAAGCCTCACTCGAGGCGTCGGGACTTCTCGATGCATGGGTGACGCCGGGGGGCGCACTGCTCGATCGTGCCTCGCATGATGTCGTGTTGGTGGCGCGCACTTCGCAGGCAGAGTCCCTTGCGGGCTGGCTCTTGCCAACCTTGCCTGCCTGCGACTCGGCCGTCCCGGTAAGCGTCGATACGGTGAGCGCCATACTGGCTTCGATCGCCTGCGCCGACGGGGACCCGGTCACGGCGGAGGCATGGGTCTCTCTTTGTGGCGAGTTCCGCCTGGGTCCCGCGCGGGGCTCCTGGAGCAAGCCGCGCGCCCAATACATCGGTCACGCCGCGCGTGAAGCGGCGCGCCGGCTCCGCCTGGACGAGATCGCCTCGAAGCTCCTCGAGATCGATGCGGGTCTTGCGGAGTGCGCGGCGACGGAGGCGCAGCTCGAGGAGCAGCGGGCACGTGCCGCTCGGGAGCAGGACAGCGCGCCGCCGGACGATGCTTTGTTGCGCGCGCAGGCCGACCGGGAAGCCGCGGAGCAGGTCCGCCGGCAGGCGCAGTCGAGCCTCGGCGAGACTGATTCGCGGCTAGCCAGTGCCGAGCATGCCCTCGCCCGGGCTCGAGATGCGCTGGGGTTCGACGCGGAGAGCCTCCAACTGCCGACAGACGCCAGCGGCATCGAGCGAGTCACGGAAGCTCTGAGCGCATATCGCCAGGAGGCCGCAGAGCTCGTGAGCGCCGTACGTGCGCACCAGAGCGCGCTGACCGAGTTGGCGCTGCAGCTCGAGCGCGAAACACAGGCACGGGCCGACACTGAGTCTGCGTCCGAGGAGCAGGCGGACAAACGCCGTGCGTTGGTCGAAGCGCGTCAGGTGGTCACGGTATTGGAAGAGTCCGTCGGCAAGGCAGTCGAGGAGCTGTTGCGCGAGTTGCACCTTGCGAAGGTCGCCCGGGACGAGCACAAGGCGGCTCACACCGTCGCACAGCGTGAATCGACCAAGGCGACCGGGGATTTTCGCGCCGCCGAGACGCGTCGCGACGACCTGTGTGCGCGACTGGACGAGCGCGTTGCCGGCCGCCGCAAAGCGATCGAGGAGCTGCAGGCGTTCGCCACGGTGACGGGTCTCTTCACCGTCGCGGTACCGGACCTCGCATTGCCCGATCCGGGGGTCCCCTGGGGTGTCGAGGCTGCGCTCGCGGCCGCGCGCCGCGCCGAGCAGGCGCTCGCCGAGGTGCCTGCCGAGGAGTCCGACTGGAACCGTATCCAGAATGCGATTAGCCGCGATCTGCAGGAGCTGCAGACGGCAATGTCCGCCCAGGGGCACGCCGCTACCGCCGAGCTCACCGACTTCGGAGTCGTCGTCAACATCATCCATCACGACCGCCCGCAGCGGCCGGACGCGCTGGAACGGCTGCTCACGGAAGACATCGACGCGCGGCGGCTCGCACTGACCGCGCAGGAGCGCGACATCCTCGAGAGTCATCTCGAGAAGGAGATCGCGGCCAACCTCCAGCGCCGGATTGTTGAGACCGAGGAGCGTGTTCGAAGGATCAACGCCGAGCTGGAGAAGCGACCGACTTCCATCGGCGTGCGCTATAGGCTCGAGTGGCAACCTTTGCCCGAGCAGGAGGAGGGTGCAGTCACCGGTCTCTTGGAGGCGCGCAAGCGGCTGCTGAAGACGAGTCCGGACGCCTGGTCGACAGAGGATCGCCGCCAAGTCGGCGAATTCCTGCAGGCGCGCATCCAGGTCGAACGGTCACGGGATGAGCAGGCGACTCTCCTCGAGAGTCTCTCTCGCGCTCTCGACTACCGCCGCTGGCATCGGTTCCGGGTCCAGCGCCAGCAGGACAGGCAGTGGCGACCGCTCTCCGGTCCAGCCTCGAGCGGCGAGCGGGCGCTCGGCCTCACCGTGCCGCTGTTTGCGGCTGCGAGCAGTCACTACTGGAGCGCACATCCGCACGCGCCGCGGCTCGTGCTGCTCGATGAAGCCTTCGCCGGCATCGATGACGAGGCCCGCGCCAACTGCATGGCGCTCATCCGGGAGTTCGACCTCGACTTCGTCATGACCAGCGAGCGCGAATGGGGCTGCTACCCCGAGTTACCGGGCCTTGCAATTTGCCAGCTGATTCGCCGCGAGGGAATGGACGCTGTGCTGGTCACGCGGTGGACTTGGGACGGTCGGGAGCGGCGCAAGCAGGAGGATACGGTGCGACGCTTTCCGCCCGAGCCTGCGCCGGGCGCGATCGAAGAGGAGCCGGCCGCACAAAGCGCCGTGCAACTCGATCTGACGTCGTAGTGCCGTGGAGGATCGGGCCGACCTCGATCGCTTGCGCCGGCTGCTCGGCGGGGCCGAGCTCGAGCCGCTGCGCAAGAGGCTGCGCTCGCGCTATGAGCGCGGCGAGCAAAGCGATGCGTTCACGCTTCTCGGGCTGAACGCAAGCGAGCGCCGCACCCTCGAGGGCCTAATGGGCCGGCCGGTCAGAGCGGCCGGATCGATGCGGCTAAGCGTCTCGGAGCTCGATGCCGCGCTGTCGCGCGCCGGAATCGCACCGAGCCTGCGTCGCGCTCTCGAGCTGCTGGACGGGCCCGTTCACGATCGCAGGGCGCGACGGCTGGCGCTGGAGCGATCCTGGAGCGAAGTACTGTCGCAGCTGGGCGAGCCGCACCTGCGGGCCTTGGTCGGCACGTCAGCGGGTGCAGCGCTGCTCAAGCGCCTCGCGGGAGGTAATCCGCCCGAGGCGGCATTGTTGTTGACGCGGGCGCAATGTGTTCTTCAGAGATTGCCGGAGCGCGGCGTGCCCCTTGCGCAGCTCGCCGCATTGGTGTTGGGCGATGCGCATGCGCTCGACCCGGGATCCCCGGTCGCTTCGCTCGTCCTGCGGGCCTCGGCGATGGATGACGCGCCGGACGAGGATCGAGACGGTCGGCCGCGAGAGCAATGGGCGCGACTCGGAGTCACGGTGAACGAGCTCGCCTCGCCGGCGCTCTGTCTCAACCTGCCTGTCCGGCGGCCCGGTGAGTCTGTCATCGTCCCTGTTGGGCTCGCGGCGGGCGAGCCCGTCCATCTGTCGCTGCGCAAGCTTCTGCGCGACCCGCCGGTCTGGGCCGTGCTCGACAGGGATCTCTTCGTTTGCGAGAACCCGAGCATCGTGGCGATTGCGGCGGACCGGTTGGGCGGAGCGAGCGCCCCGTTGGTCTGCACAGACGGCATGCCGTCCGCCGCGCAGCGCACCTTAATCTTGCAGCTGGCGGCTGCCGGTGCACGGCTTCGCTATCACGGAGATTTCGACTGGCCGGGACTGACGATCGGAAACTTCGTCATTCGCGCTCTGGGAGCACGGCCTTGGCGTTTCGGCACCGACGACTACCTCGCGGCTTGCCGGGGTGGTGTGTCGCGGCTCCCAGCGGAATGCCGCATCGAGGCGGAGTGGGATCCTCGGCTTGCGGGCATGATGGTCGAACGGGGGCTCGCGGTGCACGAGGAGGCGCTGGCTGATACTCTGCTGGAAGATCTTCGGACGGCAACTGCGTAAGAGCATTGGGATCCTGTCCGTCAAGCGACCGCCCAGCAAATGGAGCACTCGGCCAGATTCGAACTGGCGGTGGAACTAAGCGCTCACCGGTTTTGCAGACCGGTGCCTTCAATCGCTCGGCCATACATAAGTAATGCGATGAGCGAACTGGGCGCGGCGGGTTTTGAACCCGCGATCTCGGCCTTATCAAGCTCAGGCCGCCACTGACGGCGCCAATGCCGGTCAGGTAACCCGTTTGAAGTTCCCCCACCCCGCCCCGATCAAGCCCTGCTAGGATGGCGCCGCGGCCCGGGGAAGAATAAAAGTAATGATCCGGTCGCGGTCATCCACTCCGAGGGATCGATGGATGCCTCGGACTCAACTCACATTTTGGATTTAATCTATTGAAATATAAAGAATTACTGGTGCCCGGAAGAGGACTCGAACCTACCGAGAAAATCCTTTGCGAACAGTTACTTGGGTAGCCCTGCCCCTCGAGTTACCCTCAGAGTTACCCAGCCGGCCAGCCGACCGCTTGATACGCGGTGATATGCGCTGATCGGTCGACTCGACCACGAGCTTCAGTTTTGGATGCAGCCCAGCGCGTGCGGCAATGCGGACCAGTAGATCAAGACTGAACTGACCGATCTTCCCCCGCTTGATGTCAGAGA
>JBOIAQ010000103.1:0-10285 GCA_050739115.1 Steroidobacteraceae bacterium | reverse complement strand
TTTTTACCGGCAAGGTCGAGACGGGGACGGGGGTGGAGACGGCGCTCGCGCAGTTTGCCGCCGAGGAGCTCGATTTTCCGTTTGAGCGGCTCGATGTGGTGATGGGAACGACCTCGTTGACCGTCGACCAGGGCCCGACGTATGGCAGCATGACCATCCGCTACGCCGGCCCGCAGATCCGCCACGCCGCTGCGGCTGGCCGGCAGGCGCTGCTCGATCTTGCCTCGCGGCATTTCGGGGTTCCGGTGAGCCAACTCGTCGCCACGCAAGGCACGGTCTCCGTGGCAGGCTCTCCCGAGCGCGCAATCACCTATGGAAAGCTGGTGGACGGGAAGCGCATCAACGTCGAGATCGGCGCCAGCGGCAAAGGCTTCGACCTGAAGGTCGCGCCTCGAGTGCACACTAAAGACCCGGCCACGTACGGTATCGTGGGCCGCCCTCTGCCTCGCAAGGACATTCCCGGCAAAGTGACGGCCCAGTTCTCGTACGTGCAAGATGTCCGGGTCGACGGCATGTTGCACGGCCGGGTCGTACGCCCCTATGGGGTTGGGGCCAACCTGCAGAGCGTGGATGAGACGGGCCTCAAGGAAATTCCCGGCTTCGTGCAGTTGGTGCGGCGCGAGAACTTCCTCGGGGTGGTGGCCGAGACGGAGTGGGCCGCGATCCAGGCGGCCGAGAGGCTCGGATCGAAGCTCAACCCCCGGAGCCCTGAAGCCGGTCAGGCCAAGTGGTCGCATTGGAACGGCCTGCCCAAGATGGGCGAGCTCTGGGAAACGGTGCGCAAGGGCGCCGTCGCCCATGATTACTCGGTTGCCAGCCAGGGATCGACGTCGACGGCATTCGCCCATGCCGGCCGCACTTTGAAGGCAACTTATCAGACTCCCTTCCAGATGCACGGATCGATTGGCCCTTCCTGCGCCGTCGCCGACGTGAAGGGTGATCGCGCGACTTTCTGGTCAGGAACGCAGATGCCACACGATGCGCGGCGGCACATGGCCCGGCTGCTCGGCATCCCTCCCGATAATGTCGAAGTGCGCTGGGTCGAAGGGTCGGGCGCCTATGGCCGCAATGGTCTGGAGCACGTGGTTGCCGACGCCGCCATCATGTCCCAGGCAGTGCGCCGGCCGGTGCGCGTACAGTGGATGCGCTGGGACGAGCATGGCTGGGAGCCCAAAGGGCCGCCTTTGGTTCAAGACCTGCGGGGCGCCCTGGATGACCAGGGGCGAGTGATTGCCTGGCAGCATCAGGTCTGGCTTCCCACCTTCACCGACACGCATCTGATCGCTGCGGCGCTGATCGGAAAACCTAATGTCACGGGGACAACGGGCACTGGGCAACCCGCCATCGGGTATGCCTACACCTTTGAGAATGCCGACGTCACCTTCCACGGCGAAGGCCGGGTGGGACTGATGACTTCGTGGCTGCGCTCGCCGGCGCAGTTCGAGACGACCTTTGCGATGGAGTCGTTCATCGACGAATTGGCGGTGGCCGCGCGGCAGGACCCGCTCGAGTTCCGGCTCTCGTACCTCAAGGATCCGCGGGCGATCGCAGTGTTGAAAGTGGCCGCCGAGGCATATTCCTGGGAACGCCGGCCGGCTCGCGGCCGGGCGGGCAGCGGCGGGAAGCCCGCTCATGGCCGTGGCATTGCCTGGGTCAACCGTGACGATACGCGCGTGGCGACGATCGCGGATGTCACCGTCGATCCCGACACCGGCCGGATCAAGGTCGGTCGCGTGGTCGTGGCCCATGATTGCGGCTTGGTGATCAATCCGGACGGGCTGAGGAACCAGATCGAAGGCAACGTGATCCAGTCGCTCAGCCGCACGCTGCACGAGGAAGTCACGTTCGATACCGCTCACGTCACCAGTCGGGACTGGGTCGGCTATCCGATTCTGCGCTTCGAGGAGATCCCCGACCGGATCGACATCGTGCTCGTCAACAATACCCCCGATCAGCCGTCCACGGGGGGAGGCGAGCCTTCAACCTGTCCGACTGGGGCGGTCATCAGCAACGCGGTCTACGATGCGATCGGCGTGCGCCTACGCCAGACACCTTTCCGTCCGGCGCGAGTGAAGGCGGCGATGACCTGATCGATCGTATGGGGCGGCCGCATGGACGCCCCTACGGCCGGAACGCGCACCTCGCAAGGCGTGCGCTGATCGATGTGGTGCGTTCGATGATTTTCATGCCATACCCCGCTCGAGCTATCGCTTCCCGTGCGGCAGCGAGTCAAAGCGGCCCCACAAGAGTATGCAGGCGATCCCAATCAGCAGGGCGGTACCGATCGCCAGCATGGAGCTGCCGAGTCGCTCCTGATCGCTGAGCAGGTAGTTGCTGCACAGCCTCACCGGGGAGACCCGGTAAAGCCAGCCAAGGCGGAAAAAACTGGCGATGAACTCCAGCAGAAAGACGCCGCGGAGGACGAAACCCATACGGGGCCAACTCAAGCCGAAGGGCAAGCCGATGAGCAACGGCACCGAGATGAACTTGGCTGCGGCAACCCACGGCTCGGTAACCGCGGCATCGAGCGAACGCGGCAGCATCCAGCAGGCGCCCGCGAGAGTTGCGAGTACCAGACCTGCTATTCCATGATGGTTCCACCGGCCGATGGGTGTCGACAGGCGTTCGGGCAGTGCGTCACGCGACAGATAGCCAACCGCGACCAGCAGCGGAATCTGCAGCAGCATTTGCGCGGTCATGGTTGCTTCCAGCGCCTGCCTCAGGGGCGGCAGCAGCAACACCAGGAAAAGGATCGTGGCGATCTTGGGGCCAAGACGCCGTATACCCCCACTCATCGATTGAGATACCCCTGAGCGATCCGTGTGATCTGGCGGGGATGACCGAAATCGGCGATTTCTACGAGCCGACCCTGTGGATCCACGATCTCAATGTCGGCATTGTGGATGTAACCGCCGGAGTGGTCGGGTATGACGGTGAGGTCGAATACTCGCTCGATCCGTGCGAGTCCATTCGCGTCGATCGGCCGTGCGGCAATCCAGCCGGCGCCGCGGCCACCCGAGCGCTCCAGGTAAGCCGCGAGCTCGGTAGGTGTGTCGCGCACCGGATCGAAGCTGATGCTGAGCAACTGCAGCCGACCTTGCGCGATCGGCGCGGCAAGTGAATTCTGAAGCTGTCCGAACTCGTCCCCCAGCACCACGCAGAAATCGGCACATTGGGTATAGATGAAATCGATCAGTAGCCATTTGCCGTGAAAACCTGTGAGGTTGATGCGCGCGCCGGACTGAGTCTCGAGCGCCACGGCGGGGATGGGCACCGGGTGCTCCTGAACCGCAACCCGGTGCGCCGTCTCGGCGGTGAATGCGCGGAAACGATCGGTGACATCGGTCAGCACTGCGGTGCCGGCCAGAAGCAGCACGAAGCTAGCCAGTAGAGTGCGCAGCATCGGCGTCAATTGACGCTGCCGCCCCGGAGCTGGGCGCAGAGCCGGCAGCCGGCGCCGTCGCCAGACCGATGATGATACGGGCGGCGAAGTACAGCATCCCCAGGATAATCAGCATCGCGCCGATCGACCCGACCCTGTCGTAGGGCATCCATTGCGGCAGATGCTCCGCGTAGCGACGCGGAACACTCATGCGGCCGGCGTCGAGGAACGCGAGGGTGAAGATCACTCCGCCGGCGAGGTACACCGGAACGCCCAGCCGGTCGGCGCCCCTGTCGGCCGGCGACTGCGCCCGGCTGCCGATCACGTGGTACATCAGCGCCAAGGCCATCGGCAGCACGCCGAGTATCAGATAGAAATGGAAGTGGCCGGGCACCCACTGAGTGTTGTGCATCACCAGGTTGATCCGGATGGTGCCATCCAGGATGGCCGGCACGATGCCCGCGGCCCAGCCAAACACCGACAGGACGCAGAGCCGGGACGGCATCTTCCAGCGAATATTCGAGCGATAGATGTTGGTCAGTACGCCGTATGCCGTGACCAGGAACACCGGGAAGCCGGCGCCATAGGAAACAACCTGCCCGGTGATCGACAGCCAGCGCGGCTCGGCGTAGTCCATGAGCAGGTGGTGCGGAAAGACGATGATCACGAAGAGACAGCTCACCGCCCATGACCAGAGGAACACGCGGGAGATCGGATACGGGCGCCCGCTGTATCGGGGTATCAGCTCGTACACGGCGATCACGCCCATGTAGATGGTTGCATTGATGACCATGTGGCCGAACCAGTAGATCAGGTTCTTGGCCATCAGTGCGTTGAGGACGTCCGAGGGGTAATAGGCATTGATCAGGCTCATCACCAGGATCACGGCACCGGCAAGGATGCCCAGCCCGTTGGCGATGATCACCATAGTGCTGGCGACCACGGTCTTCGGATGCTCCGGATTGATCTCACCGCCAAACAGCCACTGCAGACCCAGCCCGCGCCCGAGGTTCCCGAAGACACGGATGATGCCCGCCGCAGCGTCCAGGTAGAACAGCAGCATGCCGACGCCAATCAGCAGGTAGCCGACCATGAAGAGCGCTGCGGCATTGATGCTCCACATGCCCATCGAGTGCACGGGAAGCGGATACAGGAACGTCCACATGCCCGCGTAACCACCGATAAAGATGGACCCGATGATGCACAGCGCGCCCAGCATAAACAGCACGTAGTTGCTCAGAAACGCCCATAGATGCAGGCGCACGTACTTGCGCAGGAAGAACCACATCACCGCGTTGGTCACGAGGCTCATGGTGCCGACCATGCCGGACCCGTGCATGGTCAGGAGGCGGAAGAACAGCGTCGGCTGGACGCCGGTGATCCAGCCGCCCTGCGTCATGCGCATGGTGAGTCCCACCAGCATCATCAGCAGGAACAGCACCAACGCGGAGATGAGATACAGGTTGAATACGATGCGCTCCGGCCGCGCGAGCTTTTCGCTATCGGGATAAAGCGTCAAATCGCTCATTGGCGGCCTCCGTCGGCACCGAGGACCTCGATGTCGGTGGTCATGACATCATGGCCGATCCCGCAGTACTCCAGGCACCGGATCTCGTAGGTGCCAGGCGTTTGGAAGGTGTAAAGGAGCTTGTTGACATACCCCGGCATGGCCTGGGTCTGGATGACGATGCGGCCGTCCGGCGCGTAGAGCGCGAAGCCGTGGTTGACGTCGGCGCTGGTCACGCGGAACTCGATCGGAACGCCGGCCTTGAATGTCGTCTGACTCATCGTCCACGACCACTGCCGGCCGACCACGTTGACCACTTGGGAGGCCTTCAATGCCGAGTGCTGAAGCGGGATGGGAAACTGCCTCAGGGTCGCGTAGCTGATTCCGACGAACAGGATGAGCAGCACAAAGAACAGCCATCCGCGCAGCGTATTGGAAGTCTCGTGCGCTCGCCTGGTCTCGGCTTCGTCCGCTGGTTTGCCGGCCTGGTAAATGACGTACAGGAACCCCAGCGTGACCAGCCCCATGCCCACGAGGCTGATTAGCCAGATCTTATTCTGGAAAATCATTGCGTCCCCCGCGCAATCAAAGCGCAATTTACGGTGCGCCCGTTCACTACGCGTGTCAAGAGTCTGCCGTCGGATGGCAACAGCAGTCGCCACTCGGACTCAAAGAATGGCGAATGGCTGAGGGCGTTACTACGCGCCAGGGGCACGTCGTGCGCTCGGATCTGCCGAAGGCACGCGCCGCATCCTTACTCCTGCCGGACTGGCGTGTCCTCCCAGTGCAATTTTACTTGCCAGCAAAAGAACCGTTGGTTGTGCGGTGGCTTCGCCGGCTGTACCGAGGATGCGAGGCTGCTTCGCGACCCGATTCCTTGGGGCATCGGGAGAGCGAATGCTCGGGTTTGGTAGCATGGTCACGGATTTGGACACCTCGTGACACGCCGGGCCGCATAGGAGCCGAGAATGCATCCATTTTCATTCCTCTACAGCGAGCCGCAGGGGCAGTCCTGGGCTCAGTTCGGGGAGCTCGCGCTGGCCTTGGTCCTGTCCACGCTCATTGGACTGGAACGCGAGTTCCGGGCGAAGAGCGCAGGCTTGCGTACCCATACCCTGGTCGGTGTTGCCGCAGCTCTCATCATGTTGGTCTCGAAGTACGGCTTCGGCGATGTCATCGTCAGGTACGCGATCGTCTTGGACCCATCCCGTGTCGCGGCGCAGATCGTCTCCGGGATTGGTTTCATCGGCGGTGGACTCATCTTCATACAGCGCGATGTGGTGCGAGGACTGACCACGGCCGCGATCATCTGGCTGACGGCAGCCGTCGGGATGGCTTGCGGCGCGGGCCTGCCACTGCTTGCGATCTTCGTGACCGCCGCGCACTTCCTGGTCGTCTATGGGTATGCACAATGCGAGAGACACATTCTGTCCGAGCACGCCGAACTGCAAGTGCAGTACACTCCCGGCAAGGGCGCGGTCGAGAAAGTCATGCAGATGTGCACCGGGTCCGGGTACGTCATCCAGGAGCTCGCGGTGGGGCAGGCCGAAGCAAGTGCCGAAGGCGAAACTCGAGCGATCCGGTTCCACGTCAGCGGCCGGCGGGGCGTCGAAGCCCTCTTGGTCGCGATAGCCGACATCAAGGGCGTGGTCACCGCGAGGCTCTCTCCAGCGCGGCACGGGAAGGATTGAAACCTGCTGCGCGGAGGTCTTCAGGTGCGGCTGCCCCATGCCTTACCCTGCCGGTTCGTCGTCATGACCGCGGCCGGGAACGCCCTCGAGGTGCTCATGGAGCGGCAGAGCTATCGCAAGTCCTATCAGGGCGCCTCATCGGTGCAGACGGGCATAACGCCGGTCGCCCCGGCCGGCACGACCGGGATGCTGACCGTGCATGATCTGACGACGGGTGAGAAGCTGGAGCAGCCTTGGAAGTGGCGCTCGCTGGGGGACCTCTTCGGTGGCCTTGGCCTCTGGGCGCTGCTCAAACGCCTGTTCACTTGAGGGGATACGTATCGCCGGTGATAAGTGCTCCGATGCGGCCCGATTGGGAGTAAAGTGCTTTTGAGCGTTCCCGATCCGCCATGACAGAGGAGACCTCGTGCCCAGATCGAATTACCGCCAGGCAAAGAAGCAGAAGGAGCAGAGCAGGAAGGCTCGCCAGCTCGAGAAGCAGCGGCGCCGCACGACGCGGCCGAACGGTTCCGAAGAGATCGCGACACCGTTGCAGGAGTCGCCCGTGGGCCCGAGCGATCCGACAATGAGTGGCGGGGCATGAGAGTCGGTTACGCCCGCGGCACCGCTACGCGCCAGGACCGCTCTTCGCAGCTACGCCGCGACCAGGAGGCCGCGCCCAAGCTGCGCGCGATGTTCCCGGCGGTCGAGCAGCTGCGCTTCGAGCTGAGTTTCGAGGGCGGTCGGACGACTACGCCGGTTCCTCAGTCGCACGTGCTGCACCCTCCGGCCCGCGCGTACTTCTCCTTCCCTTGTCCGTACGCCGACTGCGACGGCCGCTTCGAGTTGGGCGCGGCGGTGCATGCGGCGGTCGAGGACCCGTCACATCGGATCGAAGGCGTGCTCGAATGTGGTGGACTGCGTGCGAGCGACTTCGCCTCGAAGCCGGCGTGTCATTTGCGTCTGCACTTCACGCTCACCGCGGTGTGCTCACCGGCCCACTGACTGAGACTATCTGCGACGACCCTCGACTGCCGGGCGCGCCGCCTGCGGTCGCGTGAAGTCGACCACGAACCGGTCGCCGTCGAACTCGACCACCTTGCCGATCAGATCGGGGCGGATGTGATAGCTGCCGCTCCTGCCGACTTTCTCACCGGCTTTCTCGCGCTCCGGGAAATTGACGATCATCCGGACCGGAAGACCGTCATCGCGCGCACGCGTCAGGTGCTCACCCAACGTCGTCAACACCTTGGATTCGGCCTGCGCGGCGGAAAGCCGGGTCTCGTAACGCAAAACTCCGCGGGCAGGGTGGCCGAAATTCGCCGACATGCAGTTGAGCACCATGGCACCGTCCGCCGACATCGCCGAGAGGCTGCCGAGTCGGCTGGTCGGTTTGGCGCCGAACCGGCCGAAAGCATCGACCAGGCTGAGATTCATCACGCGTTTCGGCTCCTGCGTCGGTCAGGTCAGGAAAGAGGTTGGCTCTGGCATTCGCACAGCCAGATCTCGAAGCATGCGCGATGCAATCTCACCGACTGCGGCGTGATGCCCGGCGCGAAGTCAACCTCGTACGATGCCTGAGCGGAAGTGATGCGCTCGCCGCAGCCGTCGCACAAACACCCGCCGGCGTACTCGCCCTGACGCCGCCAAGGCTCATGATGCGGCAGGAGATGCTGTCGCAGGCGCTCGCGAATGACAAGCGTCGCCGCAAAACTGTTCACGTGTTTGGTCTCGATTTGCCGTGGCGGCATCCCGCGCCCAACGCGCCGGGTCAGCATGCGCGCCGCTTCCCGCGAGCGCAAGCGATGGCAGACCCCGGCTCAAAAGTTCGGCGTTCTGCCGCGAAATCCTGTAATCTACCCGCCGGCTCGTACCTTTTCGGCTTGTCTGCCTTGGCGCCAAGCGCACGCCTCCCTGGCGTGCCTTCCGGCCAATGTCTGCCACCCTCGCAAAGTTCCGCGAACCGGGAGGCAGGATGTACCTGCCGCCCAAACCGTTTTCTTTCATGAGTATTCCGCAGTGACGAAATTATATGTTGGAAATCTTCCCTTCACGGCCACCGAAGAGGCCGTGCGCGCCCTGTTTTCCAAGCACGGGACGGTCGAGAAAGTCTCCTTGATCACCGACCGCGAGACCGGTCGGCCACGCGGCTTCGGCTTCGTGGAGATGTCAAATGCCGACGCTTCGCGGGCCATGCAGGCGCTGAACGGCACCGACTTCGACGGCCGCTCTCTCAAGGTAAACGAGGCACAGGACCGCGAACGGTCCGGCGGTGGTGGCAACCGCCACGGCGGTTCGCGCCGTTACTGACACCCTGGCGATCGGCGCTGCTCCCGGCCGTCATGGCCGGGAGCTCGAGTTCGATGAGTGATCACGCTCACCTTTCGACCCCTCAGCAGCGAATCGGTGATCCTCGTCCGGGGAGCGTACTTCAGAATCTGCGCCGATGGGACCCTTCGCGGGCCCGACAACGCCGTCACGGCCCGCTACACCGACGGGCTCTGGCAGCTGCGGCGAAAGCCGCATAGAACGTTGGAGTGTCGCGAAGCGGTATACCTGCGCGTGACGGGCTCGAACGGCCAGCGCGAATGCATCGGGCCTTACGAGTGTCTCAAAGTGACCGGGGGCGCGATCTTCTCGAACGACATCTATCTCGGCGCGCACACGCGCCGGGACTCGTATCCCCCCGAGCCCGGTATCTGGAGGGAGATCGCGCTTCTCTCTTCCGGGCTGCCAACCCCCTAGTACCCCTCGCCGCCCGCGTACGCGCGGGCTGCTTGGCGGCCCGCGCCGCCATTAGAATCAAAAGGTCCGCAACCCCGGCATCCGTCACGAGGCGAGCCATGACCGTGTCTCTCTACGCCGCCACCATCCCCTGCTACCGCCAGATGCTCGGCGCCGTCTTGGGCTTGCTGCGCACGGCTCAAGCTTTTTGCGCCGAGCAAAGCATCGACCCTCCGGAGCTCATCCAGGCGCGTCTCGCCCCCGACATGCTGCCTTTCGCCTATCAGGTGAAATCGACGGCGGTGCACTCTCTCGGCGCCATCGAAGGCGTTCGCAAGGGCGTGTTCTCGCCGGACATGACTCCTCCGCCCGAGACCTTCGCCGCGCTCGAGGCGAGGATCACCGGAGCGCTCTCGGCTCTCGAGGCGATCGACCCGGCCGAGGTCGATGCCTTCGTCGGGCGCGACATGCGCTTCGAGTTCGGCAGTCGTCGGGTCGATTTCACGGCCGAGGATTTCCTGCTGTCCTTCTCTCAGCCCAACTTTTACTTCCATGCGGCCACGACCTACGCCATCCTTCGCTGGAAGGGCGTACCCCTCGGCAAACGCGATTTCATGGGCAAGCTGCGCACCAAGGGCTGATGCCGACCGAACCCTCCGCCGCGAGACTGCCGTCTCGCCCGGCGTTGCGAATCCTCTTTGTGCTGTCTCTTGGCAGGCGCGCACTCGCCCGGGCAAAGTGATTCACGGCGCTCCGCGCACCGACACGGACCCGCACACCGTGACCGCCAGGTGGCGACCCGGGCAATGCTCGAATAAGACCGCATGAAACCGGCATCAACCGCCGGTTCAGGCGACTGAGATTCTCCCCATGTCGTGGACACCTCTAGACAATATGGCCTGACGTGCAGAGCCGAAGGTCAGGCTGGATGTTGAGGGTTGAGGGGAAGAGGTCTGCCTCCGGTGTATCGTGGGTTGCACCCCGTGAGGTGCCTATCCACAT
>JBOIAQ010000102.1:0-10605 GCA_050739115.1 Steroidobacteraceae bacterium | reverse complement strand
AGCCTGGCTCAGCCAGGCTGGCGCGGCTCGAGAATCGACACTGCGCGTACGACTGGCCATCACGAAGCGCCCGCGATCGGCGACAAACAGCGCGCGCACATAAGCGCCGCCGGTGAGCTCGCGCTGCAACATGCGGCTGATGGCCGGAGCCGCGAGGCCATCGAGCGGTCCCGAGCTGCGCACCGCTCTCGCCGCGGCGAGCCCCGCGCCCACTCCATCGTCGAGAATCGCGAGCGCCCCGCCTTGCAGCGCCGCGGTGACGCCGCGCAGGCTCTCGCGCTCCTGCTGCAGGGTCTGGATGTAATCGGCGTGGATTCGCAGCGCGGCAAACGCGGCGCCCGCCGCCACCGCCAGGATGGCGTAGGCGAGCAGCACCCAGTCCAGAGCCTGCGGCACACCGAGGCGCATGAAGCCGCCGCGCGCCTGCGCCCGCGGCCGTGGCCCCCTGCGTGACTCGAGTGGCATGGTCTCCCCCCGCCTGGCGACGAGGACCTGCTCAGTTTCGCCTATTCTGCTCCAATCCCGGCCCTCAGCAACCCCGTCATGACTTGGTAGCCGGCCCGGTTGGGGTGAACGCCGTCATTGGAAAGCTCGGGCCGGAATGCGCCGTCTGGCGTGGACAGCCGCGCGTAGTAGTCGATGAAGCCAAGGCCATTCGCGCGGGCATAGCCTCGCAGCCACTCGTTCAGGCGCCGGATCTGCGCCGCCGGCCGGTACCGGGGCGAAGCCCACCAGAACGAGACGGCCGGCGGTATGGAGCCCAGGAGCACGCGGATGTGATGCGCCCGCGCCAGCTCGACCATGGCTATGATGTTGTCCTTGAACTCCTGCTCCGTGGTCGGGCCGGTGTTGCCGGCGATATCGTTCGTGCCGGCGAGGATCTGCACCACGCGCGGATGCAGGGCAATGACATCGGGCCAAAAGCGCACCAGCATCTGGGGAGTCGTCTGTCCGCTGATGCCGCGATCCGCGACCGCGCCACCGGCGAAGAGTGTGGGATCGCCCTGGCGCCAGAAGTCGGTGATGGAATCGCCCATGAGCACGACGCGCGGATATCGTGTCAGTGCGGCGTTGGCGGCCCGATAGCGACAAAGATCGGCCCAGTCCTCGGCGCGTTGCTGCGCCGCGGCGCGCCCGGCGGCCCGCTGCTCCTTCGGCGTCTGCCCCGGCCGCATGAAATGCACGCCCGGCGTGAGGAGCATGTGTAGAAACGCGGATCCGGCGGCATCCGATGCGGCCGGCGGACAAGGATTGCGGCTCATGGCCGTCAGGGCGCCGGACGCGTCGGCCGCGGTCACGAGCGCCGACAACAGCAGAGCGACCATCATGCAGGCAAGGGTTGCTGTTGTGCGCATCTCGTCGGTCACGATAGCCGCGCGACTCTCGCCACGTCAACTCGCGCAACGCTCAAGCTTAAAAACGACACGCGAGCGCGAGGAACTATATAATCAGGCTAGCGTTGATGCGGGCCAACCGGGCACGGCCGCCAGGGTTGCGCTGGAGAAGGTGCCATCGAACACCCGAAAAAAAGAGGCTCGGCCATCGCAGCTCGTGTGGGTTTTGCGCTCGTAGCGCTGCTCGTCCTCGGCGAGCTCGCCGGCTGCGGCCACGCGCAGCTGCAACCGGCGGGTCCGGTGAGCGATGCGGAGCGGAAAATTCTGCTCGACTCCGTGGTGATCATGCTCGCGATCATCGTCCCGACGATCATCGCGACACTGGTCGTGGTGTGGTGGTATCGCCCCTCCAACCGGCGCGCCCGCCGGCTGCCGGAGTTCGTCTATTCGGGCCGCGTCGAGATCGTCGTCTGGTCGATACCCGTGCTGGTCGTCATCTTTCTCGGCGGCATCGCCTGGATCGGCTCCCATGAGCTCGATCCGGCGAAACCCCTGCCCTCGAAAGTCGCGCCGCTCGACATCCAGGTGGTCTCGCTCGATTGGAAGTGGCTTTTCATCTATCCCAAACTCGGTATCGCGAGCGTCGACCGGCTGGTGGTGCCGGCGGGTGTACCGCTGCACCTCATGCTGACCTCGGCAACCGTGTGGAACGTGTTCTGGGTGCCGCAACTCGGCAGCATGATCTACTGCATGCACGGCATGGCCGACACGCTCTACCTCGAAGCCTCGAAGCCGGGCGTCTATTACGGCGAGTCGGCCATGATCAGCGGCGATGGCTTCGCCGACATGCACTTCCATACGGATGCGCTCACGCCGAACCAATTCGAGGCGTGGGCGGCCACGACACGCAGCGGCGGCCCCGTGCTGGATGAGCAGGCCTACCGCGGGCTGCTGCGTCAGAGCGTCCCGGCGCAGCCGTATACCTACCGATCCGTGGAGCCGGGCCTGTTCGCCAACATCGTCCTGCGGCGGCTGCCACCGGGTGAAGGCCCGCGCGGCGGCGGGCCGAGCGTCCATCCCATCGGGGGCTCTCATCTTCATCCGGTAGGACTCAATTGACCCTGCTCGGCAAGCTCACCTGGCAGGCGATCCCGCTCGGGGAACCGCTGCCGCTCTACTCGGGCGCGGTTGTGCTGATCATCATCATCGCCATCCTCGTATGGGTGATGCGCAAGGGCTACCTACCCTATCTCTGGCGTGAATGGATCACGAGCGTCGATCACAAGCGCATCGGTGTCATGTACTGCATCCTCGCCGGCGTGATGCTGCTGCGCGGGTTCATCGATGCGATCATGATGCGCACCCAGCAGGCCGTGGCGTTCAACGCGCCCGGGTTCCTGCCGCCGTCGCACTTCGATCAGGTGTTCTCGGCGCACGGCACGATCATGATCTTCTTCGTCGCCATGCCGTTCGTGATTGGCCTGATGAATCTCATCGTGCCGTTGCAGCTCGGCGTGCGCGATGTCGCCTTTCCGACGCTCAACTCGGTGAGCTTCTGGCTCACCTGCGCCGGAGCGCTGCTCGTCAACCTGTCGCTCGTCATCGGCGAGTTCGACAAGACCGGCTGGCTGCCCTACCCGCCGCTCTCGGAGCTGCGCTACTCGCCGGGAGTCGGCGTCGACTACTACTGCTGGGCCCTGCAGATCTCGGGCATCGGCACGCTCATGACGGGGATCAACTTCGTCACCACCATTCTCAAGCTGCGCGCGCCCGGCATGCACTACACCCGCATGCCGATGTTCTGCTGGACCGCGCTCGCCGCGAACCTGCTCATCGTCGCCGCCTTCCCGGTGCTCACGGCGACGCTCGGGATGCTGCTCCTCGACCGCTACGTCGGCTTCCATTTCTTCACCGACACCGGCGGCGGCAACTCGATGCTGTTCATGAATCTCATCTGGGCGTGGGGCCACCCGGAGGTCTACATCCTCATCCTGCCGTGCTTCGGCATCTATTCCGAGGTCGTCTCCACCTTCTCCGGCAAGCCGCTCTTCGGCTACCGCTCCATGATCTACGCGACCATGGCGATCTGCATCATCGCCTTCATGGTCTGGCTGCATCACTTCTTCACCATGGGAGCGGGCGCGGAGGTCAATAGTTTCTTCGGCATCGCCTCGATGATCATCGCCATTCCGACGGGAGTGAAGATCTTCAATTGGCTCTTCACCATGTACGGCGGCTCGGTGCGTCTCACCACGCCGATGCTCTGGAGCATCGGCTTCATCGTGAGCTTCGTGATCGGCGGCATGACGGGAGTGATGCTCGCGGTGCCGCCCGCGGACTTCCAACTTCACAACAGCCTCTTCCTGGTGGCGCACTTCCACAACGTCATCATCACCGGCGTGCTGTTCGGGGTGTTCGCCGGATACACCTATTGGTTCCCGAAAGCGTTCGGTTTCGTGCTCGATGAGCGGCTCGGCAAATGGGCGTTCTGGCTGTGGCTGGTCGGTTTCTGGGTCGCCTGGGGCCCGGGCTACGTGGTCGGGCTCGAGGGCATGACGCGGCGGCTCGATCACTACAGCGTCGCCGAGTGGCACCCCTGGCTCCTCGTCGCGGCAGCGGGTGCCGGCATCATCCTGCTCGGCATCCTCGCCCAGATCGCGCAGATCGTCGTTTCCGTGCGCACGCGCGCGCAGCGGCGTGACCTCACGGGCGATCCGTGGGACGGGCGCAACCTCGAGTGGATCACCGCCTCGCCGCCGCCGTCTTACAACTTCGCGGTGCTGCCCGACGTCACCGACCAGGAGCCCTACTGGGACATGAAGACGCGCGCCCGCGAGGTCGGTGAGCTCGTGAGGCCGGAGCCGCACTACGAGCCCATCGAGATGCCGCGCAACAGTCCGACCGGATTCGTCACCGCGTTCTTCGCAACGGTCACGGGCTTTGCGCTCATCTGGCACATCTGGTGGCTGGTGCTGCTCGGCCTCGCGGGCGCCTACGCCACCTTCGTCGTCTTCGCCTGGCGGGACCATGACGAGATCCTGATTCCCGCGGCGGAAGTCGCCCGTCTCGATCGCGCCAACCGTGCCGCACGCACCACGCGCCTGCAGGAGCGGCTGGCGGAGCGCGAGACCCAGCGGGGCGCCGACGAATGAGCGCCCCCACGAGCGCGCTGCGCGCCGGCCGCGACCCTTACCACCTCGGGCACGCGCCCTCGGCCGGCACGCCGGAGTACACCGGCCACGGCGCCGGCGGACCTGCGCCGAAGCGCATCGTGGTGGGCTACGGCTTCTGGATCTTCATCCTCTCGGACGTCATTCTCTTCTCCTGCTTCTTCGCCGCCTACACGGTGCTGATCCATGCTCGTAACGGCGGCCCCGGACCGGAGCTCTTCGATCTGCGCAACACCGCGGCGGAGACGGCCTGCCTGCTGCTCTCGAGCTTCGCCTGCGGACTGGCGAGCCTCGCGGTCGGACAGCACAGCCTCCTCTGGACCGAGATCGCGTTGGCCGTCACGGGACTTCTCGGGCTGACCTTCATCGGCCTCGAGGTCCATGAGTTCATCGGCCTGGTGACCCGCGGGGATGGTCCGACCCACAGCGCCTTTCTGACCGCGTTCTTCTCCCTGGTCGGGTGCCACGGCCTGCATGTGACTTGCGGCCTCTTGTGGCTCGGCACGATGATGGCGCAATTTCCGGCGAAGGGTTTCAAGGAGAGCATCCGGCATCGGTATCTTTGCTTCTCGCTCTTCTGGCACGCACTCGACATCATCTGGATCGGCATCTTCACCGTCGTCTATCTCATAGGGAGCATCACCCGGTGAGCACGAACCCGGAAGAATTCGACTTAGGCTCGCATGTCGGTGGCGATGAGGTCGCGGGCGGACCGCCCCCCGAGCACCCCACCCTGCGCACGGAGCTGCGCGGATATCTGATCGGCCTCGTGCTCGCCGCCGCTCTCACGGCGGCCTCGTTCTGGGCGCTCGATGAGAATGTCATCTACGGACCGGGCATCGTCATGGCGCTCATCGTGCTCGGTCTCGCGCAGGTGGGCGTGCACCTCGTTTTCTTCCTGCACCTGACGACCTCTCCGGATAACACCAACAACGCGCTCGCGCTCGCCTTCGGCGTGCTCATCGTCTCGCTCGTGTTCTTCGGCTCGGTCTGGGTGCTCTACCACATGAACGAGAACATGATCCCGGCGAAGGCGCTGATGCAGATGCGCGGCGGCTGACCGGCGTTCAGCGTCAACGTTGCGTGCCGATAAGGCCGATCTGATGCGAGGGCAGCCTCAGCCGGCCGGCGTATCATCGAGCGCGAGCAGCGCGAAGCTCGCGAGCCAGTGCTCGCCCATGTAGTCACCCTCGACATGCGCCAGAGCGCTCGCGAGATGCGCGTCGATCGCCGCTTCCGCCCGCGGGCGCAATGCGCTCGAGGCCGGCAGGTCCGCCACGATCCGCCGCCAGCACCAGGCGCGCGAGAGATTCAACCCGTCAAGATGAGCAATCTTGCCGTCACTGCGGTCGCTGACGGCGGCGGGAGTGAACAGCGTCGCCGGCTCCCCCCGCGCGGCCTGCGGCAGGAACGCCGCGAGCCAGTCGGCGAAGTCCTCCTGCGGCATGACATCGGCCATCAGCGCCGCTTCGATCAGCGCCGGTGAGAGAAAATCATCCTGCGACGGCTCCCAGGCCGGGCAGCCCCGATCGCCCCGGTACCAGCGCAGCGCCGCCTCGGCGCAGAGACCGGCGAAGCCGGAGTTGCGCGCCGCCACCGCGTAATCGCGGCCGAGGAGCAGCGCGAACGCCGTGTTGGAATGCACGCCGGCGCGCACCGGGTAAGTCGCGAGCGGCAGATACGCCTCGAAGCGGCGCACGAACTCTTTGGCCAACGGCGCGAGCGTCGATGCCCAGCGGCGGCCTTCCCCGCTCTCGTGGCGCAGCAACTCGGCCTCGAGCGCGAGCGCCCAGCCCCAGCCATAGGGCCGCTCGAAGCCGCGCGTCGACGGTTGCTCGAGGTAATGCAGCTCCCCCTGCACTTTCTCCGTGGTGAATTGCGCATCGAGCAGCGCGCGGATGGCCATCGCCTCGGGCAGTGCCGGGAAGCGGCGATAGAGCCGGGCGAGGAGCCAGTGGCCGTGCACGCAGGAGTGCCAATCGAAGCTGCCGAAAAAGATCGGGTGCAGGGCGCGTGGCGCCTTGAGCTCCTGCGGAGCGGTGAGCACGTGATCGAGCTTGTTCGGATATTCGCGCCCGAGATGACCGAGCGCGATGCCCGCGAAGCGCGCGGCGATTTCCGCGGTGAGAGTCTGCGACATGGGCCACCTCCTCTAGAATCAGCTTAGCTACTCTCCCACAGCGACTCAGGCACACGGACGTGCCCGGCCGCCGCAGGTGGCTTCATCCTAGAACCGGAACACCAGCACGTACATCACGATGATGTTGCAAATAAGAAGCGGAATCGCGGTCGGGATCTGCACCCGGATCACGCCGTTGCGGTCGGGGAGCTCGAGCAGCGCCGCCGGCACGATGTTGAAGTTGGCGGCCATGGGGGTGGCGAGGGTACCGCAGAATCCCGAGAGCATGCCGACCGAGCCCATGATGGCGGGGTCGCCACCGAAGCGGTGGACGATGAGCGGCAGGCCGATCGCCGCGGTCATGACCGGAAAAGCGGCGAAGGCATTGCCCATCACCATGGTGAAGAGCGCCATGCCGATGCAGTAGGCGGCCACGGCGGCGAAGGGATGGCCGAGCGGCAACCACGTGGTGGCGATGCGCCCGACCGCGGCTCCGACACCGGAGATGGCAAACACCGCGCCGAGCGAGGCCAGCATCTGCGGCAGGATGATCGCCCAGCCGATGGCATCGCACAGCCGCCGACCCTCCTCGACGGGCGCGAGCGCCGGCGGTCTGAACCGAAGCAGGGCCACGGCAAGCGCGACGACGATGCCGAGGGCGAGCGCGATCAGCGTCACCTGCTTCGGGTCCGCAAGCGGCAGACCGCCAATCCGCACCTTGCCGAGCGTCAGGGTGCCGGCGATTGCGATCGCGGGGATGACGAGCGCCGGGGTGAAGATGGCGTTGCCATTCACCCTGGCACTCGCCTCGCGCTCCTCGACCGAGGTGGTCCTGGGCGACCCCAGCCCCATGGCGCTCGAGCCGAGCGCCATCAGTGCGAGCACGAGTATCCCGTTGGCCAGGTCTCCCAACTCCGAGCCGAAAAGAAAGCTCAAGGCGAGCAAACCCCAGAAGGCGGCATTGCCGAAGCGCCGGCGGTTGGCACGATCACCGAGGCTGCGCACCGCGATGGCGGCGAACATGGCGCCCGTGAGCCAGTAAACCTGCTCGAGCCCGATCAGGTGGACTCCTCCCGCGCCAGGCGCTTGAGCCGCGCATCGAGCCGCCAGAGCCGCGCGCCATGGATCGTAAAGGCCATCAAGGCCGTCGGAATCGCCCACAACGACAGGCGCAGCGGCGGAATGTCGAAACCGCTCTGCTGCAGGAATCCCTTGATGAGGAGGATCGAGGCGATCGCGATGAAGATGTCCTCGCCGAAGAATGCGCCCACGTTGTCGGCCGATGCGGCATAGGCGCGGATGAGATAGCGCAAGCGGTCGGATATCGGTCCGAGCCGCACCTCCGCGGCGGCCTCGGCCATGGGCGCAATCAGCGGGCGGACGGTCTGCGCCTGGCCGCAGAGCGACGTCAGGCCCAAGGCCGCCGTGAGTTGCCGCAACGCGAGGTAGGCGATCAGCAGCCGCCCGACGGTCGCGGCGCGCACGCGGGCGATCAGCATCCGCGCCCGCTCCTGCAGTCCCTCACGCTCGAGCAGACCGATCACCGGCAGGATGAGCCAGATGATCGAGACGTAGCGGTTGTCGTTAAAGGCCTTGCCGAGCGCCGCGATCAAGTGCAGCGGCGCGACGCCGGCGGCAATTCCGGTCGTGAGAGCCGCCGCGACGACGACGATGAGCGGATTGAGACCGGCGGCGAAGCCGATCACGAGAACGGCGATGCCGAGCAGGGGCCAGAGGCTCATTGCGGCACAGTACCGCTCGCGCCTTTTTTCGGCCAGCCCCTCATCCGCCGGCCCGTCGCAGCGGGGTTTCGGCCTGCCGGCACGCGCTCATGCCGCCCGAGCGCATCGGCGATGCGATCCGACGCCGCGGCTACTTGGAAGGATCGACCAGCGCGCCGTACACGGCCGCCTGGCTCTTGTACTCGAGGCTATGGTTGGCCCGGAGGCACGGATCATCAAGGTCGTGTCAAAGCCTGATTCGGGACGAACTTCCCGCCATGGACCATGGTCGCGAGCACTTCCTCGGAGCGCTTCAGCCACGCATCCTGCTTCTGCGGCGTGATGTTATTGTGGTCGGACTCGATCATCGGCACCGCCTCCTTGGGCGCCGGGATCTCATCGAGCGCCGTCCAGATGCCGACCGGAGGGGCTGTCGTGTCGATCAAGCCCATCGCGACCAGCGTCGGGGCGGTGATGTGCGGTGCGAAATTGACCGTATCGAAGTAGAGCGCCGTTCTCATGATGCGAGGGTCGCTCGAGTCCCAGTTGGGATAGCCCGCGCGCCTGCCGTGCAGGTCACCGTTCGAATCGGCGCCCGAAGGCTCGTTGACCAACACGGCGCTCACCTTGCCGGGATTCAAGCCGGCCGTCACGAGGCTCTGCTGGCCGCCCATGCTGGTCCCCGTCAGCACCACCGTCCTGCGGTCCCAGCGCGGCGAGCTGCGAATATATTCGAGCGCGCGCGTATCGCGCAGATACATCTCGAGAAAGTACGAGCTGTCGCGGCTGCGATCGCCGATCGTCGGATAGTCGGCCGGCACGCCGGTGCCCTGATCCGGGGGCAGGTCGTGGGAGTCGACATCGAGCGTCAGCCAACCTTCCGCGGCCCGGTCCGTCGCCCACGCGGTATCGAGCGGATAAACGCCCGCCCACTGATAGATAATGAGAGCCGGAAACCTCCCGCGCCGGTCCGGCATCGCGAGGTACCCCTCGACGTGCGAGCCCATACTGTCGAGCCGCACCCGAAAGAGCTTGACCCCGGGCTGGCTCGTCGTCATCGGCGTGAGCCGCGGATCGGCCGGAATCCGCCGCAGCCGCGCAAGCTGCCGGGCCCAGAACGCGTCGAAATCAACGGGCGTCGGGACCGAGGGCCCGAGGAGCGTCGGCGCCACGGCCGCCCCGAGCGTGGCCACGGGATTCTCAGCGAATGCGCCAAAGGGGAACTCCGGGTGCACGAGCTGATAGCCGGGATACTTGCCGAGGAGCGATTTCAGCGCCGGATCGCGCCTCTCAAGCAGCGCCGTCAGATCGCGGTTGACCTCGGCGTATTGCGCTCGAGAGAGCGATGGCGGAAAGCCCGCCTGGTAGTCTACCACCACGTACAACATGGCCGGCCGATCGAACGTCGTCTCGATGGTCGCGCTGCCGGCGCGCAGAGCGAAGCTGCCGGTCTTCACCCCATCGAGATCGTTGCTTTTGATGGTGTAGCTGAACCGTCCCTTGGGCGGCGGAGTCTGCGGGGCCGGCGTCACCGTCCATCCGACCTTCTCGCCGAGCGCGTAGATGCCATCGGGGTGAAAAGGCGTGAAAACGAACTGCGGCTCGCCGGCGGCGAGCACGGCGGCAAACGGCAGGACAGTGCAGGCGAGGAGCGCAGCCCGGAGGACATCGCGGCGAATCATTTTATCAGCGACCCCCGCGCCATCAGCGACTCCCGCGCCGGGTAATGAATGAATCGATCCACCCAGGCAATGAAATACTTCATGTTGGGCGCATCCGTATGACCCCCGTCATCCTGCCGCCAGGCGAGCTGACCGTCGAGCATTCCGTGATTCACCGCCGGCATGCGAGCCGTGAGATAACTCCCCACCACATCCAACCCCCTTGCCCCGAGCAGTTGATATACGGGACTCGCGGCGACCGCCGCCATGAAGCTGCCGCGCGGATCGACCCATTGCGCATCGCCCATCGCCGGCAGCCCATAGCTCACGAAAACGAGCCGCGGCGCGCAGAGGGCGATCAGCTCGTGGGAATCCACGGACAGATCACCCGGATTGCGCGCACCGAACGCGGCTTTCGCCGCGCCATATTTCAGGAAGTTGCCCGCCATCCAGTGATACTCGCCGCTGCCGGTGAGATTCTCGAGCGTTTCGCCGTAATTACGCCGCAGCAGCGCCGCGCCACCCCGGCCGGAGGAGCCGATGAGCGCCATCGCAAACCGTCGATCGAAAGCCATGGTGACGAGTGCCGCCTTGCCGTAC
>JBOIAQ010000101.1:0-11034 GCA_050739115.1 Steroidobacteraceae bacterium | reverse complement strand
GCGATGACGATGCGTATTACCAGACCTACTTCATGGAAGACTACGTGGGCCTCAAGCTCGGCCCGAACCCGAGCATCCAGTCATCGATCAAGCAGCGCTCGCTGGATGTTAGCTTCGTGATCACCGCGGCGCTGAATCGCATGCTCGATGCGAATACCGGGAAGCCCTTCTCCAGGGAGCTCGACCCGGGCAGCATCGGCGTGCTCGGCTATTCTCTCGGCGGGGAGACGAGCCTCGCCACCGTCACGGGAATCAGTGGGCAGGCACTACCGGCGGACCGCCGCGTCAAGGCCGCGTTCATGGGCGCGGGCAGCAACTACGGCGGCGTCCTTGATGCCGCGGACTTCGCCAACGCCAAAGTGCCGCTCATGTTCTTCGCCAACGATACCGGCATCGCCTACCAGAATTTCAACGCCTTCACCGGCGCCCATCCGAAGTACTTGGTTGATATCGCCGGCTGGAATCACCACGTGGGCGGCTACCAGACCAGCTGGTGCCAGGACATCCACAACTCGCTTGTGGCGGTGAACCCCGCGGTCTACCCGCAGGCCTTCATCGATCCGGCGACGCTCAATCCGTCGGACATCGCCAACTGGGTGTTCGATTCGACCTTCTACTTCAGCTACACAGGTTCCTGGGAGCTCGGCGTCTACAACTTCTGCGACGCCTCGGTGTTCAACGGCGTCAGCGATGCGCAGCTCACGTCCATCCTGTTCGGCAACTCACAGATCCTGACGGCCAAGAGCGAGCTCGACGGCTCCATGCCGCTCGAGTCACAGCTGCCGATCAGCGAGATCACGCATCTCACCAACCTCTACGCCGTATCTTTCTTCGATGAGACGCTGAAGCACCAGCACGACCGCGGTGTGCCCTGGGGTGGGGAGGACGTGTCGCCGAGCCCGCTGGTGCACGTCGTGCGCGACTGCGAGCAGGTGCAAGGCCGCCCGTTTGACCTCAAGCCGGGTGATCGCATCACCTTCGTGCCCTTGGGCGATGGCTACCTGGTCAGCGTCACCTCCGACGTCACGCTGCTCGATCCCGGCGCGACCAAGCTCGCCGTGGCGGGCGGCGCGACCGCATACCTCAGCTATCCCGGCTTCTCGTTCCCGGTGCCGGGCATCGCGCAGCCGGTCAGCGCGCTGTTCGTGAACGAGGACGGCGCCATCACCTCGCGGACTTCCGCCGATTACCCCGGCGTTGATGACAACGGCTCACCCTGGTACATGCGCGGCCAGCTGCTCCTCACCAACCGGCTGACCATCGGCATGCTCATGAAACAGCTGAACAGCTCGGCCTCCTCCACGGCCGGCGTGTTTGGCTACTACGATTCGGCCAACCATCGGGTCGTCGTGACCTACGAGGACGTCCCGGCCGCCGGCACCACTCAGCCCAACACGCTGCAGGCGGCGATTTACTCGAGCGGCAAGATCGAGCTCACCATCGGTGCGCTGGCGCCTACCGGCACCTCTTACACGCCGGGGATCCTCGGTACGATCGGAATCGCCTCCGGCCAGACGAGCGCGGCGGACCTGGGTCGTACTGGACCCATCCGGTTCGGCGAGCTGCGTGACGGCGGCCCGCCTGAGTGGCTACCGTTCGGCAGCAACGGCGCGATATACGATCAGTACTACCAGGCGATCAGCGCCAGCTGCCACGGCGATGACGACGCCGGAGGTGATCCGGGCAAATGACGGGCACTGGGCGGGGCATCGGCCGCTGCCCGGCTGTGCTGCGCAAATATTCTGTCGCGTTACGCAGGGGCGAGCGGATACTCGTGTTGCAGCCCACCAAGTATTGCTTTGACGCGCACCGATCGGAAACCGACGTGGCGCCGCTTGGGGTTTTGCCGTACCGCCGAGGCAATGTGCGTTGGGCTCCTGAAGACAGCACAGGCCATAGGGTTATGGCTCCGTGCGCGTTGCCGCATCGCAACCAATGCGTCCCCAAGTTCCAGCCCTCTCAAGGCTGTAACACCGGTTCGAATCCGGTAGGGAGCGCCAATAAAACAAAGACTTATGCGGTAAGAGCCCGCGCCGCATGAAAACCACATGAAAAGTCTGCGGTGGATAGCGATAGTCATCGGTGGGCAGAATTTGACCCTCATGGATCCGACGGTCGGGAAAGCGCGGCGGAAAGCTAACAAGATCCAAAGCACAGAGCTCACCCGCGAGCGACGCGTCGTTCACTCATTCTGGTGCGTTTGTGTGCTACATGGTCGCCAAGCATACGACCCAGGGCAACTCTACTATGAGCAGGCTATAGCAACACGCCAACGATACACCCGTCAGGGAGCTGGAGCTGAGTAGGCGCCGCCCTAAGTCTGCGTAATGTCGCTACTTGATGGCGGATTCTGCCGGCGCGCGGACACGCGCTTGCGCCCCTCTGCTTTGGCCGCCTCGCAAGCTGCCGTGACCTCATCGTAGTTCTGCAAGTAGAGCTGCGCCCGCTCGGGTGCGACCTCACCTTTGCGTAGGTCGAGATTGTTGCGGCGGATAAAGTAATAAACGAGGGCAAGCCGCAACTGAATCTGCAGCACCCCGTTCTGGATTCGAAAGTCGTGCTCGATGGTGCTTCGCTGGCTGTCGCTGAGCCCGGGGTGGGCGGCGAGCTTCAACGTGCCGAACGTGTTCCACTCGACGTCATCCTGTGGCTCCATATCAAACGGCGCGGGCGGAGGACCCAACGACAGGATTCGACCCAAGACGTAATCGCGAAATTCACCATGCTCCTGCGAAAGGGCTCGCAGGTGCCATCGATGTCCATCGTGAGCCATTGCGTGCGGACAGATAACTCGCGAGCCCGTGCGCGTCAGCGACTGGTACAAGATCTCGATCGAGCGGCGGCGGCGAACCGCGTCGAGAGCCGCGCGAAGAACAAATGCCTCCGGGCCCCGCGCGATTCGTGGCACCCCATCTACCGGCGGTAGCTCGCCGAACCAGGTGTCGCTCTTGTGGATTGCGTCCGCAGCAAGCGCCTCGAGCTGCAAAAGGTATCGCTCAGGGGATAGACGCAGGAACTTCGGCCGGAAGTCGCGGCCCGTCATGTACGTCTTTTCGGTCTGGTCGTAGTTGATGTTGCCGGTCGCTGCGTCCTGATAGCGCGCGAAGTCCGCGGAGGCCTGCGGCGTCGAGATATTGAAGTGCTCCTCCAGGTCGCGGCGGTTCACCCGCCCATCCCAGAAGGCGCGCCACTCGATGAACTCGAGCCGCTGCTTTAGACCCCACCGCACGTCGTTGTCGTCAGCCCGTATACCCATAAAGTTACTTGACCCGTCTAGATACTATCCGTATAGTTACTATACTCGTTTCGCAACAGTCGTCCGAATGAACCCCCAGTTGGGTATGCCTCGCGGCGCGTGGAGAACTTAAGTGACTGACAATGCTGAACAAATTGGCCACGGCGGCCATCCTCACAAGATCACGATCATCGTGGACGGCACCAAGCATGAGGTCCGACCTGGTCCCTGGGTGGTGAGCCAGCTCAAAGCGGCCGTGGGCGTCCCGCCCGCCAAGGTGCTGGCGGAGATTACCCCCCAAGGCCTGAAGGATCTCGAGGACACGGCGACGATCACGGTCCACGAGGGGGAGCGCTTCATGAGCCATGTACGCACCGGAGGCTCCTCCTGATGGCTACCGAGGATACGCTCATGCAGGACGAGCACCTGCGCCCGCTGCGCGATATCTGCGCGGGCGAGGTGCGTTTCATGATCGAGGGCCAGCGGCGGCTCATTTTTCTGGGCAGTCTGCGCTTTTTCGTCAACGGGACCGAGAAGGTGATGGACGCAGTTCTCTGCCTGAACCACAACAACCCGACCTACCCGACGAAACTGTACCTTGCAGAAAAGCTCGGTTGTGGCCTGAACTGGAACGAGACCGCGTTTCTTCTCGGGCGCAACTGGTACACGTTCTCCTGGCGGGATGTGCCGAGCAACCAGAGTCCGATGGAGATCCTGGCGGCACACCTGGCGCCGCTGTCGCGCGGGCGTGCCGCATGAAGATACTCTTTCGCGCGACTGGTGACTTCATGGCGTGCGTCCGGCGTGATCTCGAGCGACCTCATCCGTTCGCGCACGAGCGCGTGGGTTTCATTGCCGTCCGCGCCACTGCCGGACACGGGCATTTGGTTCTGCTGGCCGAGCGCTACCACCCGGTGGCGGATGAGGAGTACGTGGAAGATGACACGGTCGGAGCACTCATCGGGCAGGAGGCCTTGCGCAAGGCCCTGGAGATCGCACTTCTCCAGTCCGTGGGCATATTGCATGTGCATGCGCACTTCTTCCACGGAAGGCTCTGGTTCAGCCGAACGGATCTTCGCGAGCAGATGCGATTCGTACCCGACTTCTTCAGTGTGCGTGAGAACATGCCGCACGGCGCGCTCGTTGTAAATCACACCAGCGCCGCGGGCAGGGTTTGGCTGTCCCGAACCGCCGTTCAGACCATCGACGAATTCGACACCGTGGGGGATCGAGTCGATGTCGCACGCGGACCTTCGGGTCCCGGCATCGATTTTTACGCATGAATGCTCAGCGGGATTTCACTCGACAGAGCTTTCTCGGAAGCGACTCAGAGGATCGACTCGCCCGCATGCGTGTCGTGATTGTCGGCCTGGGTGGCGGCGGTTCTCATGTTGCACAACAGCTCGCGCACGTAGGCGTCGGAGAGATCCGCCTGCTCGATCCAGATTGCATCGAGCCGAGCAACTTGAACCGGCTCGTCGGGGCGACGCAGGAAGACGTCGAAGCGGCGCGACCGAAGGTTTTGATCGCCCAGCGAACGATTCAGGGCATCCGGCCATGGATCAAGGTCACCGCCGAGCAAAAGAAGTGGCAGGAGGCAGCGTATCTCATTCAGGATGCGCACGCGGTTATCGGCTGCCTCGACGGGTTTCAGCAGCGCGATTATTTGGAAGCAGTGGCGCGCCGATATTTGCTGCCATACATTGATATAGGAATGGACGTTACCGAGATCGCCGAGGGAGCGTTCGCCGTCTCAGGCCAGATGATCATGATTCGACCCGATGGGCCGTGCCTTCAGTGTCTCGGCTTCATCACGCCCGAGCGCCTAGCGCAGGAGGAGAACCGCTATCGCGATGCCGGAATCAACCCTCAGGTGGTTTGGACGAACGGCACGCTAGCGTCGCTTGCTGTGGGTGCGCTCATTAAGCTCGTGACCCCGTGGTTCCCTACGCAGGAGCTCTACACCTGGTTGGAGCTCGATGGCAACTCTCAGACCGTCACTCCAAGCGCGCAGCCCCAATACCGCGTTATCCCGGAGACATGCCCACATCGCGGCGGTCGAGACGGTCTCGGCGATCCGTTCTTTGCGCTCACCCGCCCCTAGCCGGAATGACGGCGGCGCCATTATTCAATAACACACGACGATGGTTGCGGAGTTCAAAAGCTTCAAAATGGAGAAGTTGTTGAAAGCTCCCTGTATTGTACGAAAAGCACAACGAAGCACTCAAGTCCGACTGACTCTATGATTACGCCAGCAGCATATGTGCTACGGGTGCCGGAAGGCCGCCGCAAGATGCTTCTCGGCACTGGATACTACTCGCCCGAGGAATACGCCGCTCACTGGCGGGAATTCTGGTCCGCCGGTGAATCCGTCGCCGAGCCCGTTCCTGCTTTCGACCATAGCAGACGAGCCCCGCTCATTGTGTTCGCTTGCTTTGACCACCGCCTGATCACCCACATTGCGGACGGTCGCAAAGGTTCCTCAGCGGGAACGGGGCTCGTTCGCCTCAACCTGAGTGCACTGCAGCCTCTCACGCGGCCTATCGCGTTTGATGAAGTTGTCGCCCGCGCCCCTGCGCGTGTACGCAAACATCTCCGCAGGGCATTCGACAATGGCGGCAAACTCCCTCCCAAGAGTCTGGGTGCCGTGATCGACGCCGTGCTTGCGCTCGAACCTGACATCTCGGATCGTCTCCAGCGCTTTTCCCAGCGCCGAATAGAACTCCTGGCACGTCTGACGCCGAGGGGAAGGACCAACCTCGCGGAGCAAAAGGAGACGCTCTCAACTGCGCTGGATATAGCCGGCATCGGCACCTCAGAGGTGTTGGCCTGGTCGCCGGTAGAAGGCGAACCTCGCTCTTTTCTGGAGGGTATGCCTCACGTGTATCTGCGGGAAGACGCGGTGTTGATCTCGGACTACTCGGACATGCCGGGATTCGACGTCATCAAGAAATACCCCTTCGCCGCGCGGCAGTTCCAAGCCACGGATAACCCGAGCATCCGACTCAAGGTCATCATGGCTAACCGTCTGCCGCTGGAAGAGCAGACCGGCGCCGATCTCATCTACTACAACGAGACGTTCAAGTCCTTCGTCATGGTTCAGTATAAGTCGATGAACAAGGGCAAGAAGGGCGCGGAATTTCGATGGCAGCCCGGCGATAAGCTCGCGGAAGAAATTGACCGAATGGACGGCCTGCTCCAGGCCCTTGCCGCCGTGCCGGATGATCCGGCGGCCGCGAGTTTTCGGCTGCACAGCAATCCGTTCTTTTTGAAGCTCTGTCCACGGCTTATTTTCAACCCGGATGACAAGGGTCTCGCCAAGGGAATGTACCTTCCTTTGGACTTCTGGAAAGCACTCGCCGCCGATCCGGTCACCAAAGGGCCACGACACGGCCGGGTCATCACCTACGACAATGTCAGTCGCCGCTTGAGCAACTCGCAATTTCTGGCCCTTGTGGCGCAAGCATGGGTGGGCACCACTGTGCCTCAGTCCAGGTTGTTGGAGCAAGTGATTGAGTCCGTGATCCAGACCGGCAAGACCGTAACTCTGGCGGTAAAGGCAGCCGTTCCACCGCGACCAGTCGACATCGATGACGACGAGGATGAAGACGAGGGTTCGGTTGATATTAGTGATTTGCTTTAAGACGCACGCGTGATTAACAACTTTCGGCCTCTACGGCTGACGACAAGCTTCTATTAGCAACGTCAGCCCTTTACTTTGGGTGACGCGCTGCCGGCCGGTGGCGACCCCGTCATCAACGGCCCCATTTCAGCTCGTAATTTTGCCGGTTGGTCCATTTGCGCCCTGGTCGGCATATAGATGGACAAGTTGCGCCGCCACCGCCCAACACCGCTGACGTCAAAGTCAACGCGCACCGGCAGGCGATTGTTTTCCGGCGTTTCGGACAGCAGTGCAAAACCATGAATCCGCTTGACACAGCGCAGCTGGGTGTACTGATTCTTTAGCAGGTCATCGGTGACGGGAATGGCCGCTTCACGCACGATATCAAGCATCATGAGAAGCGATAGCCAGGGCGACTCGCGATACTCCTCGAAATACTCAAAGAACCGGATTCCGGCGTGAGGATGGAACGGGCTCTCGCCACGCTGCAGCGACAGCGCCGTCTCCACATGCTGCTGCAGATAGTCTACGCCCGCCACCTGGGCAATACTTCCCTTCGCATCGAGGTACAGATCGCGCGATTCCGGATGGAGAGCGAGATGGCTTCCCAGATTTTGCGCGTCAATCCGAGGAAAAGTCGTTGCGACGGGACAGCGCAGAACGTATCCGGCGTCGTGTTTTGTCAAGGTTGGCGCTGCTAAGAGCACCCGGCCATCACCCAGTTCGTTCGAAAGCACATAGCGACTTGCGGCGGCGGCCAGCGCAAAACCGTCGATAAAGGATACGACCTCGTGTACATCCCCCACCAGAAAATGCTTCAGCCGCAGGGTCCAAGTTTCTGCCGCGACCTCTGGAATATCGCCAAAGCAGACGATATTCGGGCCAATCGCCAGGAGGCCAGCGCCCAAGTCGTGGCCGTGCCCGGATCGAACCATCCCGCCGCAACGTTCCTCATGCTCTCGCTTCATCGCGCGAAGTTTCTCAATTGAATAAGTGACTTCGTCACGGTCGATCACATCAGCGTGGTGGGAGCAGAGCCAGATGGCGTTGGCAATGCTCTTGCGTCCCTCGGGTGATAACGACGGGTCATAGCGCCGGCTCCCCTTTCCCGGCGCAGCCCCGCTGATATGGGCCGCCTTGCCGATCATAATCACCGCGTCCGGGGACTCCTCGCTCGGGCCGACTGTCGGCTTAGCACATCCGGGAAAGGAGCAGTGCCAGCTCGCCCGTGCCGCCACCGCTTTCTTTACGCTCTCGGGAAATTCGTCGCGATTGCTCATGCGCTTTTCCGCCCTTCAGGGACGTTCTCGGAGACGGGCGCTATTCGGCGCTTCTCCAGCTCGGCGCGGAGAAATCCGGTATCGCAGCCAGGCGAGCAAAGCAGTCTCTCAACCGTGCCGTTGGTGAACGCGAGGCGAAAATCAAACGGCACATGGAGGCTGACCGGAAAGTCGATGCGGCTGCCATCGTTCAGGACAAAGTGTCCCATTCCCAGTGCCGAGAGCGTAACCCGCAGCTCCTTTTCCCCCGAGTAGAGCGCTGCTGACTTGAGATGGACGTACTGAATAGGATTCGGGAGATGCGGCAGGTTGATCCGATGTGTCTCAAGGTCCACGTACTCGACAATGCCGTAGTTAACTGAAAATATCTGGCGGGACGGCAAGCCGTTGTAGGAAAGCAGCGACTTCTCCGGATCGCAGGCCTCGTTCAACATCGCGCGCAGGCCGCCGAACTTAAAGACGACGGACAGCTTGCCGTTCGCCGCATCTGTGGCGTAATTGGCCCAGGTGTAGTCGGAATTCTCCAGAGAGAAGCAGCAGGCGTAAGTCCGCGAGCGGCAGCGGTCGTAGTAATCGGAAACCGAGAAATCGGGAGCCTTCTCGAACTTCGACAGCGCGTTGATCTGGCGGTCGGACGGCAGTTGCTCGCCGTCATGCTGATCGGCGGTGGGAAAATCCCTGTAGCCGTCCACACGGTTGAAATGCAGATACGCCCCGTCTATAGAGCGCAACAGGTTTTCGACGCTCATGATCTTATAGAGCAACTGATCCTCAGGGGGCCTCGTCAGCAGCGAGGCATGGGGTTCGATGTAGCCGGTTGGTGCGGGTTGGGGCGTTGGCGTGTCCATTAGAGCATGATAGATAGCACACACGGATATCAATTGCCACGATGGCCGGTACTTGCCCGGATCACCTCATATGCCTACTGAAATTGACCTCTATAAGGATGACCTTGCTGCCTGCGGCAACGCAGAGCTTTTTGCCGCGATCGAAGTGTTCACACGCGTCGCACTCCCGCCGACGGACAGAGCGTAGGAAGGCTATCTGCTGGATTTCAAGGAGGCCTGGAACGAGAAAAGCCTGCGTGCAGTCGCTGCCTTCGCCAATACCTTCGGCGGCATTTTGCTCGTCGGCATCAGCGAGCAACAGGGCCGGGCCGACCGACTGGTCGGCATTGCGGCCCAGCGTCAGGAGCTTAAGACCAGCATAGCCAGCTCCATCGCGTCGAATATCTCGCCGACGCCACCCTATGAAATCTGAGACCTCGTCTTTCCGCATGCCCCGGACCGACACCTCTGCATTGTCCGCGTAAGGAAGGGAGATCGTCTCTATCTGCTTACTAAGAAGGGAGAGCAGCCGGTGTAGATCCGCAACGAGGATGAGAGCCGTCCGGCGAACGCCGCGGAACTTCAGGCCTTGCTTGCGACGCGATTTGTTACCGGCCACGCCGCACCGGTGCAGCCGGTTGACCAAGCACAGTCAACCCCGACGACGGCGGCGATGATGGTAATTGCGTCGGGATCGATTTTTTCATTTTTCATGAGCTTTTGTCCGGCGCGACAAGAGCGCATTCTCGTTACTCTGCAAAACCACCGGATAAGTGTAGCGCAGCCTGCTTGCAGCAGCGCCAATCACGCGAGCACGATCAACCGACCGGGCGATCCCATGTCATGTGTAGAGGCCCCCGTCTTCCAAAGGCCGCGCCGCGATCTCGGGCGAGAGAGGATCTGTAACTGCTTGAAGAAAATCGGTCCATTGACAGACGTCGATTTCGTTTGCATGCCGCCAGGCGGCATCTAACCGGGAGCACAAGTCGCTGCCACAGCTAGTCTTTATGATTCACGGAACTCAGCGGTACCCCGGGGAATACCCCAAAGAATGGTTCGGCTGTACGTAGACATCAGTGGAGAAAAGGTCGCCTGTTCGCCCCACCGAGCATCCTCGAGGGAGCGCCCAGCCGGTACGAAATGCACGGATCAGTGGGTACCCCGTAGCATTACTGGCGCGGCGCTCGTCCGAATCCACTTTCAAAGCGGCTGACTGCACGCTGGTTTTATCCTCAGAACAGACGGATACTGTAGGGAGGGGTGGGTCGCCCCGGCTGCGCGTACATCGGCGACTCAAAGGAACGGCACGTGCAAACGAAAGAGATCTCTGATGCCGACGCCCTCTCCCTTTCCAAAAGGGAAGAGGACCATTTCTATGACAGAAAGGCAGCGGCGGTCAAAGGCGCCAAGCTTCAGAAAGCTGCGGTCGCATTCGCGAACGCTGACGGAGGTGAAGTATACGTCGGGATTAGCGACAACAAAGACGAGCCCGATCCGTCCGCGCGCTGGAAGGGGAGCACGCACATCGAGGATTACAATCAGCATATTCAGGCGCTCTCGGAAGTGCAGCCCGCGTTGCCCATGGAACTGACATTCCTGCGTGCCCCTTCCAGGGCAACATACGTTCTTCGTGTCGAAATCGAAAAGAGCCAATCGATTCATAACACCGCAGACGGTACAGTCTATGTCAGAAAGGGCGCGCAGTCCCTACCAGTGGACGACCCTCAAAGGATTACGGAACTCGCTTTCGCCAAAGGCGCTCAGTCTTACGAGGACTACGCGGTAGAAACCGCCTTGGCGGAAGATGTTGTCGATTCGACGTATGTCAAGGATTTCTTGGCTGACTATTCGCCACGCACAGATCCGCTCGAACTTGCAATTAACAAGAATCTGGTCGATCGAAAGACATTCAAACCAAAGGTGGCAGGAATTCTTCTATTTGCGTAACTGCTCAAGAGTCCGGAGTTCTCGGACGTTTTTTGCCAGCCGCTTGGTGATGCTCGATCCACTTCTCGGTGAGTCGATCGAGCTCATCGAGTTGTTGCGGTGAGTAGCTTTCCGGAGCAAATT
>JBOIAQ010000100.1:0-11190 GCA_050739115.1 Steroidobacteraceae bacterium | reverse complement strand
AATCCCGACTACGGTCGCTGGATCGCGGGGGTGCCCGCCGCCAGGCGCGAGGAAGTCGCGTTCATCGAAGCGGCGACCTGGGCCGATGCCATCAAGGGAGACGGCACGCACGTGTTCGACGGCGACCGCCCCAAGGGACCGGACGTCGCGCGCAACATCGGCTATGCGGATCCGCTCGAGCATCGCTACTGGCATTTCATCGACCAGCCGTTCTCGAACGATCACACTCCGCTCTTACCCCCCGCGCGACCCAACATCGAGACCGAGCTAGTGGCGCTGCAGCGCACGCTGCGCTCGAGCACGGCGAGTGCGGCGCTGAAGTCCTATGACATGGTCTGGATCGAGCATCTGGTGGGCGATGCGCACCAGCCACTGCATGCGGTGTCGCGCTTCACCCGAACACAACCGCAGGGAGATGCCGGCGGCAACTTTGTCGAGCTGTGCCTGCATCCCTGCCGCCGGAACCTGCACAGCTTCTGGGACGAGGTCCTCGGGAGGAGCCGCAGCCCCGGGGCTGCGATCCGCTATGCCGCCCGCCTGCCGACACCGGATCCGAATCTGGCGGCGATCGCCTCGCCCCAGCGCTGGCTCGAGGAGAGCAAGCGCCTCGCCGAGCGGTATGCCTACGCGGCGCCGATCGGCGACGGGCGGGGGCCGTATCGGCTCGATGCCGCCTATCGGCGCCAGGCCCTCCAAGTGGCGCGCAAGCAGATTGCGCTCGCCGGGGCGCGCCTGGCGCTAGTCCTCAATCGCGATCTCGCCCCGAGACCTTGAAGAAGGGCGTTGGCTTCTGAATCAGCTCGGCCGGGCGCGACGCCGGCGGCTGAACAAGACGCAGCCGAGCAGACCTGCGCCGAAGAGCGCGAGCGTGCCGGGCTCGGGAACGCTGGTGAGGGTGGTATTCACACTGTAGGACGGATCAAGGCCCCCACCGGCTGAGAAGGTGTCGACGATGGTGAGCGAGTAAGACCGGATGGGATCGGGACCGCCGTTGACCGAGATGCCGTTGCTCGTACCGCTCAGACTCAGCGAGCCAATGAGGTTGCTCGAGCCGCAATCGTTGCCGGTGTCGTCGCGGTCGTGGTGCTGGTAGCCGTCATCGCGGTCCTGGTCGCCATCATGATCATGATCGTCGGCGTCGGCGTTACAGAAATAGCCGTTGGCGGTATCGTAGTAGGCTGCCGTCGTGACAGTGCCGCCGGAGGCAGTGCCGCTCAATCCGAGTTGAAACTGGTTGAGCGTGATGGGTACGGAAAAACCGATCGCGCTGATGAGGACTGTCAGGGGGGACGTCGAGCAGCCGGCGTCGGCACATGTCACCAGGTAGCCCTGCAGATCCAGCCCGACCTCGTTCGGCGCATAGCTCGTGCCACCCGTGCCACTCTCGATCGTCCAGCCATTGAGCGAGCCGGTGAACGAGACCGAGGAGGGGGTACCGGTGTTGCCGATGAGCAGGCTGGTGCTTTGAGTCCCGCTTGTCAGGAACATCTCGATGGGGCTGGCAAACGCCACACCGCTGACCATCGCACCGGCGATCGCGGCCATGAGTCCGAGCTTTGTAAGGCGCGTGGGCACGACCCACCTCCTGGTGCGGTTGTTCTTCGAGTTGCTGCAATTTGAGGATAACTCACAGGCCAAGAAGATGCTAGATCCAACGGGCTCGAGACTGAGTTATGTGACAACGCGCTCGGATGGCAATCGATCTGTAAAGAATCTCGACGCGAGGCGCTGCGGCCACAGTCCGTGCCACGTTGGACTCACCCGCGGGCGCAAGCGTAGCATCCGCCCGAAACGACCAGGTCGCCCCTCCGCACGACATGAACGCCGCTGCCCCCGTACTCCCCCATATCGCACTGGATGAGAACGCCTGGGAGGATCTCCTGAGCTTCATCGAGGAGCGGCGGGTCATCCCCATCGTGGGGCCTGAGCTGCTCATGGTCGCGACCGCCGAGGGACCGCGGCTGCTTTACGAATGGGTTGCCGAGCGGCTGGCGGCGCGGCTCAACGTCGATACTCGAGAGCTCCCCGAGCGCTACTCGCTGAACGATGTCGTCTGCTTATTTTTAGCCAACCGCGGGCGCCGTGAGGAGGCCTACGTCCGGCTGCGCGGGCTCTTGAAGGATGCGGACTTCGAGCCACCGGTGGCGCTCAAGCAGCTGGCTGCGATCACCGATTTCGATCTCTTCGTCTCCACCACTTTCGATTCGCTGCTCGAGACGGCGATCAACCTTTCGCGCTTCAACGGGGCACACTCGACGGAGGTGCTCTCCTATGCCCCGAACCGCGTGACCGATCTCCCGGCCGAGCGCGAGCGGCTCACCCGGCCGGCGGTGTATCACCTCTTCGGCAAGGTCTCGGCCTCCCCAACCTATGTGATCTCGGATGAGGATCTGCTCGAATATCTCTGCGCGCTGCAGAACGAGCACCTGGCTCCCGAGCGGCTGTTCTACGAGCTCGAGCACAACCACCTGCTCGTGATCGGCAGCTCGCTCACCAACTGGGTCGCACGGCTCTTTCTGCGCATGGCCAAGCGCCAAAGGCTCTCCGCCCCACGCGATGTCGGCGAGGTGCTCGCCGACGATCACATCGGTGAGGACCAGCGCCTCGTGACCTTTCTTCAGCATGTCAGTGTCCATACTCGCATCTACCGGGGCGCGGAGCGCTTCGTCGCGGAGCTTTACCAGCGCTGGCAGGAGCGCCCCAGGTCGGCGCAGCGTGTCACCCCCGCGGCACCTGCGCGTTTCCTGTCGCCGAGCCGCGAGATGCCCGAGAACGCGGTTTTCATCAGCTACGCTCGCGAGGACCTGCCGGCGGTGCAGCGGATCAAAGCGGGACTCGAAGCCGCCGGGGTCACCACCTGGTTCGACGTCGAGCGGCTCGAGAGCGGCGATGACTACGACTTGAAGGTCCAGCGCAACATCGCCCGCTGCTCTTACTTCATCCCGGTCATCTCGAAGAACACCGAGCGGCGCCTCGAGGCTTACTTCCGCCGCGAGTGGAGCTATGCGCTCGATCGGACACGCAACATGGTGGAGGGGGCGCTGTTTATCCTGCCCGTGTCACTCGATGTAACGAACGTCGCTGAGGCCATCGCGCCCGATCGCTTTCGAGCGCTACACTTCACGCTGCTCCCGGGCGGCGAGGTCACCCCCGAGTTCGCGCGCCGCCTGGCCGAGCTGACGCGGGCGCGCCTCGGGTGATTGCTGCCCCCGAGGCCGGCGCAGCGCCGTCGGACCCGCACGCGGCGGTCGATGCGCGCAATCCATGGCTCGGGCTCGTCTCCTTCACCGAGGAGACCCGCGAGTACTTCTTCGGGCGGGAGGAGGAAGTCGCCGAGCTTGCCCGGCGCGTGCAGCGGAAGCTCCTCACCGTGCTCTTCGGCAAGTCGGGCCTCGGCAAGACCTCGATCCTGCGCGCCGGGCTCGTCCCGAAGCTGCGCGAGCATGGCTACTGCCCGGTGTACGTGCGCATCGCTTATGGCCGCGAGACCCCCGAGCCTGCCGAGCAGATCAAGGAGGCGATCCGGCGCGCCGCGAGCCTCTCTGGCGAGTGGACCCAGGTAGGCGTCGCCGCTGCCGGGGAGTCGCTCTGGGAGTTCCTGCATCACCGGGACGATGTGCTGCGCGATGCCGCGGAAGCGCCTCTCATCCCACTCCTCATCTTCGATCAGTTCGAGGAGCTCTTCACCCTCGCCCAGACCGACGAGTTCGGACGGGCACGGGCCGCGCGCTTCATCGAGGAGCTCGGTGATCTCGTCGAGAACCGCCCGCCGCAGGCGCTCGAGGCGAGCTTCGATGAGGACGAAAGCGTCGCCGAGCGCTTTGACTTCGAGCGCAGCGATTACCGCGTGCTGATCTCGCTGCGTGAGGATTATCTCGCCCCGCTCGAGAGTCTGCGCAAGGCGATGCCGAGCCTGCTGCAGAACCGCCTGCGCCTGGCTCCCATGACACGCACCCAGGCGCTCGAGGCAGTGCTGCGACCGGGCGCCGATCTGGTCTCGCAGGGGGTTGCCGAGGCGATCGTACGCTTCGTCACCGGAAACTCCGAGCGCGCGGATGCGGAAGTCGAGCCGTCGCTCCTCTCCCTGATCTGCCGCGAATTGAACGATGCGCGCCGGGCACAAGCTCGGGCGGAGATCTCGCTCGATCTGCTGGCTGGCTCCCGCGAGAGCATTCTCGTCAACTTCTACGAGCGCTCGCTCGCCGACCAGCCCGCGGCCGTTCGACGGGTGATCGAGGATGAGCTGCTGACGGACTCTGGCTTTCGCGAGAACGTGGCCGAGGAGAGGCTGCTCAAGCGCTTCCAAGCCGCGGGTGTCGACCCCCGGGCGCTCGCCACGCTCGTCAACCGGCGGCTGCTGCGCATCGAGGAGCGGCTCGATGTGCGCCGCGTCGAGCTCACGCACGATGTGCTCTGCGGCGTCGTCAAGACGAGCCGCGATCAGCGCCATGAGCGCGAAGCGCGCGAGGCGGCCGAGCGCGTGCTCGAAGAGCAACGAGTCCGCGAGCGCGCGGCGCGGCATGCCCTGCGGCGCGCTCGCGCCGTCGCGATCGGCTGCATCCTGCTCTCCGCGCTTGCGCTCTCCGCCGCGGGCTATGCGTACGTGAACGCCGGGCGGGCTAACCGCGCCGAACACCTGGCGCAGCAGAACCGGGCGTTGGCCGAGCAGGCCCGCAATCATGCAGAGCATCTCCTCGGATATCTCGCCGACGACTTCGAGCGCCAGCTCGAGAGCTTCGGGCAGCTCAAAGTGATCGCGCAGTTCACCCAGCGCCAGATCGACTACTTCCACTCTCTGCCACCGCAGCTGCGCACTCCCGTGACCGTGCGCTACGGCGCGCTCGCGCTGATCGAGCACGCCGAGACGCTGCGTCAGCTCGGGGATTACAAGACGGGCATCCAGAACACCGGCGAGGCCATCCGGCTGCTTTCGCAGCTGCGTCACGGCGGCGACGCATCGGAGGCGACGCGGGTCGCGCTCGGCCGGGCCGACACCGCCCGCTGCCTGATCGTCACCGTGCGGGACCCCGCACGGGGCCTGGCGGCGTGCCGGCACGCCATCGCCCTCCTCGAACCGCTCGCCGAGCGGCGGGGCGCCTCGGTGCCGGCCCGGCAAGCGTACCTCGAAGCCCTCACGGGCCTCGGCTGGGCGGAGCAGAATTTCGGCGTCGACTACCAGGGTGCCGCACGGGCCACTCGGCAGGCCATGCAGATCGCCTCCGCGCTCGGCGCCGAGAGTCTTACGAATCTCGAGCTGAGCGCCGACTACGCCTTTGCGGGCGCATGGCGGGTGAACGCGCTCGTCAACCTCGACCGCAACCAGGAAGCGTTGCATGTTGGCAATAAGGTCCTTGCCGTGGCCGATGGGGTGCTCGCGCAACGCCCCTGGTACCGGCTCACCCTGGGGGCCAAGGAGATCACCGAGAGCACGCTGGCCCAGGCTGCAGGAGATGAGCTCGATCCCCGGGCGGCCGAGAGATTCGGGCTCGCGGAGCAGCAGGCTGCGCAGGCATTCCTCAAGCTCGACCCCAAGAACCTCGACATGCGGAATAACCTGGGACTTGCGATCACCGACGTGTGCGTTCCGCTTTGGGCGGGCGGGCACCCGGGGGCGGCCCTCCACTGGTGTCGCAAGGCGTTGGATTCATGGGTGAGAACTTCGAAGGACGTGAGCGGCGGCTTCGTGGTCCAGATCCGGTACGTTGCGACCCGGACGGCTGACTGGCAGGCCCTCTCCGGCGATCTGACCGGTGCACTGCGCACGGCTGCGACTGCCCAACGGCTCTTCGAATCGATGTCCGCTCGCGAGCGCGCTCGCGCTGGAGGTTGGTTTGGCGTCGGGCTCGATGCGCAGGCCGTCGAAGCCGCGACGGCCGGCGAGCGCGGCGACCTCGGCGCAGCGATCCGCATTGCCGGGAAGGCGATCAAGCAGTTGAGTGGCGCGAAGCTGCAGGGGGACGCGGAGAAGCTCGCGCGAGCTTATCTGCTCTACCACTTCTCGAGCGTCTATGGCCACGCCGAGTACCGGCTCGGCCACTACGCCGCGGCCGAAGGCGCCGAGCGCGTCGCGCTCGAGCAGGCCAGGATCGTCTCACCCTTTTCCTCTTCGGTCGTTGCGAGCGAGCGAGACGCCGCGGAAATCTCGACCTGGCTCGCCATGGCGCTCGCCCAACAAAGCAAGCTCCGCCAGGCCGGCGAGGTCATCGGTCCCGTCGTCAAGCTCGAGGAAGGCCTCCTGGCGCGCAATCACGGGGATGTCTGGGTGCCTTACGAGCTCGCCCGTGCGCTCTACGCCCAGTCCCTTTCTGACCCGGCGGACCGCCGCGCCCTGCGCGCAAGGGCCGCGACGCTGTTGAATGGATTGCCGCCATCGCTCAAGCGCCTGCAACACGTACGGCTCTGGCGCCAACGGGTCGCGCAGCGGCAGCGAGCAACGGCAAATGCTCGAGCGCTTTAGCCCGCACGCCGTCGCCTGCCCCCCCGCAGAATCGGGCGACCACGCACGCGTCCGGACCCGGCGATGCGGTACCATGTTCGCATGAAAGTTACGACGCTCACGCTGGTGCTCGCGGCTGCGGCCGCCGCGGTCGTCCTCTTCCCGATCACTACCCTCCCCGCCCATGGCGCCGATTCGACGGCGAAGAAGGATTTCAAGGATTTCGGCCACGGCGTCGCCAAGGGGGCGAAGGATGTCGGCCACGTGGTAGCCCGGGACTCGCGGCAGCTCGGCAGGACGATGTCCCGCGATACCCGCCCGCAGCGCATGGCCATCAAGCGCAAATCCAAGATTGCGGGACATGAGATCGCGCGCCACTCCAAAGCGGCCGGCCGCCAGATTGCCCACCAATCCCGCAAGGCCGGTCACGCGATCTCCCGCGACGCGCACAAGGTCAAAGCGTTCATCACGCGTCCGCCTCCGCGCCGCCCGGCCGCGCCGTGACCGCAAGATGAGTCGCGGTTGACAGCCTGATGACATCGCGATGACATCGGCGCCGGAAGCGGACGTCATCGTGATTGGCGGCGGCCCCGCAGGCTCCACTGCCGCGGCGCTCCTCGCCGAGGCGGGCCATCGGGTGGTGCTGCTCGAGAGATTCCACCATCCGCGCTTTCACATCGGCGAGTCGCTGTTGCCGGCGAGCCTGCCGCTGCTCGAGCGCCTCGGGGTGGCGGCGCAGATCCAGGCCATCGGCCTCACCAAGCACGGCGTCGAATTTTTCTCCCCGATCCACGACCGCTGGCAACGGTTCGATTTCGCCGACAGCTGGAACAAGACGCTCTGCCATGCGTATGAGGTGCGCCGCTCGAGCTTCGATGCCATCCTCCTCGAGCGCGCGCGCACCCTCGGCGCGCAGATCATCGAGGGCTGCCGCGCACGGAAGGTCGAGTTCCCGGGTGAAAATGGCGTCGAGGTGCTCTCGCAGAGCGAGGACGGCGCGCGCCAGTGCTGGCGCGCCCGCTATCTCATCGACGCCTCCGGCCGCGACACCCTCCTGGGAACGCGCCTCGGCACGAAGCGGCGCAACCGACATCACAACAGCTCGGCGATGTATGCGCACTTTCGCGAGGCGTGGCGGAGCGAGGATCCCTATCGTGCCGGGGACATCTCGATCTTCTGGTTCGAGCACGGTTGGTTTTGGTTTATCCCGCTCGCGGACGGCATCACGAGTGTCGGCGCGGTGGCCTCGCCCTACTACATGAAGAGCCGCGCGCTGCCGCTACGCGAGTTCTTCCTCGAGACGATCGCCCTCTCCCCGCCGCTCGCGAAGCGCCTCGAGTCGGCAACGCTCGCGACCGAAGTCGAGGCCACCGGCAACTACGCGTACACCTGCCGGCGCGCCCACGGCGATCGATTCCTCCTCGTGGGAGATGCCTACGCCTTCGTCGATCCGGTGTTCTCCTCGGGCGTCATGTTCGCCCTGGAGAGTGGCACCGCGGCCGCGCAAGCGATCGGCGAGGCGCTACGGCTGCCGGCGCGCCGCGCGCGGGTGTTTCGCCACTTCGAGCGGCGGGTGCGCCACGGCCCGCGGGTGTTTTCGTGGTTCATCTACCGCATGACGCGGCCGGCCATGCAGGATCTTTTCATGGCGCCGCGGAACCTTCTCAGGATGAAGGAGGCGCTGCTCTCGCTCTTGGGCGGCGACATCTTCGGCACGACACCCATCTGGACATCGCTGCGCGCATTCAAGCTGATCTACTACATCAACACGCTGGCGCATCCCCGACGCTCGCTCGAGGCGCTGCGTGCACGAGTGAGAAACATCCGGCCGGTCGAGCCCGAGCGGGCGGCTGCCGGCGGATGAGCGCCAGGGAGACCTTCAGGGAGACTTTGAGCGAGACTCTACGCCTCGAGTATCTCACTCCGTCCGAATCGCACTCGAACGGCTGGGACGATGTGCTCGGGGCCGCGACGTTCGACGGGGACGCTCGCGCCCGGCGAAGCGGTGACACCGAATTCCCGCTGGCGCACGTGCATGCCCCGGTGCTCGAGGGCTCACGCGAGGTGCTGGAGGTGTGGCGCGTGAGCGGCCGTGCGCGGACCGACTCTTACGGCCGGGTGCGTTATGCCGTCAGCGGCGAGCTCCTCTTCGGAAGCCTCACCGTGCACGAGACCGAAGTCGCAGCGCCCGAGGACGGGCCACAACAGACCCGCACGCCTCTCGCCCTCGCCACCGAGCTCGCCTACCGGCAGATCTACGCGACACTCGCGGCGGCCGGCGATCCGCGGCTCGTGCGCGTCTGGAACTACATTCCCGAGATCAACCGCGAGACCCACGGTCTCGAGCGCTACCGTCAATTCAACACCGCACGCCACGATGCCTCGCTCGCCAGCGGACGCGCAGTCGCCGGCGGCGTTCCGGCGGCGAGCGCGCTCGGCGCAGCGCCCGATAGCCCGGTCACGATCTACTTCCTCGCAAGCCACCGCGCGCCGGCCTTCATCGAGAATCCGCGCCAGGTGAGCGCCTACCGCTACCCGGCGGAGTACGGTCCGCGCAGCCCCGCCTTCTCCCGCGCCACCGTGTTGGGCGAGGGTGAGGGGGCGACGCTCTTTATCTCCGGAACCGCGAGCATCGTCGGCCACCGCACGCTGCACGCGGGTGATCCGCCCGCGCAGGCTCGCGAGGCGCTGGTCAACATCGAGGCGCTGCTCGCGGAGGCGGGACGCCGCCCGGGTGTCCGACCCCTGCGGCTCGAGAACCTCGCGTACAAGGTCTACGTGCGCGACCCGCGCGAGCTGCCTGCGATCCGTGCGGAGCTCGAATCGGCCGTGGGCACGAAAGCTGCGCTGCTTTATCTGCAGGCGGATATCTGCCGCCGGGACCTCGCGGTCGAGATCGAAGCCGTGGGCGGCCATGGCTGGCAACCGGGCCAGTAACGGCCCCGAAGGGGCTGGGCCCCGGGATGGGGCCGGCATATGCTTTTGTCGTGTTAAAGCGAGCCGGCGACTACCTCGCCACCTACCTGCTGCTGGCGATCTTGGGCGTCGAGATTCTCGCCTGGACGGTACTGGTGGTGCTCCTGCTGCCACCGTTACCCAAGCGCTGGCGGCGGGCGATGGCCCGCTACACCATGATGTGGGGCTTGCGTCTCTTCGCGTGGCTGCTCACCGCGAGTGGCGCGTGCGAGTTCGACCTCCGACCGCTCGATGCGCTGCGCGCCGAGCCGCCACTCATTCTCGCGCCCAATCACCCGAGCTCCATCGACGCCATTCTTTTCCTTAGCCGCCATCCGGACCTCGCCTGCATCCTCAAACCCGAGCTCATGGGTAACGTCTTCCTCGGCGTGGGTTCGAGGCTCGCGGGCTTCATTCGCAGCGACCCTCCCCGCCGCATGATCCGCTTGGCCATCGAGGAGCTGCGCCGCGGAGGCTCGATCCTCCTTTTTCCGGAGGGCACCCGCACCACCCGTGCGCCCCTCAACCCCCTGACGGGCAGCACCGGGGTGATCGCCCGCCATGCACGAGTGCCCGTGCAGATCGTGGTCATCGAGATCGACTCGCCCTACCTCGGCAAGGGGTGGCCGATCCTCAAGGTCCCGCGCCTGCCGATCCGCTGCCGCGTGCGCCTGGGTTCGCGGCTCGAGCCCACCGTCGATGCGGCGAGCTGCACGGCCGCCTTAGGTCGGGAGCTCACCCGAGAGCTCGCCGACGCGCCGCAGAATGGCTGGCTCGGCGGCAAGCCGGCGGACGGCCGCAAAGCGCTCCTCGACGGCCCATGAGCGCTTCGTCGGGCACGCACATCGTGCTGATCCCGAGCTACAACCCCGGCCCCAAAGTCTTCGAGACCGTGCGCGCCGCGCGCGAGCAGTGGCAGCCCGTCTGGGTCGTGGTCGACGGCAGCACCGACGGCACGGCGGCCGCGCTCGCATCGATGGCGCAGAGCGATCCCGGGCTTCACCTCTGGGTCCGCGCCCGAAACGGCGGCAAGGGCAGGGCCGTCCTCGAGGGCCTCGAGCAGGCCCTGCGGCAGGGATTTACCCACGCGCTCGTCATGGACTCGGATGGCCAACACCCGGCGCAGATGATTGCGGCATTCATGAAAGCCTCGATCGCGAGGCCCGAGGCGATGGTGCTCGCGGATCCGGTATTCGATGCCAGCGCGCCCTCGATTCGCGTCAAGGGACGGCGCGTTTCCAACGGGTGGGCGAATCTCGAGACGCTCTGGGCGGGCATCCACGACTCGCTCTGCGGCTTTCGGGTCTATCCGATCGCGGCGCTTGTGAGTGAGATGCATGCCAGCATCGGCATGCGGCGCTTCGACTTCGACGTCGAGGCGGCGGTGCGGCTCTCCTGGCGGGGGGTGCCGGCGGTGAACCTGAGCGCCCCCATCCGCTACTTCAGCGCCGAGGAAGGTGGCGTATCGCATTTCAACTACTGGCGCGACAACGCGCTCCTCGCCTTCATGCACGCTCGCCTCTTCCTGGGCTTCCTCGTGCGCCTGCCGTACCCGCTCCTGCCGAGGCTCGCCTCCCGGCTGGCATGCCGGTTGGCCGGGCGGCAGACCCATGTTTGACGTCCTCCCCGGATCCAACCCAGACTGTAGTTGGATCGGCGCCGATTGCTGTACATTCATAAGGGGTATCTGCCTAGCTCCACTAAGCCATTATGCGCACCACCTGCAGCGGGTGGATCAGATTATTGTAAGTCACCGGGTCTGTGGCGACGGCTTGCTGCACGAGCCGGTAGAACAGCAG